>CAZGWK010000005.1:0-23525 GCA_964529285.1 uncultured Actinomycetota bacterium
TTTCGGGTGTTAAGGTGAGCGGTTTCAATCCACGCCCCCTGCGCGGGGGGCGACCCGCTATCGCCACAGCTCCCTTTTCTATGGTCGTTGTTTCAATCCACGCCCCCTGCGCGGGGGGCGACCGGCTCATATGGTGCGGGCGACGACCAGTTCTATGTTTCAATCCACGCCCCCTGCGCGGGGGGCGACCCCCACGGAGGGCTTTACGGGCTTGGTGTCGGTTGTTTCAATCCACGCCCCCTGCGCGGGGGGCGACGCGGCTGGTGGTGCGGCAGGGGAAAGGATCTAAGGTTTCAATCCACGCCCCCTGCGCGGGGGGCGACGCCGAGATGATGATACTTGGAAGGTGGCAGTTTATGTTTCAATCCACGCCCCCTGCGCGGGGGGCGACACACATACTCTCGAATTTGCTGCATGGCTTGCGATGTTTCAATCCACGCCCCCTGCGCGGGGGGCGACATCTCCATGGACTGGATGGCATAATCCCCATTCAGTTTCAATCCACGCCCCCTGCGCGGGGGGCGACGCCGATGATGGAACGCGTAGTCCCGGCGGGTATGGTTTCAATCCACGCCCCCTGCGCGGGGGGCGACCCGCAGCGGCGTCGTTTATGACTTGGGAATAAAGGGTTTCAATCCACGCCCCCTGCGCGGGGGGCGACGAGACACCACCGACCGTTACCGCCTCATCGAATTGTTTCAATCCACGCCCCCTGCGCGGGGGGCGACCTCCGAGCCTTCGGCCTTGACCTCATCTCCCTGCCGGTTTCAATCCACGCCCCCTGCGCGGGGGGCGACACCGATTGGCAGCAGGTGAAAACCGAGACAAGTGTTTCAATCCACGCCCCCTGCGCGGGGGGCGACGGCCGAGGCGGCTATCACCGCGGGCATAGAGGGCGTTTCAATCCACGCCCCCTGCGCGGGGGGCGACCCGGGAGCATCATCTTCTCGGCCACGTCCGGGAATGTTTCAATCCACGCCCCCTGCGCGGGGGGCGACTTCATCGGGGCATCTGCGGCTGGACAACCGGGATGTTTCAATCCACGCCCCCTGCGCGGGGGGCGACTCAGGCGGCCATGCGGCAGTACCTCACAAGCGAGTTTCAATCCACGCCCCCTGCGCGGGGGGCGACTGCATGCCTATTGAACCCTGTTTATAGCAGCGTAAAAAGGCAGCATTTCGCGAAACAAAGAAACACAGAATGTATGCACTATGAAATTTTCAAAGAACGGGCAAGGAAAGCTACTGTTCATGCGAATTTTAAGAGATCGCGAACCTCCATGGAAAAGAACGGGAGCTAAGGATTCGCGTAGCTTTGATTTAAACAACAAGAGGACCCTCCGGATCATATGATGGCTTGGCGCCGATATGTTCAACACGATGGCGCCAATTATTACCTAGGAAATAGAAACGAAGGCTATCGGTCTCATCATCTATTTCATCGATCAACCGTTGTCTGAAAGCCGTCCACTGAGCCATATCGACTAGACATTCAAACACGGATTTCTGAACTCGTTGCCCCATGTTTTCGCATTTTTTGGCGACATGACGAAGCCTCTTCCGGCCTTCGGGAGTCTCGGTATTCACATCATAAGTTACTAGTACCATCATCTTGCATCATCTCCAAAGAAAGGGCGGGTAGCCATCAATATCACCTCTGATAAAACGAGAAAAAAGCATGGCTTGCACATGCGGAAGCAAACCTATCGCGATCTTCTCTTTAACAAATGGATGAAATATCTCTTCCTGCTTCCGTTTCTGATACGCGACTAATAGCGACTTGCGAGTACCATCGTCCATTAGAACCGCGTTAGATTCGGTCTTCCTGAATCCTTTGGCCTTGACCTGCTGGCGATTGACCAGCGAAAGCGCTAATCGATCGGCCATAAAGGGCCGCAACTCTTCCATGAGATCCAAGGCCAATCCAGGTCTTCCCGGTCGATCACGGTGAAGGAAGCCGACCGCTGGATCCAAACCTACTCCTTCCAGAGCAGACGCTACATCATGCACCAGGATTGCATATAGAAACGAAAGAAGAGCGTTCATGTTGTCCATTGGAGGCCGACGACTGCGTTCATGAAAAACGAAATCCTCCTTCTGGGCAGTGATCAGGTGGTTGAAGACGGAAAAATACATCCGCGCGGCCTCGCCTTCATAACCTCTTGCTGTATCAAGAACTACTTTGTTTTGTAGGTTATTGGCTATCCGCATCAAATGATCGCTCGCCTCTCTAAGCGATTTGTTGTCAATCTTATCCTGATGGTCGCGTTGCGCCCTCAAGAGCACAGTCCTGCAGTTGGCAACCTTACCGATCAAGAGACTCCGGGCGATGCTTGCTGTGACCTCCGAATCATCAGCCCAGCGATATTGCTCTCGCCGGAGCAAAACATTACCCGATACAGGCCCCTGCACACGGCCCCAGAATTTACCATATTCGCTCAAGAAAGAGATTGTGACATTCCGTTCCCCACATAATTGCATAAGCGGCGGGCTGCAACCGACCTGTCCGAAACAGATAATGCCATCTAAGGTGTGGATAGGAACACGCAATTTTGTTTCCCTCTCGACCCTAACCAGGACCGTCTCGCCTTCTCGAGCCAGATAGGATCCCTGGCTGGTTATATATAGGGTATTAAGGAGATGCTTCATTGCATAATCCTTCCGGAGCGCGGATCGCATCAGCCATATATTTCTCGATGTTTTGTCGTTTCCCTGTAGTCTTGGGCACGCATATATCCTCTAATGAACAGCTGCCGCATTTTTTCGAAAAACGAGCCACTGGAGTCGTTCCTTGCCTAATAAGCTCATGCAGCCTGGCTGCCGCCGCCATCGTTTCACGACGAAGACCCCCTGTAAATGCGACATCCAGCCTGCGCCCCGTCTTCCCGTAATAGATGGCACCCGTCGGGATGACGGCCTTCAGCATCTCCTCCAGACATATTGCCTGGCCACATAATTGCACCTCATAGCCTTTCTCATGGCGAAGCCTGCCTCTCTTATACTCAATTGGGAAAGCTACCCATAATCCCGGAACGCCTTGCAGCCGGATCCCGCCGCTTGCTTGTTCCTGTTCCTGGGTCATGCGATGGAACTCCACTACGTCCGCCTTGCCGGAGAGACCCAGCCTCAAGGATCGTAAGGGAACGGCACGCGCTATTCTTGTGTTTCCTCGGGACTCGGTCTCAGATTCATGGCTTCGCTCATGAAAGTGGAGCCCTTCAACAGTATACGGATTCTCGTCCCAGAGCCCCTCGATGTAAATGAGCGCTGCCCTCCGCTCGCAGAATAACAGGTGCTGCAGCGCTGAAAGCGGCAGGAGTTCCTCTTCGGAATACATAGCCTTGCTTTAAGCCGTTTCTACTTCGTGACCACGTTATCCGGCACAGAGCCCCAGACGATTTCCGCTTTTCCGCCTTCGCCGGTAACGATGAAGCCCGCTTCAACCCCGTTCGGGAGCTTGTTCTTATTGAAACAAACCGTGTAATCGCTGAAAGAACGAGGCGCATCAACGCCGTCTTTTCTATTGATTTCAATGAGGTCGAACAACTTATGGGCCGGAGCGCAGCCAAGCATGGCCTGCTGTTCACGCTGTTGCTCGTCACTGTCCGTTCCAACATGCTTGAAGACAAAGATAGGTTCGCGAACCGACATCATTCCCTTGCTCGCGGAACGATCATGTTCATACATCTTCAGCAAGGCTTCCCAAAAGAGGTCCAGATCCCCTTCGGAAAAGCATGTGCCACCATCTTCTTGGGCAAGGTAGGCGCTGATAAAGCCCTTAGCGACGTAAAGGCCGTAGGGTATCAGCGCTTTCCTTCCCATAGTGCGAAGTTTATCCTCCGGCTGCTCTGCCTCCCATTTCAGGTAGTCTTCGCTAGACTTTGCGCCCTTAACCGTATCCGCTACCGCCATACGAGTTATCGAGACGTCAAGAGACAGTATAGGGTCCACGGACTGCGCGAAGGAAAATTGAACTGGTCCCCTCACCTGGCCGGCGTTTGGCCCAGTGCTCATAACAGCGCCGAAGGTGCGGACGTCATAGAAGTTCTTGCACATCCATTCACGGGCCAATTCGACCTTTTTCTTGTCCGCGCCTTTCGTGCTATCCCCTGAAAACCCGCCCTCCGTCTCCTCATGAGCCTTGACTATGGGGCGGTTGAGATTCGTTGCATGTTCGACGAAAATCGCAAAGGGCGCCCGGTTTCCCTTCGCTATCTGAACATAGTTGCGCACCCTTCTCTTGAGAGCAACATCTGAAACCAAACCTCGCATGTCTTCCGGGTCGATGCGAGGAGCGTTCCCGGAATCCGGGTCGCCGTTCGGATTGCCGTTCTCGCAATCAAACAGCAGCAGGAACTCATAGCGATTTTTGATAGTGCTATTCATTATTGACCTCCTTGTCCGTATCCTCGTCTTCATTCTTTTTCTTACGCATGTCGGCGAGCTGTTGATAATATCCAAGAGCGAATAAGCTTTGCTCTTCCAGGTTCAAAGTCCTGGGCATTCCCGCCTGAAAGTTGCTCCACACCTGCGACAGCAGATCCTCATACCAGCGAGCTAAGCCGGGGCTGAGTTTGTTCAAATGGAATTGGCTGGTTCTCGTCAACCGGCCCAAGACGAGAGACGGAGTAGTGCTGGCGGCGGCGTAATAGCGCTGCACCACTCCTGCACCAACATCCCCCAGGGCGCTTCGCTGTAATCCGGTGAGTATCGCCATCAGCCTCCCGCACTGGTAGGCGGGGTTCGGGTATCCTTCGGCTAATTCGGGTTTTAAGACATCCGCCATAGTGTTACCTCCTGTCAGTTGGTGTTTCCTCAAGTGATACGCTTTGATTAACCCCATGCGAGCGTGATTAAAAGGATTGTTGTGGATGATGTCCATTTTGGCTCGGATCAAAGCAGCGGCGAGCGCGCTTCGAGGTATCGGCTCTCCCCTGATCGCTACCCGCCACAGCTTCGTTACTTGGGGGGCCGGTACATCTGCCAGATCTCTAACCGTTCCGCCGAGGACCGCTAAAATTTTTGGGTCTTTGGCGAGGCAGCCTCCGTCACGATGAATAATGGCGAGGTCTTCAAACCATTTACCAACATTGGCGACCAGCGCTTCAAATCGGCCTTCCATCCAATCTCGTACCATCACTCTCCCGCTGGCGCCTGAAAGAGTAAGAGCATAATAGTAGTTGCTTTGCAGGTCTTTTCGCTCGCCGCTCCTTATACTTGCCAGCATTCTTTTTGCCTTTTCTTGAGCGTTCATCTCCTCCTCGAACTGTCCTTGCTCAAGCCATGGCAAAGGATCATCATCAGGTGCGATCCTTTTCTTGAACCAATGGATCACCTTAGCCCCAGCAATTCGAGTTCCATAATCACCGAGCAAATGGTTCAGCGCCGCTCTATATGCCGCCGCCGCTTGCTCCGAGACCGCGGCATTCGCCGATTGCTCGAGCCCGTATGACCTGGAAGAGTCCTTGTCGAAACCTATGAATACGTCTCCCTGAGAATTGCCTCCGACGCCGGCCAGCCCGCTTATCTTGGGATGAGTCAATGCCGGCTCAACCAATTCACCGGTGGCAAAACAACGCATCTCATTACCAGGCTTTGCTTCCTTCCCCAGAGACGCTTCTCTGAATTCTCGCCACCAGTTATGCCAGGTATCCGATTCCAAGGGAAAGCTTCCGCCGATTCTAATGGTGGCTTTTTCGGTATCGCGGGCTTTCAGGTCCGAAAGACGCATCCTGATTATTTCCAGAGAGGACTCGCTTGAAAGCTCTTCCGCTATCTTTTCCAGTCGAGGAATGACGATACTTGCTTTTTTCAATAGGTCAACGAAGTAATCGTGGCGCTCATGTGTCTTCTGCTCTTCGCCGTTTTTTCCATAGAGTGTAGCAACGCCCGTGGTCTCGGAAAGAAAATGGCTCCTGATGCCGTCTTTTCTGACCATTTCAGCCTGGCTGAGATCGGGGCACTTTTCAAAACGTCTGCCTGGATTCCTGCGCTGCTCCGTATCCCCAAGCTTTATCACGTCGACGAACTCCCCCGCTTCGTCGAAGACCAAAGCCCATTGGATCATTTTTGGAGCGAATCCGGGTTCGGTTACCAAGCCGTGATCCTCCGCATATTTGAGCATCAATTCCAGCATTAGTATTTACCTCCATTGCCCTTGAGCACTTCATCATTTTCGTATTCGGGAACCAGCATGACTCCGTTCTTCACGCCGGCGCGGAAGAGGCTTATCCGGGGCTGGTCCGTGCTGAGTCCCGGTTTCGAGAGATCAAATACGTCATACAGCATCAGTCCAATGTCCAGATTCAAAGGTAGCGGTTCGCCGACTTGAGCTCCGACTTCCACTAGACTGAAAAAGCAGGGGAATTCGCGGCAACCGAAGTAAGGCTGATAGATGCATTTGCCCTGGGAAGCTCGCCTGCGGAACTGAGCCTCCATTCCTTGAAGCCGGTCTTCATGCCCCGGCCAAGGTCTAATCTCGGCATGCAGCCGGTAACGCACATTCTTCAGGGCCATGGTCTGCCGCTGGGTTCGACCCTGCTGATCGGTGCCCAGCATGCTTTTCGTGCCGTCAGC
This sequence comes from uncultured Actinomycetota bacterium, assembly GCA_964529285.1. GTDB lineage: Bacteria > Actinomycetota > Geothermincolia > Geothermincolales > RBG-13-55-18 > SURF-21. The sequence continues at coordinate 6,576 of CAZGWK010000005.1, forward strand.
CCAGATCGGTTCCGGCTCTTTCTTACCCTTAACCCACTCCATTATTGTCCTCGTGCTGGGCGCCTTGTCCTTGACCTCGTTTCGCCTCAGCGCCACATATTTTGGTACAGCCAATACCTCGACCTTTGTCACCTGCCAGCGGAACTCGGCCTTTGCCGGATCCTTGTTCGGCTTGCAGTAAATGGCGTCAAAAATCCCCCTTGCCGCCGAGGGCGTAATAATAGGGTAACTGAACCTCTCCACTTTCAGTTCGGGCCGTGTAAAACAGGCAAAATCGCCCCAGACTTCCAGGGCCTGATCCTTTGGTTTCATGGCGTATCCCTCTTTCTCACTCATCCGATAAGACATTCCATGGCTTGTGGGGGATTGAGTCCCGTTTCCTTATCGTAGTGGTCATCAAACAGATAAATGAACCAGTCATTCGAATACTCCCTCTTTCTGTTATCTACAGGTATTGCTTCTATATATGAGTAGATGGGGTCTTTGTGCCGCGGCCGGAATAGTGAAACCGTATGCGGGCGTGCTTTGGCTATCCAGCCTCGCCTCAACCCCGATTCCCTTACCTCGTCCGCCAGTTCGTGAAAACGCTCGGAATCATAAGCAACCAGGATGTTTATTGCATCGTTCTCTATGATTCGATATCTTTCAGAAACTGCTGGAAAGTCATATCGTCTTATCGCTTCGAGGAGTTCTTTATTCAACAACTCCGGTCTGGCAATACCATATAATTCCAGGAAGTATTCCTTATAGATTTCCGGGTCGTTTATATCGATGCCTTCCGAGCCATGCCGATTCAAAAGAATACGCGTTACTCCGGCCGCCTGCTCGTAGGCGCCGTCGGGATAGATTCTCTCGCCGCCCTCGGCTTGAGGGATAAACAGATGTACTTCTCCGCGATCAAGGAGGCCGTTGCGATTGCAGCGCCCCGCCGCCTGAGCTACAGAGTCCAATGGAGCCAGAGCTCTGAATACCGCCGGGAAGTCCAAGTCCACACCTGCCTCTACACATTGGGTTGATACCAGGCGGCAGGGCTTCTTGCGCTCGAGCCGCTGCCATACTTCTTTCAAGACGGCATCTCTGTGAACGGGACATAAGCTGGTTGAAAGATGGAAGAGGCCATCCGCCCCCAGGCCCTTGAGTGCCTGATATAACGCAAGAGCGTGCTTTTTAACATTCACGATGCAAAGCGACTGTTCATAGACGGGCAGCGCCACCTGCTCCGCCAGCTCTTCCCAGGAAATCGTTGCATTGACGTCGACAGGCCATTTCGCATCCGTGCGATTGATGCGGTTGAAGAGAGACATGTTATCCGGTACTATCTCTTTTGGCTCCCAACCTTGCGAACAGTATTTCCTCACGCTTTCCCCCAAGTGAGAAAAAGCGGGCTGTGTGGCGGTTGAAAAAACCACCGTCGATCCATACCTTTCAGCCAGTCGGGACAGGGTGGCGAGCGTGGGTATCGCAAGTTTCATAGGCAGCGTTTGAACTTCGTCAAAGAGGATCACGCTTTTCGCCAATCGATGCAGCTTTCGACAGGAAGAAGATCTGTTTGAAAAGAGCGATTCCAGAAACTGCACGCTTGTCGTCACGATCATAGGCGCATCCCAGTTTTCCGCGAGCAACCGCTCCCTGTCCAGGTAATCCGGAATATCGCCGTCGCTCTTTCCCCTTGTGCCTGCCATGCTGTCGTGCTCGAGTATGTATTGCCCGATCTCTTTCGGGCCGACTACCGGTTCAAATACCTTGCGATATTCTCTCACGGTTTGATCGATGATGCTCAGGTAGGGAATGACGGTTATGATTCGACGAAGCTCAAAATTTTTGGAATGTTTCAGCGCGAAGGCGAGCATGCTCAGAGTCTTTCCGGAGCCGGTTGGAGCTGTTAACGTGAATAAACCTGGTTCGCTCGAGGCATTTAAAAGACACGAATCCAGTAAATCATTTCGCAATGCATTAACGGCAAGTGAAGCCGAGGATCTCTTGGATAACTCTTCGAGGTACCCGAGGAGTTGCTTAAGTCCTTTCTCAGGCTCGAGATATGGTCCTTTTCCACGGTAGTTTCTCAATCCATCGGGACCGGCATTGAAATGTGCTTCCGTTTCAATGAAATCAGCATCTACCAAGGCTGAGTACAACATTCGTACATCCAACATGCCAGCGGCTGTTTCAGATGCTGATCGTTCGTAGATTGTTCTCTCAATTGAATCGACCTTGGGAATTGCCAGGCCATCTTCTTGCATTCTTTGAATGAGAACACTGGGGTCAGGTTCGGACAAGCGCGGTCTTTCCCTTTCTCTCAATTTTTCTGGATTCAACATGCGCAATGAATCAGCATCGCCTTCCCGTAAGCCTACATGATGTCCTTGAATGGCGAGAGCAGCGGCAATTCCTTTTTGCTTGTATCGGGTCAAGGAAACCCAAGCACCCATGGACCAGTGATCAATGCCGCTCTCCTTGCCCTTCAAGCGATCTTGAAAAAGCCCTCCATACTTCCCTAAATCATGAAGAAGGCCAGCCAAAGCAGCTTCATCAGATGCTCCAAATGCATCCGCGTATTCCGAAGCCCGGTTGGCGACTTTGGACAGATGCTCTCTTAAAGGCTCCATATCTCCACCCTGCAAGGGGGCAGTGTGAGCAAAGTATTCCTTTTCCAAGACAATCATTTCCTCTCAAAAAAAGGAATCGAAGTTGGCTAAGAATCTAGAGAATGATGCCCTTCATCCGTTTCTTCGTTCCCCATCTATAAGTAGCCCAGCCAGCAAAGAAGTTTTCTATAAAATTTCTAAGTAATGATAGCATGGATGAGTGACATTTCTAGTTCACAAGGAAGGCAACAACATCTCGATTTAGCCAAACTCTTTCACGACAATCTTGGCGGAGAAAACATGTAACCAGTTTATAGTATATTCAAAGAGACTCAGGTTGCATTTGTTGGAGAGGATATAAAAGTACCACCTTCTATATGTGGCGGCATCCATTGATGTGTGTTGGAGTCTACTCTATGCATCTCACGCTTTTAGGAATCAAGGTTCACACGACCGTTTGCAATGAACCGGCATAGTGCTTTTTAATTGGGAGGACGTTCTAAAGTAGAGAGAATCTTTTTCCAGGTGTGGTGTGCCGGGCAGGCGTCATTCCATTCAGGCTGCTGCGTGCTCCTGCAGGGAAGCGATAGCTTCCCAAATCCCCTCGCGAGATAGCTTCAGTAAGTGAAAAATAAGGCAACCTTGGCGGACGTGCGGGTATTCCGGCTTGTTGAGGCAAAGGTCCCGACGATGCACGCCCAGTTCCGCCAGCGCCTCGGAGAGGGTCCGCGACTTCGGTAGCAGGGGATCGGTCCCACTGCAGCTTACGAAGCACGGAGGATAGTCTTTCGTGTGGTGGCGCAGCGGTGATGCCATGTAGACTCTTTGCCCGCACGCTTCCGGGTCCTTACCGAAGCAAACCGTATAGAAGGCAGGTCTTGATGATGGGTGAACCCGTCGCGAGCATGGCATCCATGTTGTAAGCGCCATAGAATAGAATAGCAGGAGGCCTTTGGGCGACTCCGCTGGAATCATATCACTGATACCGAAGACTTCCGGCAACGCCGGGCTTCCTATGATTTCGTCGATCACATGCTGCCCGCCCAACGAGATTAGGCCGTTAAAACCATTCGCCAGGTAGGCCCGTACGTTCAAGATATCTTGAGGATCTTCTTCCAGGCGCGGTGCGCCGGGCATATATTCTTCCATGCCTGCGTGGAATTGGCGGCGCACCAGCGGCAGGCATGAAAGAACTGGCCGGCCATGACCAGTTGCATGATCATCATGTAGCGCGTGAGCAGTTCGCGGTTGTTGCGCAAGGCCAGCGCCGGCGTCCAGAACATGGAGGAAAGGCAGAAGGCCTCCAGGCCGAAGCCCAGCGGTCCCACGTCCTTGCCCTCGACCTGGGGGAAGACCAGGGAGGTGTACTTGCCCAGGTAATAGGGGTAGCATATCTTGCCGTAACCCTCACAGCGGGAGCAGATGAGGTAGCGGGGCCACGAGAGGAAAAGTGCCCAGGTTCCCAGCCAGAACGCCAGGTGCTTGAACTTCCTCTCCCTGATCATCCCTCCCGTTGCGGCCAGGGCCCCGAGTACGAAGGCCGCGAAACGCGCGGCCATGATCAGGGGGTTCGGCCGCGGCTCGCCGGGCTCGCAGCCCGTGCCGGAGTCCATGCATGCGGAGCAGCAATCCATCGTTCCCTCCCTTATTTCCGACTTCATGTCGCCTTTTAGCATATTAAATCAAAACTTATGTATGGCGCAAGGTTGGGTATGCTATCACTGGCGGGAACTGCCGGAGTGATGATGAAGAACAGGAAGGGATAGGCGCTTTCCCCCGTTCGCCTGTCGGCAAGAAAGGCAGGCGCGCAGCCGGCAACGGCAGCAAATAAAATATCGTATTATTATTCTATTGTATCGAGGGCGTCTCTTGATGCGGATGAAGATGGCAGTAGAAATACGATAATTAGCGCGGGAGGCGTCGCAAGGAGAAAGGCTGCCGGCGAAAGGAAAGAAAGATGATAGACAAGGTTCTGCTTCCCACGGACGGTTCGGAGACGGCCGACAAAGCCGTAGCATTTGCCGCCAGGCTGCTAGGAAATACTTCCTGCAAGGTTACTCTGCTTTCGGTCGTCGAGGAGCCCGTGTATTCCGCCTTCTGGTCCGACGGTCTCATCGCTCCGGAGGTGTTGATGCCGCCCCCGGAGGAACTGCGCGAGGAGCTGGACAAGCGGGCGGAGGAGATGCTCGCGGAGAGTGCCATGCCCCTGCGTGAGGCCGGCCTGGAGGTAAAGCCGATGATCCGTTTCGGCAATTCCGCGGCGGAGATCCTGCAGGAGGCGGAGGACGGCGGCTACGACATGATCTTGATGGGCAGCCACGGGCGCGGAGCGTTGGGCGGTTTCCTGCTCGGATCGGTAAGCAACCGCGTGACGCACCATGCCAAGTGCCCCGTGCTCATCGTCCGCCAGACTGATTGACGTGTGAACAGGCCGTCTTCACCCCACCCGGGCTGCCCTTTTGCTCGCAGGTATTGCGCGCGATGCAGGAAATCACCGGGCAAATCAAGCGCTTCGGCTTGAACACGTTCCATGATGATGTTGCCGTTCCCTACGTAATACCATGAACCTGCGGCACCCACGACCTCACCAGAAATGGGCCATGCGGTAATCGCAGATCTTTTTGAATCCTATTGCGATGTAGATGCTCCGGGCCGGGTGGTTATGCTTCGCCACGCTCAGGCAGGCCTTACCCGTGCTTGCGAGGATGGCCTCGCATAGCAGTGACATGCAGGCTGAGGAGAGACCCCTGCCCCTGCAGGTGGGCACGGTGTAGACGCCTCCGATGAGGGCGGCATGAGGGGTGCGGAGCATGACCTCCGCCTTGGAGACGATCTCACCATCCACCGCGGCGACGGCGATTCCCGCATCGCGCATCCTCTCCCCGGCCAGCTTGCCCAGTTCCTCCTCGGCCTCGTCAAGGCTGCCGAAGTACTCCAACTGGAAGGCGCGGTTCAGCTCCATCAGGCGCTTGAGATCCCGCGGCTCCGCGAAGCGTGCTTCGATCCCCATGCGCGGTCGGAATGACTCCGGGACCAGCGTCATATAATCCTGTTCCTCCCATCCCAGCGGCTGGAGCCCTTGTCTCGAGAGCCTTTCCAGCAGCGGTCCCGCCCAATCCGTGCGTCCGATGACGAACCTCGGCTTGCGTTCCAGCACCGCCACGTGGTCGGCCAGTTCAAGGACCATGCCCTGGTCAGGGGCGTAGACGAACATGGAGCCCAGGTTGAACAGGGCCGCTATCCCGCCCAACTCCCCGGACCGGTAGGCGCCGAAGTAGCGCCCCTGGAACGGAAGGCCGTGGTCCTCCAGCCCGAAATGGGTGATATCGTAGATCATGACCAGGTTGAGCTCATGGTCCCGGTCGAGGAAGCCGAGCACCTCTTCCCGGTCTTTTTCCTCCAGTAGCCTTATCATGCCGCGTTCCCTTCTTATGCGGGGGTTAATGGCTATTATTCGCGCCAGCGGCGGCGTAAGTCAAATTCCGGCAGGCGAAGAGATAAGCGGAGTCCCGCATGCGTTGAGACACGCCGTTGCAGACGTTGAGGCGGCTGCTGCGCAAGCACGCCCCCCGCTCTCATTTGACATGCTTATGCTGCGGAAGTATCATTTTTCATATCCCCACCATATTGGGGATTATTGACAACATCATATGTACCGCGAAAGGCTATGAAGGGGAGGAGTAAGCCCGCGGGCGGCGCTACAGAGAGCCGGGCAGAGGTTGAGAACCGGTGCGCCGGGCGGGTCGAAGATGGCCCCCGAGCTTCCCGCTGAAAGCAGGAGCGAGTAGGCGAGGACGGATGCCTCCGTGATCACAGGCGAGGGTATCGCGCAGCGGCGCCGTACCCGGTGCGGGAGATACGGTCATCAGGCCGCCGTGCACCTTCGCCGGCGGCGTTTTAAGTTCGCATCCGCCCGCCGCGGTGGCGTAAGGCAAGGACAGGGACGATGCAGAAGAAAAGAATCGATACGAGAGCAAAGGCGGTGGTGGACTCCGTATGGGTCATGCCCTGCCTCCCTCGGGAATGTTCTGATGGAAAATAAAGGGAGGTAAGAGATAATGGGCAAGACCATTGCGGAGATAAACGAGAAGATAAAGAAGGGCGAGGTGGTAGTGGTCACCGCCGAGGAGATCGTGGACCTCGTGGCGGAGGAAGGCATAGAGGAGACGGCGCGCAAGGTGGACGTGGTCACCACCGGCACCTTCGGCCCCATGTGTTCCTCCGGGGCTTTCGTCAACGTCGGACACGCAAAGCCGCGCATGAGGATTTCGCGGGCATGGCTCAACGATGTGCCCGTATTCTGCGGCATCGCGGCGGCGGATGTCTACATCGGCGCTACGGAGATGGCGCAGCACGACCCTTTAAACGAGGTGTTCCCGGGCGAGTTCAGCTACGGCGGAGGCCATGTCATAGAGGACCTGATCTCAGGCAAGACGCTGCACCTGCGGGCCGAATCCTACGGCACGGACTGCTATCCCAACCGCGCGTGGGAGAAAGACCTTACCCTGGACGATGTTCAGGAAGCGTGGCTATTCAACCCGCGCAACGCTTATCAGAACTACAACGTGGCGGTCAACCTGTCGGAGCGGGTCATCTATACCTACTTAGGTGTGCTGAGGCCTGAGCTCGGTAACGCGAATTACTCCAGTGCGGGACAGTTGTCGCCGCTCTTGAACGATCCGCTGTTCCGGACCATCGGCATCGGTACGCGTATCTTCCTGGGAGGCGGCATCGGATACGTGGCCTGGTACGGTACCCAGCATCACACCGATGTCCCGCGCGGCGTCGGGGGGGCACCTTCGCGTCCCGGCGGGACCCTTTCCGCTATCGGCGATGTGAGGGGGATGAACACGCGGTATCTCACCGGATACTCCATCCTCGGGTACGGGGCCAGTCTCGCCGTGGGTATAGGCGTTCCCATTCCCGTCCTATCGGAGGACGTTGTGAGATCGGCGGCCGTGAGCGATAAGGATCTCATCGCACCGGTAGTGGATTATTCCACCGACTACCCCCAGGGCACCGGGAAAGTCATCGGCGAGGTAACCTATGCACAGCTCAAGAGCGGCAGCGTCGAGCTGCGGGGTAAAAAGATTCCCACCGCCTCTCTTTCCAGTTACAACCGCGCCCGGGAGATCGCGGTTACCTTGAAAGAGTGGATAGAGAATGGCCGCTTCCTTCTGACCCAGCCGGTAGAGCTGCTGCCCTGCGCGGCGAGGGAAGAGGGGGTGGAGTAAGATGATACGACACAAGATCGTTCTCCATTTTCCCCACGAGCAGGTCGACAAACCCATCGTCAGCAAGCTGGTGCGCGACTTCGGCCTGGACTTCAATATCCTCAAGGCATCCATCACCCCGCGCGAGGAAGGATTGCTGGTGCTGGAGGTCACGGGAGAGGAAGGGGACTACAGACGCGGGTTGGATTATATACATTCCTGCGGGGTGACCGTCCAGCCCCTGTCCCAGGACATCCGGCGCAACGACGTCAAGTGCACTCATTGCGGAGCGTGCGTCGCGGTATGTCCGACCGATGCCCTGTCGATGGACCGCGGGAGCATGGAGGTGATCTTCTCAGACGAGGAATGCGTGGCATGCGAGCTGTGTATCAAGGTATGTCCGCCCCGCGCCATGGAGGTCCACTACTGACGCGCCTGTAAAATACGTCTGCAGGTGAGATTATCTTTCGATAGGTAAACGTGCCAAGGCTTGTACTGTCTTTACCACCGTACTTAATCCTGGTACAAATAAGGTATGGCATTTCTGGAGGTTGAGGGCACCGAGCACAGCATCGGCCTTGACGACAAGGCCGAATACACGCTGGGCAGGATCGATCCGGCGACCCACTCTTTCCCCGACGTGGACCTCACGCCGTACGGCGCGGTGGATTCCGGGGTCTCCCGGCGCCATGCCAAGGTGACGCGGCTGGGGGAGGACCGCTATTACATCATGGACCTCTCCAGCACTAATTTCACGCACATAAACGGCGAAAGGCTCGAGGCCTTCGAGCCGAAAGTTCTCGCGGACTCCGACGAGATCTTCCTGGGTACGATGAAGCTTATCTTCCATCGCTGAGGGTGTGCGTCGCGGAACCGCCCCCGGATCGCCAGGATTCCAATCGGCGCAACATCGGTCTGACCGCATACCTTCACTCCTGCTATATTTCCCTTGAGAACGTCTTCGATACATCTCATGTTACTCGAACGAGCGGTCGATAACCCATGATGAGCAGGGCATTGTTCGTTGCACGATAATATATGCGGTGCTATGGAAACTAGATACCAGATCATAAGGGAAGTCGGCCGCGGGGCCATGGGGCGTGTCTACCTTGCCCACGACAACGTCCTGGAGAGGTACGTCGCCCTGAAGGAGTTGGCGGTCCCGGGCTATCTCAGCGACGAGGAGACGGAGGAGATACGGGAACGTTTCCGCCTGGAGGCCATGGCCGCCGCCCGCCTTACCCACCCCCACATCCTCACCGTGCACGATATCATCACCTCCGATGAGCGCCAGTTCATAGTCATGGAATACCTCGAGGGCAAGACCTTGCGGGATATACTGGCCGAGCGCACGTTGTCCACCGAGGAGGTCATGAGTATAGCGCCCATGATAGGAGAGGCCCTGTACTACGCGCATTCCCACGGGATCATCCACCGCGACGTCAAGCCCGACAATATCTTCGTGCTGGAGAACGGCAACATAAAGGTGGCCGATTTCGGCATCGCCAAGATGCTCAAGGTGAGCGACCGCACTCATACCGACGTGATCATGGGCACCCCGAATTATATCGCTCCCGAGCTCGTAAAGGGCATGCGCTACGATCACCGCGTGGACGTCTTCTCCCTCGGGGTTACCCTCTACGAGGTCCTGGCGGGAAAGCGCCCCTTCGATGCCGAGAACGATTACGCCATCATCTTCAGGGTGGCCTCAGAGGAGCCCGTCCCCCTGGACGAGTGCAGGGAAGATTTGCCATCCAACCTGGTGCGCGCCGTGCACCGCGCCCTCAACAAGATACCCGATCGGCGCTATGCGAGCATGAAGGAGTTCAGGGAAGACCTCATGCAGGTGCGCGCCGACCTCGGAATGGCCATGGCCGGGGAAGCGGCGGAACCCTTCGACAAAGAGAAGGCCTTGCAGAGCGAGCTGGAGGCGGCAAGGGACCTGCAGATCGGCGAGGCGGAGATGGAGGGCGCTTCGGGGGGGTATGACTTCAGCAGGGACAGGGAGTGGAAGGAACTTATCGCCCGTATCTATCACGGCGAGCCGCAGGAGGCAGGTAGCGGGACCGCGAGCGCTCAAGCCGCTTCAACCACCACCGGCAGCCGCGAGCGCCTCGCCGAGCCGGGAGCTGAGACCGCGAGCAAGGTGGGAAGTACGCTCGCCTATACGGGGGCGATGAGGGCCGCCCCGCAGGGAGCGGACGCCGCACCGCAGCGCTTCTCTCGCAGGGTCCCTTCCCGTGCCTCCGCGCCCGCTTCCGGTGACAAGCTCCCCAACGTTATCGATCCGAGGCGCGCTCTACGCTGCAGCGCCGTCGCCGTGGGAGCCGGAATCGCGCTCATCGTATCCGCGATGCTCCCGTGGATCGGCGAACAGCTCAATCCCGGCCGTGCCCTTATAGGTATCACTTTCCCCGAGGGCATGGCCGTGGCGGCGTTCACGGCCCTGGTATGGGGAGCCGGCGCATTCATATTCCTCGATATCGGGAAATCGAGGGTCTGGATGATCGTGATGAAGGTCCTCTCCTTCTCTTGCCTGCTGCTGGTGCTCCTGTTCTTTATTCTAAGGATATTCGCCGGTATAGGTTACGATAGGGCGGTCGGCCTGGATTTCGCCGCTACCCTGAAGGGGGTGGGCTGGGGGCTCTGGCTGGCCCTGGCGGCATCTTTTACCGCCTACGTGGCTTGCAGCAAGTTGGACGATTACGTGATATGAAAGACGGCCGGCGCGTCAGTCCTTTGCAAGGCGTTTCCTCGCTCTCCTGACCCTCTCGCGCCATTCCTCCAGCCGTGCGGGGTGGTAGCGCTCAGGGTAATCCTCGTAGGCTTTCTTGAGGGTTAAAGCCGCGCTGGCCAGCCAGGCGAAACGGGCGGTGAAGACGGGGTGGCGCAGGCTGCGCACTCGGCTGAGGGCATCCTTGAGGTCGATGGCCAGGGGCTCGGCGCGCAAGCCCGCCTCTACGTCGCCCCGGGTCATGACGTAGCCTACCAGCTTGTCCATGTCGTTCTGGTCGAAGTTGTCGGTGAGCCCGCGCGTGACGTCGAAGTAGGCCATAAGGGCGCCGCGGCCGCGCTGGTAGGAGGCGGCGTATTCCCACAGGTTCTCACGGCTGGCGTCGTTCTCCCGCAGGCAGCGCGAGATGGTGCGTGCCGCCAGGTCGCCGGCGATCATGGATGATGCCACCCCCGAGCCGTGGGCGGGGATGACCATGCATGCGGAGTCGCCGGCCAGGAGGATGCCGTGGTCGACGAGTACGTCCAGGGAACGGCGGACCGGTATGAGGCCGCCTCCCCCGTAGTAGCGTTCACCGCCCAGCCCTTTTTTCTCGAAGAAGTCCGCTACGAACTCCCCCGCCGATTCGGAGGACTCGGCCTGGTTGAAACCGACCAGGATGTCGAGCTCGCTCTCGCGGGGGTCCCAGTGGAGCATGAGCACCGAGTACCCGCCGCGCCACCCCACCCTGCTCACGCTGACGTCCGGGGGGATGCCCAGTATGCTCGGTACTCCGGCGGCATCTTCGGGGCCGAAACGACGCTGCTCCCTCCAGGCGGTCACCATGTAGCCCTCGTCCATCTCGCGGGGTACGGGAGAGGTGTCGGGGAGCCCGCGGCGCAGTACCGCATCCCACCCCGAGGCGTCCACGACCACACGGGCAGGTATCTCCTCCCCGGAAGCGGCGACCACCCCCGCTACCCGTTCTCCTTGCAAAAGGGGTTGGACAGCCGGCGTAGCCTCCCTGAACTCGGCGCCCGCCTCCATGGCATCTGAAAGGAGGCGGCGTACGAAGACGCTCATGCGCACCTCGATGGTGGGACTTGCTGTGGTCTCTATATAATGGTCTCCCGAAGGCCCGAGAAGGCGTGAACTCAACGGCGAGGGCATGGTCTCCTCGCCGCAGGGTGTGGCGATGCCCAGGCGGTCGAAGACGGTGCGCTCCACGCCGTTCACCCAGGTGTGGCCGAGCCTGTCGGAGGGCTGGCGGTCCAGCACCAGCACTTTGAAACCCTGCCGGGCCGTGCGCTGTGCGGCCACGCATCCCGCGCAGCCGGCCCCTACGACGACGAGATCGTACATCCCCCTACCCCTGGACGGCTTCCTTCGAGAGCAACCATTCAATGTATTCCCGCAGGGGTTCGCTGTAATGGCGGGCGGGCGGGAAGCCCTGCAGGCGCAGGTTCATGTTGTCCAGCGGCGAGTAAGGCGGGCGCGGGCAGGGGAGGTCCAGGTCGGCGTAGACGATGGGTTCTATGGGGACGTCCTCGTATCCCGCGATGTCTATTATCTGCCGGGCGAACTCGAAACGGGAACACACCCCCTCGTTGGTGGCATGGTAGAGGCCGTGCCAGTCCGATGTACACACGCGGTAGACTATCTCCGCCAGGTCACCCGTGTAAGTGGGGGTTCCCACTTCATCCTTCACCACGCGCAACCTGCCCTTCTCTTTCGCGTTGCGCAGGATGCTCTTTACGAAATTCCGCTTCCCAGCTTTCCCGAACAGCCACTGGGTGCGAAAGACATAGTAGCGCGGCAGGGTGGAAGCCAGGTAACGCTCGGAGGCCAGCTTGGCCTTACCGTAGACTCCCTGGGGATTAGGTTCGTCCAGCTCGTTGTATGCGGCATCTTTTTTCCCGTCGAAGACGTAATCGGAGCTGATAAAAGCCATGGGGCAACCCGATTCGAGGCACGCCAGCACCAGGTTCTGCGTGCCGGTGAAATTGGTCTTCAGGGACGGCTCGGGATCGCGTTCGGCCTGGTCGGCGTCGAGGTCGGCCGCGGAGTTTATCAGCAGGTCGGGCTGGAGGGAGGGGATCTTCTCCATGACCAGGGCGTGATCGGTAATATCCAGGTCGAGGTCGAAACCGAAGACCTCCTCGCCTTGCGACTCGAAGACCTGCACGAGGTCCGTTCCCAGTTGACCGGCGGCGCCGCAGATTACAACACGCATCCCACCCTCCTGTTCGTAGCCTTAAGTCACTGCAGACATTAGAAATTTATCACGAAAACGAGACACATTACCAATTGCGGCTGGCATCGTGCGGTGTTCGTTAATGCCGCGTGTTCGCGTGCCGGGTTGAAACCCTCCATCTGCGCTTAGCCCGGCATATATACCGTCGCGCCGAAGGCTGCCTGCCGCAACGTGACGATCAGAAGAGCTTGCTACCTCGGCTTTGCTCCGTTAACCTTTACTAGGTGATGCATAATGGATGAAAGATACTCCGAAGCATTGGAAGGCGTGCGCTTAAAGCCCCTGGTGCGTTTCTGCGACGAGCGGGGATATCTCCTGGAGGTGCTGCGCGACGACGATTCACTCCTGGACCGTTTCGGTCAGACCACCTTCACCGTTGCGTACCCGGGAGTGATAAAGGCCTTCCACTGGCACCGCAAACAGTACGATCTCTGGTTCATGGCCCTGGGCGAGGCGCAGGTGGTCCTGCACGACCTGAGGGAGGATTCGCCCACCTGCCATCGTACACAGGTCATCTATGCCGGCGAGCACAAGCCGCTGCTCATAGTCATACCGCCGGGCGTTGCGCACGGCTACAAGGTGCTGGGAGACAAGCCGGCCGCCCTCTTCTATCACACCAGCCGGAGTTACGATGCCGCCGACCCCGACGAGGAACGTATCCCCTACGACGATCCGTCTATAGATTTCAAGTGGTAGTCCATTTAGTTAATGATAAATTGAATTTGATACGATAATCTTTAATTCATTTTCTTCGGTTACGGCCGGATTCCTGCGGGCGAGAGCCTACACCGGCGGGGCCGGTTCTGACGAAGAGCCGTGGTCTGCGCGCTACTCTGACGTAATGGAGCCCGGATAGAGGATGTTTGCGACGGTGCTGAAGAACTCCGGGTAAGCATCCTCCGCCTCGGATGCGTCGGGGTTGAACGGGCTCAGCTTGTTCCAGAAGGTCACCACGGCTGCGCCCGTATCGGGGTAGTAGAACATGTCGCAGTCTCCACCGACGACCGCGCCGTTGTGCCCTGTCCAATCACCCCGGGACTCCATCCCGAGGCCGTACATACGCCCCTTCTCTCCCTCCGGCACCATCTTCATCTGCTCGGCGTGCGCCTCCCCGCTGATCAGGCGGCCGGTCCCGTACGCCTCGGCCCAGACCAGAAGGTCGTCGAGCGTCGATACCATCGCGCCGGCCGCCCACGGAAGGCGCCAGTTGACGGCGTCCGTTATCGGGTCCCCGGTCATGTCCACCAGCTTGCCGTCCTCGTTGGTCGCGTACCAGTGGACGAAATCCTTCGCGCTCCCCGGGGGCCCCTCCGGCATGCTCGTGCCCTCCAGGCCTAGCGGCTCCAGTATTCTTCCCTCGAGCTCGCTATCGTATTCGTTGCCGGTGACTTCTTCGATCATCATCCCCAGGAGCCAGTAGTCGGCGTTCGAGTAATGGAAGGCGGAGCCCGGCTCAAAGTAGGGGGGCTGCTCCAGGGACAACTCCAGAAGCTCCTGATAGGTCCACTTCGAGGGATTCTCGAGGACCGGCCTGGCGAGCTCTTCGATCTCGTTCCAGTTGGAAATCCCGGAGGTGTGCTGCATTAGCTGGCGGACGGTTACTTCGCTGAATTGTTCCGGCAGGCTTACGTACTTCGATGCGGGCTCGTCCAGCCCCACCTTTCCCTCGTCCACGAGTTGCAGGACGATGGTGGCCGTGAAGGTCTTCGTGATGCTACCGATGCTGTGTTTGTCTGTTTCTTCGATCTCCCTGCCCGCCTCGACGTCGCTCGATCCCCTGGCGACGGTCCACTCGTACTCCGGTGTCCGGGTGCCCGCGATGGCGCCCGGAGCCCCGCTTTCGTCGAAGGCCTGGTCAAGTGCCTCCTCCAGGGCCTCTTTCGTATCCGCGGGGGGGTGTCCACCGGCGCAGGAGAGCGCTGTCGCGACCAGCGCTCCGATCAGGATTGCTGCAAGCAGCGGCCGTACGATCGGGCCGGATCTTCTCACGGTCATAACGCAGCGTCGGCCTGTCCGCGGAAGACCGGTCATTTCGACTCTTCGGGCGTAATCGCCTCTACGTACCACCGGGGTATCGAGTCGGGGACGAGGGCGTTCGCCACCCCGGCGAAGGCCTGCTGTACGGCGCCGAGGTCGGAACCGTCCGTGCTCTCCTTGTTCATGAGCACAACGAAGGTGGCCTTCTTCTCCGGCTTGTAGTACATGTCGGCCTGCCAGCCGGTGTTGTCGCCGTTCTTCCCGAGCCACCCGAAGAGGTTCTCCATGCCGAGCCCGGTCTTTATTTCTCCCCTTCCGCCCGGGATTTCCACCCAGTCCTTCTGCTGGGCGAGCATCTCGGGTGAGAGCAGCTCCCCCTCTGCGAAGGCTTTCGCCCACCTGTAGAGGTCGACCGCGGTGGAGACCATACCTCCGGCCGTGAAGTCCCAGGAGGGATCCACTCTGGTCACGTCTTTGGTCCCGTCGTACCCGTGGGCGTAGGGCTCTCGTATGTCCGGACCCTCCGGGAAGTAGGTATCTTCCAACTGGAGCGGCCCGGTTATGCTCTCCTCCAGGAATTCCTGAACGGGCTTTCCGGTTATCTCCTCAATCATGATCCCGAGGAGCACGTATCCCGCGTTCGAGTACTCGTACCCGGCGCCCGGTTCACCCTGCGGCTTTCCGCCGGTGTAGGCTTCGAACAGCTCCCTCGGCTCCCACTTGCGGAGCGGATTCTCGTTAGTCTCTTTCTGCAGGATGCCCGTGGGGTCTTCGTCCTCAATGCCGGAAGTGTGATTGAGGAGCATCCTGACGGTTATCCTGTCGCCGTTGGGAACGCCGGAGACGTACTCGTCGACGGGGTTGTCAAGTTCCAGCTTTCCCCGGTCCGCAAGGATCAACACCATCTCGGCGGTGAACGTCTTGGTTATGCTCGCGACCCTGAACTTGTCTTGCGCCTTTATGGGCTCGTTCGTCTCGATGTCAGCCTCGCCCCTGGCGAAGACCCACGGGCCTTCACTTCCGAGGGAGGCCTTCGCAACCGCTCCGGGAATCTCGTTGTCGCTCAAGACTTCGTCTATTGCGTCGGATACGTCGTTGCGGGTTTCCCCGCCGGAGGACGTTGCGCACGAACATATCCCCGCCGCAATCGCCGCGACCGTGACCAAAGCGATCACCGTAGTAATCAGCGTTCTTTGAACTTTGTTCACAATTCCCCCAGCCAGGCGGACAAACATATTATCCGACATTTCTCATTTCGAATCCCCAACATCGTAAGTTTACCATGATCCAACTAGTTTTCACCTCCATCGTGTCGATTCCGACATTCATCATCCGAACATCTCCGACTGTTTGCGCGAAAGCACCAAAACCGCCGGTATCCCGGGACACTTGGCCAACGTTCTCGTTTCATCTGGACTTCCTTTCTCACGGTCAGGTAGGAACGCTTGCAAGGGAGCGGATACGAGAAAGGAGGCTATCGAACAGCTCGCCGTGGACGGCAACCTCCGTACACTGGAATACCGTCCTTCTTGCATGGCTTATCACCTCCGCACCGATCTTGATAAGTTTCAGCTGGATACTTCGAAGCGACCAGTGGGACACCTTGCTCGGCAGGGCAAAACGGCGGACGAAGTTTCCGAGATTGTAGGCGAGGACGAACAGAGAGAGCCTCACCTGGTTGGAGGAGAAGCGAGCGCAGGAGAGCCTGGTCCAGGTGAGGGCGTATTTCCCTTCTTGGTCGTTAACGTCCTCATATCCCGCCAGTCCTGCATAGACTGACTGACGAAGGAGGCCGGTCAGTTCATGCTGAACGTTCCTTCCGGTTCTCTTGTCTTTAATCGTTTCTCCTGCCATCTCGGTGAGTCCCAACGCCCTATCAAGCTCCCTAACCGCCAGAAGACCGGTGTCGGTCGTCACCTTTGGGCCTCTGAACTCAAGGCGCAGATGGCGGTCGAATTGGAGCTTGAGAATCCCATTTTTCTCTTCACCCATAAGGTGTCTCCTTTCAGAACTTAAGAGCCGTCGATAATTCCTTTCATACTGCTACTTAAGCGGGTCTCGGGGCGTCTCCTTTGTGGTTTGATATGATAAATCCAGGTTAATTATTCTTCCAGATGTACCGACATCGCCTTCCCCTGGTAAGGGGTCAGCCCTCCATTATCAACACGATCCGTAAAGGTTTCATCTGCTACTTTACGTACGCGATCG
>CAZGWK010000005.1:23625-25188 GCA_964529285.1 uncultured Actinomycetota bacterium
TGTTGATAATGGAGGGCTGACCCCAGGTGTTGATAATGGAGGGCTGACCCCAGGTGTTGATAATGGAGGGCTGACCCCAGGTTGGAAAGGGCCCCCGAGGGGGCCCTTTCCTTAAGCGGTGTGACGTTGTCGGATTATGCTATTCCTGATAGCGGCGGCGCAGGCCGAGGGCGAGTAGCGCCAGGCCGAGCAACATGAATGCCGCCGCCGCGATAAGTACAGGCATCTGATCGATACCGGTGGAGGGAAGCGTACCGCCCGAAGAAGGTCCCGGGACCACTTCGCCGCCCACCTCGACCTCGACGTTGAGGAAGTCAACGACCTTCTCGCCGCCAGGGGCCAGTTCGACGTCTACGCTGTCCGGGGTGACTGCCTGCATCTTCGTTGTGTCGTATACCTCCGTCACGTTATAGCTGCCGGCCTCGAGGAGGAGGAAGACGTAGCTCCCGTCCTCTCCAGTGGTCCCATTGATGCTTACCGGTGTTCCGGCGGCGGTCTCGCCATTGAGCTCGATTGTCATGCCCGACTTGGGTTCGTCCTTGTCCGGATCAATCTGGCTGTCTCCGTCGTCGATCCACTTGTTGACGGTGATGCTGCCGTAGAGGGCGTTGGCGAAGATAACCGATACGCTTTCACCCGGTCCCACGACGACTTCCACCCTGATGGGCCGCGTGGCATAGTAGCCGGAGGGTACCGTCTCCTCCACGGCGTATTCGCCCGGCAGCAGGTTCTTGAAGACGAAGGCACCGTCGACGCCCGTGGTCGCCTTGGCCATGGCCCCGGTGTCACCGAGTCCTATGAGGGTGATCTCCACCCCTTGCAGCGGAGGCTCGTCCGGACCCTGGGCTCCGTCGCCGTCCAGGTCTAGGAACTTCAATCCCTCGACGCGCCCGTAGGGGCAGTTGCCGAAGTCGACCACTGCGCCCTCTCCTGCCGACAGCTCAACGGCCACGCTCACGGGAGTGCAGGCGAAGTAGCCCTGCTGGGCTTCCTCGACCACGATGTAGTTCCCTGGTTCGAGGTCGGTGAACTCGTAGTAACCGTCCTCGCCGGTAACGGTGGTGGCGATGAGTTCCTGCGGCGGGCCGGCGGAATAGAGCTTGATCGTAACGCCCTCGATGACCACGGTCTCGTCCTCGTCCCTCACGCCGTCAAAGCTGGCGTCCAGCCATTTCTGACCGGAGATGGAGCCGTAAGGAGCTTCGGAGAAGTATACCTTGACCGTCGCTCCGCAGGTCACGTCTACCTCGATGGAAATCGGGCTGATGGGATAGTAGCCTTCGGCCGTCGACTCATCCACGCTCACGGTGTATGTGCCGGGCAGGAGTCCGCCGAAGTAGAAGAATCCGTCCTCGTCGGTCACCGTCTCCTGCGGCTCACCCTCCTCGGGCGTGAGGATGATGGTCACTCCCTCCAGTCCTTCGTCCTCGCCGTCCATGATGCCGTTCTCGTCCTTGTCCCAGTACTTCCATCCTTCGATGGACCCGTAGCGGGCGTTTACGAAGTCCAGGCCATCGATGGGCTGTCCGCAGGCCAGCTCTATGTCCTCGTATATCCCGCCTG
>CAZGWK010000005.1:25288-97326 GCA_964529285.1 uncultured Actinomycetota bacterium
GGTCTTCAGTGCAGCCGTCCCACTTCGTCCCCGAGATGGAGAGGTAGCGGGCGTTTACGAAGTCAAGGCCATCGATGGGCTGTCCGCAGGCCAGCTCTATGTCCTCGTATATCCCGCCTGCGGGAGATACGATGTACCACTCGTCCAGCTGCTCCCCGCTGAGCGCCTCCTTCACGGTGTAGGTACCGGGCTCCAGGCCTTCGAAGGAGTACTCTCCGTTGATATCCGTGATGTCCTCGGCGATCTTCTCGCCGTCCTTCCATAGCTCGATGGTTATGCCCTCCACCGGGTCTTCAGTGCAGCCGTCCCACTTCGTCCCCGAGATGGAGAGGTAGCGGGCGTTGAGGAAGTTCAGGTCGTCGTAACTGTCGCCGCAACCGACCTCCAGGCCTTCGTACACCCCGCCGTCGGGACTGACGATGTACCATTCCTCCAGCAGTTGAGGAGTTAGCACCTCCTGCACCTTGTAAACACCGTCCCCAAGGCCGGTGAACTCGTAGTAACCGCCTGCGCCGGTGACGGTGGAATCCAGGTAGACGTACTCGCCGCTGTCCTCGTCATAAATGAACAGCTTGACCTCGACTCCGGGTACGCCGGGCTCCCCTTCGTCGACCTCGCCGCTGCAGTTGATGTCCTCGTACTTGTAACCGTTGATGTGGAAGGTCCGGCCCAGCAGGAATTCCTTGCAGTACCAGAAGCACGGCAGGTTGCAGCGCAAGGGCAGGACGTACTCCGAGGGCCCTATCACCGTGTATCCCTCGGGCGGGATCATCTTCAGCAGGTACCACGCGAAGGGCTCGCCGTCGTAGGCGCGCGGCAGGTTCATCCACCCCGCCCAGCCGCCGGGGTAGGGAGGCATGAAGATGCCGAAGGGCGCGAGTATGCCGTAGGCCCCCGGTCCCGTCAGCTTCTGGTACGGCCCGTCGTAGCCGTTGGCGGGCGTAAGGCTGTCGTCCTTCTCGATGTGGTAGAGCTCGATGGTGACGCCGTCTAGCAGGGTGTCGCCCTCGTCCGGGACGCCGTTGCAGTTCATGTCCACCCTGACCAGGGCCTCGATCACGCCGTTGTCGCAATCCGGCGGCGGTTTTTCCTTGTTGTAGAAGTCAACGCCGTCCACGTCCTGGCCCTCGGCCACGCTCACGTCCACGCTGGCGGGTGAGAGCGCCTCCATGTCTGCTGGCACTATCTCCTTCACGGTGTAGTCGCCGGGTTCCAGGTCTGGGAAGGAGTAGCTGCCGTCCGCCGCCGTGGTCGTGGTGGCGACTTTCCCGCCGTCCTTCCACAGCTCGATGGTCACGCCCTCCAGCGGGACCACGTCTTCGAACGATCCGTCGCCGTTGGGATCAAGCCACTTGTAGCCCGAGATGGAGCCGTCGAGGATCACATCGGGCGCGTTGCCGAAGTATACTTCTTTCGTCTGGTCCCGACATATCTCTAGAATGTAGGAGGTCTGGGTGGTGGCGTGATAACCCGCGGGGACGATCTCGCTCACGGTGTATTCGCCCGGCTCGAGCCCGTCGTAGCAGACCTTGCCGTCGCAGTCGGTCTGCTTTTCGTTCCCTCCGTTGAGGGTGATCGTGACCCCGGACATGCCGGTCTCGCCGGGATCCATGACGCCGTTCTCGTTTTCGTCGAGGAACTTGACGACGCAGATCTTGCTCGTGTGGCATTCGATGCCCGCTTCCGGATCTTCCGGCGCCTCCAGAGGCTCCTCGATGCCTTCCGCTAGAAGTGCTTGAGAGGTATAAGCCGCTACCTCCTCCTGCGCGCCGCCTGTCTCGCCCTCGCAGATCACGCTCGACTGCACTGCCGAATCTACCGCTTCGTTTCCTGCCAGGGCGGAAACGATACCACCCAGAAGCGTCGACAGCACCAGCACCGTGATGCACGCGAGGGACAGCCATCTGGTCGGCTTGTTCATGTACGTCACCTCCGCTGTATTGCCTTTCTTGTGCGATGGGACGCGATGCAAGGCAGCCTTTCTGCCCTGTCGGCGCGAGGCGAGGGAAAGGCCGTTGATACGGCCGCGGGAAGAGGGGAAAGTGCCTTCGGGATATGAGCCAGATATCTACGCCGTATAAGTCCTGGTCACGACCGGAAAGCCTGCCCCTGTTCCTGTCCTTCTACCCCTGCTCGCATCCTCCTTTTGTCTCCAACCTCTTTTGCCCGTAATGCCTTGTATGAAAAAACCCGACCGTAATAAACGATCGGGCCGGTTTCACCACTAGCTCCCCGCAGCTCTGGTAACCATTTCTCGTGCTGCGGTTCACAGCTTCCCTATCGTGAGCTAATATCGCTGTCTATGGCGTTTTCATTATAACCAAAATATCCTGAATTGAAAACCCTTTTTTGTACGACCAGCGAGTTGCGAGCCGCAGTGGATCGCAAGACAAATGCACTAGCGGTCAACGCCGGGGTCCCGCGGCGGGTGAGCCAGGTATTAACCGGGGTAACTAAAATCAGCCGGGCGCGATCGCAAAGCGATAGCGGTGACGTTACGCCGCGGCGGCTTCCCCATCGCGGTAGATATTATAGAGACTCGCGCCCATGCCGATGTAGAACCACAGCAGCGTGACCATGGGTATGGCGAAGAGCAGCCAGGCCCCGAATAAGTTGGACACGGTGAAACCCACCATGCCCAGGACAAAGGCTTCGGCGCTGAAATAGATCCAGGGATCATCGTGGGAGCCGGAGCGCGCCTTGAGCAGCACTCCCCAGTAGAGGGCGAAGACGAGGAGGAAAGCCGCAAGCCCGACGATGCCGTGGGAAACGAGGTATGTGAGGTAGACGTTTTCGACCGCGGCCCACGTATAGCGCAGGTTGTTCTCGATGATGCGCTGCCCCTCCATGCCCATGCCTATACCGAAGATGGGATTTTCCAGGAAGAAATCCAGCGCGAGCTTGTACTGGTAGAGGCGGGCCTGCGCGGCCTCCTGGGCACTCAGACCCGAGAAGCGCTTCTTTACGAACTCGGGCGGGTTGAGCATAACGAAGAGAAGGACGAATATCAGCAGGACGGTGACGGCGACCAGCCACACCCTGCGGTCGAAGAAGCCGAACAGGCCGTAGAGAAGGGCGATGCACCCCGCGGCGACCCATGCCGCCCGCGAGCCGGTGAGGAAGAGCGCGGCGCAGTTGGCCGTCAGTCCCGCCAGGATTATAAGGAAGAGCCAGTAACGCCGCAGGCGCCAGGTGAGGCTGAGAAAGCTGACGAAGAAGGGCAGGGCGAAGACCAGGTACCCCCCCAGGATGTTGGGGTGCAGGAAGGTGGAGTTGATACGGTAAGCCTGGGCATCGCTTTCGCCCGCCACGTAGTTTACGTCTTCCGGGTAGCCCAACTTGTCGCCCAGGATTTCCTGGCTGAACTTCACCGACCAATTCTCCCCCAGCGCTTTCTGCACCAGGCCGAAGGCGGCCACCAGCGTGAAGCAGACGAGCATGGTCACCACCAGTATCTGGAACTGCCTGCGGTCCCTGATCACGTAGAGCACCATGAAGAAGATGTAGGCGAAGAAGACGGTGCGCACGAAGCGGAAGAGCACCAGCAGACCGTTTGCGTCGTTGATGAGCCCCACGAAACAGGCGAGTATGGATGTGAGCAAGTATAGCGCCACCCCGATGGTGATGGGGCCCTTCCACAGCTTTGACCATTCGTCCCAGTCCTTCTCCCACAAGGCGATGAGCATCTTGATGACGACCGCCAGCAGTACCATGGCCATGACGATCTCGTGCACGTTGAAGTGGAGACCGCGCGTCTCTCCCACGGCGGCCACCTGGATGCCCAGGTCCAGTCCCGGACCGGCCTGGGGGATGATGAGATTGGAGACGAGAAAGAGGACCACTCCGACGAACGGTTTCCAGTAGATGATGATAAACAAGGCTATGCCCGCGATGACGCCGAAGGCGATGAGCACCGGCAGGCGCGACGACAGTACACCGGCACACAGCCCGAGGAATGCGACCACGGCGATGAGCGCGGCAGCCCTTACGTGGGGTGGGGCGCCGCTCAGTCCCGTCTTACCCCGGGCCTCTTTCATATCACCCCGCTCCTTTCAGGACCTTCCCGTACAGCTCCAAGATACTATGCGCGGCTTTGCGCCAGGTGAAGCCTGCCGCGCGCTCCAGTCCCTTGCGGGACAGTTCCTTTGCCAGGAAAGGCTCGCGGGTCAGCCTCTCCAGGCCAGCCGCTATCTCATCCGGTTCCAGCGGGTCGACCAGCAGGCCGGCTTCGCCTACCACCTCGGGTATGGACGAAGTGTGGGAGGCGAGCACCGGGGTCCCGCAGGACATGGCCTCCAGCAGCGGAAGCCCGAAGCCTTCGTAGAGCGAGGGGCAGAGAAAAGCGGCGGCACCGGAGTAGAGAGCGGGCAGGTCCTCCTCGGGCACGAACCCGGTGAAGGCCACGTTCGCTCCCAGTCCCAGCTCCTCCACTTCGTCCTGCAGGTAGGCTTCGAAGCCGCGAGCGTCCCCACAGAGGACCAGCCGGTAACCCTCGCTCGAGGCCAGGAGAAAACGCTTGAAGCCGAGCAACATATTATGCAGGTTCTTCCTGGGATCAAAACCTCCCAGGTAGAGGAAGTAGGGGGACGCTACGGCATAGCGCTCATGTGCGGCATCCAGCGCGCTACGGTCTGTGACGGGCCGGTAGCCCGGCGTAACTCCCTCGTAGACCACTTCGATGCGTTCCCCGGGGATGCCCCAGATACGCTCCACGTCGCGCCGGGTGTTCTCGGAAACCGCCACCACGCGCCGGGCTCGGCGCGTGGCGTGCTTGTGCGCGAGCATCCACGCCCAGGCCGTCGGGCCCAGGTATGGACCGCGCAGCACCAGCAGGATGAGGTCGTGCACGGTCACGATGCTCGGCGAACGCAGGAACGGGGTCATGTTGTGATCGACGGCGTGGAAGATGTCCAAACCTTCCCCGTCCACCACCCGCGCCATGGACAGGTGGTCGGCGAGCAGGCCGGCGTAGGAAAGTCCTTCCAGGTGGGGCATGCTCCGCCATTCCACCTTATCCATCACCCCGGGATCTATAAGTCCTGGCTCGGGACCGTTGCCGTATGCGAAGAGAACGAATTCCGTTCCTGCCCCCGCTACGTCCACCAGCGCTTCCACCAGGCGGGCGGTATAGCGTCCGATACCCCGCGTGCGGTTGATATTGCACAGGCCGCGCGCATCGATCCCCACTCGCATGGCTAAGGCTCCTCTCCGGCGGCGGGGATCTTCTCGGCGCCCAGGCAGAGCAGTCTTCCCCGCCTGCAAAACCAGGGCATACGCTCCAGCCGCAACGTAAAGCCAAGATCTCCGCGGTAGAGCGCGGGCAGCTTCAGGTCCGGTATCAGCGTTGAGGCCTCGCGCACGCGGAAACCGCACGCGTGCACCAGGTCCGCGAGGCCGTCCGGAGTGAAGTCGCGGCGCGGCCGGGGTAAAGGCCTCGGTTCCGCACCGGCGAAGAGCGCGTTGCGAGCCGCGAGGGCCAGGGTCCCCCCGTCGCGAAGCAGGCGGCGCCAGGCGCGCAGCGCCGCGGCGGGGTCCTCCACTTCGTGCAGGGTGAACTGTGCCGCCACGGCATCGAAGCTGCCGCCTGGAAAGGACGGGGAAGAGGGGTCGCCCGCTATGCGTTCGTAACCCTCCGCGGCGAGCGGCAGCCGGCCGGCCGGACCCGGCTCCATCCAGACGACCTCGATCCCGGCGACGGCGGAGAGTCTGCGCGCCAGCATCCCTTCGCTTTCACCCACGAGCAGCACCCTGCTTCCCCGCGGCAGGTCGAGCATGCGCAGCATGCGGCCTACCCGCAGGCTGGCTTCGCTGCCTCCCTCCCGGGGAACGGCCACGGCCATGAGGCTGGTGCAGAAGAGGTACCCGAGGGGCCGCGCGAAGAGCACTTTCATCACCGCCCTCTCCCAGCGGTCGGGATTGATGTCCACGAAGAAACTGCGCGGCCTGACCGCGGCTCTGAAACCGGCGGAGGTAAGGCCGCGGTAAAGGGAGAGGGGATTCTGCTCGTTTACGTGCATGACGTCGTCGTACTGGCCGCGCAGGTCCTCCGGGAATTCCCTGCGCAGCAGGCGCCGCGCCGCCTCGCGCACCAGCGGGTAACCGTAGCGGTAGAACCAGGTATTGGGGCCGGTATGGACGATAAGGCGGCCTCCGGGACGCAATACCCGCTTTACTTCGCCCAGGGTATGCTCGATCTCGTAGGGATGGAGGTGCTCGTAGACGTCCACCAGGAAGACGACGTCGAACGAGCCGTCCGAAAAGGCCAGCCCCTTGGCGTTGGCCAGCTGGAACTCCGGCCGCTCTCGCATATATTCCTGCATGCGCGCCAGGCGCTCGCGCGAGAGTTCGACGGCCGCATGAGCGTAGTCTATGCCCACGGCACGGGCTCCGCGCCGCGCCGCCTCGCATACCAGTTCTCCCCGCCCGCACCCGATATCCAGGATATACCTGCCGCGAAGGTCGCCGGCCGCCGTCAGGGCTTCCGAGATACGCTCTGGCAGCTCCTCGGCCTCCTCGAGGAAGAGGCCGTAGCCTTCGCAGTCCGTGGTGAAGTATTCGCGGGTATAGAGATCGGGCGACACGGGCGCCGGCTTTTCGCGACTATCGGGAGTCATCGTCATCACCTCGAGGTTCAGGCGTGCACGCCCCGGCGGGAACGCCGCGCAGGCTAGACATACTCCTCGAACCAGGCGAACATTAGGTCCCATACCTCCAGCCGCCCGGCGGGGTCGTTTACGCAGTGGGCTTCGTTGGGGTAGAGCTTGATCTCCACCGTCTTGCCGCCTGCTTTCAGGGCATCGTAAAGGCGGATCGCCTGGTCCACGGGGCAGATGGGATCCAGCTCGCCGTGGATGAGCAGCGTCGCCGCCTGCATCGAATCGGTATAATTGAGCGCCGAGCGCACGGCATATTCCTGGGGGACCTCTTGCGGGGTGCCCCCCGCCATGGGCACGAACTCGTCCAGGAGCGTCTTGACGGTGGGGTCGCTGGAGGCGACGGCGTTGTTGTAGAGTCCGACGGCGTCGTAGAATCCCGCTTCGGCGACCACCGCCTTGATGCGCGGATCACGCTCCGCGGCAAGTACCGCTACCGCCGCGCCGTGGCTCTGGCCGTAGAGGCCGATGCGTTCCCCCTCGCTCAGGCCTTCCGACTGCAGGTAGTCGATGGCCGCGATGACGTCGTCCACCTCGCCCTTGGCTCCCTCGTGGCTTCCCTCCGACATGCCGCTGCCGCGGTAGTCGGGGTTGAAGACGAGATAACCGCGGTCGCGGATGAGCAGGGCTACGTCGCTGAAATCCCCCGCCGTTCCGAAACCTGCGTGGTTGACGATGATGGCAGGCCAGGGGCCTTTTCCCTCGGGGGGGCGGAAGAGAAGGCCCGAAACGGTCAATCCGCCGGAGCTCGCATAATAGACACGCTCCGCCACTTTCTCCATGTCGGCCATGGCGGCGTAGGTCTCGTCGATGAGCTGGTCCGCGCGGCCGAAGTCCCCCTGGTTATAGGCGTCCAGCGCCTCCAGCCACTTAGCCCGCGCCTCCCGTACGTCGTAACCCTCACCCGCCTTCTCGTTCATCTCGTTGGCGCACGCCAGCCCGCGCATGGTCACGCTCGCCTGGTCGATGATCCTGGTGATCACGCAGCTGCAGCCGCCCAGCAGGATGCCGGCCGCCAGGATCACTACCAGCGTTATTGCTATCTTGCTCGCGTGCCGGGAGGTCATACTGTACCTTTCGCTTCGATACAAGCTTCCTCTTTCACACCGTAAGCAGCTCGTTCAGTTCCTGCAAGCCCTTTCTGCTCAAGGCCTTGCTCACGAAGGCGAGCGCTAAATATAGAATCGTCAGCGCCGCCGCTATTATGAAGGCGAACTGCAGTGAACTCATGAAAGTGTCCTTGCCTACGGCCAGTGCGTTATGTAGGACGAAAACCGCGGCGTAAAGCGTTCCCAGCATGAGCAGGGGAACCGCCGTGAAGCGGGCGGCGCTGATACGGTGCCCCAGCTCGCGCGATAGACGCCAGTAGAGCAGGCCGAATACCGCGGCCTCGCTCACCAGCACGCTCAGCGCCGCCCCCGTGTATCCCCAGAACGATATGGCGACAACACCCATGACCGCTTTCACCGGCAAACCGAACAGCACCACCGCGGATATCGTCTTCTGCTTGTTGATGACGATGAAGAACGGGAAGCTGATGGCGGTCATGAAGGTGAAGTTCATGGCGGCCATGGTCAGCCAGGTAACGTGCCAGGCGTCGATGAACTGGAACTTCTGCAATACCAGTACGGGACGGGCCAGGACGGGCACAATCACCGTCAGGGGAATGACCATCAGCCATCCGTAATATATGAGGCGCTCCCATACCTCGCCCAACCTCTCGGGATGCTTGCCGCCTACCTTGGATACCGCCGGCAGAATCGCCATGTTCAGAGCCAGGGTGAGGAAGACCAGGGCCTTGGCGAACATGCCGGCCGCGTTATACAGCCCCACCTGCTCGTCACCCTTGATCCAGGAGAGGATGGGGATATCCATACCGGCGTAGACGGTCACGCCGGCGGCGACCACCGCAAGGGGCCAGGCATTGCTCAGCAGGTAGCGCCACAACTTGCTGTCCATGACGAAGGGGCCCAGCCTGGCGATGGAGCCCGGTAGGCTCGCGGGCGGGGCAACCAGCGCAGCCGCGCTTTCCTCCCCGGCGCCGCCACGGGCCGTTCCGCCTTCCTCGGACAACCCGGCGTAGGAATAGTTGGCGAGCAGCGCCTCCATGGCCGCCTCGCCCGACGGGTCCGGTACGTGCGTGACGGCCTCCGCAACCGCCATGTCGCCGATATCGGCGGCCGCGGTGTCGCCCCTGCGCAGGACGCGTCGGTAGGCCAGGTAGAGGTGGAAGATGGAGTAGAGGATGGTGACGATGTAGATGAGGACCAGATAGACCAGCACGTTCTCGAATCCGGCCAGTACCACGTATATGGACATGACGACCTTCATGATCCCCATGATGAGGTAGACGAAAGCCACCACTCCCAGCCTTTCCAGGGCGATGAAGTTCTCGCAGAGCGAATTGGAGAAGGGCTGCTCGATGAGGAGGCAGAACGCGATGGTAAAGACCACCCAGAATTTTTCCCCGCCCGTCGCGCCCGAACCCTGCAGGGCCAGGCTCACGAAATTCGTGAGCATGAGCAGGGCGAAGGCGAGCAGGCCCAGGAGCAGGCGCAGGGATACGATGTTATTGAAATAACGCCGCAGGCGGGAGGTCTCCTGCGAGACGTCGCGTATGGAGATATTGCCGAGACCGAAATCGGGTATCACCTGGAAGATGGTATAGAGTGTGAACGCATAGGTGTATATACCCGCCATTTCCGGCCCCAGGTTGCGGTTTATGATGATGGCCAGGATAAAAGTCAGCCCCGAGGTCACGACTCTGGCACTCACCAACGCGGCTGTGTTCTTCGAAAGCCTGCCCACTCTCTCCATATCGCGTCGCAACCTCCATCAGGTCCGGTATTAGGCCCCGAAAAGGGACAACAGGGAAAAACCTGCGAGCGCACACGTGCCGGGCATGCATAAGTTCAAGCATATAGCAGAATAAGCAAACCCCGGTAGAACCTGTCCGGGCGCCGGGACACCGTCGCATTGAAAGCTCATGCGTCGAAACGCGATACCTAATCGAGCTTGCCGCGTCGGCTCCGCCTCCTCGCAATAAGGCTCCCGCCTTGCGGGAAGCCTAGCTTCCGCGATACATACTGTCGAATGAGATTTCGTCCGGAAAGTATGCTTTGCGCAATGCCCGGGTCCAGCCCCATTGGTTATTCCCAGTCGATGCCTTCTTCGTCTCCGTTCCGCTCCCGGGAATCCTGGCCCCTGCCCTTTCCGAAAGCCTTTCTCCCGCCTTTGGCGTCCAGCCGGAAGCGCCTCTTCTCCTGTCGCCTCAAGCCCTTTTCGTCCTTTTTATCCTGCACGCTTTGCGAGTCCGCGCCGCCGCGAGAAGTTTCCGCGACGCCGCTGGCTGTTTCGGAGCCGGAGAACCTGGCGCCGGCGTCCACCAGCAACTGCCTGAGGTGGCGCTGCGCCTCCTCCTCGCTCATGCTTGCGAACTCGCCCTCGCGCCGCATCATCCTGATGATGGAACGCGTTATGCGCGCGATATTCTCATCGCTTATGCTGTAACGGCGCAGGAAGGACTGGTAATATTCCGCGATGGCGGTGGAGGCCGACTCCCTTACGTCCGCCTTGTCTGAGTTCAGGGCGCGCAGCCAGTTCTTGGGGATAGGGGCTCCCTTCTCTCCCATGCGGCGGAAGTCCTCGGCGACGCTCTCCTTCACCTGCTGCATGTCCCCGGCGGCGCCGCCCTGAGCGGATGCCGCCGCCGCGGAGTCAGGAGTGGCTTTACCCGCCGCGGGCCGCCCCGCTGTGGTACCCGGCCTGTCTGCTCTGGCCGGAGCCGATGCCGCCTCAACCGGCTCGCGGCCTGGCTCGGCCTGTGCCGCCACCTCGGGCCTGGCGGCGAACTCTGCCTCGTACGGTTTCTCCGCGGCTTCTCTCGTAGCGCTCGGGGGTTCGGCCCGGAGCGTTCCGGACGCCGGCTTAGCCCCCTCTCCGGGCTTGACCGCAGGCGGGACCGCCTCCCTCGTTTTGTCTTTTTTCTTTTTCCTTGCCGCGGGCGGCGGAGGGGGTGCCTTGGCCTCGCGTTCCCGCGCCCCCGCGTCGCGCCCTTTCATCTTCACGTTGGCCAGCACCGCACCCAACGGCACAACTCCCAGGCGCTCGAGGTTATGCATGGCTTCATCCGCGGCCTTGCGCGTGCAGCGGTCGGCGTCGACGATGATCAGGCTGGCCTCCGACTGCGCGGCCGCCACCGCGGCGTCCATGGAGCCGATAAGGGGCGGGGCGTAGAGCACTATCTTGTCGTAGAGGCCCTCCTGCTCGCGCAGCTCTTCCTCGAAGGAGGTAAGAGAGAGCAGGTCGGTGGAGTTCTCGCTCTTTGCGCCTGCGGGAAGGAAGGCGAAGTCCTTTATCTTGTCCTCCACCGTCTTTCCCCTGTAATCCTCGCCGGATTCCAGGGCATCGGAGAGGCCGGGACGGTCTTCGCAGTCCATGAGCCCGGAGAGGCTTCTCGCCGTAAGGTCGCAGTCTACCAGAAGGGTCCTGCGGCCGGTATTGGCGATGCTGATCGCGAGATTGGCGGCCACTGCCGGAGCGGCCTCGAAGGGTGTCGCCGCGGTGGCCAGGATGGATTTCGGGGCACCTCCGGTGGACAGGATGAGGCCGGAGCGCAGCTCCGCATAGGCCCTCCAGGTACGCGAGCCCTCTTCGAAAGTGGAAAGTAGGGCGGCCGAGCGGCCTCCCTTTTCCTTGGGCAGAGCTCCCAGGACCGGTATGTCCAGCGTTTCCTCTATCTCGCGCGCGGAGCGGAAATGGGGGTTGAAGTACTCGATAAGTATCACCAGGGCGAGCCCCAGCAGCAGCCCCACGAAGAAGCCCAGGCCAATGTATGCGAAGGTCTTGGGCTGGGTGGGTTTCTCGGGAACGACCGCGCGGTTGGTGAAGACCATGCTCCCGTTGAGGAGCAGTTTTTTGAACTCCGTATCTTGAATGCCCGAACCCTCGATGGTCTTAAGTTCCAGAACCTCTCCCCATGCATTGGCGATGTCCGCCACCCGGGTCGGGCTGCCGTCGGAGACAGTGATCTTCACCGAGGTGGAGTTGGCCTCCGCCATCGCGCTGACCTTGCCGAGAAGCTCCTCGGGCGCTATGTCTATGCCCTGGTTCGCCAGCCTCTGGCTGGTGGACTCGGCTACGCTGATGCTCTCGGAATAGTTGGCGATGGAGGGCATCAGGGCCACGTAGGCCAACTGGGTCTGCGCGTCGGGCAGCTTCGTCGACGGATTTGCCGGCGCCGTTGCTGATAATGCTATCTCCACCTTGTACACCGGGCTCTGCACCTGAGCGACGATCGCCGCCACCAGGGTTGAGATCAACACCAGGGCGATGACCATCCAGTACCTCTTGGCGATGGCCGTTCCGATATCCTGCACTCTCATACTGTAAACCCTCCGCGTTTTTTACTTTACCGGCATGAGCCCTCATTTGGACGCTACCTCCGGCAACAGGGTTCATTATACAGCAATATCGGCGGCGGACCGCCCCGGCTCAAGGGGAAAACAGGGAGCCGGAGGGCCTATAGGGGGTGCGTAACATCCTGCGCCTTCGGGTATATAAAGATTTGACAGTAGAGTCGTCGCGCCGGGGAGATGAAGGACTCAATATGTCCCCGTTTTGGACGATTACTTCAGTATGCGGATTGCGAGGACCTAAGCGAGGAAGTCCTGCAGTGCGAACTCGCTTCAGGTTGGAAAGGAGTTGGGGAAAAATGGATTGGGAAAATACTTCTAAGCTGGCAAGGGGCTACGGCTTCCTCGCTCGCAATATCATCGCTGGAAAAGTGACCAACAAAGTCCTGGACCTCCTGGCCTTCCTGGACTACAGGCTGCTCATGTACCTCTCCATGTGGCACCCGGACATGGAGTCCCGCAAGAAGCTGCTGCGCAAGCGCGGCGTGAACATCTCGGACGAGGCATGGGTAGACGTGGGGGTATGGATAGAGATGACCACCCCGCAGGCGGTGATCATCGAGGACTATGCCAAGCTGGCCTACGGCGTGGTCATCTACGCCCACGACGCGGCGGTGAACTCCGTCGCCGACCTGCCCATGCGGGTGACGCCCACGCGCCTCGGCTACAACTGCGCCGTCGGCACCCGCTCCGTCATCATGCCCGGCGTCACCGTGGGCCGGCACAGCGGTGTGGTCCCCGGGTCGGTGGTCACCCACGACGTAGCCGATATGACGGTGGTAGGCGGCAATCCCGCCAGGCATCTCTTCACCGACGAGCAGCTGGGGCTGGCCTGGCAGGAGGATATGAGGCAGCACCCGGAGCTCTATTACGACCATCCCAACCCGGGACGTGCCCCCGAAACCCCCCTCGACGATCTCCTGACCTGGCGCGAGGAAGGGCTGCCCATAAAGGACTACAGCGAGCTGCGCACCGGGACGCCCTTCGACTATATCCTCGATGCCAAGGCGAAGAAGAAAAAGCGCTGAGGCTGCCGTGTGGAGCGGCGGCACTCGGCGGACAGCCGGGCACGCCGCAGAAAAAGTGCGCAAGGGTTTGTACGAGCGGCTGATCTACCGTTATCCTTGAGACAAAGTAAACGCTCAGGCGAGAAAGAACGGGTCTTGTACGACGAGGGATACTACCGTTACCGCGAGTCCACGCGCGATTTCAGCATCGAGGCCGGGCTGCTCTACGACATGCTCTCGCCCGGGCCCGCTGCGCGCATACTAGAGGTGGGGTGCGGGGGAGGTGCCCTCCTCTCTTTTCTGGAGGCCAGGGGCCACAGCGCTACGGGCGTGGACATCCTGGAGGAGGCGGTGCGCCTGGCCTCACAGGCCGCTCCGTCCAGCCGGGTGATAAGGTCGCATGCCGGCGAGCTGCCCTTCGATGCGGGTTCCTTCGACCGCCTGCTCAGCCATCACCTGGTGGAGCACCTCGACGACCTTCCGGGTGCGCTGCAGGAGTGGCGCCGCGTGCTGGTGCCGGGAGCCGTGGTGGCGATATGCACTCCGAACCGTCTCTACCCCAGCCCGCGCATCTTCGACGATCCCAGCCACGTGCACGTCTACGACCGGCGCGAACTGGCGGGAGTGGTTGAAGAAGCCGGTTTCAGGGTCGAGGATTCACTTACCGTGTTCCCGCATCTGTGGAAGGACCGTTTAAGCGTGGCGGTGGGCGTCCCTCTGTGGCGCGCCTTCTGCCGCCTGCCTTATTTTCGCGACCGGGGGCGCAGCCTGCTGCTCTCGGCACAGCGGCGTTAGGAGTGCGATTTGTCTGCATACCGTCTGCTCATCGCGAACCACGCGGTGGAGATAGGAGGGGCGGAGCGCGTCCTCCTGCGCTTCCTGCAGCGCATCGACCGCGGCCTCTTCGAGCCCGCGCTGGCTTGTCCTCACCCTGGTCCCTTGAGCGAGGAGGCGGCGAAGCTGGGCCTGCGGGTCCACTTCGGTTATCCGGCCCCGAGGCTGCTGGAGGTGAGGAGGAGGTCCCTGGGTAAAAGCCGCCTGGCGGCGCTGGCCTATCCCTGGGACATGGCGCGCACCGTATGCGGATTGGCGCGCCTGCTGCGCAAGGGCGGTTACGACCTGGTACTGACCAACAGCGCCAAGGCGGATATCTACGGCAGCCTCGCCGCCCGCCTGGCCGGGATACCGGTGGTGTGGCGCCTGCACGATATCGTTGATTGCGACGCCTTCAGCCGCCTCAACATCGCGCTCTTCCGCTTCTTCGCCACCTGGTTCGCCGCCAGGGTCCTGGCGGTATCCGGGGCGGTGCGCGACGCTCTTATGGCCCGCAGCGTACGCGGGGACAAGATCGCGGTGGTGTACAACGGCATCGATTTAGAGGCGCTGTCCCGTACGGCACAGCGTGATGCGGCGAGGGTGGAGTGGGATCTCCAGGAGGATGCACCGGTCGCCGGCCTGGTGGGCAGGCTGGTGGACTGGAAGGGACCGGACCGTTTTCTCGCGGCCGCGGCGGAGGTAGCCCGGACTATCCCGCAGGCCCGCTTCATGCTGGTGGGAGACGCTATCTTCGGGGAAGCGGGTTACTTGGGCGAGTTGAAGGAGATGGCCGTCCGGCTGGGATTGGGAGAGCGGGCCGTCTTCACCGGTTTCCGGGAGGATGCGCTGCGCATCATGTCGGGGCTGGACGTGTTGGTGCACGCCTCCCTGCTCCCAGATCCTCTGCCCACGGTGCTCATCGAGGCTATGGCCCTGGGGCTTCCCGTGGTGGCGGCGGATGCCGGGGGCGTGCGCGAGATAGTGCGCGAGGGATCGACCGGCCTGGTGGTGCCGCCCGGAGACGTGCGGGCCATGAGCGAGGCCATGGTGGAGCTGCTGTCGGACCCTGAGGAAGCTGCCCGCATGGGCAGGGCGGGCCGCGAGCTTGCGGGAGAACGGTTCGATATCGAGAGGCAGGCGCGGAGGCTCGAAGAGGAGATGCTGTCCGTTCTACCCGGCATGGGAAAAGACGGCACTGCACGCGTGAGGGACCGGCGCAAGAGAAAGCCTTACGAGGGGATACGGGCATGAGGATAGGGGTAGAGGGGCGCACCCTGCAGGGAGAGAGATACGGCGTAGCCCGTTACCTGGTTAACCTCCTGCGCAACCTGGTGGAGTCGGAGGGGAACGAGGAATACATCGTCTACCTCTCCGAACCCATCGTCCCCCTGGACTTCTCCTCGCCGCGCCTGCGGCTGGAGGTCCTGGGCCGCGCCCC
This sequence comes from uncultured Actinomycetota bacterium, assembly GCA_964529285.1. Taxonomy (GTDB): domain Bacteria; phylum Actinomycetota; class Geothermincolia; order Geothermincolales; family RBG-13-55-18; genus SURF-21. The sequence goes on from CAZGWK010000005.1 coordinate 40,617, forward strand.
GGGGCTCACCTGGAGGCACCTGCGCCTTCCCCTGGCCATGCGCCGCGATAAGGTGGACCTGCATTACTCGCCCTCCTATTTCCTGCCCTTGCTCAAGTTATGCCCGGCCGTGGTGGTGGTGCACGATCTGACCTTCAAGGTGCACCCCGAATGGTTCGCGAAGGATCTAAGGTTCCGTTTCGACGACTTCTTCTGGCGCGAGGTCAAGCGGGCCGAGCGCATCGTCACCGTGAGCGAACATTCCAAGAGGGATATCTTGCGCATCCTGAAGGTGGATGCGTCCAGGGTGACGGTGATAGCCGAGGCCGCCGACCCCTTTTTCCGTCCCGTCGGCGACGTGGAGCGCCTGGCGGAAGTGCGGAGCAGTTACGGACTCGAGCCCGGTTTCCTCTTCACGGTGGGGGCTGTCCATACGCGCAGGAACCTGGAGCGCCTCATCGAGGCGGTTTCCCTCGCCTCGCGCGACCTGGGGGAGGGACTGCAGCTTCTCATACTGGGTACCCCGGCGCCCTTCACGCCTCCGGTCGATATATGGGGGACGGCGCGCCGCTGCGGCATGGAGGACAGGCTTAGACACGTGGAATACCTGCCCGAGGAGGATCTGCTGCTCTTGTACAACGCCTGCGGGCTGTTCGTCTATCCCTCCCTCTACGAAGGGTTCGGGCTGCCGGTGATCGAGGCCATGGCCTGCGGCGCGCCCGTCGTCTGCTCGGGCGTGACCTCGCTTCCGGAGGTCGCGGGGGATGCGGCACTCTTCTTCGACCCCCTGAACGTAGAGGACATGGCTTCAGCGGTATCCAGGGCGGCGGGCGACGCCGCTCTGCGCCAGGATCTCATCCGGGCGGGCAAGACCAGAGCCGCCTCGTTCTCCTGGCGGAAAACGGTCGAGGAGACTTTGCAGGTCTTCCGCGAAACAATTGCATGACGATTGATCGTTTGCATCGCGTAAGCGACAGCGCCGAGCGAAGCGAGGTGCGGCGGTGTCCAGTGCCGTGACGCGCCGCGCGCACGCGGCCTGGCACGTGTTCGTTGCGATTGAAGGCGTACCATCCATGGACCGCCGGACCCCTCAGGGGCCGGCGCGCGCGTTTGCTAAAATGGGCTCATACTATGTCCCGCATGGGGCGATATAAGAAATACGTAGCAATATCGAGGTGGGGTGATGACGCAGGTGAAAGAAGAGGGCGAGTACAGGCCACGGGTGAGCGCGGTGATCCCGAACTGGCACCGCAAAGGCGACCTGAGGGAGGCGCTCGAGGCCATCAAGGCCCAGACCTATCCCATCGAGGAGATAATCGTAGTCGACAATAACTCCCAGGACGGCACGCGGGAGATGATCGAGGAGGAATTCCCCGAGGTGATGTTCATCCAGTCGCCGCACAACATCGTCATCCAGGCGCTGAACATCGGGGCCAAGACGGCGCGCGGGGACATCATCCTCCACCAGGACAACGACGGCGTGCTGGCTCCCGATGCGGTGGAGCGCATGGTCGGCGTCTTAGCCTCCGACCCGAGTATCGCCGTGGTGCACTCCAAGAACCTCTACTACGACACCGGTGAGGAGTTCGACCCCCTGCGCTGGTTCACGCCGGAGGAGCAGGCGTCGCAGGGGATCATCGACGTGCCCAGCTTTCACGGCAACGGCGCCATGATCAGGCGCGACGTCCTGGAGGAGATCGACTACATCGAACCGGAGATACTCCTCTACCAGTTTGAGAGGAACATATCCACCAAGGCCATCGACCGCGGCTACCGCATCGTCTACCATCCCGCCTCGGTCATACGGCACAAGATCTCGCGCGAGGTGCGCAATCCCGGCCACCGGCTGTACATCACCATGACCGGTGGGTGGTGGTACCTGGCTCGCTTTTATCCCACGGGCAAGGCCCTGCAGAAGGCATTCATGTACCTGGTCTTCTTCGTACTCTATTCCCTCAAACACCGTACTTTCCGTGACTTCTTCCGCGGTATATTCGACACGTTGCTGGGACTGCCGCAGGTGCTCAGGGGCAGGAACGTCGTAGCGAGGGAAACCGTGAAGATACTGGAGAGCAAGCCCTACGAGACCTCCCTCATCTGGTACGGCTCGTGGGACACTGCCAGAAAATGGCTGAGAGTGAAAACGGGTAAGGGATAAGGGTGAAAGCGGGGTCAAGGAGGAATGCACGATGGCCGAGGACGGTAAGGCTCACTTTCTGGATGATCTAAGGCTGGCCGTGAAGCGCAAGGGGGCGGGCGGTCTGGTGCGGGACGTCCTGCTGCATCCCGGCAACCAGGCCATAGCCCTCTACCGCGTTTACCGCATACTCTACCTCAAGGGCCACCCCAACCTGGCCTTCCTGGGCTACAGGTTGAACTACTGGCTTTGCGGGGTGGAGATACATCCCGACGCCGATATCGGGCCGGACTTCCATCTCGACCACCCCGTGGCCACCCTCATCGGGCGCCAGACGCGTATCGGCAAGGGAGTGCGCATCTATTCCCATGTGGCCGTGGGGGCCGTGGGCCTGCCGGAGAACAAGCCCTTCATGGACGTGCGCGACTACGTGCAGATATATCACGGGGCCATGGTCGGCGGCAGCGCGACCATCGGCGAATACGCCGAGATCGGCCTCAACGCGGTGGTGTGGGACCAGGATGTGCCGCCCTATTCCGTGGTGGTGGGCAACCCGGCAAAGGTGATAAGGGTGGAGGGCAGGCGGGTCGATCCCGCCGACTACAAGGGATACAAGTACGACCCCGTGCATTTCCACGGTCCGCCTCCGGAGCACGACCCGGACAAAGAGCCGGAACGCAGCGAGTCCTGGACTGACCCCACTTCATACCTCGACAAGAAATAGGCCGCCCGCGCGATATCCTCGCGCGGTCAGCGGTTTTTCAGCCTCTCGTAGAGTTCGTCGATGTTGATGCCGAATATCCGGAAAGAGGCGTCGCGTAGCTCACTTGAGCAGTCGGCTGCCGCGAATACCTTGCCCTCCGCGAGGTCTCTCCACGTCGGCGGCAGCTTCTCTCTCTCCTCTGTCATCCCCCACATCTCGTCTCGCGCAAGGTAGAGCACTCTGCCTATCCCCGCCGTGAGCATGCGGACCATGCACATGGGGCAGGGCTCGAGCGAGGTGTACAGGGTAAGTTCCCCCGGCGGGATGTCGAGTCTTAAGTCCTCGAGCTCGTTCATGGTCACCATCTCGCCGTGCAGGTCGCTGCGGAAATAAGGGTGGAAAATATTATGGGTCGTGGTAGTATCTTGGCAGCGGAATATGGGAGGGGGACCCGGACTTGCGGCGAAGGAGGAATGAGTTGCACAAGGGGACCGTCGCGTTCTTGTATCTTTCTCCCTCTGGCTCTACACGCAAAGCCGGACGTGAGGTCTGCGCGTTCCTCGAGGCAAGGGGTTACACGACGGAGGAGTTCGACATCGCCCGCTACCGCGGCAGCGAGGAAGAGATATTCAGGGGGATCCGTGAATGCTCCCTGCTGCTCGTGGGCAGTCCCGTATATGCCGACCACGCCGCGTACCCGGTTATGTCGCTGCTGGGATCGATACCCCGGGGCGAGGGGAAACCGGCGCTTGCCTATACCACGTACGGCGAGGTCTCCAGCGGGAGTTCCGTCTACCAGCTCTTCAAGGCGCTGGACGGCAAGGGGTACAGGGTTCTCGGCGTGGCGGAGGTCCTTGCGGTCCACTCCATGATGTTCAGGGACTCAAGACCCACGGGCGAGGGACGCCCGAACGAGGAGGATTTCGAGGTTCTCGGACGCTGGCTGGAAGAACTAGAGGTGGGACTCGCGCATGATGGTGTTGCGGGGATCGAGGCTTCCAACATACGGCCCGGCAGGTTCGACCGCATGCTCGATGCCGCGGTGTTCAACCCCGGGTTCATGCACCATTTCTGGCCCAGGATAAGATTCAGGCCCGAGAGGTGCGATTCCTGCGGAGCCTGCCAGAAGAAGTGCCCCGTGGGCAGGCTTGACGACTTGCCGAGGATTGACGGCGGCATCGACTGCCTCTACTGTTACCAGTGCGTGCGCTCCTGCCCGCGGGGCGCATTCGACGCTCCCATGTGGATAGCCCATCAGGCGATCAGGTTCCTCAGCAAGGCGTCGGGCATGAGGCAGAAGCACGCTACCAGGACCTACACCTGAAGCGCCGGTAAAAGAGCAAACGGACTATTTCGTTATTCCCCCGATGAGAAGAGAGAGATGCGCCGGTGTCCGCGCACCCCTCTTCCTTACACATGCCTTATGGCCCTGCTGCAAGCGGTTGCATAATCATTAAACGGTTGCGAACATGGTTTTTTAGGGACGGCCTCTATTGACCGGGGGCGGCGTCGCCCAGGAAGAGCTTCATGGTATCACGCGCGTCGCCTATGCGCCCTCCCAACACGTGGTAATAGGGGCTGAGCATCAGGGCCGGCGGCTCGGCCAGGCGGCCGTCGCGGCAGTAGCGGTCGTTCAATTCCGCGCATACGACCTTCCCGATGACCAGGGCGTATCTGTCTCCCGTCACCTCACTGTCGATTACCGCCTCGATCCACCCGAGGGCATCGTCTATCCGCGGCGGCGCGACCTCCTTTGAGGGCGACGATCCCAGGCCCACCTCTTTCAACTCGTCCACCTCCGGTGGATAGTTCTTCGCGGTCATCATGGCCTTGTCGAAGGATGGTTCGCCCATGACGTTGACCACGAATTCCCCCGTATCCCGGATGTTCTTCAGGGTGTGGCGCGGCAGGGCCGAGGCGATGGCGATGAGGTCCAGCGGCCTGAGTATGGGCATGACGCAGCCGTAGGGCGCCGCGTTTGCGATGCCATCCGCGTCGACGGTGGTGATCACGGTTACCGGCAACGGTAACATGAGTTTGAATTGATCAGGTCTTAACTCCATCAGGTCTCATCTCCTCATATATGGTTTTGCCTCGCGAAACGGTGGTGCAGGGTATCTACTTCCTGCAATGCGAAACGGCCTCCTCCGGCGAGAAGCGGCCCTGGAAGGGGGCTTCGTTCATGGTCCTGTAAGGTGAACCGATCACCCCCAGAGGCTTCAGGGCCATGGGCTCATCCCGCTTCTCGGCGGAGCCTTTGTTGGGCATACAGTCATTCCCCCATTCCTTTATCCGCCTCCAGGGCCTCCAGCGGGATCACGATCTTCCTGTCTCCCAGCGTCTCGACCTCCACCCTTACCCCGTATACCCTGACCATACTCTCGGGGGTTATTACCTCTGTTCCTCCGCAATCGAATATCGCGCCGTCCTTGAGGAGCATGAACTTGTGCGAAAAGCGCAGGGCCAGGTTCACGTCGTGGATGGCCATCAGCGCAGCTATGCCCCTTTCGGCGACAGCCCTCTTCACCGTCTCCATGACCTCCAGCTGGTTTCTCAGGTCCAGGTTGCTGGTGGGTTCGTCCAGGAGCATTATGCCCGGTTCCTGGGCCAGGGCCCTGGCGATTACCACTTTCTGCAGCTCCCCCCCGCTGAGCTGGTCCAGGTAGCGCAGGGAAAGGTCCTCCAGTTCCAGGGACTCCATCACCTCCTGTACCACCTCCAGGTCACCGGCGCTCGCTCCCCAGTTGATGTGAGGCCGCCTCCCCATGAGCACGGCGTCGAACACGGTCAGCCTGGCGCTGGTGCTCTCCCTCTGGGCCACGTAGCCCATGCGGCGGGCCATCTCCATGCGGCTCAAGCGTGCCGCGTCCTCCTCCTCGATGAGTACGGTACCTTCCTGGGGGTGCAGTATCCTCAGCAGGCATTTGATCATGGTGCTTTTTCCGGCGCCGTTGTTGCCGAGGATGGAACAGAGCTCGCCCCTGGCGACGTCGAAGGACACCCCGTCCAGGACGGGCTTTGCGTTATAGGCGAACCGTATCCCGTCAACCGCCAGCATCATGTCCTCCTGTAGCCCCTTATAAGGATGTACAGGAACAGGGGAGCGCCCATGAAAGCGGTTATGGCCCCTACGGGCAGGACGATGGGCGCGATGATGGTCCTGCTCAAGGTATCCGAGGCCACGAGTATGAATGCGCCCATGGCGCAGGAGCCGGGTATGAGGTAGCGGTAATCGCTGCCGATCATCCTGCGCATTATGTGGGGGCTCACGAGGCCGAGAAAGGCGATGATCCCCAGGAAGGAGACCGCGACCGCCGTGACCAGGGAGGCCAGGAACATCCCCACCATCCTCGTCCTCCCGACGTTCACCCCCAGGCTGCTGGCGGTATCGTCGCCGCTCTCCAGGGCGTTGAAGTTCCAGCGGTTGAGGATGAAATACGCCGTGACGGGAAAGGTGAGCGCCGCCATGATCGCCAGCTCCTGCCAGGAAGCGCGACCGACGTCACCGAAGGTCCAGAAGACTATGGACGCCACCTGCACGTCGTTGGCGAAATACTGCGTGATCACGGTGCCGGCGGTGAAGAGGGAACCGAAGGCGACTCCGGCCAGGATCATGGCCTCGGGGGTTATCCCCTTGTACCTGGCCAGGATCAATATGGCGAAGGTGGCGGACAGTGCCCCCGCGAAAGCGGCCACCGTGACCAGGTAGGGGTTCTTGATCAACACGGCGTCGGCGCCGCTGCTCTGCACGCTACCCGCCCCCATGGCCACGATGGCCACGGCCGCTCCGAACGCCGCACCCTGCGATATTCCGAGGGTGTAATCGGATGCCAGCGGGTTGAGGAGCACGCCCTGCATGATGCAGCCCGCGACGGACAGGCCTATGCCCGCCACTATCGCCGCCAGTACGCGCACCAGCCGGATGTTGATCACGATCTGGGTGGTGCGCTCGTCCGCCTGCCCCACCAGTGCTTTCAGCACATCGAGCGGGGAGACGCCCGCCGAGCCCAGCGCCATGGCGATCACCGCCAGTATCAGGGTAGCGGCGACCACCGCGGCTATCACCATGACCTTCCTCCTGGTGTAGCCGCGGTATCCCTCCTGCGCCGTCTCCACGGTCGCCGTGGTCACGTCAGGCTCACCCGCTCCTTCCTAAACTCCGGCATCACCGGCTTGCAGCGCCATCATTGTGAGGACGGATCGAGCTGCACAAAACCCCCGAAGTCCTGGGCCATCTGCTCGTACATGGCCTCGCCGAGCAGTAATTCGTAGATCTCGTCGGCCTTCTCGACGGGGTCTATGTCCTCGAAGGCGTCCGGGAATACGGTCTTGCCCATGAAATAGGAGTCGGCGATGGCGGTGTCGATATTGGTGGTGTAATAGTTATAGGGCAGGTAGCCGTAGAAGTCGCCGTTCTTAAGGGCCTGCAGCGAATCGTAGAGACCGGGGTTGGTCCTGTAATCCTCCACCACCATTCCGTAACCCGACTCGTCTATGAAGATTATTTCAGGGTCCCACTCCAGGAGCTTCTCTTTGTCTATCATGACGCTGCCGCCGGTTCCCGTCTCGTCCACCACGTTCACGGCGTTTATGGCGTCCAGGGACGGAAAGCTGCCCTGGGTGCTCTCTATGCCATGGGTACCTTTCATGCCCAGACCTCCCACGTAAACGGTGGGCTTGTCGGATTCGGGGATGTCGGCGGTGCGCTCATCCAGGTCGGCCTGGCAGTCTTTGATGTAATCGATCACATCCTGCGCCCGTTGGGTGCTTCCCGTTATCTCGCCGACGAGGGCGATGGATGATAAGACCTCCTCATCGAAGGTGCCCAAGGCACCGTAGCTCAGCACCACCACCGGTATTCCCGTCTTTGATTGCAGCTCGTCCGCCTTGGCCGAGTCCACCAGGTAGGCCACGAATATCACGTCGGGGTCCACGGTGATCAGCATCTCCGGGTCGGGCGTGGAATCCGGCCCTCCCTGGCCGATGACGGGAAGGTCGAGCAGTTGCGGGTTCGCAATGATATACGGCCTCCCTGTGGACCACTGCAGCTCCATGTTCTCTATACCCACCACCTTGTCCGCATCGCCCGTGTAGCATACCAGGCGCAGGGCGCCGGGCCCGATGGCCGTCACCCTCTCCACCGGCCCGGTGATCTCCACCTCGCGCCCGGCCAGGTCGGTGACGACTATGCTCTGCGGTCCGTTGGCATCGTCGTCTCCGGAATCGTTGCCGCAGCCGGCGAGCAACATTGCGGTCAGCGCTATTACCGCCAGCATGACGATGATGATCATGGGTCTCTTTTTCATACTTACTCTGCTCCTTTCTTTCAAACCGCTCCCTCAAAGCACGAAAAGGTCTTCCCTGCCTGCCTTCGCGGCGGGCGTGAAGACCTTCTCGGTCGCCGTTCTCGCTTTTCTCTTGCGGTCTACCCGGCTAGAGAGTGTTCAGCCTTCTTGGCTGTCTTTCTTTTACCGGTACGAAGCGATCTTTCCCTGACCTGCAGACAACGCTTGTCTACGCACCTCTATATGCCTGCAACAAGTACGCATCGCTATTATCAGACAATATTATTTCCTGGAAACCCGCCCTCCTGAACATGACCTTCATCTCTGGTCCGTCCGGGAGCATGTCCCCGCCCACCTCTCTCCCGATATCATGGTGCATAGCATTGACCGCATCGCGGCTTTCGTTATGGCATATGGTGACCTTGCCCCCGGGTTTGAGCACGCGGAATATCTCCCGCGCCGCCGACTCCTTGTCCGACACGTGGGGAAAACAGTTGTGGCAGATGACCTCGTCGAAGGATTGATCGAGGAAGGGGGTGCGTGATATGTCTGCGTGGATATATTCGACGTTGGGCCTCTCGTGCTTCTCGCGGGCGATCCACAGCATCCTTTCGGCGATATCCACCGCGGTCACACTTCCGTTTTCTCCTACTGCCTCCAAGAGCCATGGGATTATGAGGCCGGTTCCGCACCCGACGTCCAGCACCTTGCTTCCAGGTCTTATCCCCAAGCCGCGGATGAGACGCTCGCTTATTGCCATGCGCTCTGCAGCGTGGACATCGTCCCAGGTATCCGCCCTCTGGTTGAAGAAGCTCCTGGTCGCCGCCATCATTTTCGAAATCTCCTTTAGTTCGCGAGTTCCGCCCTCACAAAGCGCCGCCCGTACGGGTGAATCCGTAAAAATAAAACCACGAAGGCCGCAGCCTTCGTGGCTACCATTTCATGGTCCGGAAAACAAACTCACCGCAGCGGCTTCATGCCGCTCATGCACTCTATCTGTCGCCTTTATAATAAAGCAATCTAGACGGTTCTATCAACTGCAGGTGCCGGCGGCAGAGCGTCTATCAGATTAACCCCCGATTCTTGAGAAACCCGGTTATCCGGCATCGCCTACCAGTCTCACGCAGTCACAGGTCCTGAGCTTCCCCCTACTGTGCATTATATTCAATAAATTCGAGATAAAAACCGGATGGCGATAGGCCATCCGGTTCCTCTAGTTTGGCCCTTAACCCCACTCGGCTCAATGTACTGATCCAATGATCGTCCAAAATCCTGCAGGAATAGAAGGATTTCTGTCGAAATAATATCTAGTGTTATGACTAGATAGTATAGAATATCCGTATGACCTGAAAGGGGGAGACATGGGTTACCCGACCAAGGTGCAGCTGATCAGGCGCAAAAAGAGCGAGCAGTGGTACATCAACTTCCCCTCCGCGGTGGCCCAAGCCATGGACTTCTGCCGGGGGGAGACGGTGGAGTGGTTCGTGAAGGACCGGGCAACGCTGGTACTCAAGCGCCCCTCCGCCCCACCGCTGGAGATCGAGAAGGCTAAAAAAGGGGGCTCTACGGGGAGATCTCCCGCCTCTTCGAAGACTGCCGGGACTCCTTCGCCAGCCAGCGCAGCTACGAGAGGGCGAAAGCCCTAGCCTTCGCGGAGCTCGTGTGTATGGGCAGGCACACAGTGACTGGGCTGCTCTGCGCCTCTGGGGCGCAGTTTTCCGACTGGTCCTCCGCCTATCGCCTCTTTTCAAGGGATAGGGTGAACCCGCAGGCCATGCTCGCCGCGGTGAGGAGGGGCGTGCTGGCCGAGCTCTCGCCCGGCGACCCCCTGGTGGTGGGACTGGACGACACCCTGGTGAGAAAGAGCGGGAAGAAGACGCAGGGGTCAGGATGGAAGCGCGACCCCCTGGGGCCTCCCTTCTGCAACAACTTTATCTGGGCCCAGCGCTTCCTGCAGGCATCGGCCGCCCTGCCCGCATCCTCAGGCCCCTCCCCGGCGCGCATGATTCCGGTAGCCTTCGCCCATGCCCCCACGCCGCCGAAACCATCGCGGCGTGCGGGCGAGTGGGAGTGGCACCTCTGGAAGCAGCGGATGCGCGAGGAAAGCCTGCCCCGCCGGGGGGCGGAGATGGTGGCGGGCCTGCGCCGCTCCCTCGACTCGGAGGGAGAGGAGGAGAGGAAGATCGTGGTGGTGGCCGACGGCGGCTACACCAACGGGAGGATGATCAAAAACCTCCCCGAGCGGACCACCTTCATCGGCAGGTTGCGCGCAGACGCCAAGCTCTACCTGCCTCCGGAGGAAAGAAGCGGGATCCGTCGGGGCCGCAGACTCCTCTACGGGGATCGGGCCCCCACTCCGGAGGAGATCAGGGGAAACGATGCCATTGCCTGGCAGGAGGTGCGCGTGCACGCTGCGGGCAAGGTGCACGACTTCAGGATAAAGACTATCTTCCCCTTGCTTTGGAGGGCTGCGGGGCCACTTCCTTTGCGCCTGATCGTGATCGCCCCGCTCGCCTACCGCCCCCGTAAGGGAAGCCGCTTGCTCTACCGCAAGCCCGCCTACCTCATCTCCACCGATCCCGATCTCGACGTGGCCAAGGCCATCCAGTATTACGTGTGGCGTTGGGACCTGGAGGTCAACTTCCGCGAGGAGAAGCAGCTCATGGGGATGGGCGAGGCCCAGGTGCGCCACGCATCATCCGTGGAGAAGGCCCCGGCTTTCGCGGTGGCCTCCTATGCCATGCTGCTTCTGGCCGCACATCGCGCCTTTGGTGCGGCAAGGGTTCCCGGGGCTATCCCGCCCCCCAAGTGGAGGGCATCTACATCCAAGCCACGCGCCAGTACCGCGGATCTCGTCCAGCAACTCAGATACGAGCTATGGGGCAGATCACTGGGTAACCATAATTTCTCCGGCTTCGTGAACGGGCGCCCCCATGTCATGAAGCCCGAGAAATGCGATCCCGACCTCGCCAGCGCCGTTCTCTATGCGGCCTGACGAGCATGGAGGGTCTCGAGATGGCTTCATCGTCTACCAGAAAAGGGCCAAAGTAGAGAAACCGGATGGCGATAGGCCATCCGGTTCCCCCCAAACCCCCCTACGCTAAACTCTTCACGCCCATGTAAATCTGCGCCTATGAGTATCAGTAAGCCCCGTCCGAGGAGACGATCGCCGAGAAAGTCCTGATGATGATCTTGAAGTCCGTCCACACCGACCAGGTCTCGATGTAGTAGAGGTCGAGCTTGATCATCTCGTCGAAGGGAAGGTCGCTGCGGCCGCTTACCTGCCACAGTCCGGTTATCCCTGGCTTTACGTTGAGCCTCTGCTTGTGCCACTCCTTGTACTCCTGGACCTCTTCCTTGATATGGGGCCTGGGACCGACCATGCTCATCTTGCCCGTGAGGACGTTGAACAGCTGCGGCAGTTCGTCGATGCTGAACTTGCGTATCAATTTGCCCACCCGCGTAATGCGGGGATCTTCCTGGACCTTCCAGCACAGCCAGCCGTGCTCGGCTGCCGTATCTCCGTTGACCATCTCCTCCTGCATCTTGCTGGCGCCGTCCACCATGGAGCGGAATTTCAGGCATTCGAAACACTTGCCGTTCTTACCAACCCTCTTGTGGCGGAAAAATACCGGGCCGGGAGAATCAAGCTTGATGGCGATGGCGGTCACCAGGAGTATCGGCCAGACCAGCATGAGGGCGATGGCGCCGAGCACGTAGTCCTCGGCGGACTTGAGCAGCTTCTTATAGCCCTCGATCTTCTTCTCGCGCAGGCGGATGAGGGGGATGCCCCCTATTTCGTTGACCGTTATCTCGTCGGTGATCACCTCGAAGAGGCGGGGGACGATGGAGCACTCCACGCCCATCTTGTTGCATCGCGACGCAAGGTCCAGGAGCTGCTCCGCGGTGGTGCCGGTGAAGGCGATGACCACCTTCTCCACGTCGAAGTCACCGATGATGCGGGTGAGGTCTTTCAATCCGCCCAGCACGCACATGTCCTGCAGCTCCGGCTCCTTGAATTCCGTGTACAAGGGGTCGTCATCTATAAAACCTATGGGTTGCAGGCCGAAAGAATCATGCCTTTGCAGCTTGCGTGCGACTTCCTTTCCCACTTTTCCCGAGCCTATGATGAGGGTATTGCGCATGACGACGTCGCTGATACCGAAGGCGGAGAGGATAAACTGCAGCATGAAGCGGCTGGCGAACAGGAAGACGATGGCGAATCCCCAGTAAAAGACCAGGAATCCGCGGATCGAAATCGAGGAGCCGAGCAGGAAAGACGTTACGAGCAGGAAAACAAGATAGACATTCACCGCTCCCACGATCTTGGGTATGCGGTCCAGGATGCGCACGCGCGTACGCGTGTCGTACATCCCGCATATCTTTAGGGCGAAGAACAGGATGGGGGATGTCAACAGCATGGCCAAGGCGATGCTGCTGAGAGCGGCCATGTTTTCCGGCGGGAAGATACGGACCATGTAGGCGTTCTCGAAACGGAGCCAGTAGGCGAACCACACGGCCCCGAGGAATGCCAGCCCATCCACGAACAGGCGCGTGACGACGCGGGCTACGACCTCGGCCTGCTTGGAAACCGGGCGCTCGAACAGGCTCCTCTCCGCCGCGGAGAGGAGCGCCATCAGTTCCTCGTCCGTGATCTTACCTGCTTCGGGCAAGGCCAGCTGCGGAATAACCGAGGTGACCTCGGTCTCAGACAACACGTTTTTCGTCAGTTGTTGTTGCTCCATGCTCCCCCTCCGCTTTTGCGTCTTGTGCGGGCACGCTCGCCAGGTGCCCCACTTTGGTCAGAGTAGCCGGATTATCCGAAAAGCGCTTCCACGCTTCATTCACGTAACCTCTTATATGTTCCTTGAAAACCTCTAAATCAAACCTCAAGGCCTGCTGTCGTGCCTTTTGGGGATCAAAACGTCCCGGGTCGAAATTCTTTACACTCTCCATGAGCGAGTCGGTGTCCTGGCGGTCGAAGAACATCCCCGTCTCTCCCTCCAACACCGTCTCCAGCGCGCCCCCGGCGCGGTAGGCGATGACGGGACGGCCGGCGGCCATGGCCTCCAGGGGAACGATGCCGAAGTCCTCTTCCTGCGGGAAGATCAGGGCCTGGCAGCGCGAGTAGAGCTCGCCGAGATCCGCGTCGGATACCCGCCCCAGGAACTCTATATTCGGGCTAGCCATGTCACGCAGCGATTCCAACTCCGAACCCGTTCCCGCTACCTTGAGGGGCAGACCCAGCCTGTTGAAAGCCTCGACGACGATATCCGCCCGCTTATAGGGGATCAACCTGCCCACCAGCAGGAAATAGTCGTCTACGCAAGGGGAGATCCCGAGCCAGGACGTGTTCACGGGTGGATAGATGACATCGGCATCTCGGCGATAGTATTTCTTGATTCGCTTTGCCACGTGTCTGCTTATGGCCACGAAAAGGTCTACGCGGTCCGCCGCGCAGCGGTCCCAGACCCTCAGGTAATTCGTCATGTAGGGCATTACCGCCTTGACCAGGGGGTTCAGGATTCCGAAGCGCGGGTTCTCCAGGTAGTGGTGGTATCCGCTCCAGTAGTAGCGAATGGGCGTGTAGCAGTAGCAGATATGCAGGGTATCCGGCTTGGTGATGACCCCCTTCGCCTCGGCGTGACTGGAGGATATCACCACGTCGAACTCCGAGAGATCAAAGCGTTCGAAGGCCACGGTGCGCAGGAAGGGAAAGGCCTGGTGCCTGGTCCGGGCCCCGGGTATCCTCTGCATGAAAGAGGTCCTGACGTCGGCATCCGCAAGCTGCGGGAACTCCTCGGGGACGAACACGGAGGTATGTACGGGAGCCTCGGGATACATCTCGTGCAGAGCTAGAAGCACCCTCTCCGAGCCCGCCAGGTTTGTGAGCCATTCGTGTACCAGGGCTACTCTCATCGCTTCTCTTCTGTCTCTTCGCTGCGGCGCCAGCTTCTCGTCCTTAAAACTGCGCCTGCCCTTCGTTTTAGCGGTGTAACAACCGGGGAGGTGGAGAGGATGGAGCCCTGGGTCAAAGGTTTCTATCGGGATAAAAAGGAAGGATCAAGAATTATCTGATTCTTCGCCCGAGTGAGTTTCGCCTTTTGTACCCAAGTTTTTGTCCTCCAACACCCCCAGTTCGTGCCCGCTCGCTATCCGTATCCTCTACCGCACGTCTGGTACGTTGATTTGCCTGAATAAGCTTCCATCGTGCACTGTCAATGTTATACACTTATATCTTACAATGTTTGGCTGTGAAATCAAGTTACCAGACAGTAAGTAACAGAAATACAACTCTTTTGTAACAACATCGTAACAAAAAGCCTGCACGGGTCGCCATTGCGCTGATTATACTCCGTTCTGCGGAAAAATGCGCACCGCAGGCGATAACCGAAAATGGGTTAACAATCCGTGGGCCTCACTATCCGCATGCGGCGGCATTCCAGTGCCAGGGGTATTTCGAAAGGATCGGCAGCCTTCCCAGCGCTTCATCCAGCGGGATTACCGCCCTCTCCAGTGGAAAGAGCCGGATGTCGCGCGGCAGCATCTGCGATACTTCGGTGGAGATGAAAAATATCGCAGCGGAGATATAGCCCGCAGGCATCAGATCTATGCTGGTGAATCCAGCCTCGCGCAGGAGCCGCTCCAGCTGGCGGCCCGAGAAGCCTTCGGTGAGCTTGTCTGCTTCGGAGACCATCTCCTCGCCGCCGATGGGCCTGCCCGCGATGCGCCTGGCCGCGCCGAGCAAGGTCCTGCCCAGGGGGTAGATGGTGTAGTTCTGCCAGTTATTGGGCTCGGTGCCCAGCACGAAGATACCGCCCGGCCGCATCACCCGCCGTATCTCGCGCAGGGATGCCAGGGGGTCCGGTAGATGGTGCAGGGAGGCCACGGTGAAAGCCCCGTCGAAGCAGTCCGATGCGAAAGGCAGGTTCTCTGCGTCAGCCAGGAGGTGGGAGGACTGCGCGAAAAAGCCCTCCTCGCCGTGCAGGCGGCGGGCCTCCGCGAGCTGTCCCGGCGATATGTCCGTCTCCACCACGCGGTAGCCGCTGCGCAGTAACTCGAGGCCGTCGTGGCCCAGGCCGCACCCCGTCTCCAGGATAAGGGAATCGCGCGGCAGCTCGCGCAGCCGGTCCAGGAAGGATGCGTGGTAGTGACGGTAAAAGGGGCTGCGGTGCCAGGCGGCGTGCATGTCCAGGTAGTATGAGGTCTTCTCGCTAAAGTGGCTGCGCTCGGAGAGCTTCAGGGCCGAGGAAGCGGGCGGTATGAGGTCCCACATCCCGTCCAGTTCGTTATACCTCACTTGACAGGCCGGGCAGACAAGCGCGTCCTCGCCAGGCTCCAGTGGGACCTTGCAGGTTGGGCAGCACAGGATATTGCTGGCGAGATCCACTATCCGCTTCCCTCCCGTGCAGGCTTCGGCCCGTCTTGCAGGGTATGGATACCGGGAGATATGCCTTGCATCGCCGCAAGGCGTTTAGCCGCGTCTTTAGCTGCTACCAAAAGCCGATTCTCTTCCTATCCTTGCTCTTTGGCCCTTTTCTCCATGATCTCTCGCGCGTTGTCCCACCACTGCCAGAGTCCGAACCAGCTTATCCACTGTCCTGGTGCGTCGCGTATCGTGCGTTCTCCGTTCTCCACTACCTCCCGCATCACGCGCGCGACCTCGCTCCTGCGCTCAGCGGAGGTATCGCAGCGGACGACACCATAGATCTTCATGACGTTGTCGAAAGGGCCTTTGCCGCGCTGCAGCGAGAAGGAGACGATGGGGGCGCCGGTGTCGTAGGCGAAGTGGGCCAGGCCGCTGGCCAGGGCCGCCGGCCGTCCGAAGAATTTCACGATGCCGTTGCCGTCCACGTCGAAGGTCAGACCCAGGCGCTTGCCCGCTGCGAGGTGTTCCCTGACCTTGGGTATGATGTCCTCCCCGACGAAAAATACCGGCTCGTCAACGTCGCATCCCAGGAATCCGCCGAAGAACTCGAGGGTCTCTATATAACGCGGCATCACCGTATCCTTGGGGTTGAAGGCGATGGGGGTATAGGGCTTACCCAGGCGCGCCATTACGGCATGGATGATGGTTATACCGCCGATATGCGGCCCGGTGAAGATGATACCCTTCCCCTCCGCCTCGGCCTCCTCGACTTTTTCCATCCCCTCCACCCTCAGTCCGCGCATGAAGCGGTCGCCGTGCCTCGCGAGGGTGAAGATATCGAAGAGGGGCATGAACACGCTGCCGCATGCCTCGCGCCCTATGCGCGACAGCGCGCGCGGATCTGCGATCTCGGGCAGGGCATCGGATATCTTCGCCGCGAGGCGCCGGCGCATCCCCGGCCTGGCGTAGAAGAAGGCCGCGCCCATAACCTTGGGGATGAGGTAGAGGACGGAGGGAGGCAATATATACGACAGGGCCCTGGTGACGTGGAACTGGACCATGAACGCGCCCTCGAGCAGGCGGAACAACAACCTCGGCTTTTCCCTTACGCCCTCTTCCATCTCTTGCTCCTTGTTACCCTTGCCGCTGGGGTCTCGCTTACGTGAATGACCTGGCAGGTGTACGTCCGGAAGCGAGTACGTCAATACGTGGGGATGAGACTCTGTATCGTGTCCGTGGCCTGCTGGATCAGGGCGTTGGCCTGGTCCACCAGGGTGAGGTCCCCTGTTGCGATGGCGTCTATATAGAGGTCGCATGCGCTGATGTACATGTCGAATATCTGGAGGGCCTGCTGCCTGAGTTCCTCGAATTCCGGCGGCAGCGGCATGGAGGCCACCTGGCTGCGGTAATCCATGAGTGTGACCTGCGCCTCGTAAAGCTCACTGGCCATCTCCATGCCGGTGATGATGTCCTGCCCCATTGTCTCTACGTTCTGCTGCAGGGTGTTCAGCTGTGCGATGGTATCGGTTGGGAAAGCCGTCTCCATGGCCTCCAGGCCCGTGGATTCCTGCAGCTGCTGCTGCTCAGCGGCGAGCTTCTCCTGCTCCTGCTTGAGCTGCTCCTCGTGCTCCGGACTGAGCTTCTCTACGTAAGTCACCCTGTAATCTCCAGCCTCGGAGGAATCCACCATTTTAGTCTGAGTGTTGTCCTCCCAGACGTGTCCGTCGATGGGGTCCCAGATGATCTCGCCGTAGCGTACCTCGACCATCGTCGGCTTGAATACCAGGTAAAGGATGACGACGGCGACGATCGCGGCTACGGCGATACCGCCGGCCGTAATGGCTATCCGCCCCTTGCGGCTGAGCCCCGAGTACCAGTAAGAAAACCTGCTCATCGCGCCTCTCTTTCGTCCCCTGTTATTTGACCCGTAATGCCCGCCAGGGGTTCCCTCCGTGCTCCTGTGGCCCTTTAATTATCTGGAGGTATGCCCCGCCGGGGAACGACTTCATAGTAGCATGGTGTAAATCACCGGGCAACGCAGTGACGGCGCTCATGGCAGTAAATGGAAGTAGACCAGCGTTTCAATCGCAGCCCATGCTCGCCGAGCCGCCGGTGATGCCGCTGTAGTCGAAATACATGGCCCGCTCCACGATCACCGGCACGCCGTTGGCGGAGTAGAGGGACACGGAAACGTCGCCGGGCGCGGTGATGTCGTTGAGGAAGACGGTCGTGCGCGAACCCGGCTTCAACTGGTAGGTACGGGTGGAAGCGATTCCCGCGCCTCCCATGAAGGCCATGCGTATATCGGCCGACTCGTAGGGGCTGGTGTTCTGTATGAGTATCCAGGTCTCGAAACCCGCCCCCGTGTAACCCTCCGCGAGGTCCCAGCGTTCCGCCGGGTATCTCGCGCCGCCGGTGCAGTGGCCCCCGTCCCAGGCGCCGCGGTAGTCGAAGTACATGGCCCGCTCGGCCAGCAGGCCTTCCCCGCCGGAGGAGACCTTGATGGCCACCTCGCGGTCGGGAGCCTCGCGGTTGACGTGAACGGAATACCTGCTCCTGGCCCTGACTATGTAGTTGGCCTGCATCTGTGCCCCATCGGTGAAGCGGTAGGTCACCGTAGCCGTGCGGTCTGAGCTGGACGGGTTATAGAGGAGCAGCCACTCGTCGAAGCTCGGCCCCGTGTAGCCTTCCGCGAAGAACCAGGTGGCGGAGGGTGAGGGTGAGCCCGTAGTACAGTGACCGCCCCTGCGCCCGTCGTAGTCGAAGTACATGGCACGCTCGGCTACCGCTCCGTAGCTCGTCTCCACCCTGGCGGAGACGTCCTTGCCGGGAGCCAGGTCGTTTACGTGTACGGTGAGGCGGGAGGCGGGGAGGAGCCAGTATTCGTAGGTCTGCTCGCCGCCCGTGGCGTCGTAGAGGGTAAGCTGCATCCGGTTGCTCTTGAACCATGGGTTCAGAACGAGGATGTACTCGTCGAAGCCGTCACCGGTGTAACCCTCCGCGAAATACCAGGTGGTCGAGAGGCCCGGGCTTCCCGGGGTGCAGTGGCCGCCGCATCGGCCGACGCTGTTAAAATACATGGAGCGCTCCACGACTACTCCCACGTCGTTCAACGACGAGATGCACGTGGAGACCTCACTGTCGGGAAAGATGGCGTTGAGGTTGAGGGTGAGCCGGCAGCCGCCTCCCAGGTCGTAATACTCCTCCAGGTAGCCGCCGCTGGTATCCACGTATTCTGCACGCAGGCGAGCTGACTCTTCATTGGGGTTCTGTACGAGAACGTAAGTATGGAAACCGCATCCCGTGTACCCCTCCGCGAGGTACCAGACGCTCTCTCCCCCCGGCTGCGTCGGGTTCCAGCCGTCGTCACCGGGCTCCGGCTCAGGCTGGGGCTCCGGCTGCTCTCCGCTCACCGCCGCAAAGGCGTTCACTTTGCCGTGCCCGTAGCTCGTGTCGAAGCCGGGGCTTCCCAGGTCCGTCGCTCCATTCTTCAAGGCCTGCTCCACCTGGTATGCGCCGTATCCGGGGTGCGCCGCCAGGACCAGGGAGGCGCATCCCGCCACTACCGGCGAGGCCATGGAAGTCCCGCTCATCTTGCCGTATCCTCCCGGTACAGTGGAGAGTATGGAGACGCCCGGGGCGGTGAGGTCCAGGGCCGATCCCCGATTAGAGAAATATGCCAGGGAGTCGTTTGACTCCAGGGCACCCACGGCTATGACGTGGTCGCAGGCGGCGGGGTAGCTCACACTCGTTGCCTCGTTGCCGGAGGCCGCCACCATAACCACGCCCTTGTTATGGGCGTAGTTGACCGCTTCGCTGAGGGTGTAGGAGTAGTCGGGGCTGCCCAGGCTCATGTTGATGACCTCGGCCCCGTTGTCCGCGGCGTAGCGTATGCCCGCCGCTACGTCCGAATCGTAGCCCGATCCCTGGGAGTCGAGGACCTTCAGGGGCATGATGCGGACCTTCCAGTCCACCCCCGCGACGCCGCTGGAGTTGTCCCCAGCCGCGGCGGCGATGCCGGCTACGTGGGTGCCGTGACCGTGGTCATCCATGGGGTCCGTGTTGCGGTCAACGTAGTTGTATCCCGCCACGCATCTGCCCTCCAGGTCCTCGTGGTCGTAGTCAACCCCGGTGTCGATGACCGCTAAGGTGACATCGTTCGAACCGGTGGTCACGTCCCAGGCCTGGGGGGTGGAGATGGAGGGAAGATGCCACTGCTCCGAATACCTGGGGTCGTCCGGCGTGTAGGAGGCGGAGACAACGTGGTCGTCCTCCACGAAAGAGGTGAAGGGAAGCGACCCCAACAGTTCCTTGAGGCCTGGCAGGTCCGGAATGTCGGGCAGCCTGATGAGGGCTACGTTGGGCAGGAGAAGTTCTGGCCCCTCCCAGTCCGGGAGAGCGGACAGCAGGCCTTCGACGGTGGTGCGTAGAGCGGAGAGCTCGCTGTGCGTGGCCGCCTGTCTGAACCCCACGAGGATGCGGGCTTCCCGAGATTGATATTCGGGCTGGCCCGCGGATAAGGCGGGGGAGGCGAGGATGAATACGAGAAAGAGCGAAAAAAAGATGGCGGGGAAGAACATGCCCTTATGACAATTTTGAGACCTCATCTTGCGAACACCTCGTTGTGAAGCTTTCCATAGAAAAGGGCTTGTGTGGTCTACCGTTTGCGTCCTCTTCCCCGCAAGTAGATAATCGGGAAACGTCCGCTCATTCTTGAGACATAAAAAGGTGATTATGTCGGGTTTAGTGACCTACATCATTGATGATGGTATCGTACAGGGATATATTTGCTGTATTATCGTATATACAGGAGGTTGAAATGCCGATTTTCGAGTATCGATGTGAGGAATGCGGGCATCGTTTCGATGCCTTTTTCCGCCGCGCCGAGGATGCGGATACCGAGCAGCTGCAATGCGAAAAATGTGGATCGCATAGTGTAAAGAAGATGTTCTCCGTCATCGGTATCGGTGGTAGTGCAGACAAGGGTGCTTCATCCGGTATGTGCGGTACCACCTCCACGTGAAGCCCGTGGTAAAGGCCCGGTCCGGGCCAGGGGATGAGTAAGATGGAATGGTTGATACTGGTTATTATCATAGCGGCATGGTTGGTGCTTAGCGGTCTTATCCTGCCGCGGCTTGGGGTACCTACGTGACTATCCGGCGCCTGCCGCGTGCGGCACGAGGAAGACGAGGAAAAGGACGACCCCTCCTAAGTCAACATTTTGGGGTCAGGTCTCAAATGTTGACCTTCATGTTCGCATCATGGTTTTCAGCAGCCGAATGAGCCAAGAGCGAATAAACGTTAACGTCAACATTTAAGACCTGACCCCTATCGCTTGCATCCAGTTCTTTATGCAGATCGCGCTCATGCGAGCGGGCCGCGATTCACGGAGGAATGCCTCCCGGTAAGGTCGTAATCTTTCAAGCCTTCCCGGCTCACCTTCTTTGAAGGGCACATGTGCAGCGGCTGTCCCGGTCCTTCCGGGATCTGCAGGTCGGCGCGGCTGCCCGTCCCCTGCACCAGGCCGGTGACCGCATATGCGCAGCGGATGTTGTCGTGCAGCGCGTAGCCCTTCTCTTTACCGCCTATCGAACATGTCTGCATCTCCGTGTCGGAGAATGCATGCACGGGGCAGATCTTAACGCACTTGCTCCCGCATGCTTCCGGGACGCACAGCGGCGGGCCGTCGTAGAGGGGAGTCGGCTCCAGCTCCGCAGAAGTGAGCAGGGTATTGAAGCGCTGCATGGAACCGAACTCCGGGGTGAGGGCGAGGCCGTTGAGCCCGAAATCCGCGATCCCCGCGGCCACCGCCGCATGGCGGTGCGAGAGTTCCGTCATGATCTCGCCCGTGACGATGGTATCGTCGAAATACTTGGTCATGCTGCTTATCCAGGTGGGCATGAAGGCCAGGGTCTTGTAGCCCCGATACTCGAGCAGCTTGGCCATGCGGTTGACCAGGCGTGAGCTCTCCCAGTTGGTGAGACCGTAGCCGTAGAAGAGATATGGCGTATTCGTCTTGTCCGGCTGGTCCCATTCCCCCCATACGTCCGCCGTCCCCTGGAAGATGTGCAGGCCTATGGACACCACGGACCTGCACTGCGGGAGGAAGTCGGTGGGTCTGTGCCCTTGCGGAGCCTCGCTGAAGCGCTCCACCGGTGCGATGCCGACCAGGTCGGCACCCCAATCGAGAAAGGTATCCACCACTTTCAAGGTAAGCTTATCCATAACGACCCCCTTCTTTCATGTCCTTACTTTTCGCCGCCCGCCCCGCCACGGTAGTTTCCCTCTGGATATTTTTAACCAGGCCGCATGCGCCTGAAACCTTCTCGCTCTAAAGGAATACGGGCATAACGTCAACATTTGAGACCTGACCCCAAAATGTTGATGTGGGTTGGTTCAGCAGCTGCGCAGGGCGGCTTCGGCTGCGTCGATGCCGCTGCGCAGGGCGCCGTCAACCGAGGGCATATTCAGGTACTCTCCCGCCAGGAACAGCCCCTTCACATCCCGGTAGCGGTCCCGCTTCAGGCTGTACATCTCCCTGAGCATGCCGGGCGGGGAGAGGCACACTGCCTCGTCCCAGCGGTAGATCTCGGAGAAGAAAGGCTCCTCGGGCAGGGAGGGGATGAAGCGTTTTATCTCTCCCTTGAGGCGGGAGAAGACGTCCGCGTCCGGCATAGCGTTGAGCTCGAAGGCGTGTTTGCCGAAGGTGAAACAGTGCACCATCCCGCCCCCCGGCGGCGTATAGTACGGCGACTTCACCGTGTTATCGGTGAAGCCGGCCATGGAGGTCCCGGCGAGCCGCGGCAGCCCCACCGCGTACCATCCCTCGGGAAGAAGCCTGTCCTCGAGGCCGAACATCACATGGCAGCAGGCGCTGTAGGTGACCTTCTGCATGGGCTTGCGCAGCCCTTCCGGGAGATCGGGCATGAGCTGCAGGGCATTCGTCGCGGTGGTAGTGCAGATCACCGCGTCGGCCTCCATCAGACCTTCCGCGGTCTCCACGCCCTTCACCGCGCCTCCCTCGATGACGATGCGCTTCACCGGAGCGGAAAGGCGCACGGATTCGGCACAATCCTCGTATAGGCGCTCGGCCAAGGCGCCGATGCCGTGTTTCAGGGTGAAAAGCCCGTTGAGGGCGTACCAGAGCAGGGTGAGGCCGTAGCCCGCTCCCACGTCCTCCGGCTCGCCCAGGGTGAGGCAGGAAGCTACCGGCTGGAAGAGGTACTCCAGGACATCCTTGCCTCCGCGCCGCAGGGCCAGGTCGGCGAAGCTCTCGTCGTCGAGGTCGAGCATGTTTCCGTAGTCTACGAAATGGAGGTCGCGGCGGCGCCTGAGCAAAAAGGGCATGATGTGCGCGAACTGCAGCATACCTGCGAGGGAAAGGCCGCGGAAGCGCAGGAGGTCGCGGCGGTTGTGCCACAATACGCGGGGGTCGAGTCCGGCTACGGCCGGATATAGTTTACCGTTCCTCGCTATGGCTACCTTGAAGGGGAAGGAGACGATATCGTCTCCAAGTCCGAGTTCGCGGCAGAGACCGAAGGTGGTGTCGTAGAACTTGAAAAAGAACTGCGCGCCCAGGTCCATGGTGTATCCGTCCCTGCGCGCTCCCGCGATGCGGCCCCCGGCCGTGTCCTTGGACTCAAGGGCCACTACCTCGGCCCCCCTCCTGCGCAGGGTGCGGGTTGCTGCCAGGCCGGATGTGCCGGCTCCCACTACGATGATCTTCATGACGTCCCTCCCGGGTAGAAACGTTGTATCTTGTCGGGTCAGATTATTATAACAAGGAGTGTCGGAGATGGATGAACAAGGGTGTCGGAGTAGCGGGGGCTTTTACTTAGCCCCCCGTTCCACATGAGCGCTCTTTCGCAAGGCTACTGCCTTTGCGGCTACTCCTCTCTGCCGGGTTGTTTATTTGTTTATTCTTCTCTCTTCTCCGGATCGCCGGTCCTTTCATCACCCGCAGCCGGCTCCTCATCAGTTCCTTCGCCACCCGCAGCCTTTTCCTCCGAGCCTTCCGGGGGCGCGGGCGACCGCACGAGCTCTATCACCACCAGGTAAACCAGGAAAGCGATAGCGGAACCGATCACCGCTCCCGCCGTCACCTTCGGCAGCAGCAGGAGGATGAAAAGGATCAGGACCAGTCCGCCTATGCGCAGCGCCATCTTGTGGGCGTCTACGAACTTGCCCGCCGGCCCCGGCTCCTTCACGCCCCTGCGGCGGCGGTCCTGCCAGGCTGCGAAGAGGCTGGCCGTCCTGGTGCGCAGCCATACCGCCCAACGGTAGGGGCCCGCTACCGCAGCTCCCATGGAGACCACCACGCCCAGGGCGAGGATGCCCGCCAGTATCTGCGTAAGGTTACTTACGACCCCGGCCCAGACCACCTGTGCCGCAGAGAGGTTTACCGGTACCTTTATCTGGTCCATGAGGTAACTCTCGGCGTAATTGAGCCCGATGAGGGAGATGGCCATGGCCAGCGCCAGGGCGATGCCGGATACCACGAGGAATCTCCTGCGGTCCGTCGAGATCAGCACCGCGGCCACGAGGAGGAGGATGGCAAGCGCCGGCAGGACCCAGTTGAGGGTGTCCAGGAGATGGACCATGCCCTGGACCATACCCAGTTCGTCGGCGGTGAAGAGCACCACCGCTCCCGCGTCAGCCGGCACGGGTACCCTGTCGAGGAAGGTCAGGCCGGCATCGACCAGCCGGGCTTTCAACTCCACGAGGAGGTCCCCGATGTCCAGGACGATATCTCCCTCTTCGGATACTGCGAGAGCGCCCTCTCCCCTCACGGAGGCTACGGCCGTGGAGTGGGAAAAACGCAGCATCTTCTCCCATACCCAGTAGAACTGGTCGCTCTGGAGGATGGCCTTGGCCGTCCTCCGTGCAAGGGTATCGACGCCGCTGGTTATAGGACCGGCAATAAATGTGATCTCGTCAGGGAGCACCCGCTCCAGGCGCTCCTGTACGTCGAGTTCCTCCACCAGCCTGAAAGCCGCCCTTTCGGCTATCGCCTGTGCTACCTCGTCCTCTCTGATCAGCGGCGCCACCGTGTCCACGAACCTATCGGTGTCCATGAGGTAATCGTGGGCCCAGGAGGCCGGGCCTGCGGCAATGGCCATGATAAAGGCGAGAACCACCAGGATCCAGGCCACCAGGTTGCGCCAGGGGAAGGGCTTGCGCTCCTTGGCTTTCTTTCCCTGCAGTTCCGCCTGCAGCGCAACCTTCTCCGCCTTCAGCCTCTCGACTTCCGCCCTGAGCCGTTCTTCGCTCTCCTCCGTATCGGGCCTTTCACCGTTCATGGCTAAACCTCCGTTTTACTCCCCCTATAGCG
The DNA here is from genome assembly GCA_964529285.1 of uncultured Actinomycetota bacterium. Lineage (GTDB taxonomy): Bacteria > Actinomycetota > Geothermincolia > Geothermincolales > RBG-13-55-18 > SURF-21. The sequence goes on from CAZGWK010000005.1 coordinate 65,421, forward strand.
GTCTGCTTTTTTTGGTTACATATCCATCAACTCAAGCCTCCGATGCCCTTGCCCATGAGCACGAAAGCGAATACCAGGAAGAGTACGGCCATCACCGCCGCGTTGTTGGCAGTCAGCCACGTTTTCCAGGCGTCGAGGGTGCTCTCGGCTCTCTCGCCTGTCAGCTGGTAGGTAAGGACCGGTATGGCCACGGTCAGGCTGGCGATGACCACGAAGATGAGCAGGACTATCCAAGGCTCCACTCCGCTCAAGCCCGCCTGGGATATGGCCATCGCCGCAGCCAGGGTGAGGGCGAGGTTCTTGGGATTGACGCCCGAGAGCAGAGCGGCCAGGCCCAGGGACTTTCCCGCCGTGAAAGCATCCATGCTTTCCATCCACTTCGGCATGTGCGGATCATCATCCCCCTTGGGACGTTTCCTCCACTGCCTGAAGGCCCCGAAAAGGAGGAGCAGCCCCAGCACCAGCCTTATGACCGCGGCACCCCTGGAGGGTCCGCTCGAGGTCCCGATGTCGGCGGCGTTGCCGAGCAGGAGCGCAATGGCGCCCACGGCCGCCATGCCCAGGACCCAGCCGCCTAGAAAGGCCAGGGAGTTACCCCTGGCCTTCTTGCTGAAGAGCATGAGGATGACCGCGATGATCGGCACCGGGCTGATGGCCACGCCGATGGCCAGGGGCAGGATGTCTCCTATGGCACCGCCCATGTTTAGAACCTCTTACAGTTCATTCGCACACCATTAAAGAGATACGGCCGCCTTCGTTATCGCCACAAATCCGGCGCGGCGCCCACTCACCAGCAAGTCCATTCCTTCAAGCCAGGCGTTCCCGCCTGCTCTTGCTGGCCCCGCCGCTGCTGTATGAGGCGATATCGAGAAGGACTCCCAGAACCACCCAGAGCCAGCGCCACCCGAAAACGCCGACGCCGGGAAGATAAGCCACTGCATAGAGCAGGGTCGTATAAGGAAGGAATATCAATCCCAGCAGCGGCCACCAGAAGGAAGTGAAAGCGCGGCTGACGTAGGGAGTGAAGATCCAGACGATAAGAAGCGCCAGGCGTGGCGCGAATACCGCTACGAAAGCGGCGATACAGCAGCACATGGTTAACCCGCCCTCCTTCCCGGCCTTTGCCTGCAACTTAAACGAAATCCGTTTCGGATCACGGCCTTTTATCTACCCCATTATTCCCCTCGCAAGAAAGCGGGAAACCAGGGACGACCTGCCTTCGCTGAGCGGTTGCATTACGGCAGCAGCCGCGTCCCGGCCGCAAGTCGTGCGGCGCCGTCCTACTGCCTGTAGCCTGCCACTCGCCATTCGCCCTCGGGGTAACTGTTTTCCGGCCCTTCAAGCGCTATCTCGACCTTTTTTATCGTGCCGGTGAACTCGAACGGTGGACGGTACCCGGACCACACTGCGGAGGTCGAATCTGAGCCCACTTCCAGCCCCTCCACCATGGCATAGACCGTCAGGTTGGTATGGGGGATGTCGCCTTCTCCCACCTTGCGTCCGTCGATAAACAGGGAAGCCTTGCCGGCAAAATCCTCGCTGACGCGGAACTCCATGCGTAATGTCGTGGCTCCTTCGGGGACCGGGTCCTCGGAGGTGACCACGTAGTGCTCGCGGGAAAGCCAGTTCGATATATAGTGCAGGCGGCCGTCCTTGATACACAGCGAGTAACCTCCGTCCAGGCCGCCGTTGGATACTATCACTCCCTCGGCGCCTCCCCGCGGTATCTCCACTGCGGCGGTGATGGCATGCGAGCGGTTCCTCACGTCAGGCGAACCCGGCCGCACCAGCTTCAGCGGCGAGAAATAGGTATAAACGTCGCGCTCCTCGAGGACATGCGGCCTCGGCACCAGCACGCGCACCACGATGGAATCATCCAGGGGGAGTACCTGGTGTTTGCCGGCCTCGGCCCACCACAGGTCGAGGAGCTCCTGTACCTTCTCCGGACGGGCGGCGGCGAGATCGTGCATCTCCGAAAAATCGTCGTCTATGTGATATAACTCCCATACGTCCGCATCGAAATCCCCGTCATGGGCCTCGTGCTCCATGAGGCTGAAGGACCACCTGAAGGTGGCCGAAACGTGGGTGGTAACCAGCTTCCAGCCTCCCGCCCACAGGGCCCGGTGGCCCAGCATCTCGAAGTACTGCACCTTCTTGGGAGTGGGGGCATCGGCATCGCTCAGGCTGTAGGACATGCTCTCTCCCTCGAGGGGCATCTGCGCATGGCCGCGCACTTGCGCCGGCATATCGATGCCGACGGCCTCCAGCACGGTGGGTACGATGTCCACCACGTGATGGAACTGGGAACGGACGGCGCCCTTATCACTTATGCGATGCGGCCAGTGGATGATGAGGGGATCGCGGGTGCCGCCCTCGTGCACCATCTGTTTGTACCAGCGGTTGGGGGTGTTGCCGGCGCAGGCCCATCCCGTTGCATAATGGGGATGGGTGGTCGGGCTCCCCCATTCCTCTATCTTCCCCATCTTTTCCTCCAGCGTTTCTGGGGAGAGATTGAAGAAACTCATCTCCGATGCAAGGCCATCGGCACCGCCCTCCCCGCTGGCCCCGTTGTCGGAGAGGAAGATTATCATCGTGTCCTCCAGCAACCCCGCGTGTTCCAGGAAGTCGCTAAGGCGCCCGATGTGGAGGTCGGTGTGGGAGAGGAACGCGGCGTAGACCTCCATCTGCCGGGCGAAGAGCTGTTTCTCGGCGGCGGAGAGCTCGTCCCAGGCGCGCACTCCCGGGTTGCGCGGCGGGAGGTCGGTGCTCTCCGGGACGATGCCCATCTCTTTCTGCCTGCGCAGCGTGTCTTCCCGGATGACATCCCAGCCGTCGTCGAAACGGCCCTTATACCTCTCTATCCATTCCTTCGGGGCATGGTGGGGCGAATGGGTGGCGCCGGGTGCGAAGAGCATAAAGAAGGGCTTGGAGGGCGTCACCGCCTGCTGCTCGCCTATCCACTCGATGGCCTTATCCGCGAGGTCCTCGCTGAGGTGGTAACCCTCCTCCGGGGAGCGGGGCGGATCTACCTTGTGGTTGTCGTACCACAGGTCCGGCTCCCACTGGTTGGTCTCGCCCATGAGAAAGCCGTAGAAGCGCTCGAAACCCTGCCCCAGCGGCCAGCGGTCGTAGGGCCCTGAGGCGGTGATATGCTCCGCTGGGGTCAGGTGCCATTTACCCAGGCACATGGTGTTGTAACCTCGCTCCACCAGGACGGCCGGGAGCATGGCCGCCTCGCGGGGGATATGGCTGTGATAGCCGGGGTAGCCGTTGGGGAACTCCATGACCACGGCGGCACCCACGCTGTGGTGGTTGCGCCCGGTGAGCAGGCAGGCGCGCGTGGGAGTGCAGAGGGCGGTGGTGTGGAAGTTGTTGTAACGCAGGCCGCCTTCCGCCAGCCGGTCTATATTGGGCGTCTCGATGCGCCCGCCCAGTCCGCCGAAGCAACCCACCTGTGCGAAGCCGGTGTCGTCGAGCACTATCATCAGGACATTGGGGGCACCCTCCGGCGCACGCGGCGGCACCGGCCATGCGGGCGTGGAGTCCTCCTGGGTGCGACCTATCACCCCCGGGAACTGCTCGCCGTCTGTATACGACCGGAAATCCGACATAACCCGCTCCTTCCATCCCCGTATGCGTTAACGGGCCATCGCGATTCCCGAAAGCGCACCCCTCGAGCATTAAGGTGTATCTATTCTAAACTTTTTCGGGCCGCCCCGGTTTTGGTTTTCTACCCGGCCGGCAGAAAGGCGGCGTTTCGGAGCAGGAACCGCTTGGCAGGAACGGCCTGAAAGCCGCGTATCGGCCCCCGCCGCTTTGGGACCACAAGGCGGAAGCGGCATAACGAGCCGGCCTTGTGATATTTTGGAAGCAGCGGGATCGCACTGCTGCGCCGAACGATTTATCGATACCGAGTCAAGGTGCATTGGACAAGGAATCTCATGGCGGGGAAAACGAATGACGGGAAGATATTGACGAAGTACTTGCCTATCCTGGCGTGGCTGCCGGATTACCGGCGCGGCTGGCTGGCGGGGGACATTACAGCCGGATTTACGGTCTGGGCGGCTACGGTGCCCATCGCCATGGCCTTCGCGGGCATCGCAGGCGTCCCCGTACAGTACGGGCTATACGCGGCGTGCCTCTCACTCATCGCATACGCGGTATTCGGTACATCCCGCGCCCTTCAAGTAGGGCCCACGGCCGCCATAGCGGCCGTATCTGCGGCAACGGTCACTTCACTGGCAGGTTCGGACCCGCAGAGATACGTCATACTGACCACGCTGCTGGCCTTCATTGTCGGCATTATGCTCGTACTGGGCGGCCTGCTCAGGGCCGGGTTTATTGCCAAGCTGCTCGCGAAACCCGTGCTCGAGGGGTACGTGGTGGGCGCCGCGATATTCATCGCCGTAGGGCAGGCCCACACGCTTGTCGGCATCCAGACATCGGGAAGCAACACCTTCGCCGAGTTCGCCGACCTGCTGCGGCAGGCGGGCTCCTGGTCCTGGGCCACCATCGCCGTGGGGGCGGGCGGCCTTTTGCTGCTCTACGCTCTGAACAGGTTTGCCCCCAGGCTGCCGGTTGCACTGATCGTGCTGGCAGTATCCACCGTCGCCGCTTATGTTTTCGCTCTGGCCGATCACGGCATAGCCCTGGTGGGGGAGGTGCCGAGGGGGCTATCCTGGCTCTCCCTTTCCGGTATCACGGCCGGGGATATTGTCGACCTGCTTCCGGGGGCTCTCGGGCTGGCCCTGCTCGCATTCGCCGAATCGCTGGCGATAGCCAGGGCGTTCGCGGGAAGGCACCGCCGCGAGGTGGAGGCGAGCCAGGAGATGATCGCCCTGGGCGCCGCTAACCTCGGGTCTGGCTTGCTGCAGGGTTTTGCGGTGGACGCGAGCTTTACGCGCACCGCCATCGGCGCGCAGGCCAACGCGAGGACGCAACTTACTTCGTTGGTATGTTCCGGCCTGGTCTTCATGACCCTGTTCCTCACCTGGACCTTGAAATACCTTCCCCAGGCAACCCTGGGCGCCATAGTCATATTCGCCCTAAGCAAGCTCATCAACATCAGACCTTTCACGCGCCTGCAGCGCTCCAGCAGGGCTGATTACGCCCTGGCTCTGGGCGCTCTCTTCGGTGTCCTGGTCTTCGGGGTCATCGCGGGTATCCTCATAGGCGTGGGCCTGTCGCTGGCGGGCCTGATCCTGAGGACGAGCAGACCCCACTCAGCGGTCCTGGGAGTCGATCCAACCGGAACCCGCCACGGTGCGATCTCGGAGCGGCCCGACTGCAAGCCCTATTCCCCCTACCTGGTCATCTACCGCTTCGATGCCCCACTTGTCTTTCCGAATGTTGATAAGTTCGTGGAGGATGTCATGCAGTTGATCGTCGGGGCGAACCCCCAGCCGGTGGCATTGATCCTCGATTGCGAGATGATCTACGAGATGGACACCACCGCCAGCGACGAGTTCGCCGGACTGCACGCGGCGTTGAGAGAATACGGCGTAGAGATCTTACTGGCCCGAGTGTATGGGCCTCTGCGTGAGTTCATGCAAAGGGACGGGATCTTAGACCTGGTAGGAGAGGACAACGTCTTCTACACCATACGCGACGCCATTCGGGCCTTCAGGGAGCGCCACCCCGGCCTCTTTTAGGTGTTCTTGCGGCCCGGGGCCTCCTGGTAGCTTATTATCGTTCCCGAGCCCTGAGGCAGGCCCTCGCTCCTCACTCGCAGGTTGCGGGGATTGTGTGCCCGGGTCTGGGGGTAACGGTCCTCGCTCCCCACTCGCAGGTTGCATATCCGGAGCGCGGTCCTTCTCTCGTGCATACTGCTCGCGACGGTCGCTTCGTACCGACCCGCCAGTCCCCGGGCTGGGGGCAGCGCAGATGGTGTTCTTGCGGCCCGGGGTTCAGGAATGGTTAAACGTGTGGTAGATGATGACGCTAAGGTTGTGGATGAGATCCTCGCGGTCGGCGGGAAGCCCCTCGTTAACCCATTGCACAACGGTGTATTCGAGCATGGTCAAGATGATCAAGGAGGCGATCGTGGGGTCGAGGTCACTGCACCAGCCCTTCTCCAGGTGCTCGCGAAGCTTCTTCTCCACGATGTTCAAAAAAGGTTGATTTAACTCCTGGAGGGCCTGGCGAAAATCCTCGTTCTCCAGGGAAGCGCGCAGGACGAAAGGATGGATGTCCGAGTATCGGGCAAAGATCTCCAGGACCCCGCGGATTATGTTCTCGACCGACTCGAGCGACCTCACTGAGGTTGCTTCCACCGCGTCCTCCCCGAACCAATCGAAGGACTCAAACTCGCCTATCATGTCCTGGACCATGAAGTGGAGCAGGTCTTCCTTGTTGTGGAAATAGAGCCAGAAAGTGCCGTGCCCTATGCCGGCACGAGATATGATCTCAGCCACCGTCGCCTTATCGAAGCCGCTTTCCGCGAACACTTCACTTGCCGCGTCTACGATGCGGCGCAGCGTCTCGCGCGAGCGGTCCTGGGCGAAGACCACTCCGCGCGCCGGAGCTTCCTTCTTTTTCCTCGGGCTCATAGCATCCTCCATATTTATGACTGGCAGTCACAATTTAACACCGCAATCCCGCAAAGGTCAATTTTCGGCATTGACCTGCCTGATTGAGAGGCATAAAATATTTGTATAATGAAAAAGATGAATAATGCAAATATAACGGGGAGCAAGGATAAACCTAAGGAGGTTTTCGCCGAGATCTTCGACACGGTGTTCCTCTTCATGCACGAGCGCTACGGAGACTTTGGCGCCATCCTCAAGGATAACGAGATCAACTACACGCAGTACGCGGCCCTGATGACCGTATACATGCATGGGTCTCTCGGCGAGGGGGAGCTGGCGAGGATGGTCTTCGTCAACCCTTCGACTATGAGCCGCATGGTCTACGCCCTGGAGAAGAAAGGATGGCTGGAAAGCGTTCGCGACAAGGCCGACCGGCGCAGGGTGATGGTCAGGCTGTCTCCCTCGGGAAAGCGCAGGATGGAGGCCATGAGGGACAAGCAAGCCAAAGTAGTGGCGCGTCAGGTCGAACACCTCGGCGATGACGAAAAGGAATACGTTTTCCAGGTCGCGGAGTTCGTGAACAAGGCACTCAGGTTGATGATATCCGCTGGAGGCAGCGGCGAGAAGGATACATGAAACGGTTTGCCATGGCTTTGGCCACGGCCGGCGTGAAAAGGCCGTGGCTTGTTATAGCGATCATCGCTCTCATCTCCGTGGCTGCTCTCAGCGGTGCTCTGCGCGTCGATCGAGCAGGCTGTCGAGGGATATCTGGCAGATCCCGCCGCGGCAGGCTTCGTGCTGGGAAGGACCATAAGCGAAGAAAACAACGGTCATGCCCATGCCCTGCTCAATATACAGGTAAGGCCGGACCTCCCCCAGGCCCGCACCATCGAATACGCGCAACAGCTGCGTGAATTCACCAAGGGATACTTCTCCGCCTACTCCATCAAGGCCGATGTGAGCGGGGAGCGGGCGTGTTCTTCGGATACGCGCTTTCCGTCCTTCTCCTTCCCGCGGCACTGGTCATCAGGGACCGCCGGCGCAAGCCGGTCGAGCGCAGGCGGGTGGAGTCACACCGTCTGCTCGACTGGGTGGATCGAGGCCTCATCAAGCTCTCCATGCTGGCGGAGAAGCACCGCACGCTGGTATGGGGAACTGCCCGGCTCCAGCTCCGCAGCGGAGCAGGCCCTCGAGCGTGCGGGAGCGGAATACGGGTTCGCCACCTCGGCATTGATCACACCGGACGGCGAGAAAGCCCTCATAGTATTCGAGGTCTTCTTCTTAGACGAGGAGGGCGAGAAGGAGATGGCCGCCATACTCAAGGAAAACGCCGGCGAAAGGGACGGAGACTCTATCTCTTCTCCCAGCTACCGCGTGACCGGCATGCCGCTGATCATTGCGGACATAATGGATAAGCTCTTCTCCACCCAGCTCAAGACCAGCGCCCTGGCCCTGCTGCTTTGCGCATTCCTGGTCATGCTCATCTTCCGCTCCGTCTATTACGGTCTCGCCTCCACCTCCGTCGTATTCCTGGCCATCGCCTGCTTCGCGGCCCTGGTGCTCGAGCCCTCCTTCCTGGCCTCCATCGCCCTGCGCAGGTAGAAGAAGGCGCTGAAGTCGTAGCGCGGGTTCAAGTCACAGACGGGTTCTCAAGTCATGGTAAATGTGAAAAGGAGGCTAGTCTTCTTCCGCCTGGAAGTACTCCCTGGGCCGCAAGCGGAAGGCAGAGGCCAGAATCAGCTGGGGAAAACTCTGGATGAAGGTATTATAGATGCGCACCGAGCCGTTGTAATACTTGCGCGCAGCGGCGAGCCGGTTTTCCACCGCCACCAGCTCCCGGAACAATCGATCGAAGTTGGTATCCGCCTTGAGCTCGGGATAGCGCTCCCGCAAGAGGAACAACTTGCTCAATGCGCCGGCGAGGGACAGCTCCCGGGCTCCTTTTTCGCTCACTCCGGACGCCGCCTCGGCCTCCGCACGCATGCGCGTGACTTTCTCCAGGGCTTGCTCTTCGTGCAGCGCATAGCCCTCAGCCGTTGATACCAGCAGGGGGATCAACTGGTGGCGCAGCTTCAAGTGCACGTCGATGTCCTTCCACGCCCGCCCCGCCCTGTTGCGCAGAAAGATCATGCGGTTGAAGACCAGCACCACCGCTACGAGCAATAGAGTCCCAACAGCAATAAGCACGTAAACCCAGGCACTCATACAGCGAATTATAGCAGGGAGTCATAGTCAGGCGTACGACAGCCTGTCTGGCACTTGTACTTCCGGAAACGAATGATGCGTCCGGATGTTACCGCCGTCCCCGCACTGCCTTATAATGGTCTAAGCCCGTTGCGACAAAGGAGGTATGATGGCTGGTGTTAGACTTCTGCACACGGCCGACGTGCATCTGGGGGCGACATTCGCTTTTCTTGGGCGGAGCGGCAGGGAGCAGCGCGAACAACTCAAGACTACCTTCTCGCGGGTGATAGATCTCGCCATCACCAGCCAGGTAGATGCCCTGCTCATCTCCGGGGACCTGTTCGATTCCGCTTACCCTCATCCGGCACTGGTGGGAGAGGTCATATATCAACTGCAGAGGCTCGATGCGGAGGGCATCTGGACCCTGATAACTCCCGGTACCCACGACCGCCTGGAACCGGGCGGCGTTTACGAGAGCGGGGATTTCCCCAGCATGGCGCGCCTGCATATATTCAAGGACAGGGAGATGACGCCTTTTTCCCTGGGCGGGTTGGACCTGGACGTGTACGGCATGGCCGTAAACCGCGAGGGAAAGGACGTATTGAGCGGATTCAGGGCTGGGGACGCCGCACGCTGGCGCGTGGGGATGCTGCACGCATCCTTCGTGCTGCCCGGCAGGGTGGAGAGGGACGAGATGCTCGTCTCGGCCGAGAGCGTCGCCGGCTCAAACCTGCATTACCTGGCGCTCGGGCACTGGCACACACCAGGTGATTACGGCCAGGGTAACACCCCGGCGTTCTTCAGCGGCCCTCCGGAGCCCATCGATATCGGCAGGGGCGAAGAGGGAAGTGTGCTGCTGGTGGAGTTGGAGGAGGGCGAGACGGCGCGCGTGAAACCCATCCCCGTGGGCCGCAGGCGCATGTCCCGCCTGGAGCTGGATGCTTCCGAGATAGGAGGACCCGCGGAACTCTACGCCTACCTGCGGCGCCTGGCTGATCGCGACCTGGTACTGGAAGTACGGATCAAGGGTATGTGGGGTGACGATTGGGCGGTCTGCGACTGGGACGGATTGGAGGAAGAGCTCGCGCCCCTCTTTTTTAACTTGCGCCTGGCGGTCTCTCCCGCAGGAATCACGGCGCAGGACGTTGAGGCATATCCGGAGAGGACGGTCATCGGGAGCTTTATCCGTATAGCCAGGGAGGAGATGAAGGATAGGGAGGGCGAGGAGCTCCTGGTTGCGGAGGAGGCTTTTCGCCTCGGTCTGGCACACCTGGCCGGGAGGTAGTCAACTTTGAAGATAGAAGCGATCAACTTGCGTAACTTCCGCCGCTTCCGGCAGGCCAGCATCTCCCTTGACGAGGGTATAAACGTGATTAAGGGACCGAACGAATCCGGCAAGTCCACCCTGGTCCAGGCGATCTTCGCCGCTTTCTACTGGAAGGTTGACGCTACCCGCAAGGAGGTGCGCGACAGCGTTACCTGGGGCGAAGAAGATGGTTTCACGCTTGATGTGGGGGGAGAAGCCGGCGGGCGGCCGTTCCACCTTATCAAGGACTTCTCCTGCAGGCGTGCGACCCTTACCTGGGGGGAAACGCAGACAAGCGATCAAGGCGTCATAGAAGATAGCGTCAAGGAATGGCTGGGACTGGGCTCGGAAGTCGCCTACCGCTCCACGGCCGGGATACGCCAGGACGAGGTCGCGGTTATCGCGGGGGGGAAAGAGGAGTTGAGCGAGAGCCTGCAGCGCACGGTGACCGGTTCCCAGGGAGGAAAGGGAGCCGTTGAGGCGGCGAGTACACTCAACCGCGAGTTGTCCGAACTGCTGCGCGGCACGCGCAGCCCGGCTAAGAACCCGGGGCCCATTGCCCGCCTGGACGAGGATATAAGAGGATGGCAGGCAAGGCGCGAGGAACTGGCGCGCGTGGTGGATGAACGTATCGAGGCCCGCCGCCGCCTCGAGGAGATCGGGGCGGATATGGAGAATCTCTCGGGCAGGCTGGAGACCATGGAGAGCCTGGCCGGCGACTCGGTGGAACGCGCCGATATCGAGGAGGATATAGAGGACTTCCACCGCCGTTATAACCAACTGGAATCCGCGGCTTCCCTTGTCTGCGAGGACGCGAGGTTGAGGGAGGAAGAGCGGAAGAAGTACGGGATGCTCAAGGGTTTCCTGGAGGACAGGCGCGACGAACTTGGCGACCTCGAACTGCGCCGGGCGGGGGTGTCGGAAGGCCTCGGTGTCATGCGCGGGAGGCTGCAGGAGGCGAGGAGATCGCGTTACAAAGTTTGGGCCCCCTACGTCCTTCTTGCGGGTATAACCCTCATACTGGTGGGACTGGCTGGCCTGGCCCTGTCTCCCTACATGCTCTTCCTCGCCCTCGCGGGAGCGGCGGGCGTGATAATGGCCCTCCTGCCCGGAGGTTACCTGGGATTTCTTAAGAGGGGGAGGGAACACGCCGCCATCGCAGAACAGGTGCGCGACCTGGAGGCGAAGGAGCGGGAAATAACCGCCCAGGCGGAAAGAGTGCTCGCTGCGGCGGGATGCGACTCGGTGGAGCGCTTTACGGAATTGAAACTGGGTTATCTGGAAATGCTGGCCCGCCGCAAGGAGATCGCCGGCAAGCTTGAAGTCCTCATACCCGACGGGGAGACCGCGGGCGTGGAGGAAGAGGCGCGCCGGCTGGCCAGCGAGGTGAGCCTGCGGGAGAGGAGATTGAAGGAGCTGCGCGGCCGCACCGTGGACGCGGTCCGCCTGCAGGAGATACTGCGCGAGAAGAAGGCCATCGGCGCGCGGCTGGAGGAGCTGAAGGAGGAGCGTATCCGCCTCGAGGTCGCGGTGAGTGAAGAGGGCGTGGAGGAAGAGCTTCTGCGCGCCGAGGAAGAGCTCGAGTATCTGAAGCAGAGGAGGGCGCGGCTGCAGAGGCGGGCGGACGCCCTGGAACTGGCGCAGAAGTGGCTGGAAGCTGCTTCCAGCGAAACCCTGTCGTCGGCGGCCCGGCTCCTGGAAAAAAAGATCGCAGGGTATATCGGCCATATAACCGATAACCGCTATTACAGGGTCCGGGTGGACGAGGGGACCTTCGAGATAATGGTATGGTCTGGAGAGAAGAAAGGCGAGGTGGAGCCGGAGATACTCAGCCGCGGCACGGTCGACCAGATCTATCTGGCCGCCCGGCTGGCCCTGGTCGAGATAATATGCGGCGACAGGCACCCGCCGCTGCTGCTGGACGACCCCTTCGTGACCTTCGACTCTCGACGCCTGGGCCGGGCCATGGAGGTGCTCAAGGATTTTTCGCGCGGACGGCAGGTCATCATCTTCACTTGCGGGGACCACTACGACGCCTTCGCCGACCGCACGGTATGCCTGTAGGGACATGAACCTGCGAGAGAGATTCGAGGATTACCGCGGCCGCATCCGCTTTTCGGACCTGGACCTTGCCTCCAGATCCATGGCCCTGCTGTGGCTGAGCCTGTTCCGGGACCGCGTCATGCGCAGCTGTTTTCCCCGCGTCGCCTCGCAAGGCCTTATAGACGACATCACCAATATCATCAACTCGACCTTCCTGGAAGGTTATATCCTGGCGCGGGCGGCGGAGGGTACGGGTGCCGAGCGAGTGCTCTTCACCGACCCCGAGCGCCAGGCTTCAGTGGAGGCGGGACTGAACAGGCTGCGTCTCATGTACGAGGAGGAGGTGGTAGGGACGGTCCCTTTTGCGGACGAGGCGTTGGGCGTGGAGTCTCTGGCGCAGGACCTGGTGCGGGAGATCGCCTATGGTCCCGACATGATGTGGTTGGAGGAAAGGGAGCTGCTCAAGGTACACTTGGTATACGCCCTATGGGCGGGTTACAAGCTCGCGCGTTTCGAGAGGAGGTTGAGCCGTGAAAGAGGTTAGGAGCCCCTCCACGCTTTTTATCCCCAAGGCGGTGTCGCTGGTGAGCACCGCCCATGCCGGGCGGGACAACGTCATGACGGTTGCCTGGGTCAGCGTGGTGTGCATGGAGCCTCCGCAGGTAGCGGTGGCCATACGTGAGAGCCGCTTCACGTTTGAGTTACTGCAGGCCAGCGGGGAATTCGTGGTCAACGTGCCGTCGCAGGACCTCTGGCGCTCCGTGGATCTCTGCGGGGTGGTGTCGGGGCGGGACCAGGACAAGTTCGCGCTCGCCAGGCTCACCCGGGAAAAGCCAAGCGAGGTGGGGGCGCCGCTGGTGGCTGAATGTCCCCTGAACATAGAGTGCCGCGTGTCGGCCTCGCTGCCGCTGGGCTCGCATACCCTCTTCGTTGGTCTGGTGCTGGCCGTGCACCTGGAGAAAGATTGCCTGGGAGAAAAAGGAAGGATAATCGTGGAGGAGTTCCGGCCTTACGTTCTTAATCAGCGCGAATACTGGTCGATGGGGAAGAAGCTGGGCGCGTACGGATCGACGGCGAGTGAGCTCGAGGTGATACCGTGAGCCGTAGAGGGGTTATGGATCGATTGCTCTTCGCGCTCGTGCACCCGGACGTACGCTACCACCAGTGGCAGTTGAGGCGGGGTGGGGTGGAATGCGGACCCTACGTATGGATAAGCGCCAAGCCGGACGTGGCGCTGTGCGGCGAGTCACGCTGCTCTATCGGGAACGGCACCTTCATCCCCACCCCCATCCAGATCCGCGGCAACGACCGCGGCAGGATAGAGGTGGGAGAGAATTGCTCCATAGATACCCTGGCGCGCCTCTTCGCCGCCAACGACGCGCTCTTGAAGCTAGGGGACAACGTAGGGATCGGCCCTTACAATATCATAAACGCTTTTGATGACTGTATTATCGGTCGGTACACAATGCTCAGCCCCTACGTGAACATCAACTGCGCCGATCACGGGCTCGACACCTGCGAGCCCATGCGCTGCCAGTACGGCACGTACGGGCCGGTGATCATCGGCGAGGACTGCTGGATTTGCTCCCATGCGGTGATACTCAAGGGGGTGACCATCGGGGACGGCGCCGTGGTGGCCGCGGGCTCCGTGGTCAACTCGGACGTGCCCCCCTACGCCATTGCGGCCGGCGTACCCGCAAAGATCGTCGGCGACCGCCAAGATGGGGTCAGCCCCGGACATGGGACAAAAATGTCCCGTTAATGGGGTCAGCCCCGGACATGGGACATTGAGTATCGATACAGGTATCGAGAGTTAAAATGGGGTCAGGTCTTGAATCCCGCAATTTTGCCCTCTGTAAGAGTACTAGTGTGATGTAAACGCAAAATTCAAGATTCAAGACCCGACCCTACAGGTCCTTGGGGCGCATGTCCAGGACGCGGTAAGCTTTCAGGGCAACTGTGGGGTCGAAAATCTCCTCCATGGGCACGAACTCCACCTTCGCCTTCATCTCTACCGCCGTGATTAGTTTGGTCACCACGTCCTTTTCTATCTGTTCCCTCTCGAATCCCTCCATGGGCGCCACCTTCACCACCAGCTCATCGGCGGAATAGGGGTCTGTGAGGTCCTTCTTGGTGAAGATGATCTGGTACTCTTTCACCCCGGGCGTGTTGGCTACTTCATCTCTTAGAATCTCCGGGTTAATAAGGGTGCCCTTGAGATTGACCAGCTCCGATGTGCGGGTGGCGTAAGTGCTTCCGACCGCGATGACCGAGCGCTCCACATTGCGGCCGCAGTGGGGGCAAGTCTCGTGGGTGAGTGCCCCCAGGTCCCCGATGACGTAGCGCAGCAGCACCGTGCCGCGCCGGTTGAGATGGGTGATGGTGAGCAGGCCGCGCTCTCCGTCGGGCAGCCGCTTGCCCGTCTCCTCGTCCACCACCTCGAAGAAATACAGGTTGGGAGAGCAGTTGTGGCAGCCACTGAAGTCCGTGCACTCGGGCATGGCTCCCTGCATCTCGGTGAAGCCGTAGGAGTTGGAGACGAACGGGTCCTCCGCGCCCATGTTTATCAGGCGCTGGCGCATGTCGTCGCGCATACCCTGGGGGCAGGCCTCGCCCAGGGCCTGGATGTGCTTGGTGGCGGAGAAATCGCGCCCCTCTTCCTCGGCTTTCATGATCAGGCGGCGGATGAAGCTTGCGATGCCCAGCCACACCTCGGCCTTTCCCCTCTCGATGAGATCGATGGCATAGTCCATGGAGCGGTGTACCGGGAACTCGGGGTAGGTCATGCCCGTGCAACCGTACATACTCAGGGTGCCGATGCCCATTATCCCGATGTCCCGGGCGCGAAAGAAGCCGATGTGAGGCACCGGCCCGAGGGGAAAGAGGTTGATGCCGCGGGCGTAGGGTGGGAAGCCCCCGAGTTTGATGCCGCGAAAGAGCATCTGCCAGATACCGTGGGCGTCGTGGATAGTGTTCCAGAAGGCGGTTGGGACCCCGGTGGTGGAACCCGTGGTGTAGGTGACCTCGAAGACCCAGTCGTAGAGGGTGGGCTCGGAGGGTTTAAGCCTGAAGGAATCCGGCTCGGCCATGTAATCTTTCTTGTAGGTGAGTGGGAGCTTCTCCAGGTCGTCTATGGTCTGTATGTCCCCCTGCTCTATGCCGTTGGCCGAGAACATGCGCTTGTAATAATCATGGCCGTCCCACACCCATTCCATCTGCCGCCGCAGCATCTCGTCCTGCATGGCTCGTATCCTGTCCTGCGACCAGAAGGTGGGGTCGTCGTCCTCGGCATAGAGCGGTATGCTCTGGATGTAGCGCTGCGTATTCTCGGGCGTCACCGGGACCTTCTCGTAGGTGCCGTCTTCTTTGGGAATGTAGATCACGCTCATGAGTGGTTACCCCCTTATCCGTAGAAGAATTCCATCCCTGCACGACGGCCCATGGCGGGCCGCGTCCATAGCGCCGGCGCGTAGATTTTACCGCTTAGGCGGCTGGAGAAGCAATAACTGACGAAACATCAGTTTTACTTGTCAGGCTGTATTTTTCTTTGTATGCGGGTCATCTTTCTTGATAAAAGGACAGCAAAAAGCGCAAACATGGACAACGCGTAAGGAAATGCTCATGCGAGCAGAGCGGAACTTTTCCCAGACGGGCGTCTTAAACCCGGCGGTCAAGCAGGTTGAATCCGCCGGTCAAGCTGGAGGTCCGCATGGGGGGCTGTAGTCTCTGATGAATCTCTCGAGCAGCTGGCCTGTATTATCGATGAAGGCCGGATTTATCTTGTCGTAGCTGTCCGCGGCGGTGTGATACCAGGGGTCGTCCTTGTACTCCAGCCATACCGCCGGGATGCCCGCCAGCTCGAATGGCTCGTGGTCGGAGTAGGAGCCGCTGACCATATAGGGGAGGGAGATCCCGGCGCCCTGTGCGTAAGCCATGAGCCGATTGCAGAGATCCATGGGACCGACTGCCATGGTGCGGGCGTATAATTGTTCCCCTACCCCGACCATGTCGATGATGACCGCCCCAATGAGCTCATCTTTCTCTTCCCGGGTCATATTGGCGACGTAATAACGGGAACCGAAATGGTGCAGGTCGGTATGATTGACCAGGAGTTCCTCTCCGCCGAAGAAGATAAAACGCAGGTCGCAAAGGGCGGGCACCTCCGCGAAACAGCGGGCCAGCTCCAGGGTGACTACGGTACCGGAGCCGTTGTCGTTGGCGCCCGGACTGCCGGTGCCGATCTTGGTGTCGTAATGGCCTCCCACGATCATGGTGTCTCCCCAGCCTCCGACCCTGTCGGCGATGACGTTGCGGGTGAACGAACCGTTGGGTAGGGGCACCTCCTGTATCCAGGGGTCGTACCCGTAATCCTCCAGTACGCCCATAAGATAGTAAGCGGCGGCGAGCTCCCCCTCTGTACCCTCTATCCGCTCACCAATACCCACGCTCAGGTTCCAGAGATGCTCCATGGCGTTATCCACGTTGAAGCTGTAACCCGGGTTGTACAGGGGACGCTCTACCGCTACCGGCTGGTCGCAGCGGATCTCGAAGGAGTAGTCCTGCGCCGGAGTCAACTGCTGCTGCTCCACGTCTACGGTCAGCCGCGAATCGGGTGGAAGCGTGTATTCATGCGTTACGACCTTTGGGGGCGGCGGCGGCGCCCACCCGGCCGAGTAGTCGTACCCGCCCGCGCACACGAAGTCCACCTCGACGTTCGCCTGGACCTCTCCCGGGTTCATCAGGCAGAGATAGGTATCGAACCCCGGCCTTATGGTGCCCTCGGCCAGGTACCAGCATGTGTCCCCGGCCTCTGCCCCCCCGGAGACGTGGCCGCCGCGGCAGACGCCCTTGTAATTGAAGTACATGGGGCGCTCGGCCAGGAAGGGCTCTGCGGCGAAGAGCTCCAAGGACACGTTCTTCCCCTCCCCTACCAGCTGGTTGATGCTCAAGGTATGGCGCCTGTCGGGATCGAGGTGTACCTGGAAGGACTGCTCCTTCTCGTCCTCGAAGAGACAGTCCAGAGTGACCTCCGTGCCGTCCTCGCCCACGCTTTCCCGCGGCGAGTAGAGCGTAAGCCATTCCTCGAAACCCGCGCCGGTGTAACCCTCTGCGAAGAGGTAGGTCTGCCTGGGTCTGCTCAGCCCGCTCGAGGCATGGCCGCCTTCCCACACGTCGTGGTAGTCGAAATACATCACTCGCTCGGCACAGATGGGCGCGTCCGCCTCGATGCGGGTACTGACGTCGCGTCCGTCTCCTACCACCCCGTTCACGAAAACGCTACGGCGGGAACGGGAAGGCAAGGTCACAACTACTTGTGTTGCAGACCCGTCCTCCAGGATAAGGCTTACGCTGGCCGACGCCTGTCCGTCTCCGGGATTGGCCAGCAGCACCCAGGTCTCGAAGCCCGCGCGGGTGCATCCCTCGGCGAAATACCACTCGTGTGAGAGCGCCTCTGCTCCACTGGTGACCGTGCATCCCTCCCATGCGCCGCGGTAGGCAAAGTACATGGGCCGCTCGGCTACGACGGGCAGGGTCGATTCGAGCCGAAGCGAGACCTCCTTGCCCTGACCGGCATACGCATTGATGTCCATGGTTACGCGCGACTGGGGCGGGAGATCGACCTCCACACGCCGCGAGGGACCTTCGTTGTACATGATGTACATGTCCAGCTCCGACCAGGCCTCTCGGGGATTGAAGAGGGTCAGGTATTCCTGGAATCCATCCCCCGTGTAACCTTCCGCGAAATACCAGGTGGTCGAGCCCGCATTGCTGGCCTCGCCGCAAGTGCCGTCAGCGCCACAGGCCGTGTCCATGCCGGGCAGCGCAAGCGCAGCGAAGCACAGGGGCAGGACCGCCGCCAGCATTATTGTCTGTACGAGTACACGTCTCATGAGCCTGCCTTGACCTCCCTGAGCGGCAGCTCCAGGGTGCCATCGTCACCGCCGTAGAGCACCTTCACGCCCGCCCCCATGACGGGGAGCACGAAGGGGATGTTGGTACCACTGAGGGTGAGGCGGAAACAATGTCCCGCCTCCAGCAGGTAGTCGACAGCCACCAGGTCCATGGAAACCGAGACCTCCCGGCCGGGCACCAGGTTCTCCAGGGTAGTGGTGCCGTAGGTGATGAGCCTGGGAAGTCCTCCACCGGGAGGGACATCGTAGAGAAGGGCGTTTATCTGGGCCTTGTCGCGCAGGGGAACTACTTTCACCTGCAGCCTGGGAATGCCTAGCAGCTCGAAATCCTTTTTGGCGGGGGAGGTGGAGAACGAGAAGTATCCCTCTCCTGCATCGCGCTTCGGTCCCGGCACTGGGATACCGAAGGCCTGGGGCCGCACGACCGAAGGCCCCGATGTCGCCAGGCTCAGCAGGCTCGGCTTGAGTGTCAGCTCTCCATTCTCCCCCCCGGAACGCGAACTCATCTTGAACGTACCGTTCTCCCTGCCCAGGAACACCTTGTGGGCCCTCACGTCCGGGGGCGGCCAGGCAGCCTCGGCCTCAACCCGGCGCTTCCAGGGCCTGTACAGGCGGACCGCCGGCTCCGAGAGGACCCCGTTTTCCTCCCCCTTCAGCCAGTAGTCGAACCAGCGGCGGGTGAGGTCCCAGATGTCCTTGCCCGCCCAGCGCGGGCCCAGCCCGGGATCGAGCCCGTGCAGGCCGTTGGCGATATAGAGCATCTTGGGGGCGTTCAACCTCTCGTAGAATTCCATTATCTGGTTGGGCTCGAAGAGGTCGTCGTTCCAGGAGCCGACGATGAGCATGGGTTTGTTTATCCTCTCCACGTCGTAAAGGCAAGAGCGGCGGCGCATATCTTCCTCGTAAACCTGGATGTCGCCGCGCTTGAACAGCAGGGTGGACATCCAGCGGTAGAGGACGTTTCGGAGGTTCAGCTTGGTTGCCCAGGAGGCGGTGACCAGCAGGGCCAGCCCCCAGAATATCTTCAGCGAGCCATGCGGCAGCAGGCTTTCCTTGAGCTCCGTCCAGCCGGCCATGGGCACCACGGTCTTCACGCGCGGGTCGCGCAGCGAGATGAGGAAGGAATGGCCTCCACCGTATGAGATACCGGTTACGCCCAGGGAGCCCTCCTTGAGGGGGAGGCCGCTCTTATCCGTGAGCCAGTCGATGGCGTCCTCCAGGTCGCACAGCTCGCGCTCGGGGTCGGCGCAATGCACCTCGCCCCTGGAGGATCCCCAGCCCCTGCAGTCGTATGCCAGGACCACGTATCCCTGCGAGGCGAAATGGGGAGCATAGAGATGGCACTGCCAGCGCGAGAACATCCAGGAATGGACCATGACCAGGGCGGGGAATGGGCCGTCGCCGCGCGGCAAGTACAACGCCGCGGAAAGGCGGGTGCCGTCCCGTGCGGTGAGTTTGAACTGCTTTACCTGGAACCCCTTGCGCTCGCCCTCCAGCTCAGCCGCCTTTACTGCTAGGCGTGGGAGAAGGGGGAGGGAAAGGAGGATGGTTGTCAGGACGGCTTTCCCGGCCTTCTTCTGTTTCCTCTTCTCAGGACCTGTAATCGCCATAGCGGATACCCCTCTCTTCGAGTCTACCGGCATATGCGCTGCGAATAGGAAGATCTCGGATGTACGGTTAAATGATATCAAAAAACACATGGGTTCAGGCGTCCACACGGGGTCAGCCTTTAAAAAGTGTTTGACGAGGTATCATGCCGGGACATTCGGAAATGTCCAGGCGCTGACGCACGGGATAACTAGTGCCTGTTGTTCACGAGTACGCACGGTTCTTCCCACGGTGATCTTGGAGGTATTGCTCAGGAACGGTTCTTCCATGCGCTTACGGGAGGGCGTCGCGTATAATCATAAGCATGTCGGCGCGGCACCGGCTGCACCAGCGGCCTCGCATCATTGCCTGACTCCAGCACCTCCCGGGCCTGACCCCGAAGCGTGGCTGGTGCTATATTGATAATCAGACGATGGTATTGACACGGGGGCAGAATGCTTGAACAATTCTCCCGTTTCGGGAGGGAACTCTTCATACAGGGGGTAAACTCCTCGCACAGCGGGCATATGAGCGTGCGCGCCTGGGACCGTATCTTCATAACCCGCCGCGGCTCCATGCTCTCCAACCTGCGGGAGGGGGACATTATCGAAACGGGCATGAGAGAGGACGACAGCCACATCAACCTGGCCTCGACGGAAATCAAGATACATCGAGACGCCGCTGCTTCAGGACTACAAGGCGGCCATGGTCAGGGGACACGGCAGCTTTGCCGTCGGCCAGATGCTGGAAGAGGTATTTCAGTGGACGTCCAGCCTGGAGGCGTCGTGCAAGGCGCTGTACCTGTACTACCTGCTTTCTCCTCGAGAACGAAGGGAGGGGGAAGGGGAATGGTGACTCCATGCTCATCGCCAACGGCACGCCTTTGCGCAGCCTCGCCCTTCACGGATAGGATTAAAAGGGACAGGAAAGAGGCGAAGCTCGCCCCCACGGCCATAAACCAGAAAGGTCCCGAGCTCTCGGCCAGGGAGGCGAACGCAAGGCCGGAAATGAACAGTAACGGTCTCAACCATCTCATGCTAACACCTGCCTGTCTTACCATTTCATGCACTACAGGAGCAATGCTAACATCGGCCAGTGACAAAAACGTGCCGCTCAAGGCGGCCGCTCTCGTGGAACAGGTCGCGAGGGGTGCAGCGTGAACAAGGCCGAGAGGCTCATTGATCTCATCGCCATGCTCCTGGAGGCGCAGCGTCCGGTGACCCTGGAGCGCATACGCAGCTCCATCCCTGGATATGGCCAGACGAGCATAGCTTCCTTCAAACGCATGTTCGAGAGGGACAAGAGTGAGCTGCGCGAGATGGGCATCCCTATCCTGGTGGAGCCGCTGGACCCACTAGAGGAGGTGCTGGGATACCGCATCCCCAAGGAGGAGTATTACCTTCCGGAGATATCCTTGACCCCGGAGGAGAAGTTAGCCCTGCTCCTGGTCAACCGCTTGTCCTCCGAGGAGGTTACGCCCCTCTCCAGGGAGGCCGCCGCCGCACTGCGCAAGCTCAGTCCCGACCTGGGGGACGGAAGCCGCCTCGGGCAGACGGGCTCGCTGCACTGGAGATTCGCCCCCCAGCGCGAGCCGGTGGAGGGGCTCACCATTCTCCTGGAGGCGGCGGTGGCGAGGCGCTCCGTGTGCTTCGTCTATCATTCCCTGGGCAAGGGAAAGCCGCGCGAACGGAAGCTCGATCCCTACGGCCTCTATTTCGAGAGAGGGGCATGGTATGTGGTGGGCTACTGCCACCTGCGCAAGGCGATACGTTCCTTCCGGGTTTCCCGTATCGAATCGGAGGTGGGACTGGTAAATCCCAGGGACGGCGGGCCGGATTTCAACCGGCCTGGTGATTTTAAACTGGAGGACTACTCCCGCATCCTGCCCTGGGAATTCGAGGAAGGAGCGCAATACGAGGCCCGAGTGCTCTTTACTCCCCGCATAGCCTGGCAGGTGGAGAGGGACCTGGGGGGCGTCTACCGCTTCGAGTCCACCGGGGACGGGGGCGGGATACTCAACGTGACCGTGCGCAACGAGGAGGCCTTTCTCGACTGGGTCCTCTCCTTCGCGGAGGATGCCGAGGTGCTCTCGCCGCGCGAGTTGCGGGATAAGATCAAGGAGAGGTTGTTGGAGATGCTGGACAGGCTGGGGGGTGAGGGTAGTGCCTGATCCGGAGGGCAGGATCCAGAGGCTGCTGTCCCTCATACCCTACGTGCTCAAGAACCAGGGAGTGACCGTCACGGAGCTCTGCAGGGTTTTCGGGGTATCACGTGCCCAGCTAATGAGCGACCTGGACCTCATCTTCATATGCGGCCAACCGGACTACACTCCTGCAGATCTCATAGAAGTGGAGATAGATGGAGACCGCGTTTACATACGCATGGCAGACTACTTCGCGCGCCCCATGAGGTTCACGGCGGCCGAGCTCTCCGGCCTCTATCTGGCATGCCGGGCGGTGGTCGAGTTGTCCGGGCCGCCCGCTTCCTCCGCCCTCACATCCGCCATGGAGAAGATAGCCGGGGCCCTGGAGAGAGGCACTCTGAACGAAGAGGACATCTCCAGGACCGTGGACATACACTCGCCCACCCCCGAGCACGGCACCACTGCCGAACTCTCACATGCTTGCACGAAGCGCCGCGTTGTGGAGATGGAATATTACACCTACGGCAGAGACGACATGACGCGCCGCCGCGTGCATCCCCTCTCCCTGGAGTTCGGGATGGGCCACTGGTACCTGCGGGCATGGGATGAGCGCAGCAGCGAGGTGAGGGTGTTCCGTGTGGACCGTATCAAGGATATATCCGTCACGACAGCGGGATTCGGGCCTCACGAGGAAGAAGAGGATACCCCGCCGGGACCCTACGGCATCACCACCTCCGGAGGGATCGAGGTCTACCTGCGTTTCCCTCCCTCCCTTGCCCGCTGGGCGAAGGAGCAGCCTATCTTCTCGCAGACCAGGGAAGAGAGAGGCCGTCTGGTGTGCATGCTGCGCACGGACAATCTCACCTGGCTGGAGCGGGAACTGCTCAAATACGGCACGGAGGTCGAGATCCTCGCGCCGCCGGAGCTGAAGGAGAGGTTGCGCACTCGCGTACTGAGCTTGCTGTCCATATACGAATGAGGGGTCGGCCCCAGGTGTTGAAAATGGAGGGCTGACCCCAGGTCGATCAGGTGCGGGGGTTACGGGAGAGATATGCCTGGCGGAAGCGGTCGAGGCTCATGCTGTCCAGGTCGCCCTTTATATCTTTCTGGCGGCGGCGGGCTTTCTCCAGTTCCTTGTAACGCTCGCCGTAGACGAGGCGCTGCACGCGAAAGTCCCACACCTCCACCAGGAAACCTTCCCCGAAGGAGGAATCTACGAAGCCTTTGGTTATGCGGACCTTGTAGGCCGTGTTGGCGGCATCGCCGCCATTTCCGCGCATCAATGACTCACGTCTGTGCAATGAACTCCCCGCCTTGTCGTCTATGCCAGGGCCGTAAGGACTATTTTAGCACCGCGTCAATAATTTAATAAACATAAATATACCAAATGTATGATTAATATTTGCGGCCCCCCCCGTGCGAGCGGATCTCCCGCATGTGGAGCGCATGCAAGAGGTTCATATTATAATGATTTGGACTTTGTTCTCTTGCATAGGAGGAAAGATGCTGCGCAGGTTTGCGTCCGTACTGCTCGCCGCCGCTGTTCTGGCGATACTGTCGGGATGCGGAAACGGCGGCGAGATGAGCCTTTCCGACTACCGCAAGGCCATCTCCGAACTGCACGATGGTGTTGCCTGGGACCTGGGCGTTACCGTCGAGGAAATGAACGACCTCGACTTCAGGAACTTCTACGACCTGCCGGAGCTGAGGGAGGTATTCACCGGCGCCGAGGAGATATTCACTGCCGCATGGGAGGCCGCCGACTCCCTGTATCCGCCGCAACAGGCGGAAGAGCTCCATGCGAGTCTACAGGGATTCTACTCCGAGGGGGCCGAGGCAATGCGAGAACTGCGGAACTCGCTGGGTTTTTTCGAGGCCGTACTTCCTATGCTGCGCGACGTCGAGAACCTGGCCCTTCCCGACCTTGACGAAGACGCAGGGTTAGCTGATATAAAGGCGGCGGCGGCCGAGGACCGCAGGACCATTGAGGGTTACGAGAGCGAACTCGGCGGCATGGATTCACTGCCGGGGCTGGAGCAGTATCAGGAGGATTTGATGGTGTTCTTGCGCTCCATAGACGAGGCGGTGGCGACAATGGATCAAGCGGTGAAGCCGGAGGATGTAAGCTCATTCGTGCAGTTCCGGCAGTGGTTCGACACGGCTCTCGTGGAATCCCAGGCGTTATGGCAGGAGGCCATGTCAAAACTGGACGGTTTTCACGGCAGAATAGATCCATACATCGAGCAAGGAAAGGAGATCGCTGCGCGTATCCAGGCCCTGTGAAAATCCGCCGGGAGGCGACAGTCGCTGGGTATTGAAACGCCGGCACAAGCAGGAGGTATAGTTTGAACGGCAACGATTTGGAAGCAGTCGAAGCGCTTTTCAACCCGCGCCGCATGGCCATCGTCGGCGCTTCCGCCAACTTGGCCAAGTGGGGAAACATCATTCCCAGAAACGTCCTGCGCGACGGTTACAAGGGTGAGCTGTACCTGGTCAACCCGGGAGGCGGGGAGATCCAGGGCATACCCTTCCACCCCAGCCTGACCGCCGTCGGCAAAGAGATCGACCTGGCCATGATCACCATCCCGGCGGAGGCCGTGGAGGAGGTCATACCGGATTGCGCCAAGGTTGGGGTCAAGGTGGCCATCGTCATCTCCGGCGGCTTCAGCGAATCCTCGCCAGAGGGCCGCGAGTTGGAGGAAAGCCTGGTGAAGACGGCCCACGCACACGGCATCAGGCTGGTGGGGCCGAACACCATGGGTATAACCTCGGCTGAGTGGAGCCTTACCGCCCTCATGCCGCCGGTGAGGCCCCGTCCCGGGCACGTGGCTTTCGCTGCCCAGAGCGGGAACCTGGGGACGCAGATGCTGGGCTGGGGTTCCTACCGCGGCATCGGGTTCTCCCGTTTCGTATGCATCGGAAACCAGTGTGACCTTGATTTCGCGGATTACCTCGAGTATTTCTCCAGGGACGATCAGACCAAAGCCATCCTCCTCTACGCCGAGGGCTTCAAACGCCCCCGACGCATCCTGGAGCTGGCGGAGGATATAAGCACGGTAAAGCCCATCGTTATCTACAAGGCGGGCGGGACCAGTGCGGGAAGCCGGGCGGCCGCCTCCCACAGCGCGGCCATGGCCGGCTCGAGAGAGATATACAGGGGCATGATCCGCCAGGGGGGGATGATCCAGGCGGAGACCACCGAGGAGATGCTGGATTTTTCCGACGCCCTGGTGAAGATGCCCGTGCCGCGGGGCCGTAGCACGGCCATCCTCTCCTGGGGAGGCGGCTGGGCGGTGGTGGCGGCCGACCTGTGCGAGCGCGCCGGCCTGGACGTCGTCCCCCTTCCCCCTGAGGTCAAGAAGGAACTGGCCTCCATACTGCCCTCTTACTGGAGCAAGGGAAACCCCGTGGACATGGTGGGAATCCTCGACCTGGACGCGCACACGCGCTGCCTGGAGGTACTCGCCACTTCCGACGCGTACGACGCTATCGTCTCGCTGGGCACTATAAATGCGGCCGGCGCCTTCGGGCTGCGGCAACCACGACAGGAGACGCAGGAAGGCGAGGGGTCTGATGCCAAGCTGGACGAAGTGCGTCGGCAGTACGTTCGCGACAGGAGCACGCGTTTCGCCTACAGGGTGGTCGAGCTCCAGGAGGAACTGGGCAAGCCCGTCGTGACCGTCGGGATGCCGCAGAGGGACTCGGATAATCTCGAGTCCTCCGACTTCCCCTGGGATAAGATCAGCATCTATACCAACCCGGAACGGGCGGCGCGCGTGGCGGCCATGCTGGTGGAGAGGGGCGAGTACCTGCGCTCCCGGGGGGTGTGATGGGAATACTATCCGCCCTCCTGCTGGGCGTCGTACAGGGATTAACCGAGTTCTGGCCCATATCCAGTTCCGCTCACCTTGCCCTGCTCATCCATATCTTCGGCTGGGGCGAACCGGATCTGGCCTTCCTGGTTGCTCTGCACGCAGGTACGTGGCTGGCGGTAGTGTGGTTCTACCGCAGGCGGCTGGGGGCGATAATCGCGTCTTGCTGGAGGGAGGCAACGGGCAAGGAGCGGGGGAAGCCGGATGCCAGGCTGGGCTGGATGCTTCTCCTGGCCACCATCCCCGGCATCATCGTCGGGGCCGTCTTTGCCGAATCGTCGGAGATGATGGAAGGCATGCCGCTGCTCATGACCGTCATGCTCGCCCTGTTCGGGTTGGTGCTGTGGGCAGCCGACGCATGGGGCCGGCAGGTAAAGGACTGGCGCTCCGCGGGCTGGCGGGAGGCAATGGCGGTGGGGGTGGGGCAGTTCCTGGCCCTGGTGCCGGGGGTGTCGCGTTCCGGCATATCTATCTCCGTGGCCCGGACGGCGGGCATCGAGCGCAAGGAAGCCGCCGATTTCGCCTTCCTGCTCTCAGTCCCCATCATCGGGGCGGCCGCTGCCTACGAGGGCCTCAAGCTCGTCATGAACGGCATGCCCTCACACCAGCTCTGGCCCATGCTGGCGGGGGGCGCGGCCGCGGCGCTCACCGGCTACTTCGCCATCGGCTTCCTGCTCTCGCGCTTGAAAGCCGGCACCTTCAGGCCCTACGCCATCTACAGGCTGCTCCTCGCCGCTGTCCTCCTCATTGTACTGGTGATCCTCTAACAATTCCTTGCAGCCGCAGTCAGGTTCTCCTAACTGCCTGTGCTCGCTTTGAACTCGCGGACCCTTTCGTCCAGCCAGTCCGCCCAGGTGGAGAGGCCCTCGCCGGTGCGGCAGCTCACCTCGAAGATTACGATGTCCGGATTCATGCGCGTAACCGTGTCGCGCAGCTCCGCCATGTCGAAGTCGCCCATGCCCATGAGGTCGGTCTTGTTCACCACCAGCACGTTGGAGTCGCTGAACATGAGGGGGTATTTCAGGGGCTTATCGTGGCCCTCGGCCACGGAGAGGATCATGGCGCGCAGCGATTCGCCCAGCTTGAACTCGGCGGGGCAGACCAGGTTGCCCACGTTTTCGATGATCAGCAGGTCCAGCGCCTCCAGGTCGACGTGGACCACCGCCTGCTGGATCATTGTGGCGTCCAGGTGGCAGACGCCCCCGGTGTTGATCTGCACTACCGGGATATCGTAGGCCTTGAGCTTATCGGCGTCCACGCTGGAGGCGATATCCCCCTCTATCACCCCGACGTTCTGTCTTTCCTTGAGTAACGCGAGGGTCCCGGCGATCAGCGAAGTCTTCCCCGCCCCCGGCGATGCCATGAGGTTCATGGCCAGCACGCCGTTAGCGCGGAAGAGTGCATCGTTCTCCCGTGCCACTTTCTCGTTGGCGTCGTATATCCCTTCCAGAACCTCAACGTCCATCTTTCCCTCCTATTCGATCTCGATGGACTCCACCAGGAATTCCCGCCCCGATATCAACTCGCTGTCCGCCTTGCCGCACTGCGGGCAGGAGAGGTCGTATTCCACGACCTCGAAATCCTCATCGCAATGTGGACAGTGGGCGACCACCGGCACCTTGGTGAAGCTGAGCTCGGCGCCCTGCGCTATGGTGTCCTTGGTCACCATGTCCCAGTAGAAGGCGACATAATGGTCCACTATGCCGGTCAACTCGCCCAGCTTTACGTTCACCCTGACTATGCGCTTCGCGTTGTTGCTCTGCGCATGTCTAAGACATATAGACGCTATGCTCTCGGTCACTCCCAGCTCGTGCATCTCACCCCTTCCTCTACGCGCTACGGGTCTTTTCCAAGCATAGACCATGCGCCCTCCCTACCCAAAGGATATGAGTCAAGGCCGCCGCCACGCTGAGCGCCCGGGCTCGCTGCCGCGTGCCCGCGAAAACGCATAATATCATTTGCATCACTATATATTAAGTGTTAATAATTAAAGTTGGTATGCAACTATAAACAGCAAAATACGTAGCTTAATAGAGGAAAGTGATGGAGCAGTAAAGTGCCGCCACGCCGCATCCGGAGTTCCGCGGTATCCCCTGAAAATCCCCTGAATACCTGGTGTTTCGCTTTACCGGTTTCCAGCATGAGTTGTAGATAAGCGGGAGGTTAGAGGATGAGCCACGCCAACGAGAGGCTTTTCGATCACAAGCTGGCCAGAGAGACCAAGATGAAAAAAACCCGGGCCGAGAAGGACAAACGCATGTCCCTTCGGGATGCCGTAGCCGAGTTCGTTCAGGATGGGGATTCCATAGTCGAGACCGGTTTCGCCTATGTGAGAGGCCCCATGGCCGCTTTCTGGGAAATAGGGCGCCAGGGGAAGAAGGACCTGGTGGGAATATTCACTCCCGGTGGAATGAACTCCGCCTGGCACGAGTTCGGCGGCCTGGAAGGGGCCCACGTCGCCTACGTGGGCGTGGAGATGCGGGGCCTGATCTCCCCCTTCCGACGGGGCGTGGAGGCCGGCACGCTCACAGTCTATTCGGACTGGAGTCATGGCGGATTGGCTCTTTCCCTGCTCGCGGCGGAGAAAGGCCTGGACTACGTTGCCTGCAGGTCCATGCTGGGCACGGATATCATGAACACCAATCCTTACATCAAGCTCGCCGAGGACCCTTTCACCGCAGAGCCAGTATGCCTGGTGCCGGCCATGTACCCCGACGTCGCCATTATTC
The DNA here is from genome assembly GCA_964529285.1 of uncultured Actinomycetota bacterium. Lineage (GTDB taxonomy): Bacteria > Actinomycetota > Geothermincolia > Geothermincolales > RBG-13-55-18 > SURF-21. Next base: position 93,724 of record CAZGWK010000005.1, read on the forward strand.
ACGTCCACCACGCGGACAAGTTCGGCAACGGCCGCATCTGGGGCCCCGCCGTGAACGATCATTCCATCTGCGTGGCCGCGCACAAGGTCATCGTCACCTGCGAACGCATAGTTTCCAGCGAGGACATACGCACCAACCCCTATCAGGTGGTCGTGCCCCACTATACCGTCGATGCGGTGTGCGAGGTGCCCTACGGAGCCTATCCCGGGGACATGCCCGGCCTGTATTACTTCGACCGCAGGCTGCAGGAGCGGGTGGTTCGCGTCGAATGGAAGACCGCCGAGAGCACCAGGGAGTGGTACGAAAAGTACATACTGGGCACCCGGGACCATTTCGAGATGATCCAGCTCGTCGCCGAGGACGAGGAAATGAACGTCATCGCATACCTCAAGAACCTGGAGCAGCTGGCCTGCGATGCCGCTTATTGCGGATTGGGAAGTTGGGGGGTCGGAGGCGAGCGCGACTGGAAATACGAAGAAGTGGCCAGGAGGGCCATCTGAGGGGGAGGCGGATATGAACGACGTACAGGCGAACGAGATCCAATATACCCCCCGGGAGCTTCTGGCCTGCGTAGCCGCACGCCTTATCGAAGACGGAGAGAGTGTCTTCGTGGGAACCGGGCTGCCGCTGGTGGGCGCGCTGTTGGCGCACAAGCTTTACGCCCCCAACATGATGGCCATCTACGAATGCGGAGCGGTGGACCCCGAGCCCCGCGTGCTCCCCTGGTCGGTATCGGGCTCATGGACTTATCACAAGGCGCCGGTCCTTCTCTCCATGACCTCCGTCTTCGGACACAGCCGCGCCGGCTATGCCGACACGGGTTTTCTGGGCGGGGCCCAGATCGACATGTACGGCAACATCAACGCTACTGTGATCGGGGATTACCGCAAACCCAGGGTCCGTCTGACGGGTTCGGGAGGGGCCAACGATATAGCCTCCCTGTGCTCGAAGGTCATATTCATGGGGCTGCATCTGCCCGAGCGCTTCCCCGAGCGCTGCGATTACATCACCACTCCTGGTTACCTCAACGGCAACGGGTCCAGGGAGCGCGCTGGTCTCGTAGGCGGGGGGCCGTGGCGCGTTATATCTCATCTCGGGGTCATGGGTTTCGACGAAGAGACCTGCCGCATGAAGCTGATCTCATATCACCCCGGTGTCGCTCCCGAGGTGATACAGCAGTTCACCGGGTTCGAGATGCTGATTCCGAACGACGTCGCGGAAACGCCGAAGCCGGCGGAGGAGGAACTGAGGGTGCTGCGTGAGGAAGTCGATCCCTGCCAGCTCTTCGTTTTCTAAAGGGGCCGTGTCTTCGTTCTTCGGTTTCGACTTAGCAAAACATCCTTTGTTATTTTAAAAACCGAAGAACGAAGACACGGCCCCTATTCAGATTTCCAGACGATCTCGCCGGAGATACAATCCACTGCCTGGAGGCGTTGTGGCGGGGCGAGAAAATCGCCCAGGTTCACGCCGTCGGCAGCAAGGGATCCCCAGTCGCCGTTGAGGAGCATGAGCATCTGTTCGTAGTTCAGGCCCTCGAGTGCCGAGATCAGGTCCAGGCTGGTGCCCTGGGCGGCGAGGCTGCGCAGGAAGGATTGAAAATCTCCTTGACTCTGAGGGGACAACGCATTCTCTTGCTCCTCTCGCTCGCCCGTGCCCTCGCCCGCTTCGGAGGCCGCATCACCGGCCGCTGAATCCCGTTGCGAATCCTGCAGGCCTTTGTAGGTGCCCGCCGGGATGGAAAACGAGTCGCGTTCACTGCTCGGAGCGAGCATGGCGGCAAGTTGTCTTAACAGGGATTCGCTGATCTCGAGGCTTTCCTCTCCCCCCATAGAGACGAGGAACATAGAGGGAGGACGCTGCTGGTCGGGGAATAGCAGGTAGTCCTCGGGTCCGCTGACCGAGACCAGCCAGGTATCTTTGCCGTCCATCCTGGCGAGCTCGGCATAGCAGGGAAGGACGAGGTCTCCAGCCTCCTCCGCCAGGACCGCAGCCACCGCTCGCTCGAGTTCACCGGGATCCCGTCCCGCCGCGGCGGCCTGTGCCGCCATGTCCTCGACGAGATCGGCCTGCAGTTTCTCCAGCGCGGCCACATCGGCGGCGCCACCGCATGCCGGATACCAGTAAGTCGAGTAGAAATCAAGCCGGGTTCCCAGGTCGTTACGGAAGCTTTCCAGTTCTTCGGGGGTGTATTCTCTCTCGGATACCACCAGTTCGGGAGCGGTCATAGTCGCAGCGGCGAAACCTCGTTCCAGCGCCTCGCCGCCCGGAAGGCTCGTTCCCGGCTGTCCCGCCTCGTTAAAGCTCTCGCTGGATATCGCTTCCCCCGTGGCGCTTTCCTCGACTACGGTAGTAGGGCCGCCCCCACCCCATACCGCCAGGGTTACTCCAGCAACCGTGGCCACTACCAGCAGGGAAATTGCTGCCGCGGCGACCTGCAGGCGCCTTCTTCCCGCTCCGGACGGCACCGGCTCGGCCATCTCGCGTCGCAGCCGGTTCATGAGGCGGTAACTCTCCTCCGGCGTAGGAACGATGGCGGGAAGCGAGGCTACATCCCGCAGGATACTGCGCGTTAATGCGTAGCGCTGCGCGCAGTCCCTGCACGCCTCGAGATGTTCTCGTATCTCCCGTGCTTCCAGCTCGCTCAATTCGCCGTCGGTATACGGCCCGATCTGTCTGGTAACTTTTCTACATCTCATCTTCTTGCCCTGGGTCCCTCTCGGGAGATGGATTTCCTCTTCTCCCTCTTCTCCCCCTCGCTTGCATTAGATGGGTGTTTCAACCCGTCTGTTCCCGGTATCCCTCCAATTCCTTCGCCAATCTCGCGCGGGCTCTGTTCAGGCGTGATTTCACCGTGCCCAGCGATATCTCGAGTATCTGCGCCACCTCTTTATAGTTATATCCGTTGATATCATGCAGGTATATGACCTCTTTGAATTTGTAGGGAAGCCTGGCGATGGCATCGCGCACGGTCTTCTGTATCTCCGCTCTCTCCATGCTCGCTTCCGGGGAATCGAAAGCATCGTCTGCCAGGCGCTGCTCGATATCCGGCAGGTCGTCTCCGGGAGATTCCGAGATAGAGACGTGGCGGCGCAGCCTGCGGGCATAGTCGTGGCAGGCATTGAGCGATACGCGGTAGAGCCAGGTTGAGAACTTGGCCTCGCCGCGGAACGATCCCAGTTTGCGCATGAGGAGGACGAAGACCTCCTGGCATACGTCCGCCGCGTCGCTGCGGTTGCCCAGGAGACGGTAGGCCATGTTCATGATCACGGACTCATAACGGCCGACCAGTTCCTCGAAGGCAGCGTTGTCACCTTCCAGAAATCCCCGTACCAGTTCCTCGTCCGACGGGCGAGCCTGCTCGCCGCCGTTATCGTTATAAGCAGACATCGATCTTACCCTTCGCCTTCGTAAAATTCCCTGTAATTCTAGCATAGCGTCTGAGCAACAACGTTCGATATATTGCATCGCGTAAGCGACAGCGCCGTCTTCGGCGCGGCGGTGCCTGCGTCTTGAGCTTTCCGAAGGTCAAGACCTGGCACGAGTACGCCCGTAAGCGACAGCGCCGTCTTCGGCGCGGCGGTGCCTGCGTCTTGAGCTTTCCGA
>CAZGWK010000006.1:0-29783 GCA_964529285.1 uncultured Actinomycetota bacterium
CGGATATGCAGCCTGCGAGTGGGGAGCGAGGACCGTTACCCCCAGCCCCGGGCCGATAAAGCACCCATCTGAGCTGCCCCCGCACATCAGCGCGCTCAGCGTGGCAGTTCGCCGCGCAAGCGCGCCTCCATCATGGCCTGGTTGTACATCCCCTCTATGCCGGACATGGCCCGCAGCCTCCTGACGCGCTCCTCGGTGGGCGGGTGGGTAGACCATATGCTGGACCTGGCGGCCTTGCTCGACCTCGCCTCGTTTTTAAAGGGCTCTACGATGAAGAGGTGTGCCGTCGCTTCGCTGGTGCGCTTGAAGGGCTTGGCCTCGAGGCTCAGCTTCTCCAGGGCGCTGGCCAGGCCTTCCGGGTAACGGGTAAGCTTCGCCCCCGTGGCATCGGCCAGGTATTCGCGCTTGCGCGACATGGAGAGCTGCAGGAGCTTCCCGATGATGGGTGAGAGGATGAGGAAGACAAGCCCCACGACCAGGATTATCAACTGGATGATCCCGCCTCCTTCACCGCCTCCGCCGCGGCGGTCCCTGCCGCCGAACATGCCGCCGAAGAAGATCATGCGCGTGACCACGTTCGCGAAGATGACCAGGAGCCCCACGAGCACCACCACCATGCACATGAAGCGGATGTCGTAATTGCCTATATGAGACATCTCGTGGGCGATCACACCCTCCAGCTCCAGGCGGTTGCATTTTTCCAGCATCCCGGTGGTTACCGCGATAGCAGCGTGTTCCGGATCCCTGCCCGTCGCGAAAGCGTTCAAGGCCGGGGTCTCGATGATGTAGGTGCGGGGGGCGGGTATACCCGCAGCGAGGGCCAGCCCCTCGACCGTGTTCACGTAGTAAGGGAACTCCTCCTGGGTGACTTGTTTTGCACCCGCCGATGCAAGGGCGATCTTATCGCTGTTATAGTAGCTTGTCAGGGCCATGATGGTCGCGATGATTGCCGCTATGGCCAGGCCTATTATGGCGTAATCGAAGCCCCAGACATAGCCGACGAAAAACCCCAGGGCCAGGACGACGGCTATGAACACGCTCATCAGTAAGGCCGATTTCCATTTATTACTGGATATCTCACTATAGAAAGTGGTCTCCGCCACTTCTTTTCCCTCCCCGCTCGTTTATCCCCCGGTCGAATATGGGTACCGCCTGTTCCCAACCCCTCCTCCGGGGTCGCCGGAGAGAAGGATCCGTCTCTCCTAACTTAGTGCCGGAACCGCACCTATCTTATCTCAGAACTCTACCTTCGGCGCGGCGCGCTCCGCCTCTATCTCGACCTCGAAATACTCGCGCTGGGTAAAAGTCCCCGAGAACATGCCGGCGATGATGTTCGCAGGGAACCTCTGCCGGTTGGTGTCATATGACATCACGCTGTCGTTGTAGAACTGACGCGCGAAGGCGATCTTGGACTCGGTCCCCGACAGCTCTTCCTGGAGCATGAGGAAGTTCTGGTTGGCTTTAAGGTCCGGGTAAGCTTCTGCCACCGCAAAAAGGCTCTTCAGGGTCGAGGTGATCATGTTCTCCGCCTGGGCCTGTTCGCCGACCGTCTGGGCGTTTATACCCATGGCCCTGGCCTGAGTCACCTTTTCGAAGACCTCCCTCTCGTGTGTTGCGTAACCCTTGACCGTCTCCACCAGGTTGGGTATGAGGTCGTACCGCCGCTTCAACTGCACGTCGATCTGGTGCCAGGCATTATCGACGCGGTTGCGGTCGCGGATCAGCTTGTTGTACATGGCGATGATCCACACTACCAGCAGGAACACCAGCACCCCGATTATTATCAGGGCCCATACCATAGCTTTCCTCCTTTCTTTCGCGAACATTCTAACACAAGTATGCGGTCGCTAAGGCCGTTACCGCCCCTGCGGAATGTGCCTTCCTCCGTATACACTTTATACAGTATCGAGTTCCCCGTCGCGTTACTTAACCTTTCCCCGATCTCGCCGCCTGCCTCCTCCTGCATCCCGCGTTCTCGAAATCAGCATAATGTGTCTATATCCGGGCAAGCTATCCTTCATCAGCCCTGAGCTCTTCGCACGATCCATGGCATACTCATAAGAACTGCGCCAGGCCGGCGCCGACAAAACGCGCGCCCAAAACGATGAGAAAGCCACCGCAAGCGAGGATAACGTAGTTGTACACGCGGTCGGAAATGAACTTCTTGCCCGTCACGACGAGGAATGCCACCAGGAAATACCATAGCACGTCGGCCATGATATGACCGGTGTAGAAGAAGAGGACTCCCGCCACGCCACGCTGCATGGAGATCAGCAGCCAGCTCAGACCGAAAGTGGCCCACCACAGAAACCAGTAAGGATTCGAGAAGCTGGTTGTAAGCCCGGCCGCGAACGGCCCCATCCTGGTGGACTGATGTTTCCCGAGGTCCAAGTGAAGCCGGCCATCTCGTACGTCCAGCACCATGCCCGACCCCATCCAGACGAGGAAAGCCCCTCCGGCCGTGCCTACCACGCCGAAGAAGGTATCGTTTCCTATCACCTTGTCGAGCCCCAGCACCAGCAGGACGATGAGGGTGGCTTCGAGGACGGCGTGACCCGCCACGAGCAGGGAAGCCGCCATGAAGCCCTTGCGGTAGGACTCGTTGATGGTCACGGTAAGCAGGGGCCCCGGCATCAGAGCGCCGGAGAGGCCAACCCCCAGAGATACGAAGAATATCGCGACGAGGCTCATCCATCACCATCCGTAATGCGTGCGCATGCGCTCGATGCCGGCATCTATCTCGGCGATTATCATACGCAGCAATTCAGGGTTAACCGCCGCCACACACGAAAGCTGCCCCGCCCTGCCCGAGGCCAGCAGGGGGTAGGCGTGCAGCGGAACCCCGAAGGCATCACCTATTGCCAGTCCCGCCTCGCTGGCGATGAGCCCGGCTGCAGCAAGATCGTAGGACGAGTTATTGAGGACATGGCCGTGCCCGGCGCGCAGGAACATCTCCTCGACCTCAGGCGCCTCGCGGATCATGCGGTCTCCTACGTCCACGTAGGCGTCAAGTTGGCCCGTGAGCAGGCGGGTTATACAATAGGTGGCGCTTCCCAGGTCGAATATGCCGCCGTCGACGCTGGAACGATCGATGAGCTCCTCCAGGATCAATGCCGTGGGCAGCGCGGGTCTGCCGCGGAAGCCCAGGGTCCAGAAGAGAGTAGATATATCATCGTGGGGCGAAACAGCGAGCTCCTTCTCCTCGCCGCCCGCGAACATGCGGCAGCCCTTGCCCTTTTCCGCCTCGAACCATGCGTCGTTCTTTATCTCCTGCAGCAGTCCGTAAACCACGTCCCCATGGGTGGGCCGGGGGTTCTCCACGGGATGGTAGGGCGATGCCGCGATGGATACGCAGCAGGCCTCGAAACCCGCAGCAGCCGGCCGCGTGCCGTCGATGGGGTCCACCACCAGCACCCATCTCGCCCCATCCTTTCCCGCCATACCCCGGTCCTCGGAGAAGTAGGCCACCTCCGGTATAGATGCAAGGCGCCTTTCCACCCTCTCTTCCGCCACCTCGTCTATGGCGAAGGTCGAGTCGCCGCTGGCTCCTCTTCCCTGCATCTCGCGCGCCGCCTTGACACCCAGGTAGGGGCGGACCAACTCCCGTACTTCGTTTGCAAGGTCCCTGCATATCTCGATAACTTCATCGAGGTGCATCGGCATCCCTCCCATGTAAAGATATCGCGTCCCCGTATGCATCTTCCACGTCTTCCACCAGGTTATCCCATGAGAACACCGCCGCCCTGGCCAGTGCGGACGCCGCCATCTCCTGCCTGCCCGCATCATCCACTATGAGCTCTTCGAGTGCCCTTGCCAGTGCCCGGTGGTCACCCGGCGGGAAAAGCCTTCCCTGGACGCCGTCTTCGACCACCGCGCGGTAGCCGGGGATAGCTGAAGCAATCACGGGCAGGCCGCTCGCCATGGCCTCGACGAGCACGATGCCGAAACTCTCCATCCCCAATGCGGGTGATACCATGAGCTGCGCGGAGCGGTATGCGCGGGGGACCAGGTCGTCGGGGAGCCTGCCGAGCCAGGTTATCCCTTCATGACCGGCGTCGGGATCCTCTACTCCTGCGACCAGCAGGCGCACTTCGGGATGGTTTTCTCGCACAAGCGGAAGAGCCTTGAGCAGGACGTCCAGGCCCTTGCGCGGTTCGTCTCTTCCCACGAAAAGCAGGTTGAACCTACCTTTAACCCCTTTCTCCAGCACCGGTCCCTCCGGGTTGAAACGCTCCCTGTCGACTCCATTGGGGAGGATGCGATAATCGCCCGCAAAGTAGCGGGAGACGAGTTCTCTCGCGGCCGGGCTCACCGCCGCCCTTACATCGATCCTGCGCAGCAGGGGGAGCAGCAGGGGGCGCCCCAGGCTGTAGCCCACGCTTCCACCTTCCCGTGCCGCGTGGAAAGTGCCGAGGGTAGCGCAGCGCGAGAAAAGCAGGGCCAGCATAGACGTGCTGGGGATGAGGGGCTCGTGCAGGTGGAGCACGTCGAAGGGCTCATGCCGCAGGAGCTTGCGCAGGCGCGCCGCTACCCGCGGGCCGAACGATATATTGGCCCTGGACTGGTTCGCCGCAACCGCGAAGGATCCCCCGCTTGAGAAAAAGCCTTCATCGCTGCACCCTCCGGGAGCGATCACTTTGACTGCGTTGCCGCGCCCGCGCAGGTGCTCCGCGAGCTGCTCCACGTGCCGGTTCACTCCACCGGGAAAATCCCAGGAGTAGGGGGATACGATAGCTATGTTCATCGCTTGCGGTCCTTACCTTCCATGCAGAGTTCATATACGTGACACGCCGGACCTGAAATCGAGTTACGCAACGGTCCTCTCGATCCCACGACAATCAATTCTACTGCTTCTCGGCCTCGTTCTTGAAGATAGGCTGGAACATGTGCCACTGGGTAGGGTCCTCGCGGATGAAATCCTCGAATACCCGGGCCAACTTCTGCGTGTTGGATTGTACGTCCCTGCGGGTGTCGCCGGTTACCTCGATATCCAGGGGCGGGCCGACGTAACCATGGTACCAGTCGCCCTTGCGTATGGTGAGGCACGGTATGACCGCAGTGCCCAGTTTCACCCCCAGTAGCGCGGGTCCGATGGGCATCATTATCCTCTCGCCGAAGAATTCCACCTCCACGCCACTCCCGGCGATCAGGCGGTCGGAGAGCAGGCACACCATGCCGTTGCCCAAGAGGACCTCGATGACCTTCTCCACCGTATTCTCCGCCAGGGGGATGATACGGATGCCCATGCGCCTGCGCAGCTCGGTGTGGAACTCGTACATGGGAAGCGGCTTGAGCTGTTCCGCCACCGCCCAGAAAGAAGGGTAGTTGTGTCCCACCCAGCCTCCGATCATATCCCAGCTCCCGTAATGCGGAAGCGCCAGCACTATCCCCCGCTCATTGCGCAGGCATACGTCGAACCACTCCACCCCGTGCGGCACCACCAGGGAGTTATATATCTCCTCGTAGGTCAAGTGATAACAGCGCAGGAAATCCACCCAGTAGCGTGCGTAATTATGAAAACTGCGGCGCGCCAGACGGCGCCACTCCCGCGCAGTGCCTTCGGGACGCACGCGGCGCATGTTCTCGTAGACGATCTCGCGCTTGCGCCGCGACAGCCTGTACGCAATCTCCGCGACGCCGACGCCGACAGCATGGCTCATACGTACCGGCAAGCTGCCCACCAGGCCGCAGGATCCGCGGAAGAAAGCGTACTTGATGTATCCGGGTATGTCGTCTCTGAATCGTTCCCTCTCCGGCATGACCAACCCCGCTTCAGGACCCTTCCGCCGCGGCGGATGCGTCCTTCTCGCGTGCTCCTTTATAGATGACTATCATGCGGTGAGATAGCGTCTCCACCCCAAGCGCCAGTACCAGGTAGAGCGACACGCGGAAGACCCAGATATTCTCGCTGATACCGTAGATAAAAAGGGGCAGCGCGAAGAGGAGCAGGCGCAGCGGCCTCGCGAGCAGACCGACGTTGCAGGTGATATCCAGGCCTTCTGCCCTTGCCTTAACGTAGCTGATGAGAGAGGACAGCACCATGTATGCAGCCACCATGAAGGTGATGTCGTATACCCTCTGGTCAGCGAAATAGTAAAGCGTCCCCAGAGAGAAGAAGAAATCCGCCACGCGGTCGGCAGTCGAATCGTAGAAGGACCCGAATGTGCTCACTCGTCCGGTCAGTTTGGCGACTTGTCCGTCCCAGATATCCAAGAGGCCGGCCAGGAACAGTATCCAGGGACCCACCACGAATTTTCCCAAAGCGAAAAGATAACCCGCTCCCGCGGCTGCGGCGATAGAAAGGGTAGTGATGAAGTTGGGCGAAAAGACCCTGCCCAGCACCCACCCCAGTGGGTGGAATACCGCGCTGGAAAACCTCCGCAGCCCCTCGTTGACGCTCCAGGCTCTCTGCACGCTCAATTCCTTTCTAAACAAGCGGCCCGTAGAAGATACTGATGATAGCACAACCCTCTTCACCCGTGGTGAATGGTCCGTGCTGCGTACCCGCCGGGAAGAAGGCAAAATGCCCCGCCCGGTAGACCTCTTCCTCGTCACCTTCACCCTGCTGCTTCAACTCGCCCTCCAGGACATAAGCCGCTTCATCCGACGATACATGCGCATGGCCCGGCATCTCGCAATAAGGCTCGAAGCGAAGCAGGAGTATCTGTCCCCCGCCGCGCGGGTCCATGTAGAGCACCTTCATCTGGGCGCGCGGGAAATCCGCGGGCACCCACTCCAGGTTATCCTCGTGAACGACGAACCTGTCCATCTCCATCTCCTCGCCATCTCGCAGGTAACTTCATCACGGCTGTCTTGTATGCATCCTCGACCGATAGATTCCAGGGCAGCCGACCGAGGGAATGCAACCGCCATGTGCAGACTCACGCCGAAGCTGGCCGGTCTTCCGTTAATGTGCCTGGGATTCCTGCAGGAATCCCAGGAGGGAACCCATATCCATCCTTTTCCTCTCCCCAGAGGCCCTGACCTGCAACTCTATAGTACCATCCTCGTCGTAACCTTTGCCGATAACCGCGCGGTAGGGTATACCGATGAGATCTGCATCGGCGAACTTTACCCCGGCGCTCTCCCCGCGGTCGTCCAGCAACACCTCCCATCCCCGCTCCCGGCAGGCCTGATAGAGTTCGTGCGCGGCGGCACGCCTCTCCTCACGCTCGTAGTTCAACGGCAGGATATGCAGCAACGCCGGAGCCAGCAAGGGGGGCCAGATCATGCCCCTCTCGTCGTGGTGCTGTTCGATAACTGCCGCCATGAGCCGGGTCACGCCGATGCCGTAAGTGCCCATAACCATGGGCCGGGATACTCCGTTCTCGTCATCGTAGTAGCAGCGCATGGGCTCGGAGTACTTCAACCCCAGCTGAAATACCTGCCCCACCTCTATCCCCGCCTCGATACGCAGGGTGCCTCCGCAGCGCGGGCATGCATCTCCTTGCCCGGCGGCGGTGACGTCGGCGAAACGGCTCACCTTGAAATCCCGTCCCTCCGCGACGTTTACCAGGTGGTAATGCTTTTCATTGGCACCGCAGGCCATGCCCCCCGCACCCCTCAGTGACTCGTCGGCGATAATCTCCGCCGCCTGCAGCCCCACCGGACCCACGAAACCCTGTATATATGACGGGTGATTCTTCCAGTCGTCGTCGCCGAACAGGCGGAACTCTCCGCTCTGCAGAACCCGTTCCATCTTGGCCTCGTTGGCCTCGCGGTCCCCGGGCACGAGCACCGCCACAGGCCTGCCGTCTGCCAGGAACATGAGGCACTTTACGAAGAATTCCGGCGGCAGTACGAGGAACGAGCTCACCTCTTCGATAGTGCGTTTATCGGGCGTGTGCACTTTTTGCAGAGCTTTGCCTTCACCCCTTAGCGGATCGCCCCGCCCGTAGGTGGCCAGGGTGACGTTGGCTGCGTAATCGCACTCCCCGCAATAAGCGATGTGGTCCTCCCCCACCTCGGCGGGCACCATGAACTCGTGAGACACGTCTCCCCCGATGAGTCCGGTATCAGCCTCGACCGCCCGCCAGGTGCAGCCACTGCGGGTAAAGACGCGCCCATAGGCATCGTACATGGCCCGGTACGAACGGCGCATGCCCTCCTCGTCGCGGTCGAAGCTGTAGCCGTCCTTCATGATGAACTCGCGTCCCCGCAACAGGCCGAAGCGCGGACGTATCTCGTCCCGGAACTTGCCCCCGATCTGGTAGAGGTTCAGGGGCAGGTCGCGGTAGGAGGAAACGTTGGTGCGCACCAGGTCGGTGATTACCTCCTCGGCGGTGGGACCCAGGCAGAAATCCCTCTCTGCCCGGTCCTTCAGGCGCATCATCTCGGCGCCATATTTCGACCAGCGGCCGCTCTCCTCCCACAGTTCCCGCGGCTGTACGATGGGCAGGATGACCTCCTGTGCCCCAGCCGCGTTCATCTCCTCGCGCACGATGCGCTCTATGTTCCTCACCACGCGCGTCCCCAGGGGCAGCAGTTCGTAGATGCCTGACGCAACCCGTCGCAGGAAGCCGGCACGCACCAGCAGCCGGTGGCTGGCGACCTCCGCGTCGGCTGGGCTCTCCTTGAGCGTCGGTAGAAAAGTGCTCGACTGTCTCATCAAACTCCCTTTACGGCTCCTCCGCTTCCTCTGTCTCCAAGGCCATCTTCTCCACTTCCGCGAGCAGCACCTGCAGCAGCTCCTCTTTTGCATACCATCCCGCCGGCTGCCCTTTGCGGAAGAGCAGGCCGCGGTTCTTGCCTCCGGCTACTCCCAGGTCGGCCTCTCTCGCTTCTCCCGGACCGTTGACCGCGCAGCCCATGACCGCGATGCGCAGCGGTGCCCTGATATGCGCGAGGCGCCGCTCCAGCTCCGCCGCTATAGAGGCCACGTCTATGCGCGAGCGGGCGCAGGTGGGGCAGGCTACGATATCCGTACCGCGGCGCGACATCTCGAGCGCCTTCAATATGGCCAGTCCGACCCGCACCTCCTCCACCGGGTCTCCGGCCAGGGATACGCGTATGGTGTCCCCGATTCCCTCTGCCAGCAGGGCTCCGATGCCTACCGCGGAGCGTATGGTGCCCGTCCATGGCGGCCCCGCCTCGCTCACCCCCACGTGCAGCGGATAGTCCACCGCCTGCGAGAGCATGCGGTATGCCTCAATGGTCAGGGGCACCGATGATGCCTTCACGGAGACCTTTATATCATAAAAATCGCTTCTCTCCAGGACTTCGATCTCCTCCATGGCGCTCTCCACCATGGCTTCGGCAGTGGGATGCCCATGGCGCTCGAGGATGTCGCGGCGCAGCGAACCGGCATTCACCCCGACGCGTATGGGCACGCCTCGCTTCTTCGCCGCCGCTGCGACCTCGCGCACTTTGTCCTCGCCGCCGATGTTACCCGGGTTGATACGCAGTCCTTGTACTCCCGCATCCAGGGCCAAGAGAGCAAGGGAATAGTCGAAGTGGATGTCGGCAACCACGGGCAGGGGTGAACCGCCCGCGATCTCCTCCAGGGCGCGCAGGGTGCGTTGCAGCAGGTGGTCTTTCTTGGGGTTTGGGACCGCCACTCTGGCTATGCGGCATCCCGCCCCGGCCATCAGTCGGATCTGCTCCAGGGTGGCCGCCGCATCCTCGGTGGGAGTGTTGGTCATGGACTGCACGCTCACCGGAGCACCTCCTCCCACGGGGACGTCCCCAACGTTTATGCGGCGGGTCAGTTTACGCACGCTCATGGCAAGTTGATGGGATTGGTTATGTCCAGCCGCAGCGTGAGGACGAAAAGGATGAGGAAGAAGGCCAGCACTGCAACGGCTATAGGATAGAGCTTGCGCATGTCCACCTCCCTGCCCGTTATCCTCTCATACAGCAGCACCGCCAGGTGCCCCCCATCGAGAGGGGGCAAGGGTGCTAGGTTGATATATGCAAGGAATAGGCATATGAACGCGAAAAAGTTCAGGAAGTAGAACGCCCCCTGCCCGAAGATCTGGCTCGCCGTCTGGGTTATCCCCCACACCGTCTGGGGCCTCTCTATGGTGGGCTCAGATATACCCAGGAGCTGTTTGAAGGTGGAGAGGTTGAAGACCCTGTAAACCCCGTAGAACACCCCCCACGAGGCCTCCACGAACCACTCGCCCGTCTTGCCCGCCGCCCCCAGGAACGAATACCCTACCATATAAGGTTCGGGAGATACGCCGAGATAACCCCTGCCGTCCTCCAGGGTAGCCAGCTCCACCGCGATCTCCACCTGCTCTCCATCCCTCTCGAGGATAATCTGGACTTCCTCGCCCGGGTGTTCCTGGATAAATGAACGTACCTCGTCCCAATCCGACATGACCTGCCCGTCGATGGACAGGATGGTATCTCCCTCCTGCAGGCCTGCGACATATGCAGGTGTCTCCTCGCCTTCCGTCTCGTCCATGTACTGCCCCACCGTGGCCAGGGTAGAGGAACCCCTGTTCAGGTCGGGGTAGCCGATGAACCAGACGGCAAAGAACATGATGATGAGGGCGAGCAGTATATGCATGAGCGAGCCGGAAAATATGATCCAGAACCTCTTAGCGTAGGAGACCCCCTTGTAGGAATGGGGAAAGTCCTCGGGGCTCACCTCCTCCTCGGGGTTCATGCCCAGGACCTTGACGTATCCGCCCACCAGTATCCACTTTATGCCGAACTCGGTATCCCCACGCTTCGTGCTCCAGATGCGCGGTCCGAATCCCACGAAGAACTCGGGGCAGATCACGCCGGCCTTGCGGGCAGCCAGGAAGTGCCCCAGCTCGTGCACGATAACCAGGATTATTATGGCGAATATGGCGATGAGCACGGTGAGCACTACGCCCATTTCAACGCACCCCCTCCGCCACTGCTTCCTTCGCCGCCCCGCGAGCCCATTCCTCGGCTCGCATAACGTCCTCAAGGGAGCGCGCCCTGGCCGGTTCGTAGCGCTCCAGCGTCTCCGCAACAACCCTCTCAATATCAAGGAACCCTATTTTTCCCTCGAGGAAAGCGTACACCGCCACCTCGTTAGCGGCGTTAAGCGCAGCCGTCGCCAGTCCGCCCTCCCTGCCCGCCTTGTAGGCAAGGTCCAGGCAGCCGAAGGCCACGCGATCTATCTCCCCGAAGGTCAGCTTGCCCAGGCCGGCCAGATCGGTACGCTTGAAGGGCGGTCCCCATCTCTCCGGGTAAGAAAGGGCCAGGGAGATGGGCAGCCTCATGTCCGGCATGCTGAGCTGCGCCGACAGGGAGCCGTCACGGAACTCCACCAGGGAATGCACAACGCTCTGGGGATGGGCCACCACCCTGATGGCATCGTAGGGCAGTGCGAAGAGATAGTATGCCTCGATTACCTCGAGGCCCTTGTTCATGAGGGTCGCGGAATCGATGGTGATTTTCCTTCCCATTTTCCAGGTGGGATGGTCCAGGGCATCCTTGACCTTAATGTTCGTTAGCTCAACGCGGCTGCGGCCGTAGAAAGGACCGCCAGATGCGGTCAGCACGATCGTTTCGACCTCCGCTGTATCCTCTCCCCGCAGGCAGTGGAAGATGGCGCCGTGCTCCGAATCTACCGGGATGAGCTCCCCGCCTGCCTTGAGCGCCTCCTGTACCAGCTCTCCTCCCGCCACCATGCTCTCCTTGTTCGCAAGCGCAAGCCTCTTCCCGGCTGCCAGCGCCGCCAGCGTCGGCGGCAGCCCGGCCGAGCCCACCACACCGTTCAATACTATATCGGCGAGCGGATACGCCGCCGCCTCTATCAGGCACTCCGGGCCTGCGGCCACCTCGATGCCCGTGCCTGCAAGGCGATCGCGCAATTCCGTCGCGGTATCGCGCGCGACCATGCCCACCAGCTCCGGGCGGTGGATGCGTGCCTGCTCCTCCAGGAGTTGGACGTTGGAATGGGCGGTCAAGGCCACCACCCTCAAGCGTTCGGGGTGGGCGCCTGCCACCTCCAGAGCCTGGGTACCGATAGACCCCGTGGAGCCCAGTACAACCAGCCCGCGCTTCTCTTCCTTGCCGTTCATACGACCATTATACGGGTTGAAGCTTCCCGAGGCTCTCCGTTTAAGGCATGAGGTTCAGATCTTCAAGATGATATAGCGCAGGAAATAATAGCAGACTGCGGCGGTGAAGAACATACTGTCGAAGCGGTCCATGATGCCGCCGTGCCCCGGGATGAGCGAACTCATGTCCTTGATGCCCAGTTCCCTTTTTACCGTGGACTCCGAGAGGTCCCCCAGCGGGGCGAAAATGCATACGATGACTGCCAGCTCCATGGCGACGCCGAGGCTGAGCCAGTCTCTGTTCACGGTAAGGTAGAGGACATAGGCGGCGATGAACACCGCGGCGGTTCCCGCCAGGAACCCCTCCCAGCTCTTTCCGGGGCTGATACGCGGTGCCATCTTGTGCCTCCCTATGGCCGAGCCCGCCAGGTAGGCCACGGCATCGCATATCCACACCATCACGATGACCGTGAAGGGCACCGTCCATGGAGTGCCGGGATCCAGGCCCAGCATGAGCACGAAGTGAGCGAGAAAGAAACCGACCATCACCACGCCCAGCAGGGATACCGAGATGTCGGTGGTAGGCGATTGCGAGCCGGGCCGGAAGATACACCAGGCGAAGAGCAGGGGCACATAGAAGGCCAAGGCCAGGACCATGGGGGTCAGGTCCTGGGAATCCCTTAAGAAATATGCGATGACCGGAAAAGCACATCCGGCGGCCATGGAGAGCAGCATAGCCGGCTTGTAACCGTGCTTGCTGAAAGTGGAGTAAAACTCCCACAACCCTCCGAAACATATGAGGGCTATACCCACCGTGAACGGGATCGCTCCCCACCACAGCAGGATCACGATGATCAATACCAGGACAATGGCGCTTACCACGCGCACGGCAAAGTCGGTAAAGCGTGCAGCGAGGGAAGGCTTATTCCCGTTGCCGGGCGCGTCCTTTTCCTCGGGCGCCAAATCAGACCTCCATCAATTCCTTTTCCTTGACCTTGAGCATCTCGTCCGTTTCGGTGATGAAACGGTCGGTAAGTTTCTGGACCTCTTCCTGCCCGCGGTGGAGGTCGTCCTTGGTAATATCCCCGTCCTTCTCGAAGGCGCGCAGTTCCTCTATGGCGTCCCGGCGGACATTGCGTATCGCGACCCTTCCATCCTCCGCCTTGGAGCGCACCAGTCGGGTCAGGTCCTTGCGGCGCTCCTCGGTAAGCTTTGGTATAGGCAGGCGGATCACGTTGCCGTCATTGATGGGATTGAGCCCCAGGTCCGACTGCTGGATGGCCTTCTCCACGTCCGCGACGGCGCTCTTGTCGTAGGGAGATACCACCAGCAGAGTCGGTTCGGGTACGGCTATGGATGCTATCTGATTGAGCGGTGTCGGGGAACCATAATAATCGACCATTACGCGGTTCAGGATGGAGGCACTCGCTCTTCCCGTCCTGACGGAGGTAAAATCGTCCCTCACGTGCTCTACGGTCTTCTTCATGCGGCGCTCAGCATCCTTCAATACATCATCTAACACCGGCTAGCCCCCTTTTACCTTATCCGAAGCAACGATGGTCCCGATCCTTTCGCCGAAAAGAACTTTCTTGATGTTCCCGGGGACGGTCATATTGAAGACGATAATCGGGAGGCAATTGTCCATGCACAGCGATACTGCAGTTGCGTCCATTACCCTCAGCCCCTGCTGCAGTACCTCTATGTAGTCGAGGGACTCGTACATGACCGCCTGGGGGTTCTGCATGGGATCCGAGTCGTAGACGCCGTTGACCATGGTGGCTTTGAGTATGGCCTCGGCGCTTATCTCGAGAGCGCGCAGAGCCGCGGTTGTGTCGGTGGTGAAGTAGGGGTTTCCGGTGCCGGCCGCGAAAATTACAATCCTTCCCTTCTCGAGGTGACGGATGGCACGCCTCCTTATATAGGGTTCCGCGACCGCCTGCATCTCGATGGCGGACTGCACGCGCGTAAACACATCCCTTTTCTCGAGGGCGTCCTGGAGAGCCAGGGAGTTCATCACCGTTGCGAGCATCCCGATATAATCCGCGGCCGCACGGTCCATACCCTTGGCGCTGGCCGCCATGCCGCGGAAGATGTTGCCCCCTCCCACCACCACGGCGATCTGCAGGCCCATTTCGTTGACTTCCGCAAGCTCGTCGGCGATGATCGTCACCATCTCGGGGTCGATGCCATAGTCGAAGCGGCCCATGAAGGCCTCTCCGCTTAACTTGATAAGCGCCCTTTCATACCGGGGCCGATCATCCGACATTTTCGCCAACTCAACTCCCATTCCAGGGGATCACATCCGGTCTCGTGAATTTTTCTCCCCGGGACCCCCGGTCACCTTCCAGGCAACCGTCCTGCGCCTGCCATCCCGCGACCGGCATTGAACTATGCCTCGATATCCTCGCCCACCTGGAAGCGTACGAAACGCCGCACGACGATGTTCTCGCCGACCGCCGCTATCGTCCGTGTGACCAGTTCTCCCACGGTTATATCCGGGTCCTTGACGAATGGCTGATCCAACAGGCACACTTCCTCGAAATACTTCTTTATGCGCCCCTCGACTATCTTGTCCACCACATTTTCCGGCTTTCCCTCCTTGAGGGCGCGGTTGCGGTTTATCTCGCGTTCCTCCTCCAGCAAGGTATCGGGCACGTCCTGCGGCGAAACGAACATCGGTTTCGCGGCCGCTATATGCATGGCGATATCGTGCACCATGCCGCGGAATGTCTCGTTGCGGGCTACGAAATCGGTCTCGCAATTCACCTCGAGCAGCACCCCGATGCGATTGTTGAGATGGATGTAGGCATCCACTATTCCATCAGCGGCGATGCGTCCGGCCTTTTTCTGCGCTCCCGCCAGCCCCTTCTCCCTCAGTATGCGGGTTGCCTTTTCCACATCGCCAGCGGCCTCCTGCAACGCCCCCTTGCAATCCATTATGCCCGCCCCGGTAGCAGCTCTAAGCTCCTTGACCTGTACTGCGTTGATCTCCATTGTCCCTCCTTGATCTTATATGGAAAAAGAGGTCCGCGGGCTCTCAGCCCCCCGCTTTCTCCTCTATTTCTTCCTCGCGTGCGGCCGCCTCGCGCGCCGCGGCTTCCTCCTGCTTGCGCTGTGCCGCCTGCAGGGCATCGCGGATCTGGAATCCCTCCAGTACGCCATTGGCGATGATCTTGCCGATGAGGTTAGCGGCCCTGATGGCGTCGTCGTTGCCCGGGATGACGAAATCGATCAGGTCGGGGTCGCAGTTCGTGTCCACAACCGCGATCACAGGTATTTTCAACTTGCGAGCCTCCATGAGCGCTATGTGCTCCTTGCGCGGATCTATGATGAAGACGCCGCTCGGCAGCCTGTCCATGCTGCGCAGGCCCTCGAGATTGCGGCGCAGTTTAGTCAATTGATGGCGTACGCGGGTAGCCTGTTTTTTCGGCATCATGTCGATCTCACCGGAGGTCTCCATCTCCTCCAGTTCCTTGAGTCTCCCGATGCGCTTGCTTATGGTAACCCAGTTGGTAAGAGTCCCTCCCAGCCAGCGATTCGTCACGTAGGGCATTCCGCAACGCAGGGCATTCTCCTTCACGGCCTCCTGGGCCTGTTTCTTGGTGCCGACGAAAAGGAGTGACCCCCCTTTCCCAACCATGTCGCGTATGAAGTTGTACGACACCTCTATGAGGCCGAGCGTCTGCTGTAGATCGATGATGTAAATGCCATTGCGCTCGGTAAAGATGTACTTCTCCATCTTGGGATTCCAGCGGCGGGTCTGGTGTCCGAAATGGACCCCGGCTTCGAGCAGGTGTTTCATGGAGACTACGGTCATGGTTCCTCCTTGGTTTCTCCTTCGCCCGTTTCATCCCCTCTCCCGACCCCCGAGGGGGCACCCCGGGATGAAGGTCCGCGGGCGTGTGTGATTAACGGGAAATCCCGCTGGTGGCGGGCCCGGCGGCGTCCCGGCGGAACTCTTTCGTCAAGTCCCGTGCCCACCTCCATACGATACGGTCTGGCGCCAGCTAAGAATAGTACCATAGTGGGATTTCGCCGGGCAAGCTGGACCGTGTTTCCGGGGATTCATTTGATGATTTTTCGACCCTGCCGGCAAGAGGGGCCGGAGCCCATACCTCAGAAAGATCAAGATTTGAGCAACAGGCTCCTGACCCCGTTATGTTGAGTCTGGTGGAGTCGATCAGACCTCGAGCGCTCCCTTGGCACTCGTCAGCCGGCCCTTCAGGCGCAGAATGGCCTTGGTATGCATCTGGCAGACCCGCGATTCGGTCACCCCCAGTACCTCGCCTATCTCCCTCAAGGTAAGCCCTTCGTAATAATAGAGGCTGACGACGATCTTCTCCCTTTCGGGAAGGCGGTTTATGGCGTCCGCCAGGATCCTCTTCATCTCCTCTATCTCGTAGGTCTTGGAGGGATCCTTGACCCGGGAGTCCTCGAGGGTATCCACGAGGCTGACCTTGTCTCCCTTGTCCCCCCCCACGTTCCAGAGTTCGTCCAGGGCCACAAGGGAGATGAAGCTCATCTGCTGCAGCAATTGATGGAACTCGTCGAGGGAGATGCACATTTGCTTGGCCACCTCTTCGTCGCTAGGCAGCCTCTTAAGCTCGTTCTCCAGGGAAACGTAGGCCTTCTCAAGCTCGCGCGCCTTGAACCTGATGGAGCGGGGCACCCAATCGATGGAGCGGAGCTCGTCGATGATGGCTCCTTTTATGCGCGAGATGGCATAGGTCTCGAACTTTATCCCCCGCTCAGGATCGTATTTCTCGATGGCGTCTATGAGTCCGAAGATGCCGTAACTCACGAGGTCGGCATACTCTATGTTGGGCGGAAGCCCGGAAGAGACCCTGCCTGCGACGTACTTTACGAGTGGAGCGTAGTTGAGGATGAGTTTTTCTCGGGATTCCTGTGAACCCTTTTCCTTGAATTGCTTCCAGATTTTGGTGACGTCCTCTATGCCTTCCAACCTTGCTCCTCTTTTATAGAAATCAGCCGTATTCAACATTCTCCCATCTCGGTAAATTCTATGCTGTACCTCATCCGGCTTTACGCGCGGGGGTGAGTTCTGAAAAATACCTCTTTCAGCTGACCTTTATTAAGATGAGTATATATCTGGGTTGTTGATAAATCAACGTGACCCAGCAGCTCCTGGACCGTCTTAAGGTCCGCTCCCCCCTTCAGCATATGGGTTGCGAAAGTATGGCGCAAAGTGTGCGGGCTTACCCTCCTTCCCCCTTCCAGACCACGGAAAAAGCGCTCTACTACCCGGCGGACCCCGCGGTCAGAGAGCCTACCCCCTTTCACGTTAACGAAGAGGGGTTCCCGTCCCTTACCTTCCGGACATGCGTTCGCGGCCAGTATCGCCCTCTCTTTGTCGATGTAGTTCGCCAGCAGTTGGCGCGCCGCGTCGTGCATCGGGACCAGGCGCTCCTTTCGCCCCTTACCGAGAACTCTCACCTCCCCTCTGTCTAGATCGATATCTTTCAGGTCCAGTTCGGACAGCTCCTTTACGCGTATTCCCGTTGCATAAAGCAGCTCGACCAGGGCCATATCCCTCAAAGACGTGCGGTAGATATGCAGCCTCTGCTTCGCCTCCGCAACGTCTATCTCCTCCAGCCGCAGCACTCTTGGCAGCCTGCGGTCCCGCCGTGGCGGCGACAGCGCGGCCGCGGGATCGCCCTGGAGATAACCACGCTGGACGAGGAAGCGAAAATATCCGCGCACGGCCGAAGACCGGCGTGCTATCGTTGCACGTGAATATCCCCTGGTCTGCAGGTTCGCGAGATAACGGCGCAGCATACGGTGGTCGATTTCCCCAGGCCCGGCGATGCCCGCCCGGGTGCAGAAAGTGGTGAAAATGCGCAGATCGCCGTCATAGGCACGCAAGGTCTGCGGAGACAGGTTGCGTTCCGACTTCAGAAACCTAAGATATTCCGCTACACTCTCACGCATTTTTCCCCTCTGCATAGTGCAAGCTGTTGAATTCTTATATAATTTTATATTAAAAGTTGTTATTGTCAATAGTTGAATCTAAAGTTAAAGATAATTATTATTGTGGCTATATTTATTATTTCTGTAAAAAAGGATTTATCGGCAGGCAGATACCCCCGCGCGAGACAAACGCATGAAGCCGCATGTAGAGCAGTCTTCCCCGCCACCGCGGACGCGACCTCAGTGCAGGGAAAGATCCGTTAAAAGGCGATAGCGGCCCCCCGGCTCCTCCGTGACCCAGCCCTTGAGTGACATGCCGGTAAGACAAGCGAGCAGCTCCGCCACCGAGACCCCGGTCCTGACCGCAAGCCAGTCCAAGCCGCGGGGAATACCCTGCAGGAGTCCCGCGCAGGTCCGCTCGAGGTGAGTTGCCTCCAACTCGCGGATCGCCTGCTGTTTCTGTGATCCCGCAACCCCGGCTGCGGTGGGCGAGAAGAACGCGTCGGGCAATTCCTCGCATATGTCGTCGACATCGAGGACCAGTTTTGCACCCTTCTGTATGAGCCTGTTGGTTCCCCTGGATAGGGTGCTTCCGATGGGTCCCGGTACCGCCATCACTTCCCTGCCTTCATCCAGCGCCATATCCGCGGTTATGAGGGCTCCGCTCTTCTGCGAGGCTTCTACGACCACGACTGCGTGGCAAAGCCCCGCGATTATACGGTTGCGGTGCGGGAAATGCCAGGGCAACGGCTCTTCCCCCGGAGGGTACTCGCTTACTATGCAACCGGAGGATGCGATACTAGCGAGAAGCCCCGCGTGACCGGCTGGATATACCCTGTCAATACCGCATCCAAGTACGGCTATGGTGAAACCACTCGCCTTCAGGCATCCCCGGTGAGCGCGGCCATCTACTCCGTAAGCGGCACCGGATACCACCACCACGCCCCTGCGAGCCAGTTCCTCAGCGATGCTCTCGGCGGCCCAGCGGCCGTAACCCGAGGCCTTGCGCGCTCCCACCACGGCCACGAACGGAGCCTCGACCGGAGGTTCCCTGCCTATGGTAAAGAGAAGGGCGGGTGGATCGTATATGCTGCGCAGCCTGTCCGAAAAAGGCGGGTCCGCGGGGGTTATTACTCCTATACCCCGCCGTTTCAGGTCCTCCAGCACGCGCGACGGATCAGTGCGGCCGCATTCGCCCGCCCAGCCGGCCGCCTTTTCCGAACCTACCAGCGACGCCGCACTGCTCCCCCCCTTCTCCAGGATATCCCACAGCTTCCTCGCTCCGCCCGCCAGGAGCAGCAAACGCGGAAGGGCCAGGGGGTTCATCCCCGTGAGGCAGGCCAGCGCCGCCCTATAAGCTTCTTGCACAGCCGACCTCCCTGCCCATGGAAGAGCCCCAGAGCCTCTCCAATGAACGGTATTGCACGGCCTCCGCCAGGTCCGCCACGCATATTCCGTCACGTCCTGCCAGGTCGGCGATGGTCCTGGCCACTCTCAGGCAGCGGTCGAACCCCCGCGCGGTCAAACCCAGGCGGTCTGCTGCCGCATACATGAACCGCTTTTCCTCCTCGCCGAGGCGACATGTTGCGCGTATCCGCACCAGGCCGACATGCGCATTGGTCTCCGCCGCGCCGTGCCAGCGTGCCCGCTGCCTCTCACGCGCCTCAATCACCCTTTCGCGCACGCGCTGCGAGGTCTCACCGGCCGGAAGTTCCACCAGCTCGCGCGGGGGTAGCTTCGGCACCTCCACCTGCAGGTCGATACGGTCCAGAAGCGGCCCCGAAACGCGGTTGTAATACTTCCTCACCTCCCCCGGCGAGCAGGAACATGCGCGCTGCGTGTCGCCCAGGAAACCGCAAGGGCAGGGATTCATACCCGCCACCAGCAGAAAGCGAGCCGGGAAATTGGTGCATACGAGGGAACGGGATATCGTGATGCTCCCCTTTTCCATGGGTTGGCGCAGTACCTCCAGGGCGTCCCTCCTGAACTCGGGCAATTCGTCGAGGAACAGCACCCCGCGATGGCTGAGGGTGATCTCTCCCGGTCGCGGGAAATTGCGGCCTCCTCCCGCCAGGCCTGCATGCGAGATGGAATGATGCGGGGCGCGAAAGGGCGGGTGGCGCTGCAGAGGGCGGTCGGGATCCAGCAGCCCCGCTACGCTATGGATGCTCGAGACCTCGAGGACCTCTTCTCCGTTCAGCAGAGGCAGCACTCCGGGCAGTCTCTCCGCCAGCATCGACTTTCCCGACCCCGGCGGGCCGACGAAAAGGATGTTATGAAAACCTGCGGCGGCGATCTCCAGGGCTCGTTTTGCCTGCATTTGCCCCTTCACTTCGCAAAGACAGGGGAACTCGCTACCGTTATCGTTGTAGTCTTCGACGGCGGGCTGCTGTATGGGCCGGCCCCGTAGATATTCAAGGGCTTCCAGGAGGCTGGCGACACCGGTCACCTTGATCCCCTCGATGCGTGCCGCCTCGCGCAGGTTCTGCATGGGGACGATGATCTCCCCGCGGCCCTGGCGCCGCGCCCAAAGCGCCATGGCCAGGGATCCCCGCACTCCCCTTACCTTTCCGTCCAGCGCAAGTTCGCCTACCACCATCCTTCCCGCCAGGGCATCTGGCTTTAGGCTTCCGGATACAACCAGTATGGCCAGGGCGATGGGGAGGTCGAAATTGGAACCCTCCTTGCGCAGGTGGGCTGGCGCTAGATTTACCGTAATCAGCTGCCCGCAGAAGAGCAGTCCGGAGTTGGCGACCGCGGCCTTGATGCGCCTGTACGACTCGCGCACGGCCGTGTCCGGCAACCCCACCATGTAGATACCGGGCAGGCTCCCGGAGGTGTTCACCTCCACTTCTACCTTCATTACCTCCATCCCCAGGATGGAGCAGCTGTCGACTCTTGCGAACACGCCATCACCTCCTATATATGTTGTATTTATTGTATAAGATGGTGATGACAGGAAGGGGCGCAGCTGCAGGGTTTTCGCGGCAGGCGCAATCGCAACAATGTATTACGGGTTCGCAGCCTCCGCGTAGGTCCTGCGCCCGGAGAGCCAGGTCAAGAGAATTCCGGTTATCAGAAAAGCGGGGATAGCCCACCAGGTGCTGGCAAGAAAAACCCATACCCCCGCGATAAAACCCCGTTTGGACAGAAACCACAGGGCGGGCGGCAGCATAACCGCCAGCAGGATGGAATTGGAGATCAAGGATACCCAGACCCCCCGCAAGCCCAATCGCCGTGAGAGTTTGACGTCCGGGTAATAGAAGGCAAGCAGCAACACCGCAACCAGTATACCCAGCGCGACCAGCGCAACGACCGAGCTGTCGTAACTCACCCATATGGCGATGAGGGCGGAGATAAAGAAGGCCCCCAGCGCCAGCAAGGCGTAAATCAACTTGCGCAGCAGGGACATGGTCACCAACCTCGGCATGGAAGGCGGCCTGTACACGCGGATGCGCCTTATTTCCTGCTCCAGCTCGTACTCTTCCTCTTCGCCGGGAACCGCGTTGAGGTCACGTTCGCAGTTGAAGCAGTATTCGTCGCTGTCCAGGTTGTTCCTGCCGCACCAGGGACAGGCTTTCATAATCCCCCGATCTTCAGGGCTCCGCGCGTGCCGGGGAAGCGGGGAAGGCTTCTTCCCTTATAAATCCCCAACCTCGAAGGCATCCTCCACGTGAACTATTTTCCACACGTCACCGCGTCTCAGCAAGGCGATTACGTCGAAGCGGCAGCCCTTCGCGGCCCGGCCCCAGGCTGCCAGGTAATGCAACGCAGCACGCGCCATGCGTTCCTGCCGCTTCGCATCCACCGCGCCCAGGGCTTCCTCGATCTCGCCTCTCGACCTCGCCTTTACCTCACAGAAAACCACCCGACCCCGCCTGCATGCGATTATGTCCAGCTCTCCCGCTGGGCAACGGTAATTCCTGTCAAGGATACGATAACCCTTGCGCTTGAGGAAGGCACATGCCGTGTCCTCCCCCGCCTTGCCCAGTTCCCTGTTGTTCACCTGCACTCCCGCATGCTTTCGACGCAACGCTACCATACCAATACAGCAGCCGGCGGTGACATAGTGCCTCGAAGAATACGGCAACGTGTGGGCGTCAAGCCCCGCCATCCGTGATTTCGAGCATCATCTCCAGTTGCAGAACGCCATGGAACGAGCTGCGGTGGCAGGGAACCGGCCCGTAGGCCGCAAGGGCTTTCAAGTGCTCGACGGTCCCGTAACCCTTGTTGGTAGCGAAGCCGTATTGCGGATAATGCAGAGACCAGTGGGTCATGAGCTGATCTCTGATCACCTTGGCGAGGATGGACGCCGCGGCTACGCTGCGGCACGCGCGATCGCCGTGGACTATGCTCCACTGAGGTATGCCGAGGGCGTCGATGTGATAGTAATCGACCATCACCATGTCGGGAACAGGCTCGAGCGAGTGAACGGCCGCGCGCATTGCGTTTATATTCTCCGGCTGCAATCCGTTCTCGTCTATATCGCGCGGAGCCACGCAGCAAAACGACCATGCCTCGGCGCAGGCCAGGATGTGCCTGAAAAGTCTTTTCCTCGTAGCCGGGGTCAGCAGCTTGGAGTCCGTGAGCTCCTCGAGATCATATATCTCACCCTTGGGGGGAAGGATTACCGCCGCCGCCACGAGCGGTCCGGCGAGGGCGCCCCTCCCCGCCTCGTCCGTTCCGGCGATCCTGCGGTACCCCAACCTCCATGCCCATCTCTCCGCAGTATCACGCGCAGCGCTCAATCCTCTCACCTCCTACAATGTAGACCATCTGCCCGGCGGCCACCAGATCACGACGGCCCTGCCGATAACCGCCTGCAGGGGCACGAAACCCCAACGCCTGCTGTCGTTGGAGTTGGGGCGGTTGTCGCCCATGACCATCACGGCGCCCTCCGGCACCTCCCACTTTCCGTCGGCGTTGTCCTGCACGTATTCGTAGCCGGGATCGTAGATCTCGCCGTTGACGTAGAGGATGCCGTCGCGCAGCTCAACGGCGTCGCCTCCTATCCCCACCACCCTCTTGATGAACTGCAGCGATTCCGGGTGAGTGATATTCAGTATCTCGCCCAGAAGGTCGAGTGAACGCGTGAAAGCGTTGCCGCCATGCGTCCAGTTGGCCGTGTCGTTGGGGTCGAAGCGGAAGACGATGATCTCGCCCCGCCGTGGCTCGCGGAAGTGATAAGTGACGCGGTCGACCAGGACGCGGTCGCCCTCCTGCAGGGTGGGCTCCATGGAAGGGGAGGGGATGACGAACGATTTTATCGCGAAGGCCTGCAGGTATATGGCTATCACCAGGGCGATGATGAAGAGCACGGCGAACTCCAGGGCGAGGGCTATCCACTGGTCCCGGGAGCGATTTCCTCCGCCGCTCTTCGGGGCCTCGCCACCGGCGTCCGGCCCCCGCTGCGCGGAGGAATCGCCGAAAGGGTCTTGGGGCATGGGCATAGAGCCTCGAGTATCAGGTACGGCGCTTCTCCTTGACCTTGGCTGCCTTGCCTACCCGGTCCCTGAGGTAATAGAGTTTTGCACGCCTCACGCCGCCCTGGGTCACCACCTCGATACTGGAGATGATGGGGCTGTGCAGCGGGAAAGTGCGCTCGACGCCCACGCCGAAGGATATCTTACGTACGCTGAAGGTCTCGCGCGTGCCGCCGCCCTTGCGCGCGATGACCACTCCCTGAAAGACCTGGATGCGCTCGCGGTTTCCCTCCACCACCCTGACGTGTACCTTTACCGTATCCCCGGGCCGGAAGTCCGGTATATCATCCCGCAGGTATTCGCTCTCTATTATGTCCGTCTTCTGCATTTTCCTTCCTCCTTTCCGCTATATATTACAACCCATCGCCACGCCTGTCGGCAAGGCCGCACGTGCGAGGCATCGCTTCCTCCCGTATACGTGACGTGCTCTTGACCCGGAAGGTTTCTCGAGGTCTTAGAAAAAAGCGCGGGCAGAACTGGAATAAAAGCAGGCCGCACTGGAGGGGGCGTTCCCCGCCCGGCTTACGCTATCCCGGCTTCACGGGGCAGACCATCTGCCCGGCGGCCACCAGATCACGACGGCCCTGCCGATCACCGCCTGCAGGGGCACGAAACCCCAACGCCTGCTGTCGTTGGAGTTGGGGCGGTTGTCGCCCATGACCATCACGGCGCCCTCCGGCACCTCCCACTTTCCGTCGGCGTTGTCCTGCACGTATTCGTAGCCGGGATCGTAGATCTCGCCGTTGACGTAGAGGATGCCGTCGCGCAGCTCAACGGCGTCGCCTCCTATCCCCACCACCCTCTTGATGAACTGCAGCGATTCCGGGTGAGTGATATTCAGTATCTCGCCCAGAAGGTCGAGTGAACGCGTGAAAGCGTTGCCGCCATGCGTCCAGTTGGCCGTGTCGTTGGGGTCGAAGCGGAAGACGATGATCTCGCCCCGCCGTGGCTCGCGGAAGTGATAAGTGACGCGGTCGACCAGGACGCGGTCGCCCTCCTGCAGGGTGGGCTCCATGGAAGGGGAGGGGATGACGAACGATTTTATCGCGAAGGCCTGCAGGTATATGGCTATCACCAGGGCGATGATGAAGAGCACGGCGAACTCCAGGGCGAGGGCTATCCACTGGTCCCGGGAGCGATTTCCTCCGCCGCTCTTCGGGGCCTCGCCACCGGCGTCCGGCCCCCGCTGCGCGGAGGAATCGCCGAAAGGGTCTTGGGGCATGGGCATAGAGCCTCGAGTATCAGGTACGGCGCTTCTCCTTGACCTTGGCTGCCTTGCCTACCCGGTCCCTGAGGTAATAGAGTTTTGCACGCCTCACGCCGCCCTGGGTCACCACCTCGATACTGGAGATGATGGGGCTGTGCAGCGGGAAAGTGCGCTCGACGCCCACGCCGAAGGATATCTTACGTACGCTGAAGGTCTCGCGCGTGCCGCCGCCCTTGCGCGCGATGACCACTCCCTGAAAGACCTGGATGCGCTCGCGGTTTCCCTCCACCACCCTGACGTGTACCTTTACCGTATCCCCGGGCCGGAAGTCCGGTATATCATCCCGCAGGTATTCGCTCTCTATTATGTCCGTCTTCTGCATTTTCCTTTCTCCTTTCCGCTATATATTACAACCCATCGCCACGCGGTCCGCCAGGGCCAGCGAGCTCGGGCCGTCTTTTCTGCGTGCATTGCACGGCGGCTTCGCGCCGCCACTTCTCCACTGCGCCGTGATCTCCCGAGAGGAGTACCTCCGGCACCTTCCATCCCATATATTCAGCCGGCCGCGTGTACTGCGGGTACTCCAGCAGGCCCCGGGAGAAGGACTCGCAGGCCAGCGATTCCTCGTTACCCAACACGCCCGGTACCAGTCTGCTGATGGACTCTATAACGACCAGGGCGGCGAATTCGCCCCCGGACAGGACGTAATCTCCTATGGAAAGGGCGTCAGTGCAAAGATGTTCGAACACTCTCTCGTCCACTCCCTCGTATCGCCCACAGATCAGCGCGATATGTTCGAGCGCCGCCATCTCCTCCACCTTTGCCTGGCCCATGCGCTCGCCGCGGGGCGTGAGCATCACCACCCTTACCTTCTCCTGCAACGATTCCAACTCGCCAATGCCGAAACCCAGAGTCCGGGTCACCGCCTCGAATACGGGCTCCGGCTTCATTACCATACCAGGCCCTCCCCCAAAGGGGGCATCATCCACCTGGCGGTGCTTTCCCGCGGAGTAATCCCTGATGTCATGTACCCGGATATCCAGTATCTCTCCCCGCATCGCCTTTCCCAGCAGGCCCTCCCGCAGGGGCGAATCGAAGATGCCCGGAAAGATGGTATAGACGTCTATACGCACTGCCTCATTCCTCCAGCAGGCCC
Organism: uncultured Actinomycetota bacterium; assembly: GCA_964529285.1. GTDB lineage: Bacteria > Actinomycetota > Geothermincolia > Geothermincolales > RBG-13-55-18 > SURF-21. The sequence continues at coordinate 25,759 of CAZGWK010000006.1, forward strand.
GGGAGGGGCTCTATTACGATGCTGCCGCCGTCCGGGTCTATCTCCTTGACCACCTCGGCCGTCATCGGTATCAGGTATTCCATATCGCCCTGCACTATCAAAACGTCGTTGGCGCCCGTCTCCATGACCTCCGCGACTTTCCCCAGCCGCCTTCCGCCGGTGGTGCGTACCTCCAATCCCAAGAGCTGGTGTTCCCACCGCGTACCGGCAGGCGGGTCGCCTACTTCCTCCGGCGTGACCAGCAATCTCCGGCCTGCGAGCTGCAGGGCGTCCTCCCGGACCGTAAACCCGCGGAACCTCACCAGCAGAGCGCCGGCCGCCTCCTCGACCTCATCCAGGACCAGCCTGCCGCTTCCCTCTCTTCCTTCGACGATAAAGGTATTTCCAGTCGCGAACCTAAGTGGATTCGAGGATAGCACCTCGATCTTGACCCAACCCCGGACCCCGTATGCTTTGATCACCCTGCCGGTGACCACATAGGTGGTCCTTCTAAAAGGTGGCAACATGTGATCAATCTATGATCTCGACGATGGCGTTACGTCCCTCTTTGGTGGCCGATGCCTTGATGAGGGTGCGCATAGCCTGCGCGATACGCCCCTTCTTGCCGATGACTTTGCCCACGTCTTCCGGGTCCACGTGCAACTGAAGAATGATGGATTTCTCTCCTTCCACCGAGGTCACCTCTACGCTGTCGGGATTATCCACGAGGGACTTAGCCAGGTACTCGAGCAGATCTTTCATATCCACCTCATGGCCGACCACTCCATCATTTGCCACTTTATTCCTCCTGATACTTCTGCCAGATACCCTTGATCTGCATGAGCTTGCGCACCTGGTCCGTTGGCTGAGCCCCTTCGCGCAGCCACTTCAGGACTTTTTCCTCGTCGAGTTCGATCAGGGATGGCTCTTCCCGCGGATCGTAGCGGCCGAGGGTTTCTATGAACCTTCCGTCTCTGGGACTGCGAGAATCGGCGGCCACCACCCGGTAGTAGGGCTTTTTCTTGCCCCCCATCCTCTTGAGCCTGATCTTCACCAATTAAACCGCGCTCCTTTCCGTTTCGATCATCCCGCATATCTCGCGGATCCGCTACAACTGGAAGGGGAATGCCTGCCCCATTTTGCGTGGGGACATCTTCCCGAATTGCTTGATAAGCTTCTGCATCTGTTGAAACTGCTGCAGCAGGCGGTTCACGTCCTGGGTGCTCATGCCGCTTCCCCTCGCGATGCGCTGCTTGCGGCTTGCTCCGATTATCTGCGGCTTGCGCCGTTCCTCGGGAGTCATGGACTGGATGATCGCCTCGACCTGCTTGATCTGCCCTTCGTCCACCTGCAGCCCCTTTAATTTCGAGGCGGAGATCCCGGGGATCATGCCCAGGATCTGGTCCAGCGGACCCATCTTCTTCAGCTGCTCCATCTGGTCTAGAAAATCCTCCAGAGTGAACTGCTGTTTGCGCAGTTTTTTCTCGAGTTCCTTTGCCTTCTCTTCATCGTAGGTCGACTGAGCCTTCTCGATAAGAGTGAGCATATCGCCCATACCCAGGATACGCGAGGCCATACGGTCGGGATAGAAGGCCTCCAGGTCGCCGATCTTCTCCCCGACGCTGGCGAACTTCACCGGCTTGCCGGTCACCGCCTTGATGGAAAGGGCCGCGCCGCCACGTGCGTCTCCGTCCAGCTTGGTGAGGATAATTCCGTCGAAACCTACATCATCCGCGAAGGATTGCGCCACATTCACCGCATCCTGGCCGGTCATGGCGTCAACCACCAACAGGGTCTCGTTGGGCGAGAAATCACTGCGGATGCGCACGAGCTCCTGCATCATCTCTTCGTCGACGTGCAGGCGGCCCGCGGTGTCAATGAGCACCGTGTCCATGCCCTCCTTTTCCGCCTTACGTATTCCCGCCTCCACGATCTTCTCCGGCCGCGCGGAGCGGTCGGCATAGACCTCGATGCCTGCCTGCTCGCCCAACTTCTCCAGCTGGTCGATGGCCGCAGGCCGATATGTATCGGCGGCCACCATCATGGGGTGGCGGCCCTGATTCTTGAGGTGGACGGCCAGCTTGGCGGTAGCCGTTGTCTTTCCGGAACCCTGCAGACCGACGAGCATGACCGTCACCGGTGGGCGGCCGCCGAAGTTTATCTTCTCGTGCGAGCTGCCCAGGAGTTGCGTGAGCTCCTCGTCCACTATCTTGATGACCTGCTGGGCGGGGGTGAGTGAACGGAGGACCTCTTCTCCCACCGCCCTCTCCTGCACCCGTGCTACGAAATCCTTGACCACCTTGAAATTGACGTCCGCCTCCAGGAGCGCCAGCCGTATCTCACGCATCACTTCGGCCACCTGATTTTCGGACAGCTTGCCGTGCCCGCGCAGTTTCTTGAAGATGTCCTGCAGGCGGTCGCTCAAGTTATCGAACATGCTTATATTTCCTCGCTCGCTACGGCCCTCACAGCTGCATGCATGCATGCCCCGGGAAGAGCCCGATCCAAACGGACCACTAAACTATTAAAATTAGCCGAAACACCAGGTTATGTCAAAGTTTAATTCAGGCATGCATATTCGGCATCATATGCAGCTCGCCTCTTCCACCACGCAGGACGCGGTAACCCTTCCCTGCCTGGCCTCGCAATCGTTACACCACAGCCAGACCGCCTCCAGGTCATACTGCGTACCTAGGAGAAAAGTGCGCAGGCGAACTCCTGCGCGTCGAAGGCGTGCAGGTCATCCAGCTTCTCGCCCACGCCGATGAACTTGATGGGGATGCCCAGTTCGTGCACGATCGCCACCACTATCCCGCCCTTGGCCGTGCCGTCCAGCTTGGTAAGCACCACCCCCGTCACCTCGACGGCGTCCCCGAACTGCTGTGCCTGGATGAGGCCGTTCTGCCCGGTTGTAGCGTCGATGACCAGCAGCGTCTCGGAGACCGGCGCGTTGCGCTCGGCCACGCGCTTGATCTTCTTCAGCTCCTCCATGAGATTGGCCTTGGTGTGCAACCTTCCGGCGGTGTCGGCGATGACCACGTTCATGTTGCGCGCCAGGGCGGCCTCCACGGCGTCGTGCACCACGGCCGCCGCGTCCGCGCCCTGTTTGTGTTTAACGGTATGCACGCCCACGCGGTTGCCCCAGGTCTCCAGTTGTTCGACGCCGGCGGCGCGAAAAGTGTCGCCGGCTGCCAGGATTACCCTCTTACCATCCTGGCACAACAGGTGCGCCAGCTTGGCGATGGTGGTAGTCTTGCCCGTTCCATTCACGCCGACGACCAGTATTACGCTAGGCCCGTCTTCGGCGTAGTATAGCCCACCGTCCCCGATGTCGAGCGCGTCGGCCAGAACCTCGCGGAAGAGGTCAAGGAGCCCTTCCGGGTCTTTCACCTTCTCTGCCGCCATACGTTCCCTTACCCTCTCCACCAGGATCTTAGTCATCTCCATACCGACGTCTGCCCCTACCAGGATGTCCTCGACTTCCTCCCAGAAGACATCGTCGAAGCGCCGGGAGGCCATGGCCCTGGAAAGGGGCGCCACGAAGTTCATGCGGCTCTTGGAAAGACCCTGCCGCAGCCGGGACCGCCACCTCTTTTTATCCTCTTCGGGGGGAAGTTCGCCGGCCGCCATCCCGTATCGGGACGGCGGCGCTGCGTCCTCCTCCATGGCTGTCTCGATATCGTAGGCTTCCAGGCCGGCCGGGTTACCCTCTTCTAACTCCGGTCCGCAGTAGAGTGCTTCGCCGAGTCCTTCCTCTACCTCGGGCAGCTCCTGGAGCTCGCCGAGCGCCTCCTCTTTCTCCCTTTTCCTGGCCTCCTTGAGCTCCCTTTTCTCGGCCTTGAGCCGGGCCTTCTCCTCTTTTTTAAGTCTCCTGGCTTCTTCCTTTTCGCGTTTCCTGCGTTCCTTTTCCTGTTTTTTATCCTCTTCCATCTCCACCTGCCTCGGTCATAACTCTCTTGCAAGCACCTTTAATCTATCATAGCTCAACATTTTGGGGTCAGAGCTCGAAAATTGACATTGCGGACAACGCATATTTTCAACATTAT
>CAZGWK010000006.1:29883-87197 GCA_964529285.1 uncultured Actinomycetota bacterium
TGGCATCTCCCGGAAATGCTATCCTTTCTCGCCGCGGCAGAATGAGACGCAACATCTTGGGGTCAGAGCTCGAAAATTGACATTGCGGACAACGCATATTTTCAACATTATGGGGTCAGAGCTCAAATGTTGGCATCTCCCGGAAATGCTATCCTTTCTCGCCGCGGCAGAATGAGACGCAACATTTGAGCTCTGACCCTAGGCGGTACCGGTACGGGCCAGGCGTTCGGCCTCTTCGAGCTTCTGGCTGACGATGCGCGAGATCCCCGAAGCCTGCATGGAAACCCCGTAGAGTATATCGGCGATCTCCATGGTGCGCTTCTGGTGGGTGATCACGATGAGCTGCGAGTCACCCTTGAACTCCTTGAGCATGTTCAGGAAACGGTGGAGGTTTACATCGTCAAGAGCAGCCTCCACCTCGTCCAGGAAATAGAAGGGACTGGGCCTGGTCTTGAAAATAGCGAAAAGAAAGGCGAGGGAGGTAAGAGCGGTCTCGCCGCCGGAGAGCAGGGAAAGCTTCTTGAGCCTCTTTCCCCGCGGCTGTGCTTCTACGTCTACGCCGGTATTGAGCAGGTCGGTGGGATCCGTGAGGCTCAGCTCCGCTCTACCCTGGGGGAAGAGCATCTCGAAGAGCTCCTGGAAATGCAGGTTGACTTCCTCGAATGTCTCCTTGAATATGCGTACGACCTCACGGTCTATGGCGCGCACCACCTTGAGCAGGGCAGCCTTGCTTTCGCGCAGATCCTCCACCTGCTCCATGAGGAAATCGTGACGCTCCTTCATCGCCCCGTACTCTTCTACCGCCCGCGGATTGACCTGACCCAGTGAATCGAGGCGGCGCTGCAGCCCCTCGAGTCTGGTTTTCATATCTTCCACGCTGGAGGCGGGCAGGTATTCCGTGAGAGCGGTTTCCAAGGGGAGCTTGTATTCGTCCAGCAGTCTCTGCACCAGCATATCAACGCGCATCTTAAGCTGTGCTGCCGCCAGGTCGCGGTTGTGCACCAGTTCCCGCAGTTCGCTCTCGCGGTATTCCACCTCCTCCTGGCGGCGCCGCGCCGCCTCCTGCTCCTCTTCCCTGCGGACCAGTTCTTCCCTGCTCTCTTTTTCCCTGTTTGCGAGTCCTGACGCCAGCCTGCCGTGCGCCTCCACGAGCCTTTCCACCAGGCCCAGGATCTCCTCCTGTAGCCGCGCCATGCGGTCAAGTTCCCCGCGTCCCGGCAGAGGCGGCCCCTCCATCTCAGCGGCGATCTCACCGACTCTCTCCTCCAGATGACACCGTCTCTCCGCCATGGATGCCTTCTGTGCCAGGATATCCCGCAGGGCTTCTTCGCATTCCCGCTCGCGCCGGCGCAATTTTTCGATACTGTCCTCACACCCGGCCAACCTGGGTCGCAGCTCTTGCGATTCAGCCTCACACCGTGACGCTTCCGCCTCGAGGGGCGGGACCTTGTCCAGCAACCCGGCCTCTTCCTTCTCAAGGGCCGCCACGCGCTCTTCCAGTGCGACCTCTTCCTCCTCTTCCCGTTCCGTCCGCATTCTCAGCTCGCGCACCGCCGCCTCGAGCTCCCTTAGCTCGGCCTCCAGCCCTATTCTCTCCTGCGCCATTTTCTCCAGGTCTTTTTCCAGGCCCGCGATGGTAGAGAGAGCGCTCTTGCGCTGCACCTCTAGTGAAATCCCCTCCTCGTCGCAGAGGTCTAGCATGTCCTGGAGCTCTTCTACTTCCCTGCGCCTGGCGATGACGTGAAACGGGCTGCGAGGACGCGCGCCTCCCTTCACCGCACGCCTCGGAGCGATGACATCCCCCTCTCTCGTAACGAAGGTCAGCCTGGGATAGAGCTCGGCCTTGTTTTCCGCTTCATCCAAAGAGGAACAAAAGACCACGTCCCCCAGGAGATACTCGAGGGCGGGCCGTATTTCGGGATCGCAATCCACGGCATCCAGGGCATGCGTGCCGCCGGCTACATGCGCCAGGTTTCTCGTCTCGCTTACGCAAGCGGAGTCGATCTCGCATAGCGGCAGGAAGATAGCGTAGCCCCCCTCCTGCTTCTTCAAGATCCTGATGGCTTCCATGGCACTGTGCAGATCCTTGGTCAACAGGCAGAAGAGCCACGGCCCCAGGAACGATTCCAGTGCTTTTTCCCATTCGTCTTGGACACTTATCTTGTGCAGCAGTATGCCGAGCACTCCGGGCAGATTCCCGCCTTCATCCATGACCCTGGCGGCTGCGGCCGCATAATCGATACGCGAGCTGAAGACCTCCTGCAGGGCTCTCAGCCTGGCAACCACCAGCGCTTCATCCTGGAAAGACCGCCTCTGCTTGCGCGATACGGTCTCTAATTCCTCCCTGAAGCGATACAAGTCCTCGCGTGCCGCGGCCATCTTCACGTCTTTTTCGTCCCGCTGGCCGGCGATCTTCGCCATATCCTCTTGCGTTGCTTCTATCTCCTGCTCCAAGGCCCCGATTCGCTGCGATGCGGCTTCCCGCTGCACTCTCAGGCGTTCCGCTTCCTCACGGTTTTCCTCCACCCTTGCCGCTGCCCGCTCCGACTCCTCCTGCGATTTGCTCTCTTTCTCCCGCAGTTCTGCCAGGGAGCGCTTCAGGCTTTCACGCTCCCGCCTGGCAAGGCCGAGCTCCTCCGCCAGCGCTTTCCTCTCATCGCGCAGGCGCTTTTCCTCCGACTCCTTTCTCGCGAGACCATCCCGCGTACGGTCCAGCTCCTCCTCCAACTCGAGCTTCTTGCGCAGGAGTAACTCCCGGCGCGACTCCCAGCCTTCCCTGAAAGAGATGTCTCCGCTCAGTGCCGCGTACAGCTTCAGCCTTTCCTCTCCAAGGCTCTCGCACGCCCGCAACCGCTCCCCAAGTGAGAGCAGCCGCATCTCCCTTTGCCGGCACCCATCCAGCGCCTGCCGCAGCTCGCGCATTCTGGTATCCAGAAAGGCCAGCTGCTCTTTTCCCTCCCTGACCTCCCTGGAAGTCTCCTCCAGCTCTCCGGCCAGCCTCTCCTCCTCGTCCCTGCGGTTCTCCCACTGGCCCTTGAGGTCCTGCAGTTCGGAGACGAGGATACGGATGGACAGCTCTCTTATCTGCGTGGTGAACTCCGCGTACTCTCTGGCTTGCTGTGCCTGCCTTTCCAGTGGCCGCAGCTGCTTATTGACCTCGGATATGATATCTCTCACCCGCACCAGGTTACGTTCCATGCCCTCCATCTTGCGCAAGGCTTTCTCCTTACGCCGCCGGTGCTTACGCAGCCCCGCCGCCTCCTCCAGGAAGGCGCGCCGGTCCTCCGGCTGGCTGCGCAGTATCGCCTCCAGCTTGTTCTGCCCGATCACCGCCGTGAGCTCACGGCCCACCCCCAGGTCTGAAAGCAGCTCCTGTATGTCCACCAGGCGGCAGGGCGCCTTGTTCAGCAGGTATTCGCTTTCGCCGGTGCGGTAAATGCGGCGCGTCACGACTACCTCGGGGAAATCCAATGCCATTTTCCCGCCGCGGTTGTCGAAGGACAGCGACACCTCGGCCATGCTCAGCGGCTGACGGGTGGCGCTGCCGGCGAAGATGACATCCTCCATCTTCGTCCCGCGCAGGTTACGCGGGCTCTGTTCTCCAAGCACCCACAACACCGCATCGGCGACGTTGCTCTTGCCGCTGCCGTTGGGACCGACGATGACCGATATACCGGGTTCGAAATCGAGGGTGACCTTATCCGCAAAGGACTTGAAACCTCGAGCGGTAAGCGACTTCAGGTACATGCTTGCACTGCTCTCCTCTTGCTCAGCGTTTTAAACGGATTTTCCCAGTATTTTTCTCCCCCCAAGCCCTATTACCCTTCCGTGGTCGTGGGAAATAGACGCCTTAATGCATGGTTGTACCGATAGGTGCGGACCCGCAAATAGATCTGCCTATATGCCGTCTCCAGGCTGCCCCCTACTCGACCGGGTAGAAGGCTACGCCCACCGTGCCGGGTCCGACATGAGAACCGACGACCGGACCGGTCTCGTTAAAGACTATGGCCTCGGGGTCGCAATCAAGGGCTGCCTTTATCTTTTCCCTCAATTCCTCGAGTCTGTCCATATTGCGCACGTGGGTCAGTCCCACCTGTACCTCTCTGCCTTTGGCCTTCTCCACCGACAGCTCGACCAGGCGGTCGAGGGCTTTCTTGCTGCCGCGTACCTTGTCCAGGGCATCTATGGTACCGTCGAGATACAAGATGGGCTTGATGCGCAGCATGGAGCCCATCAAGGCCTGGGCGCCTCCGATCCTGCCCCCGCGGTGCAGGTATTCCAGGGTATCGACGCAGAACATGATCACGCCTTCCGCGATCATCTTGGAGGCCAGGGCTTTCAGCTCCTCCATGCTCTTGCCGGCATCCCTCGCCTTGACCAGTTCCCGCACGAAAAGCATGAGCTGTATTCCGGTGAAGCGGGAATCGACGACCTCTATGGGATAATCCCCCATTTCGGACGCGGCAGAGCGGGCGGATTCGCAGGTGCCGCTGATGCCCGACGAGATGTGTATGCTGAATAGCGCGTCATAGCGTTCCGACATCTCCCTGTAAGTCTCCAGGAACTCGCCGGCAGAGGGTTGGGACGTGGTCGGGAAGATATCTTCTTCCTGCATGCGCCTGTAGAACTCGTCGTTGCTTATGTCTATTCCCTCCCTGTAGGACACGTCCTCGATGATCACCTTCAATGGAACCACCTTGATGTCGTTCGCGACAACGTAGTCCTCGTCCATATAAGCGGTTGAGTCTGTCACGATCCCTATGCCAGCCAATTCGATCACCCCTTTTTCCTTAGCGAACTCTCTACTCCGATCTGTCTTACATGCAGGCCAAGCGGTCCAGGGCTTCCCTGGCAGCCCCCTGCTCGGCCTCCTTCTTGGAGCTCCCGCTCCCTTTTCCCATCTTCGCGTCCGCGATAAATACCGCGGCGTGGAACGTCTTGCGGTGATCGGGCCCCTCTTCGCGCAGCCGGTAGCGGGGCAGTATGCCTCTTTCCTTTACCACTATCTCCTGCAGGCGAGACTTGTAATCGTAGTCGAGGGTGCCGGATACCGCGTCCTCGAGCTTCTTAGCGAAGAGCCTCAAGCACAGCTCCCCTGCCTTCTCCAGGCCCTGATCCAGGTAGACAGCGCCTATGAGCGCTTCCAGGGCGTCTGCTATGATCGATGCCTTTTCTCCTCCCCCGTCGGCCTTTTCCTCCCGGCTCAGCATAATATACTCTCCGATGCCGAGCTCACGCGCGGTCTCCGCCAGGGAGTTCATGTTCACCAGGTACGATCTGATGCGCGTCAGGTCTCCCTCGTTCAACTCGCCGTGCTTGCGGTACAGATAATCGGATATGACTACATCGAGCACGGCGTCGCCGAGGAATTCCAGCCTCTCGTTCGTGTAATCGGACGACATGCATGCCTCGTGAGCGTAGGAGCGGTGGGTCAAGGCTCGATGCAGGAGTTCCTTGTCGGCGAATTCCACCAGCAATAAATCTTCTATGGCTTCCCTCTTCCTGCCGCGCCGCCTGAAGATCATCGACCGCCTCCTTTTCCCGCGGCCAGCAGTTTCTCCGTCTTCTCGACCAAACCAGCCCCCACAGCCTCGGCCGCAACCCGTAGTGAGTTCTTTATCGCCGTGGCATCCGAGCTTCCATGCGCAACGATACATACGCCCTTCACTCCCAGCAGTGGCGCCCCTCCAATGGCACGGTAATCCAGTTCCTCGCGCAGTGCGAGTAATGCAGGCAGCACGAGCTTCAGCTCTTCCTCCCGCAAGGACCCCAGGTTCTCCAGTAGTTTTCGGGTGATCATGGAAGCAACGCCTTCGACCACTTTTAGAGTCACATTACCCGTAAACCCATCCGTAATCACTACGTCTGCCCCATCGCTTGCCAGGTCCCTGCCCTCCAGGTTGCCTACGAAAAGGATCCTTGCCTCCGAGGACAATAAACGGAAGGCCTCTTTAGTAAGCTCGTTACCCTTTGATTCCTCGGCCCCGACGTTCAGTAGGCCGACCCGTGGCCTATCCAGGCCGAAGCGCAAAGAAGCATAGGCGCTTCCAAGCACGGCGAACTGGCGCAGGTGTTCGGGGCGGCAATCAGCATTCGCTCCCGCGTCGAGTAGAAGGGTGGGGGAATGGGCCGGTGGCAGGACCACGGCAACCGCGGGACGCTTGATACCTTTCATCCTGCCCCACGAGAAAAAGGCTGCCGCCATTGCGGCTCCGGTATTGCCGGCCGATACCATGGCTTTGGCTCTCCCCTGCCTTACGGCCTCGGCGGCTACCACTACGGAAGCGCCCTCCCGGTTCTTGACGGCGAAGGCACCTTCCTCTTCCATGGTGACTGCGTCCGGGGCGTGCAGGATCTTGATACGCCCGTGATCTGTACCCATTGATTTCAGTACACCCGAAAGGACTACCTCATCACCCACCAGCAGCACTTCAATGCCCGTTTCATCACATGCTTCCAAGGCTCCCGAGATATTCGATTCCGGGGCGTTATCCCCACCCATTGCATCGAGAGCTACCGTTACCTTCTCCTGGTCAGCCACAATGCTCGCTCCAGTAATAATGCGTTCGCCGGCCGAACGCAGCCTGCTGTACCGTGTGGGTACACGTGCCCGGACCCGACAGCAGTCGCTCAAGCTTTCATGCGATTCCTCGGGGATAAAAGCCGCGTATGATGCCGCCGACCATACGGATATGGACTATTCCGTCTCTAGCACTTCCCTGCCGTTGTAGGTGCCGCAATTCGGACAAACCCGGTGGGGTAGCTTGGGAGAGTGACACTGCGGGCATTCCGACTTCGGAGGCGTTTGCATGCCCCATTTCGCGCGCCTCGAAGCTGTGCGCGATCGTGATTTTCTGCTCTTGGGTACGGCCATTTTTTACCTCCGGAAAAACCTTCCTTTTCCTGCGTCTATCTCTTCAAGCACCATCCGAGTATATGCTTGCCTACCGGCACGGTCAAGACAAGCCCTCCGGCAGCTCGCTCCCCGGGTCAATCCTCTCCGCGCTCGAGCAGAGCCCTCAGCACCTCCAGGCGGGGGTCGATGCTCTCCCGGGTACAGCCACATTCTCCTTCGTTCAAGTTCTTTCCGCACACCTGGCACAATCCCCTGCACTCCTCGCCACAAAGGCGTTTTATGGGAAGACTGAGCATGACAGCGTCGTTGATCAGCAGGTTCAAGTCGATGGCACCCTCGCTGATCACGTATTCGTCTTCCTCCTGTATGTCGGCCTCCGCCAGCCTCCCGCCCTCACCCGTCACCGTTGCGAGGCCGGGGCGACGGTAGAACTCGTCTACCTCGATATCCAGCTCCTGGCGGTACTCCTCAAGACAGCGCGTACATTCCATGCACACAGAACCGCGAATATTCCCGTGCACCCTTATGCCGTCCGGGCTGCTCTCCAGCCATACCATCAAAGAGAGGTCCCCGCGATCGCTCCTCTCGATCAGGCCATGTTCGCCTACGGCGATGTCCAGGTTGGCCGCGAACTTCTCTTTTGAAAACACCTTCTTCACAAGGTTTGTTACAGGGATCTTGAGCTGGCGTGAGTTCAGTTTTTCGGCCATGCTGCATCACCTTGCCGTTCGTTCGCCAAAACAACCTGCATCCAAAAAAACCTGCATAATTCACACTAACACCTGCCAGAATCCACGCGCAAAGCGGGCGGGCTATATCCGTGATATTAACCGGGGGATTGATTGCGGATAGAGACCGGATCAGCCTTTTTCTCTCCCTATCGGGGCTTCATCCCGGCTTGTTTCCGGCCCAACGGATTTAAAGACTCCAAGGTTTCAAGGGTGGGATTGCGGCCGTTTATCTATCTCCTCCAGGCGCATTATCGCATAAACGCATCCTTGCGGTTTCGCTCCTATTCCAGGTCGAACTCCTCTTTCTCCTCGACCTGTTCCTGCGGTCCCTGCAGCCTCTCGCGCGCCCGCTTGATCACCTCGAGTAGCTTGTAGCAGGTAACCTCGAGGTTGGCCAGGCGTTCATCTGCGTAATCCTCCGCTTCAAGGCGTATCTCCCTCGCCTGTGCTTGTGCCTCCTCTATCAGCCGGTCAGCCTCGGCTCGGGCAGCCTTTATGATCTCTGTTTCCTCAATAAGTCGCGCTCTCTCTTCGGCAGACTCCTCCCGTATGCGCTCGGCTTCCTTGCGCGCTTCATCCATGAGCTCCTGCTTTTCCTTGACCATCCAGCGCGCCTGCTTCAATTCCTCCGGGAGTGAGCTGCGGAACTCGTCCAGGAGCTCGAAGATCTCCGTTTCGTTGACCATCACCGATGACGAAAAAGGCATGTGTTTACTAGATACAATGAGGTCCTCTATCCTATCCAGTTGTTGAAAGACGTCCATCTAGACCGCCCCTTTCTTCAACTTGCCGAATTTGCTTGCAAACATCTGGCTGAGTTCCCGCTCCAGGCTCTCGGGAACCAGGCCGCTTATGGCGCCTCCATAACTCGCTACTTCCCGCACCGCGCTCGAGCTGATAAAAGTGTATTCGGGATTCGCCATGACGAAGAAAGTCTCTACTTCTTCGTCCATAGCCTGGTTTATCTGGGCCATCTGGAACTCGTATTCGAAATCGCTGATGGCCCTGAGGCCCTTTACTATCGCATTTGCTCCCACCTTACGGGCGAAATCGACGAGCAAGGTATCGAATGGGGTCACCTCCACGTTATCCAGCCCGGCGGTGGCCTTCTCCAGCATGTGTGTCCTTTCTTCCAGGCTGAAGAGGGGCTGCTTGATCGGGTTCGCTGCCACACCCACGACGAAGCGATCGAAGTATTTGCATGCTCTAGTGATGACGTCCAGGTGTCCACAGGTGATGGGGTCGAAAGTCCCCGGGCAAATGGCGACCATCATGTTGCTCCTGACCCCCTCCTTATGTTTGACAGGGTTTTTCTCTCCTACATAAACATCCACCGCGGTCTCCCCGTACTTCCGCCTCTCCCGGAAATGCACTCCCTCGGGCGAACCCGGAGACGAGCTCCGCAGTGGAGCCTCTATCACAACCACCGCTGACGGGGCAAGAAACCCGCCTTCGGCTAATCTTCTGAGCATCTCTTGCCTATAACCCAAATCAATTCTATAAGGTGGGTCTATAAAAATCAAATCGAAGGGCTTCTCCCGAAAACTGGCTTTGCGCAGGTAATCGAGAATGTCTGCCCTTATCACCTTCCCCCTGTCCATCATTGCGAGCATTTCCAGATTTGCCCTGATAATACGCTCCGGCTCACTTCCCCGATCCACGAATACCGCTTTATCGGCCCCTCTGCTCAACGCCTCCAGGCCCAGAGACCCGCTGCCCGCGAAAAGGTCGAGTACCCTTGCCCCTACCGTGCGTTCGCCAAGCATACTGAAAACGGCCTCGCGCACGAAATCGCGCATGGGCCTCGTCGCGCGTCCCCGTGGCGCCTTTATATGCCTCCCCTTGGCCTCACCAGCGATTATCCTCATGGCCTTATTCTACGTCACCTCTTTAGCCTGGGGTCAGCCCTCCATTTTCAACAACGGGGGTCAGCCCTCCATTATTAACACGGTCATGTGCCGACATTGTCAGAGGAACCTTCGCTAGATTGTGTTGATAATGGAGGGCTGACCCCAGACAGGGATGCGCGTACGGCATAACGGTATGGGGGATGGAAGGTCGGTGACGGCTTGCCGTCTCCGGCGCAGCACACGAAAAAGGTGATTACGGGGCTGGCTGTGGGTTCGACTATCCACATATCGGTATCGCGTACGACCAATCCCTCGCGCCAGGCGTACCTGTAATCCCTGCCGCCGTAGGTCAGGCTGATCTCATCCCCTTCCGCCAGCTCGAAAAGCCTGTTATATGGGAAGTCTATGCGGCCGCTGGCATGCGCCATGACCACGAAGTTTCCTCTCCCCGGACGCCCCGTTCCCGGAAAATGCCCCACACCGAAGCCGATGACACTGGCCACGCCCTGGGGATCCTCGCCCTCAATCACCACATCGCGGTATGAAAAAGCGGGGATCTCCATGATCACGCCGTCGCCACGCGTGTTAAAAGAAATCTCCACTCCCTCATCGCAAACCCCTCCCCGCCTGTCCTCGGCCGTTCCCGGGTGCATGCGAAAGGTGTACCGCGCGTCCGGCTCCAACAGGTTTACCGGCACAACCAGGCATTCCGACTCTCCAGAAACGGTAAAGTCAACGGGAGGTTCAAAATACGCGGACCGTACGATACTCGGCAGGTCCATGGGGCGATCGAAGGAGAGAGCGATGGTGCAATCCCTTCCGACCATCCCGCCTTTGCTGGGCAACACCCTCATGAGGTACGGTCCGGCTTCGCTTCCGGTAGCGGCGCCGCAAGGGCTGAAGGGAAGAAGGAGCGCCAGCATGCATACCGACAGCAGGGCCGTCGCGCATATTCCGCATGCCTTCGCTCTATGCTTGTTCACCATTTGGCCAGATACCGTTTCTCACTCCTCCGCGAGGATAATATCATCTGCGCTTCTCGCCGCGATAGAGAGGTATCATTCATGCCTGGAAGAGCCACTCCAGGTTCTCACGAAAGCGGTTCTTCACCTCGAGGCGCAGTAAAAGATGTTCCGCATCCTGCAGGTGGGGGTCTTTCTCTACCAGATCGAAAGCATCGGCGCGGGCCTGCTTGAGCAGCTGGAAATCGCGAATGAGGCGGGCTACCCGCATATCGGGCATGCCTGACTGGCGGGTACCGAACAGCGACCCCTCACCGCGTATCTTCAGATCCGCTTCGGCGAGATCGAAGCCGTCTTCGATCTCCGCGATGGCCTGCATACGCCTTTGCGATTCCTCGGTACCGCCGTCGAATACGAACACGCTATGCGAGGGATACTCGCCGCGCCCCACGCGTCCACGCAACTGGTGCAGTTGGGAGAGCCCGAAACGATCTGCGTTTTCGACCATCATCACCGTCGCGTTTGGAATGTCTATCCCGACCTCAATAACGGTAGTCGATACCAGGAGCTGTACGTCTCCGCTGCGAAAACCTGCCATTACCCTGTCCTTTTCGGCCTTCGCCATCTGGCCGTGCAGGAGCCCGATGCTCGCTTCACCGAAGACCTTGCAGAGCTCGCGTACTTCTTTTTCCGCCGCCTTAGCCTCGATGGCCGGAGAGACATCCACAAGCGGGCATACCACGAAAGCCTGTCTTCCTTTCTGCAGTTCATCGCGGATTATGTCGTATGCACTCGTCCTTTCACCCGGGCCGACGACCAGCGTGCGCGTTCCGGCCCTTCCGGCGGGAAGCTCGTCCAGTTCTGATACCTCCAGGTCGCCGTAGAGCGTGAGCGAGAGAGTGCGGGGTATAGGTGTCGCGGTCATAATCAGGGTGTCCGGATGAATGCCCTTCTCCTTCAGGAGCATCCTCTGGCGTAACCCGAAACGGTGCTGCTCGTCCACGACTATCAGACCGAGGCTTTTGAACTCAACGTCCTCCTGTATGAGCGCATGCGTACCTACGAGTATGTCCAGTCCTCCACTTCCCACAGCTTCAAGTATCTCCCTGCGCTTCGCAGCGGCCGTATTCCCGGTCAGCAGCTCCACCCGCAACCCGAAACCGTCAGCAAGCAGGCTGGCGATGTTCGCATGATGTTGTTCCGCCAGTACCTCGGTGGGAGCCATGATCGCTCCCTGATGGCCGTTCTCCAGCGTAAGCAGCAGTGACATGAGAGCCACAACCGTCTTGCCTGAACCCACCTCACCCTGCAGTAAGCGGTTCATCGGATACGGCTTCGACATGTCCCCGCATATCTCCCGAAAAGCCTTCTCCTGGGCGCCGGTCAGGCTGAAAGGGAGTGACGCGATAAAGGTCTTCAACAGGCTGCCTGGAGAGGCATGGGCTATACCGGTGGTCTCCTGCTTCAGGCGTTGACGCCGCATCGCCAGAGCTACCTGCATCACAAAGAGCTCGTCGTATGCCATGCGCTGGCGGGCGCGGTTGAGCCGCCCCGTGGAGACCGGAAAATGCATCTCGCGCAGGGCCTGGCTGCGGGGGGGATAGCCGTGACGCAGCCTCAGGCTGTAGGGGACGTGATCGGGAAGGTCGCCGTACTGCTCCAGGGCGCGCATGATGAGGCGGCGCAGCATGGCTGCGCTCAGTTTCTGGGTTGCCGGGTGCAGCGGGATGATGCGACCGGTATGTACCGTTTTCGACCCCACGTCCCCCGTGTCCTCGATGATGTCGTATGCGGGATTCACCATCTGCAGTCGCCCGTATCTGTACTGCACCCTTCCCGAGAATGCGACTTCCGTACCCGGCTGCATCCTGTCAGCATGGTAGGGCTGATTGAACCAAACCCCGTACATGTAAGCGGATCCGTCATAGATGGCGACGTGAAGTACACTGCGATTGCGCGCGATGCGGTTGAGTTCGGCCTTGCGCACCGTGCCCACCACCGTAGTATCCTCGCCTATACGCACTTCCCCGATCCTGGACATCTTGCGACGGTCGAGATAACGGCGGGGGAAATGATAGAGAAGATCTTCCACGGTATGGATGTCCATGGCATGGAGATAGCGCGTAAAGCCCTTACCCACACCGCTGACCTCGCTGAGGGAACCCTGCATTGCTTCCCAGTGCGACTCCAGCTCCTCGACGCGCCGCTTCACCTGCCCAGGCATGGGAGTATCCTGCAAGGCCAAGTCGTCCTATTCCACCCCGAAGATGTAGTGATAGACCGGTTGGCCTCCGTCTATCACCTCCACCTCCATCCCTTTTTCCTCCAGCAGGTCCACAAGTACGGCGTGGTTCAGCCCGTGGCCTTCCTCGCCGATGATCATGCTCACTATCTCGTCGTCCTCCTCGATCATCCTGTCCAGCAGGGCCCCCGCAGCCTCCAGGGCATCTCCCGAGGCAGAAACGATTTCCCCCTTGAACAGGCCGATAAAATTGCCCTTCTTTATCTTTCCCAGCTTGCCCTTGCTGTCCCGCACCGCCACCGTCACCGCTCCGGTCTTCACCCCTTCCATTGCCTGCATCATCCTGTCGCTGTTGCTTTGCAGCTCGCCCCGGGAATCGAAGGCTACCATGGCCGCGAAACCTTCCGTGATGGAAACCGATGGTATCACCACTACCTCTTTTTCCGTCAATTCCTTGGTCTGCTCGGCCGCGGGAATGATGTTCTTGTTATTGGGTATGAGCAGTATGCGGTCCTGGGGTACGGCGTCTATGGCATCCAGCATCTCCGCGGTGCTCGGATTCATGCTCTGCCCCCCATCCACCATATGGTCAACCCCCATGGAACGCAGGATTTCCTTTATGCCATCCCCCACCGCCACCGCCACGACGCCCGTAGGCTTGAGCTCCGCTGCCTCGCGTGCAGCGCCCAGCTCTTCTACCTGCAGTTTGAGGTCGGTTATCTCGACGTCGCTCAACCTGCCGACCCCCGAGGCCTCCTCGATCACTTTGCCGAGTTGATCGGTATGCACGTGTACGCGGTACATCTTATCGCCCCCGACCACGAGTACCGAACCTCCTATCTCGTGCAGTACTCCGCGGAATCGCTCTGCCTTGGAATCCTTGCAATGCAATATAAACTGCGCTTCGTAGCGGAAGTCCTCCACCTGGACGTGCTCGAGGTTGGCCGTCTGTCCAACCTCTTCCTCGATCACCTGCAACTCCTCGCCGCTCAGATAGGCGAGGATGCCCTCGAGGATAGCGAGCAGCCCGCGGCCTCCCGCATCGACTACGCCCGCTTCCTTGAGCACGGGCAGGAGCTCTGGAGTGTATTCCAGCGTTTCCCTTGCCCTGATAACTACTCCCGTAAACCATTCCTCGAGGCTCTTCTTGCCGTCCCTGCTGCGAGCTCCCTCCTCGGATGCCTCTCTTACCACGGTAAGGATAGTCCCTTCCACCGGTTTCATTACGGCCCTGTATGCCACGTCGCATCCGCGCACGAGCGCATCGGCCATCACGCCGATGTCCGCGGCTTCGCTCTCCCTGATAACCTCGGTCATACCTTTGAGTATCTGGGAAAGCACTACCCCCGAGTTACCGCGCGCGCCCATGAGAGAGCCCCGGGATATCGCCTGGCATACCGTGGCTATGTCCCTTTTGTCTGTACCGAGGATTGCTTCCTTCACGGCCTGCATGGTCAGGAGCATGTTGGTGCCGGTATCGCCGTCCGGCACCGGGAATACGTTCATGGCGTTTATCTCGTCCTTATGAAGCCTGAGCGCATCGATGGATACGTCTACGATACCGACGAGGTCAGCCGCATCCAATCTCTCGACCAATTAAGGCACCTCCATGCCTAGTTCACCCGGACCCCTTGGACGTGCACCTGGACTTCATCTACATCCATGCCGGTGGAGCTCTCCACCATGTACTTGACCTGTTCGATCAGGTTGTGAGCCACTTCCGCTATGTTGATGCCCGCCTCAACGATCACATAGAGATCGAAACCGACGGAGTTTTCCTTGCGATGCAGCCGCACTCCCCTGCGCAGAGAATCCCTCCCCAGCAGTTCCGCCACACCCTCCTGGAAACTCTGGCTCGCCATCCCCACGATGCCGTAACAGCGCGTGCACGTGAGTCCGGCCAGGTCTGCCAGCACGTCGTCGCTAATGGTTATCTTTCCTGCTTGTTCAGGGGCTTTTTCCTCGCTCACATCCTCCTCCAGATACAGCCGGAATACATAATAGACTGATTATAGCAATCGCCGAGGACCATATACTATAATGCCGCCGGGCACACGAACGTAACATATGATCGCGGCGGTGTTTTTTCGTTAGAACGCCTACGGAAGGGGGATTGCATCGCTTCGTGACGCAGCGCAGAGGCGCCTCGGGTTCGCTCGGCACAGCCTCCGCCGCGCGCCCTCCGGGCGATGCCGCCACTTACGCTGTACATCTAGCGTATATACTTGTGTCATTCAGGGGGTTCTGGTAACATACATCCGTATGTTTTCTAGGAGGTTAACATGTCCAAGATCTGTGAAGTCTGCGGCAAGAAGCCAAGCTTCGGTTTCAATATAAGCCACTCCCACCGCAAGACCAAGCGCCGGTGGAACCCCAACGTGCAGAGGGTCCGGGTCGTCGTAGACGGCAAACCGACTCACATGAACGTATGCACCAAGTGCATCAAGGCGGGCAAGATAGAAAGGCGCTGACCTTCCGCCCGCGCCCCCGCGCCGTTTTCCGTGATGTCTGCCAGAGGTCTTCGGTGTGTGCCGCCATGCGCCGCAGCCATTGAACGAAAATGGGGGCGAAAGCAATTGCCTCCGCCCCGTTTTTCCTGCCGTATTGTTCGGGCTCGACCCGTTTCCCCGCCGTAGGCCAAGCCCTCAGACGCCCTATTTCTCCAGGTTTTTATCGAGCTTCAGCTGCTCCGCCTCAGCCCTCAATGTGTCACCCTGCTCGCCCAGTTCTTCGACCACTGCCAGCTCTTCGCTTTCCATCATAAGGGTTATGATATCGATATCCTGGCCTTGCGCCATGGCCTCCAGGGCGCCCGTGAGCGAGAGCACGAGCCTGGTGGTATAATCCAGCTGTTCTATGTATGTGTCGACGGCCTCTATCATCTTGCTGGCGTAGTCCTTGTAATCCTGCACTCCATCCAGCGCCAGTATCTTCTCGTACTCAGCCTTGGCGGCCTCGAGGTTCTCCGCGATGGAATCGAGTATCCCCATGACCTCTTCCTCCATGGCCGCGCCCGCCTCTCCGGTTATGGCGGACATGTCTCCCCCCAAGGCGGCTGTCGCCAGCTCCGTCTGTTTGTCCGAGAGATCCTGAAGCAGCATATCGACTTCGGACATATAATTGTCTCCCGCTTGCATCAGCTCTTTGGCCTCGTCCTTGTTGGCATCGCCTCCGCACCCCGCCAGTACGGCCAGCATCGACAGGGCAAGCGCGGCGGCAAGAGCGATCACCACTGCTTTTCTCATCTTCTTACCTCCTGTTAGATTCTTGTCTCTTCGTCTCTCTACCTCAATATATTTCATCCTCTCAAGGGGATTTCCCTTTTTCGGAATTTCGATGCGCTCGCCCCGCCGTTTGTTCCTGCTGCTCATTTCACTTCTTATCGTTCATGAGACTACCTTTTCGCAACTCAAGATTCCAGGCCTGGTTCCGGGATGGGGTGTACAGGGCCCCGACCCCTACCGATATCCAGGGAATGTACGAGGGCCCGTGTCACGTCTTGCTTTGCCCTGCTCGCCGCGCGCAGGGGTGCTTCTCCCATGGCCAGATAGGCCGCGGTAGCAGCCGAGAGCATGCAGCCCGTACCGTGAGTATTATCTGTATCGATGCGGGCCGCAGTGAGAACCGCAAGGTCGGAGCCGTCGTAGAAGATATCCACTGCTTGATCGCAACCTGCGAGATGGCCGCCCTTGATCAATACACAAGCAGGCCCCATATCCTTGAGAAGAGCGGCGGCCCTCTTCATCGACTCCATACTCGCGATCTCCAGGTCGAGCAGCAGCGAGGCTTCCGTAAGGTTGGGAGTTATCACCGTGGCCAGTGGGAACAGCGTCTCCGCTATCGTCTCTATGCCCCCACCGTCCAGCAGGGAGTGGCCACTGGTAGATACGGCCACCGGGTCCACTACGAGACGCTCGACTTCGCGCTCGGCAACGACCCCGGCAACCGCCCGGATTATCGCCGCGCTTGCGAGCATCCCCGTCTTGGCACCCCTCACTGCGAAGTCATCCAGGACGGCTTCTAACTGCGATACCACCACCTGAGCCGGGAGATCGAAGCGCGATATTACTCCCACGGTGTTCTGTGAGGTGACGCTGGTTATGGCGCAAGCGCCGTGTACGCCGCACGCGTAGAACGTTTTTATATCCGCCTGGATACCGGCGCCCCCTCCGGAATCGGAGCCCGCGATAGTGAGGGCGACAGGCAAACTCATCCCTCATCCCTCCTTGAAATGCTCGTATCCGGCACGATGCATCTCCACGCTCCGACCCGCGGAGTCGAGCACGGCTAGGCCTTTCTTCTCCGTCATCCTGCCGATGACCGTGAGCCCCAGTTCGTCCCGCATGGCCGCGGCCTCGTTACCATCCGCGATGATGACCAGTTCATAATCCTCTCCTCCGAAGAGAGCGGCACTTGCGGCATCCTCGCCGAGTTCCCGGGCCGTCTCCCGCGCCGCGGCCGATATGGGAACCTCTTCCAGGTGGATCTCCGCACCCGCTCCGCTTTCCTCGCATACATGGCCCAGGTCTCTCAGCAACCCGTCGCTGACGTCGATGCCCGCCACGGCCCCCAGCTCCCGAGCGCGCCTCCCCTCCCGCAGGCGGGGCTGTGGATAGAGGTGGCGCCGGGCGCAGGGGTTGGAATCCACACCGCCGCCCATCAGCCATTTCAATCCCAGGAAAGAATCGCCAAGCGAGCCGGTCACCATTACCGCCTGGCCAGGCCTTGCCGCATCACGCGTGAGAAAAGTATCCCCCGGGACGGATGCGACGAGCGAGACGGATATGAAGATGTATTGGGGAGAACGCACGATGTCTCCGCCGACGACGCCGCAGGAAAATTCTTTGCCGCAATCCATCAGCCCCCGGTATATCTCCTCTACCGCCTCCACCTCGCTATCGGCTCTAAGCCCCAGCACCACCAGCGCAAATGCCGGCGGTGATGCGCCCATGGCGGCCATGTCCGATATATTTACCGCGAGGGACTTGTAGCCCAGGGAGTGCCACGAGGTGTAAGCGGGGTCGAAATGAACCCCCTCCACGACGGCATCCGCGGTGTAAGCCCACAGCCCGCTCCCGACGGTGCCGAATACCGCCGTGTCGTCTCCCAGGCCCTTGACCAAGCCCTCGCGCTCGCCCTCCAGCATGTGACGGAGCCTGTCTATGAGTCCGAATTCCCCCTCATCCGCTACGCGCAACCCTATCCCTCCCTTCCGTTCAATCGCAGACGTCTACGGACTCGCGGCCCAGATAATCCGCGATGAAACGCATGGCACAGAAATCTCCGCACATCGTGCAGGCCTTCTCCCCTTCCACCTGCCGCTCGCCGAAAAGGCGGCGTGCTTTCAGCGGGTCGAGGGCAAGCCTTAATTGTTCATCCCAATCCAGGCTTTTGCGCGCCCTGCTCATGTTCAAGTCCCAGGCTCTCGCTCCGGGAATGCCCCGTGCTATGTCCGCGGCGTGCGCTGCGATACGCGTGACGATAACGCCTTCCCGCACATCTTCAGCCGTCGGGAGACCAAGGTGCTCCCGGGGAGTCACGTAACACAGGAAATCCGCTCCGGACATGGCGGCGACGGCTCCGCCGATCGCAGCGCCGATGTGATCGTATCCAGCGGCCACATCGGTCACCAGCGGTCCCAACACGTAGAAAGGCGCGCCGCGGGTTATGTCCTTGGCCATACGCACGTTGGCCTCCACCTGGTGCAGAGGAATGTGGCCCGGTCCTTCCACCATACATTGCACCCCCGCTTCGCGCGAACGCTTCACCAGCTCGCCCAGGACCACCAGCTCGGCGATTTGGGCTGCGTCGGAGGCATCCTCGATGCATCCCGGCCGCATTCCGTCCCCGAGCGATAATGTCACTTCGTACTTGCGGACTATATCCAGGAGCCGGTCGAATCCCGAGTAGAGCGGATTCTCCTCGCCATGATGCAGTATCCATCCCGCAAGGAAGGCGCCCCCCCTGCTCACGATGTCCGCCACCCTCGGATTGGCCTTCAATGCCTCCAATACGTTTGTGGTCACGCCGCAGTGCACGGTGATGAAATCAACTCCGGATGCGCAGTGATCCTCTATGGCCCGGAAAATGCCGTCCGGAGACATGGCCACGATGCTTCCCTTTTCCTGCTGCGCGCGTACTGCCGCCTGGTACACGGGGACGGAACCGACGGGTATGGGAGAGTTAGCGACTACCGCGTCCCTGACCCTGTCGATGGGACCTCCGGTAGAGAGGTCCATCACGGCATCTGCGCCCGCCTCTACCGCCGCCCGCAGTTTTACCAGTTCATCATCTATGCCGGCGTAATCGCTCGAAGTGCCTATGTTTGCATTTACCTTGATGCGCGAAAGACCGCCGATTATGCAGGGCTTGTTCATCTTGCGGGCGATATTGTATGGAACCACCGCCGTTCCCCTGAGCAGAGCATCCGCGAGGTCGTCCGTCTTCATGCCCTCATCGGCTGCCAGGCCTTCCAGCATAGGCGGGGCCACGCCAAGCCTCAATTCCTCCACCAACGTCCTTTTTCTCATTTTTTCTACCTCCCCGGCGGACAGGAGTCCACGACAGAACGCAGGCACCTGACTGCCTCGAGCATGTCCTTCTCCGCAGTCACGGCGGATATCACCGCTATGCCGTCAGCGCCGGCCCGGAAGACCCGCTCCGCGTTATGCGCATCGATGCCGCCGATGGCGACAATCGGCAGATCTACCGCCTCCCTGATTCTCATCAAGCCTTCTATGCCTATAGGCGCTACCGCGTCGCGTTTCGTCGGAGTCGGGAAAACCGGGCCTACCCCGAGATAGTCGGCCCCATCCGCAAGGGCCCTCTCCGCTTCCTCGACGGTCGTTGCCGATATACCCATGATCATATCCTCTTCCAGCAACGAGCGAGCGCCGCTTGCAGGCATGTCTTCCTGCCCCAGGTGCACGCCGTCGGCCCGGGCCGCGACGGCGACGTCCACCCGGTCGTTCACGAAGAAAAGGCAGCTTCCTTTGCTTTCATCCACCAGTTCCCTTATGCCGACAGCAAGACGATGCAGGTCCCGCCCGCCCATGTTCTTGTCGCGCAACTGCAGGACGTCCGCGCCGCCATCCAGGGCAGCCCTGGCCACGTCCAGATGGCCGTAACCCATCCCGGGATCCTCGCAGGTTATTATGTACAGGCTTAACTTCGTTTCGCGCATGCTCCATACTCCTCGCAAATGCCAGTGTAGCTTCGCACTCTATACAGAAACGCCGCTCTTCTCTCCGGGAATGCGGCGTTTTCATGTTATCCCTTAACCACGTTTCCTCCGCTGGCATTACCCAGATCAGGTTCAAGGGTATGCTCTCAGCTCCCGCTCGGGAGCACCCCTACATGGCGTATTCTTTTTTAAAGCATATTGCCGGGTCTTTTTTGCTCTCCAATAATAATAACGCACTCCAACAAGCCTACCAAGTGCCGCCATCGCAGAGCTGCCGGTAAATCCCCCCTCGCAATCGGGTATAATCTCTAGTACGCCGCCTGCAAATAGATACGCAGCAAAAGCGCCGGGAAGCCGTCCTTGCAGGATAGGCCCCATGCGTATGTGAGCGAGCAGTTTGCGGGCAACGCAATCTCGCCTTTCGTGCAGTGGGAGTCCGCCCTTGCGGGAGGCGAATACAAAACGCCAGGTTCGAATGCGTGCATCGTCCCGGCGGATTCGTAACAGGAGACGCGGCATCAGCCGGATTAATGGGACCTGCCGGACCGTGCGCCTTGCGAGGGAGGTATGTGAAATGGCTGAAAAAGAAAAGAAGGAGCCTGAAGAGAAAGCGGGAGCCAAGAAGCCAACCGGAGCCAAAAAGCCCACGAAAAAGAAGTCTGCGGCCAGTAAACCGTCTAATGAGAAAACCGCGGGGGCGTCCGAGAAGCCCGAGAAAGAAAGCGCGGGGGCGGCCCCGGAGGAAGAGCTGAAGCCGGCAGACGGGGAAAAGCCCGAGGCCGATATGCGGCAGGAGGAACCTCGAGAAGAAACGGCGGGGGAAGAAGAGAAGATCAGTGAGGAGGAATTCCGCCGCATGGTCGAGGAAAGCCTGGAGAAGGTGACCGTCGCCGATATCGTCCTCAATATAATGAACGACCTGGCAAGCCTGGGTTATATGAAGATGGGGCTGCCCGAAAGCGTGAACCTCAAGTACCGAGATCTAAACCAGGCCAGCCTGGCCATAGATGCGCTCGAGGCCATGCTGAGCGCCGCGGAGGGAAAGGTGCCCGGGGAACAACTGCAGCCCTTTCGCGGTACCCTCGCCAACCTGCAGATGAACTTCGTCCAGTTGAAGCGCGGATAGACCTGAACACAGGGAACGATAATATCGCAGCCTGAAGCCGGCCACATGAGAGTGTTGTGGATGCCTGGCCTTATTATCCGGCGTGTCAGCGCCTGGACGTTTCCGCTGTCCCGGCCCGATAGGCCGTCCAGGTCCTCATGGGTTGAACGTGTACCCCATCAGGAGAGGGCGTCGATGGCCGAGATGCTCACGTGTACTATATCCCGCTCGTGTCTCTCTCCGGCCAGGGTGCAGCTCACGTTCTTCAGGACCAGGAAACCGCCGCCCGTGATCTCCTGCAGGTCCCCGCGGAAATAATGGCTGCCAGCAGTCCAGACCATCAGCTCTATGCCGGCCTTGTCGGCGAAGATGCTCCGGTACTCCTCGAGGTCGGCCATATGGCTCACGCTCCTTCCTTGAAGTTTTCCAGACGCCTGCGGGCGCGGGCGTCGTGGGGTTTATAGAAAAGATAGTCCTCCAGATCCTGTCTGGCCTCGAAGTAGCATTCCTTTTCCTTCCAGGCCAGAGACCTCTTGTAGTAAGCCTGGGCATAATCCGGATACAGCTCTATGGCCATGGAGAAATCGCTGACCGCTGAATCGTAATCCCCTGATCCGGCATCGATCTCCCCGCGGGCAGTATACGCGGCAGCGAAATCGGGTTTGAGCTTTATCGCCCTGCTCAAGGCCTCCCTCGCCTCCTCGAACCTCTTGGCCTTCCCGAGCGCAATCCCCAGGTTGTAATGGGCGACCACGAACTCCGGATAGAGCTCGACCGCGCGGCTATACATGGGGATGGACTGCTCCCACTCCCCCCTTGAATCATGGAGCTGAGCGCGCGAGTTCAACTCCGCCGCCTCCTTCATGGCGTCCACGCGGCCTCCCGAGAGTGAGAAACCGCAGACAGGGCAGTTCTCGACGCCCGCGGGCACCTCCCTTGTGCAGTTAAAACAGCGCTTTGTCTTGGTCACCCTGGTTCCTCTGAAAAAAATGGCGCCCTTGGGGAGACTCGAACTCCCGCACGTGGCTCCGGAGGCCACTGCTCTATCCACTGAGCTACAAGGGCACCGGCAACCTCTGATTTCCTCTACATATTATCAAGGCAGATACCCCTTTTCAATCCAGCCGGAAGCCTGGTGGATCCGCCTGAAAGGCCGCATATACCGCGCTCAAGCGGGTTTGTACACCCACAGCTCTCCCTCGTATTCGCGCTCCACCGCGCCTTGCTCCTCCAGGATGATCAGGTGTCCGAGAGCTTCCTTTAGAGCCATAAAATGGTCCACGTCCGGAGGCTTGTTCCTTACCTGCGGGAAAAGCCGCAAGGCCACCTCCCATACCGTCCGGCATCCCTGGCTTACCGCCTCCTGCGTCTTGGCGAGCCTTCTCTCATGGTGGATGAGGTTAATCTCTATCCTTTTCTGGACCTTGTGGATAACCCTGCCGTGTCCGGGATATGCGCTGCGGACGTCGTACTCCCTGAGCAGGCGCAGGGAGGCCAGGAACTGTTGCAGCCCGGTCAGGTTGCCGCGCCAGGGAGGGCAGTACAGTTCGGGGTTCGGGGTGATGGTGCGCATGAGATGGTCCCCCGAAAAGAGGAGGCCGTATTCCTCCAGGTAATAACAGACATGACCCGCGGTATGCCCCGGGGTATGCACTACCTCCAGTTCGCAGTCGCCCGCGCGGAGTTTCTCCCCGCCGCCCAGACGTATATCGACGGGGCAAGGCTCGGAGAGGCTTATCCACAGCGTGGCAAGGTTGAATATCTGTGTCGCGATGTCTTCCGGAAAGCCCATATAAGCCGCCATGGACGAATAACAGCCGTATTCTTCCCGCAGACGCCGGTCTACTTGTTCCACCCTCAGCCTCTCATAGCGGTGCGCGGCCACCTTGGCGCCGGTCATGCCGCGGAGGCGAGCGGCCATCCCCGAATGATCGATGTGTGAGTGTGTCAGATAGATGAACGCCAATTCGTCTACGCCCGCGAAACGCAGGGCATCGACGATGATGCCTTGCAACCGTGGATGATAAGGCCCGGCGTCGATGAGCGCCGGGTATTCACCCTGCAGCACGTAGAGGTTTATGTTCTGGAGCTCATGCTGGATGGGGATATCTATATGCAGGATGCTTTCACGTACTTGTTTCACCATTCCGGCTACGTCGATCCCGGAAGGTATCATCCCACCAGTGCCGTTTCCAGATAGGGTTCCCAGCTGGGATGGATATCCGCCGCCAGGCTGAGGATCCAGATATGGTTGTGGGGCTCGACGGGCTTGTGCATGAGTCTCAATCCCGCCTCGGAGGGAAGCCGGTTCATCTTCCTGGTATTGCAGCGGCGGCAGGCCGCGACGACGTTTTCCCAGGCATGTTCTCCACCCCGGCTGCGCGGTATGATATGGTCAATGCTTTCGGCCCTCTCACCGCAGTACTGGCAGGTATACCTGTCCCTTATAAAGACCGCGCGGCGGCTGAGGGAGACAGCGCGATACGGTATGTTTACATAATATACCAGGCGAATAACACTGGGGTACGGCACGGCCACTCTCTCGGAATGGATGTACTCTCCGTGTTCCTCGATGATCTCGGCCTTTTCCTTGAGCACCAGGACCACGGCCCGCTTGACGTTTACCAGGTTTAGCGGCTGGTAGGAAGCATTGAGGACTAATACCCTGCGCATCGTCTCCTGTTAACCCGGCGGCACACCGCTACTTTAGGTCACTGCCTGTCGCCGCGCGCCCTCGGCCTCCTTTTCTCATACCGCGATATGAATACTTTGCCCATAATGATAAACCATAAACTCGGGGCTTGCACAACAGTTATTCCGCTACGGGGCTTCGACCTCCTCCAGCAGGCGATATGCGGCTATCTCCGCCAGGACAGAGAGGTCTTCGGTGGGTAGATAATTCGGCGCGGTTATGTCGAAGAGCACGCGGGCCGAGGCGGGGAATTCCTCGTCCGCTTCGTTGAAGATGATCAGGAGAGGTACGCGGGGCAGTACCTCCCAGACCGCTGCCACATCCCCGGGCAGGTCGATCTGGCGCGCGTTCGTCCGCACCCAGGCGCGCAGGCCTTCCAGGCGTCCCGCCAGCCCCCGCGAGAGAGGACTTTCCACGTCGGCCTTGAAGGCGGGCTCGTGATAGCGGGCGCCGGGGAGGTCGCGGTAAGCGACCCACTCATCCCTGTTGGCCATACCGTCCGCCTGCACCAGGTAATGCAGGATCAGGATCTCCTCCATGGCGCCGGCCTCGCTGCCGTTGGCGCGCTTCACCTCGCCTTCCGCATAGGAGACGGTATAATCCTCCGAGAAGAAAGACAGCGTGAAGGAGCGCTCGACAAAGGAATAAACGGCGCCGGAGCGGGATGCTATCCAGGAAGGATCCAGGAGTCTCAGCTCGCGGCATGCCTTGTCGCGAGCTTCTCTCAGCTGATCCGGACCGTAATCGCTGGACATCTTCCCTCCCCGTTCAAAGCTACCTCAGTTAACACCGCGCGGAATCATCGCTGCCGACACGAACATATCATAAGGAATACCGGGGCACATGATGTATATTAGCCCGCCCGCCAGTGCTTCAGCTTTGCTTGTGCGCTTCTTTCATCCTATCTTGCTCCCCAGGCACGGTGTATCTGAGGGATGACGCGAACGTCCGAGAAGAACGCGCGCGCGGCGCGGTGCAACTCGGCCGCCCGGCGTGGGGATATACCCTCCTCGCCTCGTGCGGGGGTTACCGGCTGCAGCACCAGAGAAATACCCGCGGCCGCATCCCCCAGTATGCCGCATGTTCTTTCCAGCTCGGCTACGCCGGTATGAGGAGTTATGACCATCTTCAGGAACAATCTCGCGGCGGAGGCGCGCAGGAGGAAATCGCGGTGTCTTTGCGCGGTATCCTCTCCCCCCAGGGTGGAAGGCAGCTTTATGTCCATGGCGATCAAGTCCGTCCAGGGCAATACCTGCTGCAGCGCCTCGTCCAGGGTCCCATTCGTCTCCAGGTATATCTCCATACCTTCACCCTTGAGAGCCGGGAGAAGGTGGGCCAATGCGTCCGCCTGCAGCAGCGGCTCCCCTCCAGTAAGGCTGACCGAATGCATCGACTCCTCCCACATGGAAGAAACGATGCCGGCCAGCTCTCCCACCTCAACGGGATTGCGTATTGTTTTCGTTTCACCCTGCCATGCGTGGATCGCACACGTCTGCACGCGTTCCCTCGCTTGCGGCGTGTCACAGTAAGAACAACACAGGTTGCATCCGGAAAGCCTTACGAATACCTGGGGAACGCCCACCAGGGTACCTTCACCCTGAAAGGATGGGAATATCTCGTGCACGTACAGGAGGTGGTCCATGAACAGGCAGTCAGGCAATTCCGTTGACCTTGCAGCGCGCCTGCTCGATGCCCTTCATCTCGTTGATGAACCCCTGGAGCACTTTGAGGATGAAGTCGTCAACCGGAACGTTCAGGTCATCCAGCCCCAGGGTGGGTACGGGCGTGTTTTCGCTCGATACGTTGATCCCCATGTGGATCATGGTGGACACGGGGCTCGCGGTGGCCACGCATACGGTCAGCTTGCGGTTCTCTTCCTCGCCCTCTTCGGCCTCTACCTCGATGTACAGGTCGTCACCCTTTCTGCTTATGAAGAGTTCGGGCTTCAACTCCTCGATGACATCCTTGACCACGCACAGGAAAAGCCTCTGGACGACTGTAGTGCGGTCCAGGTCGCTGTCGAAGAGCTCCACTATGAAATGGGCCATCTCCTCGCTGGCTATCCCGGCTCGGTTCTTGCGATCCTCCATGTCCACGAGGTTCTCCACGTCCACCCGGCACGGACCCCGGAAAGCCAGGATGGAATTTCCCTGCACGTCGTGCTCTAGGTAGGCGTAAAGGGAATGGAGCTGCGAGCCGTCGTAGATTATTTTCTTTCCCTTGATGTACTTGCCTTTCATGTCCCCTCCCAGATCTTCCCTCCGCCCCTCGTACTCAAGCCTTATTCGCGAAAAGCCCCGCGAGCCGGCTCGAACACTGCAGCGATCGTGCGGCGTCGAGCAGGCGGGCACATGATTCGCAGGACCCACACATAAGTTCATCCCCATTATAACACGACCAGACATTGCGAAAGGCCAGCTCACGAGCCATAGCCTCACGCATTATTGCCATTTTATCCCACTTCAACGTGAAGCTGCGCAGCCTTACCGGCGACAGCGTGGAATACCCCAGGGCGCGGTTTACTTCGCGTACGAAACCAGGGGAGTTGTCGGGGAAGGTCGAGCCTTCCTCGGCGTTCAAGCCCATGACCACCCACTCGAGCCCCCGGGCCTCCGCGACGCAGGCAGCCATGTTTACCAGAAGTCCGTTGCGGTTGGGAACCCATACCGCGCGCATCGCCTTCTCCATCCGCGCCAGGTCGCCAAGTTGATCCGGCCCTACCTGCGGTAGAGGAATTTTAGTAGAGGTGAGGGAATCGTGCGAGACGCCCCCCAGCCAGGTTGCATCCAGGACTATATGCCTCACGCCGTACAGCCCGCACAGCGCGCTCGCTTTCTTTATCTCACGGGAGGCCGCACGCTGTCCGTAGTCGACGGTGACCGCGGCCCCCACCCCGCCCCTCTCCAGGGCGATGAGGAGGTTGACGGCGGAGTCCATTCCGGCTGACAGGAGCACGAGGTTGCGGGCCCCGCTCACATCTCCTCCCTGTATACCACCCTGGTATCCGGCGACTCGGACACGCTGACCCATGCGAGTCGCACGCCCTCGGGAAGACGCGGGAGCATCGCATGCAGCGATCTGTAGATGTAGCGCGCTATGTTCTCCGAGGTAGGCGAGGATCGCGTAAAAGGCTCCACCTCGTTGAGGCAATTATGGTCGAAGGGCTCTACCACCTCCTCGAGCAGGCTCCTCAAGTCGTGGAAGTCCACGAGGAGATGCTGCCGGCCGAGTGTCGATCCTTCGACGGCAGCCTCGACGCTGAAACTGTGGCCGTGCAGACGGGCGCACGGACCGTCGTAGTCCACAAGCCGGTGGGCGGCGTCGAAATGTACGCTCGCCCTGATCTCGAACACACTTACCATCTTGACCCCTACCTTCCCGCCAGGCTGCAGCATCCCACTGCAGTTACGAAGTCCGGCCGCCGTGGAACCACGGGCTCCGCGCCCAGGCGATCTCCCAGCAGCCGGCACAGGGCTCTATTGTATGCCACGCCCCCGGTAAGGACCAGTGCGCCCGGGCGAAAACGGTGGACCAGCGGCAGGAGTCGGCGCAGTATGGCGTGGTTTACCCCCGCCGCCAGCCTCTCCAGTGGATATCCCTCCCCCATCAACCCGACCAGCTCGCTCTCGCCGAATATAGCGCAGGTCGAGGAGAGCTCGACCGGTTCCCGGTAATGGCCGCCCATCTCCTGGAGGCTCATCCCCAGGGCTGCGGACATATTCTCCAGGAACCTTCCGGAGGAAGCGGCACAGCGGTCGTTAGTCGCGAAATCCGCCATGCGTCCGCCTTGCATGAGGATCGCCTTGGAGTCCTGGCCGCCCACGTCGAGGATGACGGCATCCTCCATGCCGGTGAGCGCTCTCACTCCTCCCACTATCGCCTCGAGTTCGGGGATCATTACCGCTCTCCCGCCCAGGCGCGCGCGGCCGTAACCCGTGGCAGCCAGAGGCGCCGCGCCCTCCAGGCCCAGGGCATCCCGCCGCAGTACCCCTCCTCCCGGCCCGGGTTCGACGTAGGTGCGGTAGAACTCGGCGGTGTCGTAAGGCCCCAGGAAGGTGTATGCACCGTCCAGCTCCACGGCCACCTTCACGCAGCGGCTGCCCAGATCGACACCCAGGTATGAGCTCATGGCGCGCTCCTCCCCTTGAGCATGGATACGAAGTTCTCGAGGCGCATGCGCGTCCTGGCATCCAGGCGCGCGCTGTGATCCATCTCCACGGTGAGGATGGGGACATCCAGCGACCTGCGCAGGATGATGTCCTCAACCTGGCGAAAACAGAAGCTCTGCACGTAATGGATGAGACCCGCCAGGCGGCGCCGTTCCACCTGCCTCCTGATATCCTCGAGGCGGTAGAAGATGGAATACGGGTAGCTGTACAGGAGGTATCTCTCTACCAGGTCGTCCGCCTCCAAGGGCAAGCTGAACTGGCGCTGGGTCTCGTTGAACATCACCCTCGCACCAAGCTCCTCCAGGAAATCGTAGAGACCCGGGGCGATGGGGGGCACTCCCAGATATCCCAGCCTCACCATGCCCTCCGCACGGCGGAAGGTGCTGTCTTTCTCGCGTTCCTTGAGCAGGTCAAGGAACCCGTCCAGCTTCGCCCCGAAGGCGTCCGGATCTCCCTCCATGTCGCTGCAGCTCACCAGGTAGAGATGGTTTTCAAAGCCGCTTACAACTCCCTCGCCCCAGGTAAGGTCGTCAATGCGATGGGCCTTGCGGCGCGTGCGGTCGAGGCGGCGCATGGCCTCATGCGCGTCCGGCAGCCCCACGCCGAGGCGGCGCATGAACGTGTTCAGCTGCACTGAGAGCAGCTCGTATTCCCGCTCGTAAGGGTAGGCGAAAGGTATGACCGCCACGCCCTCCGACTGCAGCGTCTCCATGAGCGCGTGCGTGTTGGAACAGTCTCCCTGGGTCACCGCCACCACCGCCGCCAGGTCTTTCATCCTCTTTATGCTGGAGTAGATCCCTTTCACCCAGGCGCAGAAAGAGCGCGGGAAACCTTCCAGCTCCGCTTCCTCCACGAGCTCCCTGCTGTCAGGATGAGAAACGAAGACATTGTTCAGGTCCACCGGCACGTGGCCCGCGGCATAAATGACCTCGATGGGTACGGTGGTCGTTATACCTATTCTGGACATGATTCAACGATAATACGTGCGGTGAGCATTTCCAAACCGGCATGGAACTGTTAAGCGCGCCGCGCGCTGTAACTGCCCTCGCTGCCGATCTTAAAGCCCGAGCTCGCGCAGCCTCTCCAGGGCTTGCGAACTCTCTTTTTCAAGAAGCGGGGGGCATTCCTCCACGACACGGTCGCCTTCCGCCAGCGCCGTCGCGAAGGCCATGCAGCTCGGTAGCCCGCATTCACCGCAGTTGGTGCGCGGCAGGTTTTTCAGTACATCCAGGACTTTGGGCGGATTCCTGACAGTCGAATCGGGGGTTATCTCTTCCCTGCGTTTCCAGACCCCGTTGATCAGCTGCACCGCTTGCTCGACCAGGTCTTCCGCCTGCCTGCGCTCGAGTATGCTGCTTACCGCCAGCTCCCTGGGGCGCAAGGCGTATTTCCTGCCGCCGTCTTTCCACACTATCCACTGCTTGTCTCCGCTGTACAGCGGCCTGTCCAGAACCGCATTGAGATAGGGCATGACCTCGGAAACATCACCGCTCAGATTGGCTTTTACGGCCCACATGGAGGCGCCCGGCAGGCAGGCAGGATCGCAGAGCTCCAGCTCGTATCCCCCTATAAGATCTTTTTCCTCCACCTGTCCTCCTTTATCCCGAGAATCGTAATCACATAACCCGCAACAAGGACAACGTTCACGATCCCTATCGATCGTTCCCGCCATAGCAAATAAAAAGGGGCGCCTGCAGGCGCCCCTTTTTCCGGTTGTTCTTAACCCCAGGGGTAAGCGTCCGTGACGCCCATGAGGTTGGCGGCGATGACCACGCGCTGGATCTGGTTGGTTCCCTCGTAGATCTGCATGATCTTGGAATCGCGCATCAGCTTCTCCACCAGGTACTCCTTCATGTAGCCGTAACCGCCGTGGATCTGCACCGCGTTGGTGGTGGTCCTCATGGCCATATCGCCGGCGAAAGCCTTGGCGTAAGAGGACTCCAGCGAGCAGGGCAGCCCCTTGGAGGCCTTCCAGGCAGCCAGCTGGTAGAGGCGGCGGCCGGCCTCGATCTCCATGGCCATGTCGGTGAGCATGAAACTGATGGCCTGCTGGGCGATGATGGGGCGGCCGAACTGAACCCTCTCCTTGGCGTAAGCGAGGGCTTCCTCGAAGGCGGCGCGCGCGACGCCAACGGCACCGGCGGCTACGCTGGCACGGGTCATGTCCAGGGTTACCATGACGTTGTAGAATCCCTGGCCCATGGGGACGAAGAGGTTCTCCTTGGGCACCTTTACGTTGTCGAAGATCACCTCCGAGGTATTGGAGGCACGTATGCCCATTTTGTTCTCTTTTTTACCGATGGAGACTCCTTCGTAATCACGCTCGACAACGACCGCTGCGATACCGCCGTACTTCTTCTCCTTGTCGAAGGTGCAGTATACGCTGTAGAAATCGGCGATACCCCCGTTGGTCATAAAGCACTTCTGACCGTTGAGCAGGTAGTGATCGCCTTCTTCCTTAATAACCGTGGAAATAGCGGCGGCGTCAGACCCGGCTCCAGGCTCGGTGAGACCGAACCCCGCGAATTTAGGTTCTTCCGGATCGCATAGCCGCGGGAAATACCTGTGCTTCAGTTCCTCGCTGGCCGCGATGACCATGGGGGTGGTGGACAGGCTGTTGGCGCCAAGGGTGGTGGCAATCCCGGCGCAGCCCCAGAACAGCTCCTCACTCACCATGGCGGCGGTTATCTGTTCAAGTCCGCCTCCACCGTACTCGTCCGGTATGGCCATGGCGGTAAGTCCCGCGGCAGCTGCTTTTTTGATGAGATCCTTCGGAATCTCGCCCGTCTCGTCGCACTCGAGGGCCACGGGCCGCATCTCGTTGAGCGCGAAGTCGTGGGCCATTCTGCATGCTGCTTTTTGCTCTTCATCGAGTTCGAAATCAACCATGAAAGAACCTCCTTACCTCTTCGAACTCCGATCTGGATCCATTACAACCATCTTTCTTTCTTTCGGGCCGAACCATATCGCCCGTTCATATTAATGACTACGCGCATCATTTCCCGGTGAACTTGGCCTTGCCCGGACCTTCCTCCAGGAAAGTGCGCATACCTATCTTCTGGTCCTCGGAGGCGAAGCACAGGGACATACTCTGAGCCTCGATGAGCAGGCCCTCTTCTATGGAGCACTCCATGCCCTTGTTGATGGATTTTTTGGCCATGGCCAGGCCTACCGCGGCACCCTTGGCGTACTTGGCGGCAATCTTCTGGGCGTACGCGATGACCGACTCCTCGCCGGATACCACCTTCTGCACCAGTCCCATCTCGAAACACTCCTGCGCGCCGTAGAAACGCCCGCTGTAGATCATCTCCTTGGCCTTTGCCGGTCCGATGAGGCGCGGCAGCCTCTGGGTGCCCCCAGCGCCCGGGATAATGCCCAGGAGTATCTCCGGCTGACCTATTTTGGCGTCCTCGTGTGCATAGCGCCAATCGGCGCATATGGACAGCTCGCATCCGCCACCCAGGGCGAAGCCGTTGATAGCCGCGATAACGGGCTTGGGGATGTTCTCAACCGCCGTGAAGCTCTCCTGCAGCCTGCCGACGAACTTGGTTACCACAACCGCGTTCATCTCGACCATTTCCTTGATGTCGGCCCCCGCTGCGAAATGCTTATCCCCGCCCGTGAGCACTACCGCCCTCACGTCGTCATCCATGGCGAGTTCGTTAGCGCAAAGTCCTATCTGAAGTCCGAGCTCGGCGTTGAGGGGGTTGAGGGGAGGGCGGTTGAGGGTCATGGTCGCCACTCCGTCTACGATCTCAACTTTAACCAGTTCATAATCG
Source organism: uncultured Actinomycetota bacterium (assembly GCA_964529285.1). GTDB lineage: Bacteria > Actinomycetota > Geothermincolia > Geothermincolales > RBG-13-55-18 > SURF-21. Next base: position 61,453 of record CAZGWK010000006.1, read on the forward strand.
TACGCCATACTTCACCTCTCTTTTTTCTTGAGTCAACAACCCCTTGTGACGATTGGAATCTGGGTGGTCGCTTCTCACCTCCTTCTATAGCTCCGGGGTCATCCCGGTGTCTGCATCCTTGGGTGAGAATCACATCCTTCGGAGTCTTTATACTGGCGGAAGGGCCCGGTCCACTCCGGTTACCCCTCCTGCAGATGAACCTTTATCAGATTATCACCTAGCTAATGCACAGTCAACAAATCGACATCCCCGCACAGGCAGCATCGCTGCAGCTAAACATGGGGTTTGACCACATGACAAACCAGGGAGGACGGGTGAAATTTCCCTTGAGAGCATCGGCTTTGTTCTATATAATCTCGCGTGGGAAGGAACGAGCCGAGCTGGCCTTGCGGACCGGGGGATTATACTATCTATGAAAATCGAGGCTACCTCCATCTGGTTTGGGGCACTAGTGCTTCTCGGGGGTCTTGGTCTTTTTCTCTTCGGTATGCACCTCATGAGCGAGGGGCTGCAGCTGGCGGCCGGTGACCGTCTGCGCAAGCTACTCGAGAACCTCACTAAGAAGCGCTTTCGCGGCGTATGCGTGGGCACCGGTGTGACCGCGCTGGTACAGAGTTCTTCGGCGACCACGGTCATGCTCATAGGGCTGGTCAATGCCGGTCTTATGACTTTCACCCAATCGGTCGCGGTGATCTTCGGGGCCAATATAGGCACTACCGTGACCGGACAGATTGTGGCGTTCAACGTCAAGACCCTGTCTTTCCCCTGTATAGGGGCGGGTTTTCTCGTTTACATGCTGGGTAACAAGAGGGTGATAAGGTACAGTGGCCAGATACTGCTCGGTTTCGGCATCCTCTTCCTGGGCATAGAGCTCATGAAGGGCGGGCTCGCCCCCCTGAGCAACTCGGGGACCTTCGAGAGCTGGCTGTCCAATTACGGTACCAACTGGTTCCTTGGACTGTTGCTCGGAATAATCATCACCAGCCTGGTGCAGAGCTCTTCCGCCACCACGGGCATGGTCATCGCCATGGCGGCGGCAGGTGTGCTCATGGCCGGGGGGGCGGATACCGAGGAAGCCTTGAGCATCGCCATCCCCGTCATCCTCGGATGCAATATAGGCACCTGCATAACCGCTTGGGTCGCAAGCCTGGGGGCCAGCCTCCCGGCGAAACGGGTGGCCTATGCCCATTATCTGTTCAACATAACCGGCACGCTTGTCTTTCTGCCATTTCTCCCTTGGCTTCCTGAATTGACCATATGGATCTCGGACCTATTCGGGGCCGCGCCGGACAACATCGCGCGCCAGGTAGCCTGGTTCCATACCTTCTTCAACCTTACCATTGCCTTGCTGTGGCTCCCCTTTTTGAGCCATTTCATCTGGATAGTTAAGCATCTGAAGCGCGGCCAGGAAAGAGTAGTGGAGCGAGACCCTCTCTTTCTCGATCCCAGGATCTTTCACAGTCCCGCCATAGCCATAGAGATGGCACGCAAAGAGATAACCCGCATGGGCCGCCTTACCCTTGATATGCTGCATTCGTCGCTCGCTTACCTGAAAAAGATCGACCGCTCCGGCAAGAAGCAACTCCTGGAGATGGAATCCATCGTTGACGGTCTCGCCCATTCCATCACCGAGTACCTGTCCAAGCTCTCGCAGGAGCCGCTGACAAACGAGCAATCGGATCAACTCGTGGGCTTCATGCACGCGGTGAACGATATCGAACGTATCGGAGACCATGCGGAGAACATCATGTACCTGGCCGTGAACAAGCTGGAGAGCGGCGGCGGTTTCACACAATCCGCAAACATCGAATTGGGAGAGATAAGCGCGACGGTAACGGAGATGTACGGCGGTATCATCGACGCCTTCGAGCGCCAGGACCACGGCGCGGCGCTGCATTTCCAGAACCTCGAGCACCTGGTGGACAAGATGGCTTCCGATTTCCGCGGCAATCACCTCAAGCGCCTTAACCGGGGAGAGTGCGACGGCACCGTCGGAGTCATCTTCCTCGATACCCTGAGCAACCTGGAACGCGTCGGCGACCTGGCCAACAACGTGGGTCACGTCACCACCGGCGAACTGGAGAAGCTGTGAGGCCACCCTGAATAACCAAGGCGGTATATCGTATCCTGCAGGAAAAAATGCTCCGGAGCGGGTACAATCTATATTAGCCCGAACGAGAGATGTGGCGGTGATCTGGAACCTTATCGATAGGCGGCACCCTGGCGCTGAGATCGGATAGTGTGGAAACGATAGTGAGAAGGGCCGATGGGCTCATGTACCGCAGCAAGACGGAAGGGCGCAACCGCACGACCCTCGACTGAACCCGCACCGTGATTTCTTGCGCCTGCCTATAACCGCAGGCAACACGGGCGTAAAGGGAGGTGGAACAATGGGTGAGGATGTCAAGCCAGTCATTGCGATAAGCAGGTGCTTGGGATTCGAGCGTTGCAGGTGGAACGGCGAGATAATCAAAGACGAGTTCGTAGAGAGGCTGGAGCCCCACGTCGACTTCCACACCGTCTGCCCGGAGAAGGATATTGGGTTGGGGGTTCCGCGCGACCCCATACGCCTCGAATCCTCGCGGGGCGTTATAAGCCTCGTGCAGCCAGCAACGGGAAGGGACGTGACCGGCGAGATGCTCGCGTTCTGCGAGGCCTTCCTGGGTTCCCTCAAAACGGTTGACGGCTTCCTCCTCAAGGCCCGCTCGCCCTCGTGCGGACCCGTCGACGTGAAGATCTATCCCAGCGGCGGCAAATCCGGGGCCATGGACAAGGGGTCCGGTCTTTTCGGGGGCGCGGCACTGGCGGCCTTCCCTGACCTTGCCGTGGAGACCGAAGGGCGCCTCAAGAACTTCCGCATCAGGGAACACTACCTCACGCGCATATTTACCATGGCGCGATTTCGCACCACGGTGCAAGGAGGCGCCATGCGGGACCTGGTAGACTTTCATACCCGCAACAAGTTCCTGCTCATGGCCTACAACCAGTCCGAATTAAAGGCCCTGGGAAGGATCGTGGCCAACAGCGAGCACAGGGAGAAAAGAGAAGTGATCCCCTTGTACCGTGAGCACCTTGCCAGGGCTCTCTCAAAAACGCCCCGCTATACCTCGAACATCAACGTCCTCATGCACGCCCTGGGCTATTTCTCGAAGGATATAACGGCGCGAGAAAAAGGCTACTTCCTGGATGCCCTGGAGAGGTACCGGGCAGGCAGCATACCCTTGAGCGCCACGAGCAGCATCATCAACTCCTGGATCGTGCGTTTCGACCAGGAATACCTGCAGCAGCAGTCCTTCTTCCGCCCCTATCCCGAGGAACTGGCAATCATCAGCGACTCGGGCAAGGGCAGGGACCTGTAATCCTCCTGAAAGGTAGTGAGCAATGCTCCAGGACGAGAGGGTCAAGGCCCTCAACAGCAGGGCGCCGTTGCGCGGCTCGTATGTGCTTTACTGGATGCAAGCATCCCAGCGGGCGAGCTGCAACCATGCCCTTGCCTATGCCGCTGCCGCAGCTAACGAGCGTAAGCTTTCCCTGCTCGTATTCTTCGGGCTCACCGAGTCATATCCCTCCGCCAACCTCCGTCATTACCGCTTCATGCTTGACGGTCTCGCGGAGACCCAGGCCGACCTGGCCGGCATGCGCATCAGGCTTGCGGTCAGGAGACAATCGCCCGAGAAAGGGGCCATCGAGCTCGCACGCGATGCCTCCCTGGTCGTCGTGGACAGGGGATATTTGAGGCACCAGCGGATGTGGAGACATGCGGCCGCCGAGCGCATGGCCTGCCCCCTCATCCAGGTCGAGAGCGATGTCGTCGTTCCCATCCAGGAAGCATCGCCCAAGGAAGAGTATGCAGCTTTTACGCTAAGGCCTAAAATAACACGCCAGCTCGACCGTTACCTCGTGCCTTTTGAGGAAGTGAGACCGGCAAGGAGTTCCCTGGATCTGGATATCGAGGGTATAGATCTCTCCGATCTCGGCGCCGCCCTCGACAGCCTGCACATAGACCGGGATACGCACCCGGTCGAGGGGATACGGGGCGGTCCCTCCCGGGCCGGAGCGAGGCTGCGGGCCTTCCTCGAGGAAGGCTTGGACCATTACGGCGAAAAGCGGAACGATCCGGCTCTGGACCGGGGATCGGTCATGAGCCCTTACCTTCACTTCGGCCAGATATCCCCCCTCCAGATAGCGCTCGAGGTGCAGAAGGCCGGCGGCCCTGCTGCGGACTCTTACCTAGAGGAGCTGATAGTGCGCAGGGAGCTGAGCATGAATTTCGTATATTACAACCCCGCCTACGACTCCCTGGAAGGGCTCCCGGCATGGGCCCGGGCCACGCTGCGGGAACATGCGGAGGACCGCAGGGAGTACCTCTACTCCCTGCGGGAGCTGGAGGAAGCGCGTACCCACGATCCTTACTGGAACGCCGCCCAAAGGGAAATGGTGGCAACGGGGAGGATGCATAATTACATGCGCATGTATTGGGGAAAGAAGATAATCGCATGGAGCGAGAGCCCGGCGGTGGCCTACCGCGCGGCCATGTATCTCAACGATAAGTACGAACTGGATGGAAGGGACGGAAACAGCTACGCCGGCGTTCTATGGTGCTTCGGCAAACACGACCGGGCCTGGAAGGAACGCGCGGTCCTCGGCAAGCTGCGTTTCATGAGCCAGGAAGGCCTGCGCCGCAAGTTCGACATGGAAAGCTACGTGCGCAGAAGCGAGCAGGCCTACAACGCATACGGCCGCATATCCTAGTATCCTCTGGTCATCACGAAATACATGGCCCGCTCCGCCATGATGGCTGCATCCGACCTCACCACGGTAGAGAAAGAAGCACGCTCCAGGCCTGGCAGGGCGTCGACCGCGATCGTCACGCGCCGCTGCGCCGGTAGCAGGAAGGCCTGGGTGAAAGCGGTCCCGTCCTCGCGAAGGAAATCGACGTTTACGCTCGCGGACGAGAAGCCCGGGTTGGAGAGCAACAAATAGGTATCGAAGGCCCCGTCCGTATAGCCCTCCGCGAAGTACCATTGCTTGGAGCTCGAGGGAGAACCCAGGGTGACGTGGCCCCCTCGATGGCTGTCCAGGTCGTAGTATATCGCCCTCTCCGCCACCACGGGTTGGCTCGCATAAACGGAAAATGCCATCTCCTCGCCTTCCAGGCCTCCCTGGGACGAGAGGGGAATGGTGGCGCGCGAATGCGCGGCGACCAGGTATTCGTGCCTGAGGCTGCCGTGGTTGAGGTAGTAATCGACGGTGACGAAGGCGTCCTCGTCCCCGGGGTTGCCCACCAGTATGTAACTCTCGAAGAACCTGCGGGTACATCCCTCGGCGAAAAACCAGCTTTGGGATGTCTGGGCCGCGCCGATGGTGGAGTGCCCGCCCTTTATGTATCCCTTGTCGAAATACATCGCCCTCTCGGCCACGACGTGCCCGTCCGCATGCACCTGCATGGAGAACGAGGCAGCCCCGACCACGGGGAAAGCGTCCACGGGCATGGTGAAACGGGAGTGCGGCCCTATCCAGAACACGTAGTCCACCATGCCCCCTCCCTCCAGGAAGAAGTAGACCCAGGCGTTAACGGGGTCCTCTCCGGGATTGGCCATGAGCAGGTAGGTGTCGAAGCCCTCGTCCGTCTTGCCCTCGGCGAAAAACCAGTCCGTGGATGCCTGCGTCGCACCGGTGGATACGGTGCCGTCCGTCCTCGACCCGGCCGAGAAGTACATGGCACGTTCGGCCACTACGGGTCCGCTCGCATTTACCTGCATGGAGAAGGCGGCGGCGTCCATTCCCGGCACGTCGTCAACCGCGAGGGTGTAGCGGGAATGAGGCGCGATGCCGCAGACCTGCTCGAGTACTTCGCCGCTTTCCTTGTTGAAATATATCCTCGCGTCTACACCGCTTTCGCCGGGGTTGGAGAGCAGAAGATAAGTATCGTATCCTTCTGCGGTATACCCCTCCGCGAAATACCAATCGGGAGAAGGCTGCGCAGCGCCGGCCGAGGAATGGCATCCGGCGATCACCCTGCGGGCCAGGGACGCATAGGTGATGGCCAGCGGGGTGCCGTTGTGCGCCCAGTAATAAGGCCAGTAAGCCTCCATGGGGTGCTGCCGTATGCAGCCGTGGGAAGCTGGGGCTCCCAGCCCCGTCTCGTAACTGCGCGAACCGCGCGGCCAGGCGTGCATGCCGTGAGCCGACGTAAAGGACATCCAGTAATCGCATACGGCCCCCCCGAGGCCCACGTTGGTACCGTAGTGCCCCAGGATGCGGAAATTACCCGTGGGCGTGCGGTTGTTGAGCCCCGTGGAACAGCGCGTGACGTTCACGAGTTGGTCTCCCTCGAAGAAGTAGAGACGCTGGTCGCTCAGGGAACAGACTATCTTCTTGAGTCCTCCCGCCGCCGTTGCGGCGTTTCCCAGCCTTGCATATACACGGCCGGATAAGGGACCCTCCGCGAGATCGGCGTCCACAGCGGCCACCGCATAGTAATACCCTCTCCCGGGCTCTACCTCATCGTCGAGAAAAACCGGGTAAACCAGCATGGAGTCCGCCGCCTTGCCTCCAATATGATAGAGGGGTCCATGCTCAGTGTCGGAACGGTAGACATTGTACCCGAAGGCGTTCTCAACCGGTTCCCATGTAAGCGCGATCCTCTTTCCGGCATCCTGCGGTCGTTCCAATACGCTGAGACCCTGCGGATCCTCATGTATGTGCCTCGGTGCGCCACCTGCCGCAAAAGCCGCCGCCGGGACCGTTAACGCCAAAGCGGACGCGAGCAACAATGCCAGGAACGCCTTCCTCATGGTCTTCCCTCCTTTGCATGCCGCTATTCTCATCTCAATGATGCATAGCCATGGGGGGACACGAACATAGGATCAAGGCTGATGCTAACAACATCACAAACGAGGTTGAGGCTCTCCTCATGGTCACCTGCCAATGTTCTGCTCGTTAACCCCGGCTCCCGCAATCCGAACATACTGCCGCCAGCCCGATCCCCACCCTCAATAGATGAGCACGGGTAACCCCACCGAAACCCTCTCGAACAGATCTTCCGAGTCCCTTATGTACATGCGGATACACCCGTGAGATGCAGAGGTGCCTATAGAATACGAACTGTAAGTGCCATGGATGAATACCCCCGAAGCGCTGGTGCCGATGGCCCGCGTTCCCAGGGGGTTGCCCGACCCGGCGGGGATATAGGGGGGCATTGTAGTCGCCCAGGACGTGCCGGGATTCACCCAGGTGGGGTTCCTCTGCATAACGGTAACCTTGTAGGTACCGCTCGGCGTGGGCCATGATGACATGCCCACGGCCACGGGATACTGCTTCTCTATCTCCATGTTGTTGTAGAGCGTCAGGGTATAGCTGGATTTATCCACGGTAATCACTTTTCCCAACTGTTCGTCGGAGACCTCAGGGGGTGTCACCTCGATTTGGATCTCCGCTATGCGTTCCTCGCCGGGCAGTGCGGAGAGTATACTCAGGTGGGCCTGCTCGGAATCCAACCTCCAGCCCTGCTGAGATCTCTGGTATACGAGGTTGCGCCCTTGGAGTTTGATCTCCGCGTTCATCGGCTCGCGGTTTATTATGGATTCCAGGGTTTTCAGGAAAGAGTCCAGCTTCTGGTGATCATAATATATGATCAGATCGACGTCGCGGTCGAGTCCACGGAAGATAGCGCGGCTGGCCCAACGTTCGTAAAAAGGGACATCGCGCCCCGCCTGCAATGCCTTGTCCACCGTCGCTTCTATATCTACGTAGGCGTCTATCTCGTAGAGCGGCAGGGGCCAGGTGTGACCGTCGAATACCAGCAACAGGTCGCTGTTGAGAGTTTCCAGGTCCAGCCTGTCGCGGAGCTTCTCTATGGCCTCCTCGCGGCTCATGCTGCCTATATATACGCCTTCTACCGAAACGCCCTTAAAAACATGCCCTGCATAGGCGATATCAAGCCCTACGAAGGCAAGGCCAATCATTATCAATACGGCAAGCAAGATGACAACTACGGCGAGCAGCATCTGGCGGACTACCCGCCACGTCTGCATCCTGAATATCATCCTGGCTTCTCCTCCTGGCGCTGTTTTCAGCGCGTTCCCGCCATTATCCTTCCCGCATTTCCCATATAATAACGAAGAAACGCGGAGAGGATAACGGTCTAGCGGTTTTTTACCACAAAGCGCCGATAATTGAAATGATTTACATTAAAGAGCTTACGCCCGTTTGGGGTCCGGTCTTGAGTTTCGCCTCGCCCCCTCCCCATCCTTCCACAAAGGTACGGGGCGAAAGTCCAAGACCTGACTCCCATTCCCCATTACCTCAGACCAACCTCGAGGTAAGGGGACTGCAGACCAACGCTAAGAGGGGCCGGCCTCGGCCGGCCCCTTATTTAAAGAACCTTACGCAAACGCTTCCGGTATCTCCTTCAGCTGAGCGTAGGAAAACACCGGGCCGTCCTTGCATACGTAGAGATGACCGACGTTGCAGCGACCGCACTTGCCGATGCCGCACTTCATGCGGTTCTCCAGGGTCGTGTATACCTGGTCGGGGGTGAAGCCCAACTCCTCCAGGTTCTTGAGCACGAAGTTGATCATCACCGGCGGACCGCAGGTAACAGCGATAGTGTTGTCGGGCTCGGGCGCCACCTCCATGAGCAGGCTGGGAACGAAGCCCACGAAGTGGGGCCACTCCTCCTCCTCCACATCGATGGAGAGGTGGCATGCGCAGTCGTCGGCCTGGTCGATCTCCTCGAACTCCCCCTTGAAGCAGTGGTCGGCCGAGGTACGCGCCCCGTAGACGAGTTCCAGCTCGCCGTAATCGGAGCGGTTGTCGCGGATCCACTGGATAACGGGTCGCAGGGGCGCCTGCCCTATACCGCCGCCGATGGTCACCACGTTCTTGCCCTTCCATTCCTCCAGTGGGAAGCTGTTTCCCAGGGGGCCGCGTATGAAGAAGGAATCTCCCGCCTCAAGTTCGTGCAGGGCGGAGGTGTTTTTGCCTGCCTTCATTATGCTGAAGCGCAGGTACCCCTCCTCCGTGGGTGAAGAGGATATGCAGAACATGGACTCGCCCACGCCGGGGATGCCCACCATGGCGCACTGGCCCGGCAGGTGGCTCCAGGTGTCCCATATCTTTTCGTCAGCGAAGGTGACCTTGAAGGTCTTTATGCAGCGGTCTCCCGGCGCTTCGTACCAGGCGTCGAGTATTCTTACCTCGTAAGGAATATACGGGTTCTTCATCATGCATCCACCACCTGATCGAGTACGTCAAGAATGTCGATGTTCACCGGGCAGAGGTTGATGCAGCGGCCGCAGCCGACACATGCTATAACGTCGAAGCGCTCCGGATAGTAGGAGTATTTGTGATTGATACGGTTGCGCGTCCTTTCCTTGCGCGTCGGCCGGGGGTTGTGCCCGGACGCATGCACGGTGTACTCCTCGAACATGCACGAATCCCACATGCGGCAGCGCCGGCCTTCGCCCGTCTCCTCCACCTCGTCCTGGATGTCAAAGCAGTGGCAGGTGGGGCAGAGGAAGGTACAGATTCCGCACCCGAGGCAGGAGGCGGATACCCTTCCCCACAGCTCGTTCTCCCAGATTCCCGGAAGCTTCTCGGGGACACCGTCGGTATCGATGGAGCGCCGTATCTTGCCCTCGGATTCCAGGGCCATCTCCTTTACCTTCTTCTCATCGTCCGCGGGGGCCTCCTCGAGTTGCGAGGAAAGCATCTCCTCCAGCTTCTTTCCCTTGTCCGTAAGCGCCTGCACCAGGTAGTAGTCGCCCATATCCGTGAGGAGCATATCGAGCCCCTCCACACCGAAGGGGCTGCCCCCTACGGAGGTGCAGAAACAGTTGACCGACGGGGGCTCGATGCACGCCATCCCCACCAGGGTGGTCAAATCCCTGCGCTTCAGATAGTAGGGATCGTCGTAGTCCCAGGAGAAGAGCCTGTCCACGATGGTCATCGCCCTGGCATCGCAGGGGCGCAGGCCGAAGATGACCGTCGTACCCTCCTCCTCCACGTTTTTCTCCGCGAGCCCGGGATTCCCCACCTGGAAGCGGAACAGCGTCTCCGTCTGGGGGAAGGCGAACTCCTTGGGGGGGACGGTTGAGTTCCCGTAATCCAGGTATGCCTCCGCGGGGTCGTCGATCTGCTTGAATATAACCACCTCGTCCGACATGGCGGGCGCGATGAGGCGGAACTTGGAGAGCTCTTTCAGAACTTCCTCGACCTTGTCCTTGCTTAATTTTTTTACTGCCATTGCACCCACCTCTTACTTTATAAAGTCTTCTTGGTCTTCTACCTTGAAGGTAGAGAGAAGGGGCGGATTCTCGACGTTCGTACCCGGCTCGTAGTCATAGAGCTCCTCCACATCCTTGTAGAACTTGCGGTTCAGCTCCATGAGCGGGATGTCCACCGGGCAGACCCGCTGGCACTCACCGCACTGGATGCAGCGGCCGGCAAGATGGTAGGCCCGCGCGATATGGTAGGCCGTGTTCTCGCTTACATCCACGCTGCGGCGCATCCACTGGGGCTGCAGGCGGTCCAGCACGCAGTCCTCGCAGTAGCACATGGGGCATACGTTGCGGCACGAGTAGCAGCGTATGCAGCGGGAGAACTTCTCCTCCCAGTACGCCCACTTATCCTCGGATTCGCGTTTCTCCAGCTCGTCTACGTCCGAGTAATCGTCTTCGGCAAAGCGCTCCACCTCCGCGTCCAGCAGCTCGTCGTATACAAGGGGCGTGGGGTAGCGGCAGCGCTTGCATTTATCCGCGAGCAGCTCTTCCTTTGCGACTTCCTCTTTCGTCCCGTTGAAAGACAGCACGAACTTGTCCTCCTCCAGGGTGATCTCACCACGCTCGAGGACGTTTGGAAAACGCTCTTCCACCTTGGCCATGTCGACCACGCCGGTGCAGGGGATTCCCAGCACCAGGATACGGTCCCTGTCGTATGCCTTCTCCTCCATCTGCTGCACCAGTGCGCGCGAGTCACAACCCTTGACCATCAAGGCGACCTTGCGCATGTCGGGTTCCTCCCCGCGTTTGACCGGCAGCTTTTCCTCCAGAACGATGTAGCTGGCGAGGTTATTCACGCAGGCCGGGGTGAAGATGAGCTCGTCTGCCTCATCAGGACCCATAATGAAGGCGGGACGGGCACGGAAGCCGTAGGTGCCGGGACGGTACCCGATGAGCTCCCTCACGTCCTCCCGGGAGATCACCTCTCTGGCTATCTCTCTGAGTTTGTTAACGTCTACCAATTTAACTGCCTCCGTTTGAACTTATCCATGGGCCCGATTTTCTTGATGTCTTCGGTGACTTCCTCTACGACTTCCTTCCATTTAGTCCCCTCGGAAGCCGATACCCAGCTCATGCGCACCCTCTCGGGTTCCACTCCCAGGTACTCGAGAAAGTTGCGCATCAGGTTGAAGCGCCGCCTGGCGTAGTAGTTGCCGCTCATATAATGGCAGTCGCCGGGGTGACATCCAGCAACGATCACACCGTCAGCCCCTTGTTGCAGGGCGTTCATCACGAAGAGAGGGTTGACCCTGCCCGAGCACATGACCCTGATCACCCGCACGTTTGACGGGTAATGCACGCGCGAGGTACCCGCCAGATCCGCTCCTGCATAGGAGCACCAGTTGCACAGGAAAGCCACGATATCCGGCTCGAAATCGCCGTTGTTCTCCGCCATTTTCTACATCACCCCCAAGGCCTTTATCTGCGGTAGAAGCTGCAAATCCTTGAAGGAGCGCTGCTGTATGGAGCCGGAGAGGCAGGCAGCGGCGCATGCGCCGCATCCCTTACACAGGGCCTCGTTCACCCGCGCCACTTTCACCGGCCAGCCCATGCGGTTGACCTCTTCTAACTCGATGGCGCTGTAGGGGCAGAGCTCCACGCAGAAGCCGCAGCCGCGGCAGGTATCCTCGTTGACGTAGGAGGTCTGTGCCTCCACCTTGACCTTGCCCGAGGCCATGGGGATCATGGCGGCAGAGGCCGCGCCCTTTGCCTGGGCCACGGCATCGGGGATATCCTTGGGACCCTGGCATACCCCGGCGAGGTAGACGCCGTCCGAGGCGGTGTCCACGGGCCTCAGCTTGGGATGCGCCTCCATGTAGAAGAGGTCCGACGTCTGCGACAGCTTGAGCAGGTCGATGATCTCGCGGTTGTCGAAGCGCGGCACCAGGCCCACGGAGAGGACCACCATGTCCGTCTCGTGCTCCAGCGGCGTCGAGGTCAGTGTATCCTCGGCCCTTACGATGAGCTTGTCGCCCTTCCTGTAGATCTCGGAAGGGTTGCCGCGGATGTACTTGACGCCCTCCCGCCGAACCCGGTCGTAGAACTCCTCGAATCCCTTGCCGAAGGCGCGCACGTCCATGTAGAAGATGGTCACCTCGCAGTCGGGGAGCTTATCCCTGACCAGGTGGGCCAGCTTGGCCGTGTACATGCAGCACACGCGGGAGCAGTATTCTTTCCCCACGCTCTTGTCGCGGGAGCCCACGCACTGGATGAAGGTTACGCTCTCGGGCACGCGCGGCGCCTCTTCCTCCTCGCCTTCTTTCTTTTTCTTCTTCTTCTTGCCCCGCTCCAGCATGGTGATCTTTCCACTGGTGGGGCCGGAAGCGTTCACGAGGCGCTCGAATTCAAGGGCGGTGAGCACGTTATCGTATACTCCGTAGGCATATTCCGGCTTCAGCCTGGCGTCGAAGACATCGTAACCCGTGGCCACGATGATCGTGCCCACCTTGAACTCCACTACCTCGTCCTCCAGGTCGAAATTGATCGCTCCAGCCTGGCAGGCGTCAACGCACTTCGGCGACTCGCCGCACTTGCCCTTGGTCAGCATCAGGCAGCTGTCCTTGTCGATGGTATACTTGGCCGGAACCGCCTGGGGGAAGGGGAGGTAAACGGCGCCCCTCATCCCTATACCTTCGTCGAACTCGTTGGGGAAACGCCCCGCCATGCGGCAGGCCTCGGCACAGTCTCCGCAGCCGGTGCATTTATCCATATCAATATAGCGGGATTTCTTGCGCACCTTGATGTCGAAGTTGCCGATATAGCCGCCGATCTCCTCCACCTGTGAGTAGGTCATGAGCTCGATGTTGGGGTGGTTGGCAACGTCCACCATCTTGGGGGTGAGGATACACGCCGAGCAGTCCAGGGTGGGGAAAGTCTTGTCCAGCTGGATCATGTGCCCTCCCACCGAGGGGCTCTTCTCCACCAGGTACACCTTGAACCCCGCGTCCGCGATATCCAGGGCGGCCTGGATGCCCGCGATCCCGGCACCGATGATCAGGCACGAAGGCTCTACGTCAACCTCTTTCGCGTCCAGTGGCTCCAGGCGGCGCGCCTTGACCACCGCCGCTTCCACTATACGCTTCGCTTTCTCGGTAGCTGCTATGGGGTCCTCGTGCACCCAGGAGCACTGCTCCCGGATATTCGCCATCTCCAGGAAGTAGGGGTTGAGTCCGCCCGACTGCAAGGTCTTGCGGAATGTGGGCTCGTGCATGCGGGGGGAGCAGGAAGCCACCACCACGCGATTCAAACCCTGCTTTTCGATGTCATCGACGATCAGCGCCTGCCCGGGGTCCGAACACATATAGGAATAGTTGCGTGCAAGCTCTACGTCCGGGAGGGTCTCGGCGAAGTTCGCGACCTCCTCCACGTCCACGATGCTGGCGATGTTCGATCCGCAATGGCAGACATAGACCCCGATCATTGGTTTACCGTTCATATGTCTTTCTTCCTCCTAGTGCCTTTCGCAAAAGGTTGATTATCCTGCAATTTCATTATGGCAACCAGAGGAGTCCGGGCTCAATGACAACGCTTAAGCGCCCTTGAGCTCCTTTACCTTCTCCACCAGCTTGGGGACTACCTTGAAGAGATCGTCCACTATGCCGTAATCGGCGATCCCGAATATGGGGGCGTCCGGGTCCTTGTTGATGGCCACGATGACCTCGGCCCCCTTCATGCCGGTCACGTGCTGGAATGCTCCCGAGATACCCACCGCGAGATAGAGCTTGGGCTTGACCGTCTTGCCGGAGATGCCCACCTGGCGGTCCGAGGGCAGCCAGCCGGCATCCACGACCGCGCGCGAGGCGGCCAGGTCCGCTCCCATGGCCTGGGCGAGTTCCTCCAACACGGGCATGTTCTTGTCCTCGCGTATCCCGCGCCCGACGCCTACGAGGAGGCTTGACTGCGTGATATCCACCTCGCCCACCTCGGGCTCTACGTACTCGACGAATTTGCGGTAAGCGACTTCCTCCGCAACCGGGTTGTCCACCTTGAGGACCTCGCCGGACTTGGACGGCTCGTCGGCGGGAAAGGTCGCCTCGCGGATGGTCAGGAGGTATACGCCAGCGTCCTTCATGTCGAGGTGCGCATCCAGCTTTCCGTTGTAGAACTGGCGCGTCGGCTTGGGCTTGTCGCCGTCCATCTCCAGGGCGGTTACGTCGGTTACCAGGGGGGCTGCGAGCTCGACGGCAAGCGCCGGGGCAAGGTCGACACCCTGGGCGGTATTGCCCATGAGCACCACGCCGGGGCCATGCTCCTTGATGAGCGCCGCGAGGGCTTTCTGGTACAGCTCCGAGTTGTAGTTCTCGAACATGGCGTCGTTGACGTAGAGGACCTTGTCCGCATAACCGGCTGCCTTCTCCGCGAAGGCGTCAACGTCCTTGCCAAGCAGTACGGCTACCACCGTTCCGCCCAGCTTTCCGGCACCCGAGAGCATCTCCACCGAGACGTCCCGCATCTCGCCGCGCCGGTGCTCCATGAGTACGAAGATGTCTTTCATTTATACCAGCCCCTTCTCCTTCAAGATGGCGGCCAACTTCGCCGCGGTCTCGTCCGGTTCGCCCTCCAGCATCTCGGCCATCTCGCCTACCACCGGCGGCGTGAACTGTTCCAGCACTGCCCAGGATCCTGCTTCTCCCACCTCGGATGTATCCAGTCCCAGGTCGGCTGCCGACTTCAGGACGATCTCCTTCTTGGCCGCCTGCTTGATGCCCTTGAAAGAAGCGTAGCGAGGTTCGTTGATGCCGGTCTGAATGCCCAGCACGCAGGGCATGTCTATCTCCAGGAACTCCATGAGGCCGCCTTCCAGCTCCCTTCCGACCTTAGCCTTCTTGCCGGGCTCGAGAATCTCTATGCTCTTGACGTACGTAGCGTGGGGCACCCCGAGGAGCTCCGCCAGGGCTACGGGTACCGCGGCATAGCCGTCATCGTCCGTGAGGGCTCCCGCAAAGACGATGTCGTACTCCAGGTCCTTGATGGCTGCGGACAGGGCTTTCGCGATGGCCAGGGCGTCTCCGCCCTTGAAGGCCTCGTCCTCCAGGCGCATAGCGTCGTCTCCGCCCTTGGCAAGGGCCATGCGGATGACCTCATCGCTGTCCTTGTCGCCCAAGCTGATCACGGTTACCGTACCCTCGAGGCGCTCCTTTATCTGGATGGCCTCCTCTACCGCGTAGTTATCGCACTCGTTGATCCCAAAGGATAATCTGCTCCTGTCGATATCCTTTCCGGAGGCATCGATGTGGACCTCGGACTCCGATGTGTCCGGGACCCTCTTCACGCATACCACCATGTTCATACGCATTTCACCTCTTCCCTCGCTCATCCATGTCCCGATATAACAGCGCTCTCGGTCGATCTATCTACAAAGCCTCAGCCAGGAGCTCGAGGATGTCCATCACCTGCATCTCCTCGTCGACTCCCTTGACCTTGGTGGCGTCCTCCAGTGTCAGCAGGCAGAAGGGACACGCCACCGCGATGACCTCGGCTCCCATCTCTTTGGCGTCCTCCACCCT
This sequence comes from uncultured Actinomycetota bacterium, assembly GCA_964529285.1. GTDB lineage: Bacteria > Actinomycetota > Geothermincolia > Geothermincolales > RBG-13-55-18 > SURF-21. Next base: position 77,243 of record CAZGWK010000006.1, read on the forward strand.
GACCTCGGCGAGCCGTTCCTGCTTGGACTCGCTTTCCACCCACATCTTGCCCCCGCCGCCCTCGCAGCACAGGCTGCGTTCGCGGCAGCGGTCGAACTCGCGGAAATCCACTCCCGGGATACGTGTGATGATGTATCTAGGTTCGTCGTAGATATCGTTCTGCTTTCCCAGGAAACAGGGGTCGTGGTAGGTGACAACTTTCGCGACTTTATTGGGCAGCTCCAACTTTCCGTCTTCGAGAAGCTCCGCGATGAACTCTGTATAGTGGAGAACCGGATGTTTCAGCCCGTGGTACTCCTTTTTCAGTGTGTTGTAGCAATGCGGGCTGATGGTGACGATGCGGTTGACGTTAAAGGAGTTGAGCAGCTCCACGTTTTCCTCGTCGCACATCTCGAAGAGGCCTTCCTCGCCCAGCCTGCGTACCTCGCTGCCGCAGCAGCTCTCTTCTTCCCCGATGAGGCCGAAGTCCGCTCCGGCGGCATTGAGCACCTTGACCAGCGCCTGGGCCGCCTTCATGACCCGGGGATCGTATGCGTCCGTGCAGCATATGAACAGCAGCACGTCGGTGGTCTCTTCGGCTTCCGGCTCCAGGATCCGCACGTCCAGGTCGGAAGCCCAGTCCAGCCGCTTGGCGCGCGGCGAACCCCAGGGGTTCCCATCTTTGAAGATGGACTCCAGGGCATCGCGCACGGTCGGCTGTACCTTGCCCTCCTCGATCTGCAGGCTGCGCAGGCCGATGAGCACCTCCAGCGGCTCCAGTCCCTTGGGGCAGCGGGCCGCACAGGTGTAACAGGTAGTGCAATCCCAGATCTCTGGTTTCTCCGATATCTCCTCCAGGCGCTCCTCGTTCATGGTGTCGCTCATGAAACACCTTACCCTGAGATCGGTCCTCAGGGCGACAGGGCAACCACCCGTGCACCTTCCACACTGGATGCATCCGAGGAGGTCGTACTTTTCGACGAAATCAAGTTCTTCAGCGCACATGATTTACCCCGCTCCGTTCCTTTTTTCGTCCAATATAGCTTACCTTACTCTATCTGTAATGCCGGGGTCTGCCCGTGGATATACAGGGCGTCTCCGGCACGGGCCATCATATTATATTAGATATTTTTCGCGTCTTTCAAGCTGGGGTCGTATCTTCTCTCTTCGATCTTCCCGCAAGAATTGCACGAAGATGGTTTCTGCCGTACAAAACCGAAGAGCGAAGATACGACCCCATTCAACTTAACTTCTCCTCCAGGAATGCCGCGATCTCTGCGATGGTGGTGCCGGGGGTAAAAATTGCCGCCACACCCATGCGCTTGAGTTCCTCGGCGTCCTCCTCCGGAATAATGCCACCCCCGAAGACCATTGTCTCTCCTCCTCCCCTTTCATCGAGTAGCTCCATTACCTTGGGAAAGAGGGTCATATGGGCTCCCGAGAGTATGGAAAGGCCTACGGCATCGACATCCTCCTGCAGAGCCGCTTCCGCAATCTGCTCGGGTGTCTGGTGAAGCCCGGTATACACTACCTCGAAGCCCGCTTCCGCAAGACCTCGGGCTACGACTCTGGCACCGCGGTCATGCCCGTCCAGGCCGGGCTTGGCGATGAGAATGCGGCGTTTTTCGAGGTCCATCGTCTCTCCTGGTTTCGATTTAGAGTTCATGGTCGGACCAATGAACCTTCACAAGTATATATTAATTGCCGAAAGCCGCAAAGGCCGTGCGCTGCCCGCGTACTCCGCTCCCCCTGCGCAGAAACCCCATGCGGCTTACCGGGTGCCCGTTCGTAAAGTCGAATACCTCGAGGGGGAGTTCCCGACCTGGTCGGGTTCGTTTTATGCTATCGTTGAAAAGCCCGATCGAGGCACAGCTTTGCATGCGCAAGGAGGTGACATGCCTTTTTCTTCGCTCTACGTCGTGCTCGATAACCGAGCCCGGGAGGGTTTCCGCTCCTGCTGGGGGCTTTCATTGCTCCTGGAAGGCGATACCAACCTGCTCTTCGATGCGGGGCCCAGCGGGGATGACCTCTTGCATAACCTTGCCCTGTTCGGTAAAAACCCCGCGCATATCGATATTTTCTTCCTGTCCCATTCCCATGCCGACCATTCCGGTGGACTGCGAGGCCTGCAGGACGCTGGCTTCACGGGGGAGATCATACTCTGCGACAGCATGCCCCAGGCGGGTACGCCGCTGGCCGGCACGGGCGGGAAGGAGCTGCAACCCCTGGATGGGGACCTCGCCGCCATACGCCTCTCGGCGGGGGGGCTCAAAGAGCAGTCGCTCCTGGCGGAAACCTCCTCTGGAACCCTTTTGCTGGTGGGGTGTGCCCATCCCGGTCTGGAGAGGATATGGGATGTAGCCTGCAGGAAAGGGGCCCCTTTTGGAGTGGTCGGCGGCTTTCACGACTCACCCCCCTTCTCATCCCTGGGAGAAGCACGACTACTGGGACCCTGCCACTGCACGCAGATGCGGGATGCCTTTCGCGCCGAGTTTCCCTCCTCCTTCAAGGATGTGGCCGCTGGAGACCATATACGCTTTGGCAGTGACGCGTCATGAGGCTGGACGCGGAGTGTTACCCATGCATGATGGGACAGGCGTTCAGGGCCGCGCGCCTGAGCGGTCTCACGAATGAAGCGGCACGGCATGCCATGCGCTCTACTGCTTCCATGCTCAGCGATATCGATCCATCTTTCAGTCCCCCGGAGACCGCTGCTGTCTTCTACGACCACATCAAGGAGCTTTCGGGAGTTGAAGACCCCTTCCTGGAGCTGAAGAGGAAGAGCAACAGTAAGGCACTGGATCTCCTGCCCGGATTGCGGGAAGAGGCGCAGGTCCAGGCGGATCCCTTTTTCTATGCCCTGCGCGCGGCTATTGCCGGCAATATTATCGATTTCGGAGCGCGGGCTGAGCCGGGAGACCTCGAGGAGAACCTGGCACGTGTGTTGGAGTCCGACCCATTCATAGACCACGGCGCCCTCCTGCGCCGGGATCTGCAGAAAGCCTCCCGAGTTCTGTTCATATGCGATAACGCGGGTGAAATAGCTCTAGACCGATTGCTCTGCGAGGTCATCCTCCAGGAATTCCCCCACCTCGATCTAACCGCTGCGGTGAGAGGCGGGCCGGCCATAAACGACGCGCTGCTGGAAGATGCGGAGGCGGTAGGTCTCGATGACGTATGTAAGGTAATAACCACGGGCTTGGCCATGGCTGGAGTCAAGCCAGAAATAAGCTCTGCGCTTTTTAGAGAACATTTCCATGCCGCGGACCTGATCGTGGCCAAGGGCCAGGGAAATTTCGAAACCCTGGACCGCAGGGACGAGAACATCTTCCTTCTCTTTCAGGTAAAATGCGCATGCGTGAGCAACCATCTGGGGGCGATGGAGGGCTCGGCGGTCATCTGGAGCCTGCGTGAGGGGCGCGGCAAAGCCCCTGCGCCGTAAACGCCCGTGCGTAAGAGTTGGAAATAAGTCTGTTTCCCCGTAGATATGTCTCTGCGGATGGGTAATAATACTCATGTCGAATAGGGTAAGAACGGCCAAAGTCCAGCATGGGCTGGAAGGAAGGAGGAACGGCGATGTCAGCCGACGGGATATCTTTCTGGGATGTTTTTATTATCCTGCTTATCTGGATACCGCTGGTCATGATATGGGTGTTCGTGCTCATGGACCTTTTCCGCCGCGAGGATATGAACGGCTGGGTCAAGGCACTGTGGGTATTCGTGATCATCATTCTGCCTTTCTTTGGCCCATTGATCTATCTCATCTTCCGCCCCGTAACCAAGGCGGATATCGAGATACAGAAGGCATACGCGGAGGAAAGAGACTACGATAAAGCGGCCAACGCGGCCGACAAACTGCATAAGTTGTCCCAGCTGCGTGATAAAGGCGATATCACCCAGGAGGAGTTCGAGAAACAGAAAGCGAAGCTGCTGAAGGAATAGCCGCGCGAGTATTGGCCACGATGGGCCGGGGCTGCACCCCGGCCCTTTTGCTCCCCTCACGTCTCGCGAAAAACAGGGCAAACGGGCGTTTCCGGGGGTGCGGGCACGCACTCAGAAGAGGGCTGTCTCCCTGTATTCCCCGAAGACCTTGCGCAGGGTGCCGATGATCTCCCCCTCCGTGCAGTAAGCGCGAGCGCAGGATATGATCAATGGCATGAGGTTGGTATCTCCTCGTGCCCCCTCTTCGAGGGCGGACAGGCACGCATCCACCTCTGCGGAGGAACGCGAGGAACGCAGCGCCGCCAGCTTTTCGCGCTGCTTTTTCTCCATGCAAGGGTCTATCCTCAAAAGGTCGATGGAGAGGGTCTCGCTCGCGTTCTGGAAACGGTTCACTCCAACGACTACTTTCTCGCCCCTCTCGATCTCCCTCTGATAGCGGTAGGCGGAGTCGGCGATCTCGCGCTGGAAAAAGCCCTGGTCGATGGCGGATAGCACCCCGCCTAATTCATCTATCCTGCGGAAGTATTCCTCCGCCTGCTCCTCCATGCGGTCCGTCAGGGCCTCCACGAAATAGGAGCCTGCCAGGGGGTCGATCACGTTGGTGACCCCGGACTCGTATGCGATGAGCTGCTGGGTGCGCAGGGCTATCTCTACCGACTTTTCCGTGGGCAGGGCCAGGGTCTCGTCCATGGAATTGGTATGCAGGCTCTGGGTGCCGCCCAGAACGGCTGATAATGCCTGGAAAGCTGTCCTTACGATATTGTTCTCGGGCTGCTGCGCGGTGAGCGAACATCCCGCCGTCTGGGTATGGAAGCGCAGCATCCAGGAGCGTGGGTCGCGGGCGCCGTATTTCTCGCGCATGTGGCGGGCCCATATGCGCCGGGCGGCGCGGTATTTCGCGATCTCCTCGAAAAAGTCGACGTGGGAGTTTAAGAAGAAGGAGAGGCGCGGCGCGAAATCGTCCACGTCGAGTCCGGCCTCGATGCCCGCCTCCACGTATGCGAAACCGTCCGCCAGGGTGAAGGCCAGCTCCTGCAGGGCCGTGGAACCAGCCTCCCTTATGTGGTAACCGGAGATGGAAATGGTGTTCCAGCGGGGTACTTCCTGCGAGCAGAATGCCAGTACGTCAGTGATTATGCGCATGGAGGGGCGGGGCGGGAATATCCACGATTTCTGGGCGATATACTCCTTTAAGATATCGTTCTGAATGGTCCCTCCCAGCTCGGAGAAGGAAGCTCCCTGCTGTTCCCCCACGCAGAGGTAATAGGCCAGGAGTATCGATGCGGGGCCGTTGATGGTCATGGAGGTGGTGATATCCCGCAGCCCTATACCGTCGAACAGGGCCTCCATGTCGGCGAGCGAGTCTATGGCTACGCCGCAGCGTCCCACCTCGCCCTCGCAACGGGGTTCTTCGGAATCGCGGCCCATGATGGTAGGCATGTCAAAAGCGACCGAGAGCCCGGTCGTGCCCTGTTCCAGCAGGAATTTATAGCGCAGGTTCGTATCCTCGGCACTGCCGAAACCGGCGAACTGGCGCATAGTCCACAGCCGTCCACGGTACATGGTGGGCTGTATTCCACGGGTGTATGGATAAAGGCCGGGATAACCCAGGTCCCGCTCGTAATCCAGGCCGGCTATATCCTGCGGCGTGTACAGCGGCTCCAGGGGCTCGCCGGAGACGGTCGTGAAATCCGTATCGCGCAGGGAAGAAGGGCCGTATTCATCTTCGAGCCATCGTTTCTTTCCTTCCATATCCCACCTCGAGGGCTTAGTATTCGATACCCTTTCTCATATCCACACCCTTCTGATAGTGGTGCTTTACCTCGCGGACCTCGCTGACCAGGTCGGCCATGTCCACGATTTCCGGAGCAGCGTACCTTCCCGTGCATACTACCTCCATATCGCCCGGGCAGGAGCGCAGGAAATCCAGCACTTCCTCGAGCGGCAGGAGCCCGTAGTCAACGGCCACGTTTATCTCGTCCAGTATGAGCATCTGGTACTCGCCTTCCGCCACGATCTTCCTGGCCAGATCGAAGCCTTCCCTTGCCATGCGCAGGTCTATCTCCTCCGGCTCACCCTTCTTAACGAACTCGTCGCGTCCGGACATGACGATGGTCAACTCGGGCAGGCACCGCTCGCAGGTCAACAGCTCCCCGTAGGTCCGACCCTTCATGAACTGGACCATGAAGACCTTCATACCGTGCCCTATAGCCCGCAGGGCCTGGCCGAGAGCCGCGGTGGTCTTTCCCTTGCCGCCCCCCGTGTATACCTGGATCATTCGCGCACCTTAGCCCCGCAATCGGGGCAGAAGCGCATATCGCGCTCGGGAATCGGGGTACCGCAGTTGGGGCATGCCAGGGTTTCCTCCACCGGGGGCATGTCTTCCTCGACCGGGGCTTGTGCAGGTTCGCGGACTGCGGCTTCGACTTTCTTCGGCCCAGAATCGGCCGGTGGAGCGGCAGGCCCCGGAGCGGACGGCGCCGGCGCGGCAAAGGCCCCCGATGCGGAAGCCTGGGCCGCACCCGGGACAGTCACGCCGGCCACCTGCGCGCCACAGTTTCCGCAGAACACCGCATCGTCATCCAGGGGGGCTCCACAAGCGCTGCACAGCTTTGCGGTGGACGCTGCCGGCAGCGGAGCGGATGGCGCCGCGGGAGGTTGTGCCGTTACGGGAGCGCCGCAGTTCGGGCAGAAAGCCGCTCCTTTCACCAGCTCACCGCAATTGGCACAGCGCGGCTTCTGGGCGGCCTCTCTGGCGGCTTTGACCTGCTGAAGAGAAGCCTCCCACTGCACCACCTGTGCCCGGATATCCTTCAAGGTACCGTACGCCTCGAGCATACCGGGATCCTCGAGTTTGCCCTGTTCGCCGGCTTGAAATGCCAGTTGTCCAAGATAATACAGGAACTGCTCCTCGCGCTGTCTGAGCTGTTTTAGATATTTCTTGATCTGGCCGGGAGTTGCCTGCTCCATCTCTCTCCTCCTCCTATCCCCTTTGATACCCCGCGGGGTCGCGACTATGTCATCAGGTCAGTGGAACACCTTTACATTACCAAAAGCAAGCGCCCTTTTCACCCCCGACCAGGGCCTGGCGCGGATGAGGTCCAAATTATTGCCCTGTAACTCACCATCCTGCAGTATTTCATGACTCCACGGGTCCGGTGTAGAGCCCCTGCTCCCCGCAATCCGCCCGTTACGGGTCCTCCCGGGATAAAATTGATTTTTGATCGTGGTCTGTATTAGGATTGATTTGTTTCCCCGCTTCCGGCAAGGGTGAAACACCGGTCAGGTCCGACGTCTTTTCATGCATCAGCAGGAGGTGTTGCCATGTCACTCGCGGATAAATGCATCATCACCGCGGCTTTAACCGGAGCCGCGACGATGAAAACCCAGAATGAAGCCGTGCCCTATACGACCGAAGAATTCGTCGAGGAAGCTTACAAGTGCTACAACGCCGGATGCGCCATCGTGCATATACACGCTCGCGATCCGGAAACCGGATTTCCCACAACCAGCGTAGACGTGCTGAGGGCTATCGTTAAGGGGATCAAGGAAAAGTGCCCCATTGTCGTCAACCTCTCTACGGCCATTGGCATCGGCGCGACACCCGAGGAACGCATCAACGTCGTGAAACAGCTCAAGCCGGAGATGGCCTCTCTCAACACCAACTCGATGAACTTCGCGCTCGGCGACTGGAAGCAGCACACCGTAATCGGAGAGATCGTCTTCACCAACACCTTCCAGATGCTCACCGATTACGCCAAGGAGATGAAGGAAGCCGGCACCAAGCCAGAGCTGGAGGTCTATGACGTAGGCGGTATCTATAACACCCTCTTTGTGCGCCACCAGGGCATATTCGTGGAACCCATGCACTATCAGTTCGTATGGGGCGTCCTGGGTGGTTGCTGGCTCGATCTTGCTAATTTCAACCGTTTCATGGAGCTTATCCCCGACGATGCGACCTGGAGCACCTGCGGCGTGGGGCCGGCTCAGTTCCGCGGCGCTTTCCATGCAGCCGTCGAGGGCGGCCATATACGCGTCGGGCTCGAGGACAACATAACCGTGAGCAAAGGTGTCCCCGCCAAGGGCTCGTACGAGCAGGTCGAGAAGGCCGCAAAGATCGTTGCACTTGCCGATCGCGAGCCCGCCACGCCCGACGAGACCCGCCAGATCCTGGGTCTGAAGGGCGGGCCCGAGCTATAAAACCGAAGCGTAACAGAAGGCGCCCCCTACGTGGGGCGCCTTTTTTTCGCTGGGATACCGCCACACCAGTGGCTTACTATAGATCGTATTCGTCCCAGTGCCGTGTCACCCTTCGGGTGCCACTGTCGCTTACACGATGCATTCCATCGAGCCCGTTACTTAATCCACACCGTAGTCGAGGCCGGTTATGGCTGAAGCGCAGAGGATCCCGCTCGAGCAGGCGCAATCCATGGCTACGCCGTAACCCCGCGCCGTATCTCCCGCGAAGTACAGGCCTTCTACGCCTGGGGCTTTTACATCGGGCTTGAGACTGCCCGCCTGGGTCACGCTCTTGGCCACTCCCTCCAGCTTTACGCATACCGGGTAGAGCTCCCATTCGATACAATCCTTGAACCCCGGATATATTCCCTCCAGGAAATCCGGGACCGCTCTTACAACTTTCATCACCAGTTCGCGGTCGCGGGACTCTTTCTCCGTAAGCGGCAGGTATGCGGTAAAGAGATGTTTTCCCGCCGGAGCGCATCCCGGCTCGATGAATGACTGGATATTCCAGGCCATGTAAACATCCCAGTCGAAACCCTGCGAGCGCGGCACCACACAAGGGGTCTTCATGAGCCGCTTCGCATGCTCATCAGGCACCGGCAAACCCGAGAGGCCCATATAAGGGCTCAGGCTGCCGTAACCGTACAGGGACTTTACCCTGGTCACGAAAGCGCGTTGCAAGGCTCTCTCGTCGATGAATCTGAACAATTCCTGTATGGGTATGTTGAAGACCACACGGCGGGTTGGTATGAATTCCTCGCCCTCCCCTCCTTCCACCCTGACGCCGGAGATACGGTCCCCTTCCATCTCGATGGTGCGCAAGCTGGTACCGAGGCGCAATTCTCCCCCGAAATCCAGGAACCTGCCGGCCACCGCCTGCGACCATGCCATGACCCCGTTCTCGGTGAAACCGCCTACGTAAACCGGCTCTCCCTGCAAGATCATGGGAACGAGAACCTGTGAAGCGTAGCGGAGGATATCACCTATGGAGATATCGTGAGGATTGTTGATCGTCGTGATAAGAGTCCCTATACAGCGGAAATAGTCATAAAGGATCCTGCTCTCCGCGAAACCGATGTCCACAAGGTGGTCGTGGAGGGAGACCCGGTCCAGTTTCTCCGCTTCCTCGGGACTGAGCTTGAGCAGGTTACCGAAGAACTGCAGAAACTTTTTATCCAGCCGGTCCAATTCCGCCTTGATCTTAACGTCTATGTCCGTGCTGTTACTCAAGGGTGGCTCATCGAAGAACTGATCGTCTATCCAGGAGCCGGTAAGAAAGGGCTTGATGACGGCGGGGCGGGAACCATATCCACCTATAAGGTCCCGCAACGTAGCGAAATAACCTTCTCCCGCGACGCTTACGCCATGATAACCAAGGTCCAGCACGTATCCGTCGAGGACGTTCCCATCGGCGATATCCTCGAGCGACGGCTCCGCTTCCGCCAGATAGCAGTACTGCCCCCCCAGGAGTCTCCGGTACCAGTCCGGGCCCTTTTCGCTGACTTCCTCTCCTCTCAACGACATGGCCCGGCCGCCCACCCTGTCGTCTTTTTCGATCAGGAGAGTTTCCATTCCCACCTGGGCCAGGAGCACCGCCGCCGAGAGGCCACCCACGCCGGCTCCTACCACTACGGCATCCCACTCATCCATGCTATCTCCTCCCTCGCTACCGTCCGTGAGAAGCGGCAACCCCCCGCACAATACTAAAACAGATTCTCCCCCAAAACACTATCCACCTGCGCAACCACCGCAATAAGGCCGATGGACGGTTTATCCCGCCCGGGTGCCGCCT
>CAZGWK010000007.1:0-84791 GCA_964529285.1 uncultured Actinomycetota bacterium
GCAAACAAAAACGCTGTGCTGGCCGTTATATGCCTGGAGGGCTTATGTCCGAACAAATGGGCTTCTTCACACAAGAGTTATATCAGTACTATCTTCAGCGCGGAAAGACAGTGTCTGACAGCGTTCTAAACGTGCTGGAAAAGAGCCCCGCGGATCTGAGCGACGAAGAAATGTACATATACAACAAGCTGATCATGCCGGGTAAGGACTCTATAAGGAACGCTTTGAGGTACCGGCTCGAGCGCCGTGGAGCCAATAGGGAGGAATGGGAGGAACATCTCCGGTCCGGTGGGCGGAGCATTATCGCTTATATTGCCGCTGAATTGTTAGCCGAACCGGAGGAAAGCGAGAGTTCTGAGGCTGATGACCACGCGGAGCAAGATGAGGCATCCATTCCAATCCCCAAAGAACCCTCGATGTCGGAGAACACAGAACAAGGGACAGCACTACAGGATATCGTGAGCCGAGACACTACCTCTAATCCTGGCGAGGACGGCGAAGAAGCTGATAAAGCCAATGGAGAAAAGGCGCATGTCAGGAAATCGCCGGCAAAAATAACTCTAAACTTACTGTTCTGGGCATTCTTCACAGTCGTGTGCATATTGCTCGTCTTGCTGGTGCTATCCCTGTTCAACCTCGGAATCCGGGCCTTCGCTGTATCTTCCAGCTCCATGTCACCCACGATAGATGCAGGTAGCCTTGTCTTCGTCAGGTCTTCAGGTGAGTACAGGGCTGGCGATGTCGTCACATACATCGCCACGAACGAAGAATACATCACCCACAGAATAGAGGAGGTCAGGATAGAAGAAGGCTCCAGAGTTTTTATTACCAAGGGGGCAGCCAACGATGACGTCGATCCGTATATCGTGAGCCAAGAGGACATCGAAGGAAAAGTAGCGCTTACCATCCCCTATTTCGGATACGCGGTCGCCTTTCTCAGGACGCGCATCGGATTCATCCTGATAATGACCATATTCGGGCTGCTTATCGTCAGCCTGATCTGGGAGATCATCAAGGAACCCTCCACCAGTAAAGAGCAAGAGGAGCAGGAACCGAGTGGCGATTGAGCAGTTTCTTCCGCCTGGAATAATAAGCTCGTGTTTCTATCAATTCTCCGGAACAGACTTAATTTGCCGGGTATAAAAACCGGCCTCCACGCGCGGAGGCCGGTTTCCTTTCTATCGATCGCTTGTGTTGTCGTTATGAACAGAGCGGGATCAAGGAGTAGGCGGAGTGGGCCACCACCACGACCATGAAACGGGCGGGTCTACTGGAGGCGTACCACCAACATTAACTGCGAAGAGCAGCACCTTGAACCAATGTGTAACACCCATGAGTCCTTCGCTTGCATAATCAACAGTCGGATCAAGCTTTAGCTCGACTACAACATTTTTAGAGGCACTGGGAGTCATTTCAGAAATTATCTTTGTCCAATCTTGGAACAGGTCATCAACCACAGTCCAACTGATAACCACGTCTCCGCCAATTTTGACCCTGACCAATACCGCATCTCCGAGATCTCCGGGATATTGTGAGTCCCCATCGCAAAGGCCAACATAAACGTCCTGTTTAATATTGCCCGTTGATGTTAACTTTCCGGAGTCAGAATATATCGTGCCATCTGCTGCCATCGGACCAACTTCGACGAGACCGCTTGCAGGATCACATGTGACTTCTACTTCACCAATCGTTACATAGTTTGCAGGAACAGTAGTCATCTTTTGCTGTTGTGCGGTGGTGAAGCCCACTGCCATGGCGACTGTGAGCATAAGAACAACTGTTGATATAAGTAGTTTCTTCTTCACGCTTTTTCCCTCCTTAACATCATCTATCGAAGTTTTCGCCGGTTGGATGGATCGCTATCAGCCGGTTATCGACCACCTCCTTTTCCAGAAAGCCTTCGATCCGTTTTGCATCTCAACAAATCGAGCCCTAACACCACCTCCCTACGCCGAGTTATTCTTTATGGACAATGAAATCGATATTCAGCGGGATCAGGGTCCCGTCTGGATATCTCAGCGATATCTCCCACTTGCCGGGGCTTACGCCTCCGAGATGCAGGCACCCCTCGAAGCCCCGCTCGCTGACAACCCCTCCTGTGGACATAAGAACGCGGTCGCCTTTACGCAGGACCACCACTATGTTGGGCATGAAGGTACTTCCCGATATCACGTAGTCCATGAAGTCGCCCACCCTGCCAGAAAGTGGCTGGAAATCGAGCTTGTCGTTTTCCTTTATTCGCGGGGGATCGGGTACATCTTCGCCATCTGAAACCATCCCATCGTTATTCAGCCCGTCGGGAATCTGCGATCCCGGCAAGCTACCGCTATCTCCTTCATGCAGGCGCTCTTTGGGTCTATCCGGATCCGGAGAGACGGGGGTATCAGCTGGCGTCTCGTTCTCCGGGACAGTTGCCTGTGGGGTTTCCGGAGCCTCGTGCGTCTTGCACGGCGGACAGCCGATTACCAGGAACCCTCGCTCAAGCGTTGCGCTGCCGCCGTCGGGGTTTATCACCCGGATGTCCCACCATCCGGGAGCGGCGCCGTGCAGGGAAAATATGCATTTTATGCAGGACGGGCAGATCACCCAGGTCTTGCTTGCTTCGATAGCTGTATCTCCTCGTACGAGCTCGACCCTGGCTCCATCCTGAAAACCACTGCCGTGCACAAAAAAGACTGCGCTGCAACCCGATATGCCGAATGCCGGGAAGGCCCAGCTTATCCTGGGGGGAGCGCTCCAACATCCGATGGAAACGTAATTTTCCCTGGCTTCCGTCATATGCGACTGCTGCGCATTGCTGATAGACACCAGGGAGAATGCAACAAGCGTAGCAAGGATAAAAAGAATCAGCAGTCTTGATTTCTTCATTGCACGCCTTCCAGCGCCCCGCGGTCCTGAGGCACGCGGGTCACCCCCAACCCGCTGACGATGAATGTGGCTCGAAAGTGCATCTGCATCCTTCCACTCCCCCGGTAACCCCGTTTATAATGAAAATAGGGTATGCATAAGGCCTGACCGGGCTCTACGTGTACCTGAGGGGGTGGTGGCGGCCACCCCCGCTCCATGTCTAAACTACGTCCTTATGGGCTCACCTCTTCCTGTCCATGTAACCCTATAGCTTCTCCTTGATCACCCTCTCCCTACTTATAAATGCGAAGGCCCGACCACACATATGATCGGGCCGGTTTCACCATTAGCTCCCCGCGGTTCTGGTGACCACTTTGTGAGCCGCGGTTCTCAGCTTCCCCCCTAGTCTCCGCCGGACGTAATTACCTTTCGCCCCATAAAGGTAATGCTGCAAAGACGACAAACAGCCTTCAGTCTGTACGTTTACGAATCAGTAATAACCCTAATGCTCAATATTCTATCAAATATTTTCATTAAATCAACCGATAGAAAAAGAAAGGTCCCTCGTGGCCGTGAGGGTCGCCTTGCTCGTTCGTGATTGATATACGAAAGCCGGGCCTGCTCCTAAAAGGCCACCCCTCGGAGGCAAGAGGTGAAACGCGGGCTGGCGGCGAAGGTAATTGCAGTTCAAGGGAACATATCCGCCTTTCGAAAAGGTCAAATAAACTGTTAATATCGTAGCAGGAACAGGCTGGCACAGCACAGCGTGAGGTAATATATGCGCGTATTCGTACGGATAGTATTCATATCCTTTCTCTGCCTTGCCATGATGGCCGGGGGTTTCTTCGTATGGTTCTACATTGGCGTAGGCCTGCCGCGCCTGGAGGACCTGGGAAGGCACCAGATGGACCAGACCTCCAAGGTCATCGCCGCCGACGGCAGCATCATCACCGAGCTGCACGGGGAGCAGAACCGCGAGAACATAAGCCTGGACCAGATATGCCCCGACCTTCAGAATGCGGTAATCGCCATCGAAGACGAGCGCTTTTACAACCACGGAGGAGTGGACTGGGAGGCTATCCTAAGGGCTTTCTGGACCAACGTGGTGCAGGGAGAGGTAGTGCAGGGCGCCTCCACCATCACCCAGCAGTACGTCAAGAACACCTTGACCGGCAAGGAAAGGACCTACTGGAGGAAGGTCGAGGAAGCCAGCCTGGCAAATCAACTGGAGCGCAGGTACTCCAAGGAAAAGATCCTGGAGATGTACCTGAACGACGTCTATTTCGGGCAGGGCTGCTACGGCGTGAAGACTGCCTCGCAGACATTCTTCGGCAAGCAGCCTTCGGAGCTCGCGCTCGAGGAGGCGGCGCTGCTCGCGGCCGTAATCAGGATACCGAATTACTATTCACCTTACCTGAACATCGAACTGGCTCGCGCCCGCCGCAACGTCGTCCTGGACAAGATGGAGGAACTCGGGTACATCACCCGCGCCCAGGCTGCGGAGGTGAAGAGCAAGGAGGTAGCGGTACAGCCCATCCCCGAGGAGGCGCCCAGTCCGAAAGCGCCCTACTTCGTGGAATACGTAAAGCAATACCTCTATAACGTCTTCGCCGCCGACCCCGAACTGCGGGCGCGGTTCGGCGATCTCTCGCCGGACGATATCATCTTCCGCGGCGGCCTGCGCGTCTACACCACCCTCGACCCCACCTTGCAGGAATATGCCGAGGGGGCCATTAGCGCCACCCTCGACCGGGAAGGCGACCCCAGCGCTGCCCTTTGCGCGGTCGACCCCCGCAGCGGCGAGATCAAGGCCATGGTGGGAGGGAAGAACTACAGTGAACTCCAGTACAACATCGCCGCCCAGGGCGGGCGCCAGCCCGGCTCCTCCTTCAAGGGATTCGTGCTCACTACCGCCATAAGCAACGGCATTTCTCCCTATAAGACATACGACTCCTCGCCCACCACCCTGGAGTTCGCCGACGGGACGAAGTGGAAGGTCGGCAACGCCGAGGGTTCGAGCTACGGTACGATAAACGTCTATAACGCCACCGTACGCTCGGTGAACGTTGTTTACGCCCGTATAATACGCGACGTAGGCCCACAGAGGGTCGTACAGATGGCCCATGCCATGGGTATAACATCCGAGATCCCCCCGTACCCTTCCATCGCCCTGGGTACCAGTGAGGTCAACCCCCTGGAGATGGCCAGCGCATACGCCACACTGGCAAACAACGGCGTTTACATCCCGCCCATCTGCGTCACGAAGGTCACCGACGCCGAAGGCAACCTCGTCTTCGAGAACAACCCCAAGGGTAAGCGGGTCGTGCGCGAGGACGTGGCCGCGGTCGTCAACTCGATCCTGCAGGACGCCGTCAGGTACGGTACGGGGCGCGCGGCCCGCATCGACCGTCCCCAGGCGGGAAAGACCGGGACAACCGACGACTATGCCGACGCCTGGTTCTGCGGATATACCCCGGACCTCTCAGCGGCGATATGGGTCGGGTACCCCGAAGGCAGGGTGCCCATGCGCAGCGTGCACGGCATCACCGTGTTCGGCGGCACCTTCCCCGCACAGATCTGGAGAAAGTTCATGGAGAAAGCCCTGGCGGACGTGCCGGCTTCCTCTTTCCCCGAGGCGGAATTCGCCGGTAGAGACGATGAATCCGAATGGGTTACCGTGACCATATGCAGCGAAAGCGGCATGAAGGCGACGCCTTACTGCCCCCATACGGAGAGCAGATCATACCGCCGCGGCGAGGAGCCTACCGATACGTGCCCCATCCATAGCAACCAGACCCAGAAGGTGAACGTACCGGGGGTCACGGGGATGGACGAGGCTAATGCCACGTCCATCATCCGCCGTGCGAACCTCAATCCTGCGGTCAATTACGCCTATTCCAGTGCCGCCGCTGCGGGGACCGTCATCAACCAGTCACCGCTCGCGGGCACTTCCGTGAACGTGGGTTCTACGGTATCCATTACCGTCAGTCAGGGGTCTGCGCCCCAGTCAAACGTTCCCAACGTGGTAGGTATGGGTGAAACCGCGGCCAAGGAGACCATATCCGCCGCCGGTTTCACCTACAAGGTGGTTTACAGCCCCAGCGATGATTCGCAGGTAGGGATAGTGATAAGCCAGTTCCCGGGCGGAGGCGCTTCGGCCGGTCCGGGTTCCCAGATAATCATCACGGTGGGCAAGACCACCGGCTCGTAATCCATCCCGCAATCCACGATGCTTAGTCCGGTGTCATCTCTGCGGGCAGCACGCTTGTTGCAACCTTAAAGTATGGGCGGCGGGGTCCTGCGAAGGATTCTACCCGTCCCTTGGGCTGCGCGGTTCGCGCTAAGAGCTGCCTTCCTCCAGGAGCTTGCGGAAGGCTTCGCTGCGTCGCAGTTTTTCGAGGCAGATATCGCGCATGGCGTCTTCCTTGAGCGCAGGGTCAAGCTGCAGTGCTCTCTTGAGATTCGAGATACATGACTCCTTGTCTCCCCGCAGGGCGCAAATGCAGGCCAGGTTGTAGTACGGCCAGGAGTATTGCTCGTCCACCTCCAGGGCGCGCTGGAAGTACTTCTCCGCTTCCTTGAAGTTGCCCTGCTCCATGAGCGCGGCGCCCTTGTTGCTCAATGCATACTTGTTGTTCGGGTTGATGGCGAGACATTTTTCCAGGTACGCGAGTTCCGTCTCCACGTCACCCATGCAGCCCATTGCATAACCCTTCTCCAGATAGGCGCTGTCGTTCTGGGGGTCCAGCTTGATGACCCTGTCGAAGTAGGCGGCGGCCTTCTCGTACTCGCAGTTGTCCAGGTGTATGGAGCCCAGGCTTACCAGTGCCTCCAGGTTATCCAGCTCCAACATCAGTATCTCGCTGTAGACCTCTACCGCCTTCGCGTCATCCAGAATGTCCTCGTATACCCCCGCGAGCTCGAAGAGCACGTCGGTCAGCTTCTCCCTCTCGCCTTTGTACAGGCTTATGGCGATCTCCAGATTACGGATGGCTTCCTCGTAGCGCCCCTTTCCCACCAGCAGCCTGGCCTTGTTGTAGTACGGGTATCCGAAATTCGGCTCCAGCTGTATGGTGCGCTCGTAGATGGACAAAGCCGTATCCTCGTCTCCCAGCTCGTGGTAGGCGATGCCCAGTTCGTTCATGAGGTCCACGTTCTCGGGGTCCTTGTCCAGGGCCAGTTCGTAATACCTTACCGCCTCTCCGAACTCGCCCTTTTCCATCATGACCAGGGCAATTCCGTCGTAAGACCTCGGGTCCGCAGGCGCGAGCATCATGACCCGCTCGAAACGCAGCAGGGCCTCCTCGAGTTCCCCTTTCTCGTAAAGGGCGATGCCCAGCTGGTACTGTCCCTCCATATCATCGGGATAGTCGTCTAAAAAACGCCGGAAGCGTTCGATCGCCTCATCCACACGGTCCTCGGCCAACAGGCGTTCTCCCTGTTCCAGTAGCTGGTAGCCTTCGCTCATCGTTCCCTCCGCTTTTATCTCCCAGCAAACCGCGTTACCCCGACGCCGCGTGTCAATTTACCTGTAAATGATTCGAGCTTCTTTTTCAAGCAGAACTTGCAATACGTCTTCTGGTCAAGTGCCGCGCCTCAGCTCCTGCCCTTTCCCTGCTTCTTGCGAGCCCGCGATACGCGTACCAGCCCGGAAACGGGCAGGATGCTTATGCCCTTCTCCTCCAGGCGGTCCAGGATGAGGTTCATGCCCAGTGAATCGGATACGATGTGACCTGCGATGATCACGTTGATCTTCTGTTTCTCGGCCTCTTCCTTGTGCTTCTCGGAGTAATGCATGGCGACTATGGTCCCGACGCCGGCGTCCGCCAGCTTCGCCAGGACCTCCTGGGGCCCCTCGGTTCCTCCGGTCATGTCCACCATTATCTTGCCCGCACGGTTTTCCTTGTTTCCCACGATGGCGACCGGACCGGACTGCGTGCGGGCAGCGGCCTGGTACTCAGGAATATCCAGCAGGCGGTCGATGACCTCTCCTACCGTGCGCGGCTTCTTGCGCGCGAAATAGTCGCTGAGGTAAGAATAGACCTGGTTATCGGCAACGGTATGCATGCACATGAAGGGGATGTCCAGGACGCGGGCCGCGTCCAGGGCACGCTCGTGGTTGCGGGGCAGGAAAGCGCGGTATATCTCCTGCATGCGTTTGCCGATGAGGGCTTCGCCGATGTTTATGGGCACGCCGTGGCGATACCACTCGTCCGCCTGCAGCGCCATCACCTTGTCCAGGTTGACCAGGGCCACCCCCTCGGGATGGTGACTGATGATAAGGTCTATGGCCTTGCCTTTCTCGCGCAGGCGGTCGGCCAGGAGCACCTCGGGTACCTCCATGTCTATGCCGACCATCACCGATTTCACCTCGGTTTTGGGGTCTCCCACCAGGATACGCGAGTCCGGGAAGGGGTTCTCGAGGCTGCTCTTATCGAAATAGTCCTTCTCCTTCTCCGGGAGTTTTTCGTACTTCTCCTTGTTCGATGCCAGCAGGCGTTTGATCTCCTCTTTGCCGCGCGGGTCTTTTTCTACGCCCATCTGTACGGCCAGTTTAAGGATATCCTCCAGTTTCAATTCAAACCTCCTTGTCTTCGGCGGCCATCTACGGGCAGGTCCACCACCCCGACGCTCAGGGCGCGAACAGAGACCCCTGGTCGAAGTCCTCCGCCTCTTCTTCCCGTGACAACACGCGCCTGATGCGCAGGATGAGGTCGTCTATATCGAGGCCCGTCTCCTCGCGTATGCTGCGGCGCAGTATGGGGCCGACCCTCTCCATCTCGTGCATCATGCGCTCCAGCATCCCTATGGCCAGGGATGCCTCGTATTCCTCCTGCGAGATGGCCAGGTCCTTGATGATCGCTTCCTCGGTGCGGGATGCCACCACGGGTTCCTCCCGGTCCTCGACATAGACGTATGTGCGCCGCGCGGGTCCCCGGTCGTCCGCAATCGGTTCCAGGCCGGTGATCTTGTCTGAACGGTAATATTTGCCATATCCCAGGGGTATGATCTCGTTCCGCCTTATCTCCATTATCCACCCCTTCCTCTTTCTCCGGCCTGCTTCGCCCTGCCGCGGGCATTACCGGAGCGCGGTCCGTCCACCAAGCTGTTCCAGCCATATTATATGAGCTTCGTTCTTCCACGAGAAGGGGTGGTCGGCCGCGCGGGCATCCGTTTTCCACGCAGAGAGAACGCGAGCTTTTCACCCATCCCCGCGTTCGCGGGCGTCACCCCCTCACGCGGTCTTTCCACAACCAGGAGAGCAGAGCTTCAGCCGCCATGGTGTTCAGGACATCGCCGCGCCCCAGCCATCCCCGCCGCGCTGTCGCCACGCCGTAGAACATGAAGCCGAGGTGCTCGAGCCGGTGGGCGTCGGTCCCGATCGCGATCTTCACTCCCTGTTCGCGTGCTTCCATCAGGTGTTCGTCTTTGAGATCAAGACGGTCGGGGAACGCGTTAAGCTCCAGGGCGGTCCCGGTCTCGCGCGCCTCACGCATTACGACGCGCAGGTCGATATCGTAAGGGGGCCTCTGTCCGATCAACCTTCCCGTGGGATGCGCGATTATCTTCACGTGGGGATTGTGCATGGCGCTTACGATACGGCGGGTTAGCTGTTCGCGCTCCTGTTTGAAGCCCGCATGCACCGAGGCCACGACGACATCCAGCAAGGACAGCACGTCCTCGTCGTAATCGAGACCGCCGTCGTTGTCTATGTTCAACTCGCTTCCGGCGAGCAGGGTCACGCTCGAATCTCCCCTCCCGTTCAACTTCCTTACCGCCTCGACCTGGGCCGCGAGCCTATCACGGTCCAGACCACCGGCCACGCGCAGGTTGGCGGCATGGTCCGTCACGGCGAGATATTCGTATCCCAGCCCCTCGGCATCCTTTCTCAACTCTTCCAGGCTGGCCGTGCCGTCGCTCGCATCGCTGTGTACGTGCAGGTCGCCCATAATATCCTGCGCTTCCAGGAGGACGGGCAGCTCGCCCCGCAAGGCGGCTTCCACCTCGCCGCGGTTCTCCCTTATCTCCGGCGCAGGGCAAGCCATCCCCAGGGACGAGTACACTTCCTCTTCCGTCCTGCCCGCCAGCCGGCGGTCGTCCGAAACCCGGAATACGCCGTATTCGTTGATCTTCTTGCCCGCTTTCTTCGCTATCTCCCGCACGCGTACGTTGTGGGCCTGGGAGCCCGTAAAATACTGCAGTGCCGCGCCATACTCCTCGGGCCTGACCACCCTCAGGTCCACCTGGAGACCTTCCCTGGTCGCGATGGAGCTCTTGGTGTCCCCACGCAACAGTATCCTCTCCACCAGCGGCAGGCTCGTGAATGCCTGCATGACCTCATCCGCCTGCTCCGAGCTGACCAGGATATCTATATCGCCTATGGTCTCCTTCATGCGGCGCAGACTTCCGGCTGGTGAGATATCGAGCCCGGGCAGTCGCGCCAGCAGGAGCTCGATTATCTCCTGCTGTATGCGGTGCGCCTGGCTTAAGAGAAGACGCCCCGAGGTCGTCTGCAGATGTCCGATCCCCTCCAGGATGTTCTGCTCGGCCTTGGGGCCGAGACCGGGCAGACCGGCGAGCCTGTTCTCCTCCGCCGCATGCTGCAGTTCTTCGATAGTGCGTATACCCAGTTCGTCGTAGAGAAGCTTGGCGCGCTTGGGGCCCAGGTTGGGGATCTTGAGGAGGGAGATCAGCTCCACGGGCACTTCGACTTTCATTTCCTCCAGTTTTGCGATGCCTCCGGTTTCCTTGAACTCCAGGATCTTCTTGGCGATCCCCTCGCCTATCCCCGGGTACCTGCGCAATCCCTTGACGTCCTCGATCTCGAGGATCTCCTCTCCCAGGGACTTTATAACCTCCGCCGCGCGGTGATAGGCGTTTACCTTGAAACGTACCTCGCCCTTGATCTCGGAGAGTTCGGCGAGCTCCTCGAAGGCCCCCGCAAGCCTGTCGACATCATCCATACGTATCTCCACCCCGTGGGTCAAACCACGCCTAAGAGCGGCGGCGCGCGGCATCGAGCCAGTCGCGCGCCGTGGAAAGAGCCTTCTCCACCCGTGCGGGCGCCGTGCCCCCCTGAAGGTCTCTCGCCTCGATACATGCTTCCAGGGAGATGTGCCCGTAAACATCCTCGTCTATCAACGGCTGCACTTCGCGATATTCCCGCAGGGTAAGGTCCTCGAGACCGACTCCGCGCTCCAGGCACAGCCGTACCAGGCGCCCCGCTGCATTGTGCGCCTCCAGGAAGGGCATACCCTTACGGACCAGGTAATCCGCCAGATCGGTGGCGTTGGCGAATCCCTCCTCCGCTGCTTCCCTCATGCGCGAGGCGTCGAATCTTGCCGCCGCCAGCGAGCGCGCCGTTATCTCGAGCATGGAGGTGAGTTGATCGCAAGTATCGAAAAGCCCTTCCTTGTCCTCCTGCAGGTCCCGGTTGTACGCCAGGGGGAGGCCCTTGAGCATGGTCACCATGGCGACCATGTGCCCCGATATGCGTCCCGTCTTGCCCCTGACCAGCTCCGCGACGTCCGGGTTGGCCTTCTGGGGCATGATCGACGAACCCGTGGTATATGCCTCGTCCAGCTCGATGAAGCCAAACTGCGGCGTGGACCACAGTACTATCTCCTCTGCCAACCGGCTGAGATGGACCCCTATCATGCAGCAGGCATAGAGGGTATCGCATGCGAAATCCCGATCGGATACTGCGTCCATCGAGTTAGCGGTCACCGTACCGAAGCCGAGCTGTTCGGCCATCATCTCCCGGTCGAGAGGGAAGGTAACGCCGGCCAGTGCGCCGCTCCCCAATGGGCAGCGATCCTGCCGGCGGAGCGTCTCCGCGATCCTCTCCAGGTCCCGTTTGAACATCTCGAAGTACGCGAGCAGATGATGGGCAAGAAGCACGGGCTGCGCGGGCTGCAGGTGTGTGAAACCGGGCATCAGCGTCTGCAGGTGCTCGTCGGCCTGCTGCAGCAAGGTATCCATGAGGAACATCAGGCGCTGCTCGATACCCTTCAGCGCATCCTTGACGTAAAGCCGCAGGTCCGCCGCTACCTGGTCATTACGGCTTCGTCCGGCTCTCATCTTCGCCCCGCTGTCCCCGCGCCTTTCCACCAGTTTTCTCTCTACCGCGGTATGAATATCCTCGTCGCCGGAGAATGCAAAGGAACCGCTCTCTATCTCGTCCTTTATCTGCTGCAATGCCGCCAATATGCTTTCCGCCTCCTCTTGCGAGAGCACGCCGCATTCCTGCAGGGCCATGGCATGCGCCTGGCTCACCGCGACATCGTAAGGGGCCAACCGCCGGTCGAAGGAAAGCGAGGAACTGAAAGCGTGTACGAGCTCCTCGGTTTTTCTCTCGAACCTTCCTCCCCATAACTTCATCTCAAATCTCCTTCGCGCTGTCTTTATTCATTCCCCGCCACCCTGTTTTATGCCCCATACCTTGAGCGGTAAACCCCAGAGCTCTATAAAGCCTTCGCTGGAGCGGTGGCTGAACTCGTCTGCGCGGTCGTAGGTGGCCAGCTTAAAGTCGTAGAGAGAGAATTCCGACTCCCTGCCCACCACCGTGCAAGCGCCCTTATACAGTTTCACCCTTACCGTTCCGCTCACTTTTTCCTGGGTGGATGCGATGGCTGCCATGACGGCAGTGCGCAGCGGATCGTACCAAAGACCGTAATATACCAACTCGGAGAACTTGTTCTCCAGGATCGGCTTGAAGTGCATCGTCTCCCTGGTGAGGGTAAGGGATTCCAGCGCCCCGTGGGCTTCTATCAGTATCGTGGCGGCGGGAGCCTCGTAGATCTCCCGTGATTTTATCCCCACCAGGCGGTTCTCCACCATGTCAATGCGGCCGACGCCGTGCTCGCCGCCGAGCTCGTTGACCCTGGCAATGAGCTCCACCAGCCCCATTTCCTCGCCGTCAAGGCTGGTTGGCCGGCCCCGGGAGAAGGCGATCTCCAGGTAGAGAGGTGCATCGGGCGCCCGTTCCGGCGCTACCGTCCATTCGTAGGCGTCATCACGCGGCTCGGCCATGGGGTCTTCGAGCACTCCCGCCTCGCAGCTCCTTCCCCACAGGTTCTCATCCACGGAGTAAGGGCTCTCCACCGTGACCGGCACCGGGATGCCGTGTTCCTGCGCGTACGCGATCTCGTCCTCCCGTGACATGCTCCATTCCCGCAGGGGAGCGATTATCTTGAGGTCCGGTCCCAGCGCCATAGCGGTCAGGTCGAACCTGACCTGGTCATTCCCCTTTCCGGTGCAGCCGTGGGCAACGGCGGAAGCGCCCCGGCGCCTTGCCTCCTCGACCATGGCCGCCGCGATCAGGGGACGCGCAAGGGAGGTAGCGAGGGGGTATTTCCCCTCGTAGAGCGCATTGGCCTGCAGGGCCGGCAGGACGAATCCTTCCGCGAATTCCTCCTTCAGGTCGAGGGTCACCGCATCCACCGCACCCACCTGCAGCGCCTTGAGTCGTATGGCCTCCATGTCCCCCGGCTGTCCCAGATCGGCCGCCAGTGCGACAACCTGCATGTTGTACCTTTCCTCGAGCCACTTGATGGCCACCGAGGTATCCAGCCCCCCGCTGTAGGCCAGGATAACCTTCTCTTTCATACTCACTCTCCCATCGATCCGATGCGCGACATCATATCGTTTTCCGTACTCTCCTCCCGAAATGCGCGTTATTCCGCCAACTCCTCGAACCACCTCTCCATATCTTTCGCCCCGTATCCTTCGCGTACCACCACCAGTATGGTATCGTCCCCGGCCACCGTTCCCGCTACCTCGTCAAGCTGCGCCCTGTCGAGTATGGCCGCCATCGCCTGCGCGTTTCCCGGCGCCGTACGCAGGATGACCATGTTCCCGCTGGCTTCGACAGCGATGATAAAATCCCGAACCCGTCGGCGCAGCTCGTCTTGCGAAGCGGGCCCGGCAGGCTCTCCCGGGAAACCGTAAACGGACCTGCCGTCCTTTCCCGGCAGGCGCACTACCCCCATCTCCCTGAGGTCCCTGGATACGGTGGACTGGTCGGCCTTTATACCCTTCCGCGTAAGCTGGTCTACGAGCTCCTGCTGGCTGGAGGGTGGACGGGAAGCTATGAGCTCCCGGATGATATCCCTTCTCCGCCTCTTGTCCACCGGCATGCCTCCCGTTCAGTTACCTATCAGGAGATGCAGCAGCGCAGCCTGTGCGTGCATCCTGTTCTCCGCCTGGTCCCAGATGACCGCGCGGGGACCGTCCATGACCTCGCTGCTTATCTCCTCTCCGCGGTGGGCGGGCAGGCAATGCATCGCGATCGCCTCCGCATCGGCTGCGGCCAGAAGCTCACCGTCGAGGCGGAAAGCCTCCAGGTCGCGTTTCCTGCGGCTGTCTTCCTTCTGGCCCATGGAAGTCCATACGTCCGTGTAGACCACCTGGGCTCCCGCGACAGCCTCCCGGGGATCGTTCACCACCCTTATACTGTCCTCTCCCGCCAGTCCGCGCGCGCAAGCGATAATCTCCGCGTCGGGCTCGTATCCCACCGGACAACCCGCGCTGAACTGCATCCCGGCGAGTGCGCATCCAAGGGCGAGAGAGTTGGTCACATTATTGCCGTCTCCCACGTATGCCAGGCGCAGCCCCTTCAGCTCACCTTTGTGCTCCCTCACGGTCATGAGGTCGGCAAGTACCTGGCAGGGGTGCTCCAGGTCGCTCAGCGCGTTGATGACCGGCACCTCCGCCGCCTTTGCCAGTTCCTCCACCTCGTCATGGCCAAAGGTGCGCAGCGCGATGGCATGGACATAGCGCGAGAGCACCCTGCCGGTATCTCCTATGGTCTCCCCGCGGCCCAGCTGCAGCTCGGAGGCGTTCAATACGATGGGCCTGCCGGCGAGATGGTATGTGGCCGCCTCGAAGGACACCCTGGTGCGCGTGGATGGCTTCTGGAATATAAGCGCTACGGCTTTCCCGTCCAGGCTCCGCTCCGTCCTCCGCTCCCGCAGCGCTACCTTGAACGCATCTGCGGCGTCCAGCACCCCGAACAACTCGTCGCCGTTTAGGTCCGATATGCTTAAAAAATCCCTTCCCTTCAGGTTCAACGCCCCTACACCTCCTCCGCCTTATCTCCCCGAACCTCCCCATCCAGCAACCTGCCCAGGAGCTCGACGAGACCGTCCACCTCCCGCGTAGATATGGACAGCGGGGGGAGGAAGCGCAGGATGTTGTCTCCGATATTGTTGACCACGTAACCCTCTTCCAGGCAGGAGAGCACCAAGTCTTTCGCCGTGCCTTTTTGCAATTCCGCAGCCAGCATGAGCCCCTTTCCCCTGACCTCGCAGATGGCCCCGGTGTTCCGCTGCAGCTGAAGCAGGCTGTCCTTGAAGTATGCGCCCACGCGTGCAGCGTTCTCGATGAGTTGTTCCTCCTGCAGTATGGTCATCACTGCCAGAGCCGCCGCGCATATTACCGGATTGCCCCCAAAGGTGCTGCCGTGATCGCCGGGCGCGAATCCCTTTGCCGCCTCCGAGCTCGCCAGCAGAACACCTATGGGAAGCCCGCCAGCCAGGCCTTTTGCCACCGTCATCGCATCCGGTAGCACACCGTAATGCTCGTGGGCAAAGAGGGCACCCGTGCGACCCATCCCCGACTGCACTTCGTCCAGGATGAACAGGGCGCCTTTGCGGCGGCATATCTCTCCGACCTCCTTGAGATAGGAATCCTCCGCCACGTAAACGCCTCCCTCGCCCTGTATGGGCTCGAGCAGGACGGCGCAGGTGGTCTCGTCGACCGCCTCCTCCATAGCCGCGAGGTCATTGAACGGGACGTGCGCGAATCCGGTTGGCAAGGGGCAGAAAGGCTCGGCCTTCGCCGGCTGACCGGTTGCCGCCAGAGACCCATAGGTCCGGCCGTGAAAAGACTTGAAGGCCGATACCACCTTGTAGCGGTCCTCGCCTTTTACTTCCCGCATATACTTGCGTGCCAGCTTGATGGCCGCCTCGTTCGCCTCCGTTCCGCTGTTGCAGAAAAAAGCCTTATCCGCGAAAGTATACTTGGCCAGCATCTCCGCGAGCTCACCCTGCGGCCGGGTATAGTAGAGGTTGGAGACGTGGATCAGCTGTGATACCTGCCGCGCCACGGCGGCGATTATCTCCGCATGGCAGTGACCGGCGACACAGGGCCCGAGACCCGAAACAAAATCCACGTATTCCTTGCCGCTGTCATCCCATAGACGCGTTCCATGACCGTGCGTGAAAAGCACCGGCAAGCGGCTGTAGTTCATGATCAGGTAGAGCTGCTCCTGCTTTCTGGCCTTATCCAGATCGTAATCCATGCCTTCCTCCTCGCCATCTATCGCTATCCGTGCGGTGTTATCCCCTACATGCGCACCATGGTACCGACACCCTGGTCCGTGTACAATTCCAGGAGCAGTGCATGGTAGACTGTCCCGTTGATGATATGGGCCCTTCTTACCCCCGATCTCAACGCGTCGATGCAGCCCTGCACCTTGGGGAGCATGCCGCTGCTCATACCCCTCATCTCCAGCAGCTCTTCGGCTTCGGCCACCCCCAGCTCCGGGATGAGGCTGGACTTGTCCTCAAAATCCCGGTACAGGCCGTCCACGTCGGTCAGGTATATGAGTTTGTCCGCCTGCAGCGACTCGGCCAGGGCTCCCGCCACCAGGTCGGCGTTGATGTTGTAGCTCTGTCCGCTTCCGTCCACGCCGATGCTCGCTACCACGGGGATGAACTCATCGCGTACCAGGTTATTGAGTATGCCCGGATTCACCTGCTCTACCTCGCCTACGAAACCGAGGTCGACTTCACCTCCCGGACCGGCGTGGATCCTCCTGCGCGCCTTCAGAAGATTGCCGTCTTCGCCCGAGAGGCCAACGGCGAGCGTCCCGTGGCCGTTTATCAGCGAGACGATCTCCTTGTTGACCTTACCCACCAGGACCATCTTGGCGATCTCCATAGTGGCGGCATCGGTCACGCGGTGGCCGTCTACGAAACGCACCTCCAGGGAGAGGCGCTCCATGTACTGGGTGACCTGCGGGCCACCTCCGTGCACGATGACCGGATTCATGCCCACGTAGCGCATGAGCACTATGTCGGAGGCGAAGGTCTCCTTGAGCTCGTCGTTTTCCATGGCGCTGCCGCCGAATTTGACCACCACCGTCTTGCCGTAATACTCCTTTATGTAGGGAAGTGCTTCTATGAGCACTCTCGCCTTTTCCCGCGCTTTTTCCATCACCTGTCATCCCTTCAGATTCCGGCGCATCAGCCTCCACATATCGGACTCCGCGTGCCGCAGACAGCCTGTCCGTCGCCTAGGTATGGTACTCCGCGTTTATCCTCACGTAATCGTAGCTGTAATCACACGTCCAGACCTCCATACCCGCATCTCCCCTTCCCAGGAAGACATCGAGGTCGAGATTCCTCCCCGTCATGGCTTCCTCGAGCTTGCCTATATCCACTTCGGCTGCTTCTCCCTTTTCCGCTACCGTGAATCCGCAGATCTTCACCCGCATCTTTGACGGATCCGCCGCATCGACCGCCTGGCCGACCGCCTGGACTACGCGCCCCCAGTTGGGGTCTCCGCCGAAGAACGCCGTTTTGACCAGGGCGGACTCGGCCACGCACATCGCGGTGCGTTTAGCTTCTGCCTCGCTGGCCGCCTCGTGCAGGCGCACCGCGATGAACTTGGTCGCACCCTCTCCGTCATCCACTATGGCACGGGCCAGGTGCGAACATGCCCGGTAAAGCGCCTCCTCCAACTCCCCTTCTCCGGCCCTTACGCCCGAAGCGCCGCTGGCCATAGCCAGCACCATATCGTTGGTGCTGGTGCAGCCGTCGATGGTTATGCGGTTGAACGACATGTCTACCGCGCCGCGGAGAGCCCGGCCCAGCGTAGCGGGGTCCGCCTCGGCGTCGGTGGTTACAAAGGCGAGCATGGTGGCCATGTCCGGCTTTATCATCCCCGCCCCCTTGGCCATGCCTCCCACTACGAAACCGCCGCATTCCAGAGCGGTCTCCTTGGGGAAGGTGTCGGTGGTCATGATGGCTCTGGCGGCGTCACTTCCACCATTTACATCCAACCTGGACGCCGCTTCACTTATTCCCCGCGCCACCTTCTCCATCTCCAGTGGGCGTCCTATAACGCCCGTCGACGCTACGGCCACATCCCGGGGCTGCATACCGGTCGCCTCGGCGGCCAGGTCGGCCATGCTGCGAGCATCCCGCATGCCCCGTTCGCCGGTCCAGGCGTTGGCGTTGCCGCTGTTCACCACAACCGCCTGCAGCATGCCGTCCTTCGCGATGCGTTCCCTGGTC
Source organism: uncultured Actinomycetota bacterium (assembly GCA_964529285.1). Lineage (GTDB taxonomy): Bacteria > Actinomycetota > Geothermincolia > Geothermincolales > RBG-13-55-18 > SURF-21. The sequence continues at coordinate 18,150 of CAZGWK010000007.1, forward strand.
AATTCCACCGGGGCGGCGTGGAAAGCGTTGGTGGTGAAGGTTGCCGCGGCCGCACATCTCTCGTCCGCCGCCAGGATACACAGATCGCGGGCTCCGCTGTTCTTCAACCCGCAGGCAACCCCGGCCGCCCTGAACCCCCGGGGTACGCACACTCCGACTGTCTTTGCCTTTTCCTCCACCTCTATCTCCCCCGCATCTCTCTCAAGGAAAGATCCCCATCGCTTCGAGGCCTGTCTCCTCGTCCCACCCCTGCATGAGGTTCATGCACTGAACCGCCTGGCCGGATGCCCCTTTCACGAGATTATCGATGGCGGAAGCCACCGTCAGCATCCCGCGCTCCTTATCCAGGTGCCAGCCGATATGGCAGTAATTGCTGCCGCAGACCGCCTTGGTCTCCGGAAAGCTGCCGCTTGCGAGCAGGACCACGAAGGGGCTATCCGCGTAGAAGTCCCCGTATGCCTCCGCGATATCTTCACCCGCATGTCCGTTTCCAACGCTCATGTAACATGTAGCCAGTATGCCCCTGCTCATGGGTATCAGGTGAGGGGTGAAGGCCACCGCTATCTCCCTTCCCGCCACGCTGGAAAGGACCTCTTCCATCTCGGGGGTATGGCGGTGGGCGCCTACGCTGTAAGGCTTTACGCTTCCCTCGGCCTGTGCGAAATGAGCGGCCAGGGAGAGCGATCTCCCCGCCCCCGATACACCGGACTTCGCGTCTACAACCGCCGTTTCGGCCCCCTGCAGCCCCTTCCCGACCGCCGGCGCCAGGGCCAGTATGACGGCGGTCGGATAACAACCTGGGACGGCCACCAGGCTGGCAGCGGCGATGAGTTCGGCGTTTATCTCCGGGAGACCGTAAACCGCCCTTTCCAGCAAACCCGCTGATGTATGCTCGAGCGAGTACCAGCGTCTATATAACTCGGGATCGGAGAGCCTGTAATCGGCCGAGAGATCGACCACTTTTACACCGCCCTCGAGCAGCCCAGGGACCACCTGCATGGACTCGCCGTGCGGCAGGGCGATAAAATGCAGGTCCGCGCTTGCTGCGGCTTCGTCGGCATCGAAGCTCCGGAACCGCGCTCCTGCATAACGGTGCAGGTGCGGATAGAGCTCCGTCACCGTCTTTCCCGCGTAGGAATGCGCGGTCACGTATGTTACCTCGACCCCGGGATGTCCGTCCAGTATCCGCATTAACTCCGCGCCAGTATATCCCGAAGCTCCTATTATCCCCGCTCTCATGATGATCCCTTCCATAGCAACTGCATTATTATGCATAGTATTGCATAGTTATGTATTAATAGCAAGGGGCGCCTCTTTAATGTTCCTGCGGGGATCAGAGCCGGGCAGCGCCTTGCGGTGTCTTCCCGGCGGCAAGCGCTGACAGGCCCGTTACCGCCAACTCCAGCGCGAATCCCTCGTCGATCTCCCCGGTCTTGATGCCTGCATCCACCTTCACCAGCAGCGACAATGCCTGACGAAGACCTTCCTCGTCAAATCGGGCCGCCTCCGGCTTGAACTTCCTGCTCACCATCCAGGCCTGGTTCTTCGGCAGATGCATGTATGCGACTATATCGCTATCCTGGCGGCCGTCCTCCCGCAGCGCCCGGTAAAGTAAAAGCATGCGGAAACGTCGGGAGAGTGCGCCCAGAATATAGATCCCCCGCTCCCCCTGCTGCAGTAGGCGGCGCAGCAGTTTAAGGGCCTGATCGGCGTCGCCCAGAGCCACCCTGTCCACGAGTTCGTAGATAGATCTTTCCGCCGACGGCGTGACCAGGAACACTACCTCGTCGAGCTCCACCGCCCCCTCCTCTTCGTGGTAGAGGCTTATCTTCTCAACTGCACCCTCGATCGCGATGAGGTCCTCCCCCAGGGCGTCCTGCAGGTAGGCGATGGCCTTGCCCGAGACCTGCAATCCCCTCGCCTTGAAGCGGCTGCGTATCCATCCGGGTATCTGATCCCTGCGCTTCGTGACTTCGCGCACCCTGCCCTTTTCCTGCACCATTTTTACGAGGCTCGATGCCGACTTGAGTTGCACCGCGGCGAGGATGAGCACCGAGCTCTCGGCGGGGTCCTCCAGGTAACGCGCCACCTGCTTGACTTCAGCGGCAGTCAGCCTCTGCGCCTCCCTCACGATCACGTACCTTTTATCGGAACCGAAAGGAAGGGTTTCCGCTGCTTGAAGCACATCCCCTATGGGATCCTGCCCCGCCTCGAAGGATTCCAGATTGAGATCGCTATCGCCTTTCTGCGCGATCTTATCCTGTGCCTTTTTAAGTTCCTCCTCCACCAGGAGCCTGTGGTTCCCATGGATCAATAAGACAGCCTTTCTGGCTTGTGGGCCCATCGATCTCCCCTCCCGAAAACGCCAGGTCGGCCTTCACTGCTTCTCGCACTCGACCCTGAAACCGCCCTCCACCACACGGACAACTATATCACCGCGCTGGTCCGTCCGATAGACGCTGCAACCCCCGTGCTGCAGGGCTTCGACGGTAGCCCGCGAGGGATGACCGTATGCATTATCTGCTCCCACGCTGATCACCGCTATACTTGGTTCGACCATCGAGAAGAAATCCTCATTTCCTTCGCAGAACCCGCCATGGTGCGGAACCTTGAGGATATCGCACGACAGGTCCTCCAGACATCCCATGAGCATCTCTTCCCCTTCCTCCTCCACGTCTCCCGTGAGGAGCATGGAGAACCCCGGCCCTTCTGCCCGCAATACCAGGGAATACTCGTTTACGGAAACCCCCTCAGCCACCTTTTCCGGCGGCCCGAACGCAGCGAGGCTTATCTCCCCCAGCTGCAGATGATCGCCTTCCCGCATTACGCGTACCTCCACCCCCATCTCCTCGGCGCTTGCCAGGAGCACGCCTGCCTGCCCGGTCTCTTTCGTCCCCGGATGCACCATCATCGCCACCTCGCAGTTCTCCAGGGCGCCGTCCAGGCCCCCTATATGGTCTGAGTCGGGGTGACTCACCACCACGGCATCGATATAACGCACTCCGCGCGAACGCAGGTCCTCCGTTAGCACCCTATCGTCCAATCCCCCGTCCACAAGCACGTTGACCCCGGAGGGCGCCTGGATGAGCACGGCGTCTCCCTGCCCGACATCGATAAAGGTGATACGCATCCCCGCGTCCGCCCCCAGCGGCCGCAAAGGCAGCGTTATTCCAAACAACAAGGCCGCGGCCAGCAGCCCCGCGAGCACTACTCTCCCGAGGCTTTTCAACCTTCCCCGTACCGGGAGGAGCCCGGCGGCAAGCGACGGGTAGTAGATCGCGATCCAGAGAATTGAAAAAGGGAAGATGCGCAGCGAGACCCAACTCGGCACGGCCAGCCCTCGGGCCGCGGTAAGGATGCAGCGAGCGAACAAGCCGGCCGCCTGCATGAGGATACCGGCACAAGGTAGACAGGCGGCCCCCACGAGGGATGAAAGCATGGCCAGCGCCATAACCGCCGGCACCAGGGGGACCACGATCAGGTTACTGAGAGTGGCGAGTACGGACACCTCGCCGAAGTGGTAAAGAAGGAGCGGCCCTACTGCAAGCTGTGCCGCTACCGTTGCGGCTACGAGTGCCATCAGCTTGGAGTTGCCCGCTCTCATCAACATGCAAAGCGGGCGGTAAAACAGCACCATTCCCGCGGCAGCGGCAAAGCATAGCTGAAAGCTCACCCCTGAAGCCGCTCCCGGATCGCTCCATAGGATGTAGAACATGGCCATACCCATGGCGGGCAGAAAGTCGAAATCCCTGCCCATCAAGTATGCGGTCGCCGCCAGCAGCGCCACCACGGTGGCCCTGGTAACGGGGACCGAAAGCCCCACGGCGAGCGCGTAAACGATGAGTATGGGTACCTGCAGTGCCAGGATCAAGCGGTACGGCAGGCGGGCCCTGCGCCCCAGCCACACGATGAACCCCGCCATTATGGCCAGGTTCAGGCCCGATGCGGCACACAGGTGTATCAGCCCCGTGAGCCTGAAGGCCTTGAGGTCGCGTGCGTTGAGCTTGCGGTAATCGCCGAGGACCATGCCCTCGATCAGGCCGGCCGCCGCGGCCTCCAACCCGCTCACCTGCTCCCGCAATACGTCCCGGTAGGCCGTAGCCAGTCTTAACAGGGGGTTGCCGCTGCGGGAAAGGATCCTGGCCTCGCCTGCTACCAGGCTTCCTCCCACTCCTCCCATCTCCCTTTCGAAGAGGAAGAGCGTCCCTTTTACCTCCAGCGTATCTCCCCAATCTGACTGTGCGCATTCGTTATCCGTGTAGCGCAGGAGGTAACGATCTCCTTGCCTGGATGCTTGTCCCTCCAGGACACGGGTTACGCGGAAGAGGTCGACGATATCCCCCTGCTCGCCCCGGCAACCTACTTCAACCGTACCCACGAGATGAGCCTCACCTGCCGCCCCGCCCCTTCCGTCCCAGCTCACGAAGCGGCTATGGCCGAGGTAGAGGCCGATCGAGAGGAATACCAGGCAAGCCGCCAGCCATACGATCTTACGTCCGTGTTTGCGGGCGAATAGACCGGCAGGGATAAGGGCCGCGAGTGGCGCTATCACCCAAAGCCACGAGGCTTTTCCCGCAGCCCCCACCGCTCCTCCCAGGGCAGCCATGCAGGCAAGGATGAGCAGTCGTGAGCGGTGGAAAAGCTCTCTCATACGTTACAGGTCCTTGCGAGATCACGGATATACGTAAAAGGCGGCAGCTCCCAGCTCCTGCACAACCCCTATGCCCTGGCGGGCATGGCGCAGCGCACCATCAGGCAATCTCTATATCTCCACGAGGTCGCGGATCTCCTCGAACTTTTTGTCCCCGATGCCCGAAACCTGTTTCAGTTCTTCCACGCTGCGGAAACCTCCCTTTTTCTCGCGGTATGCTATGATGCGCTCCGCCAGCGTGGGACCGATGCCCGGGAGGCCCTCCAATTCCCGTCTGCTGGAGGTATTGAGGTTGACCCTCTCGTCCTCGGGTTCCGTACCCGGGTCACCGGGGCTCTCGGCGGTACCTTTTACGGAGACGGTGATCTTCTGCCCGTCCTGCACGGCCTGGGCAAGGTTGAGTTTCTCCAGGTCCGCTTCGGGCAATGGACCTCCCGCCGCCATTACGGCATCTATCACGCGGTCCCCTTTTTTCAGAAGCACAACACCGGGATAGCTCACCGCTCCAGCCACGTGGACGGTCAGCCCTCCGGTTTCCTGCTGCCCCGCCTCGCTGTACGTTTCCTCCGCCGGCGTAAAGTCTCCCGCGGGACGGGGCGCCGGCCGCAGCAGGAAGTACCCTCCCACCACCATGCCGATGAGGGCGGCGGACACGAGGGCTATCTGCCAGTACGGGAGCCTGGACAGCCCGTCCAGGAATTCGGAGATCCTTTGCAGCATTTTTCACGCCCGGGGTCGCGGTGGACAAGCAGCCTGCCTGGTCCACGCAGCTAACGGGTTGCGTAGCCTTGCATGGGTTTCATGTCTCGATCGATCGACGGCCGGTGTGGAGCGTGTTGTACCGGCGCTTCAGCTGGCTACGATATTGACGAGTTTACCGGGGACGACTACGACCTTGCCCAGGTGCTTGCCCTCGAGGAGCTTGCGGATGCGGTCGGATTCCAGCGCTGCCCTCTCCATCTCCTCGCGGGAAATGCCGGAGTCCACCTCGATGCGCTCCCTCACCTTGCCGTTCACCTGCACGACCATGATTATACGCTCAGCACGCGCCAGCTCCGGGTCGTATTCCGGCCAGGGGCGCTGATGTACGCTGAACTCTCCGCCGAGCTCGTCCCACAGCTCCTCCGCGACAAAGGGCGCGAAGGGGGCCAGCAGTAGTACCAGGTTGCGAAGGGCTTCGTGGCCCTCGAAGGTATTGAAGGCATCGGGGGATTCCTCTATGGCTTTGTACAATCCGTTGGTGAATTCCATGATGGCAGCTATAGCGGTATTGAAAGCGAAACGCTCGATATCCTCCGTCACCTTCTTGATGGTGGAATGAGTGAGAAAGTTGAGCCGCTTGAGCACCTCGGAGTCCTCCGGAACCGGCTGGGTCTTAAAGGTGAGGATACTCAAGTATCGGTCTACCAGGCGCCACACGCGGCGCAGAAAGCGGTGTGCTCCATCTATCCCCGATTCGCTCCATTCCTTGTCCGCCTCGGGCGGACCGAGAAAAAGGATGAACAGTCTCAGGGTGTCCGCCCCGTAGGCCTCGAAAAACTCGTCCGGTGTGATGATGTTGCCCTTCGACTTGCTCATCTTGGCTCCGCCCATGACCACCATGCCCTGGCAGAGCAGGTTGGTGAAGGGCTCGTCGAACTCCACCAGTTCCAGGTCTTTTAATACCTTGGTGAAGAAACGGGAGTAGAGCAGGTGCATGATGGCATGCTCTATGCCCCCGATGTACTGGTCCACGGGAAGCCAGTAACTAACCGCGGCGGGGTCGAAAGGCTCCCTGTCGTCCTTGGGGCTGGCGTATCGTATGTAGTACCAGGAAGAATCCACGAAGGTGTCCATGGTATCTGTCTCGCGTTCGGCGGGCCCACCGCAACGGGGACAGGTGGTATTCCGGAACTCCCTTGCACGCTCCAGGGGCGAGGGGCCTTCGAATTCAAATTCCACGTCCTCCGGGAGGAGTACCGGCAGTTGCTCGTCGGGGACCCCAAGCGTACCGCATTTCTCGCAGTTGACGATGGGGATGGGCGCTCCCCAGTAGCGCTGGCGCGATATGAGCCAGTCGCGCAGGCGGTAATTGACCGTCCTCTTCCCCCAGCCGTTCTCCTCGAGGAAATCAGGAACTGCCTCGAGCTTACCCTCCTCGCTTTCCATGCCGTCGAACCGCCCCGAGTTAGCCATGATGCCGGGTTCGACATAGGCTTCGGTCATCTCTTCCGGGTCCAGCTCCCCTCCGGGCGGCTGTATGACTACCCGGATGGGCAGGCCGTATTTACGCGCGAACTCGAAGTCTCGCTGGTCGTGGGCGGGAACGGCCATAACCGCTCCGGTACCATATTCCATGAGCACGAAATTGGCGGTCCATATGGGAACTTCCTCTCCGTTCACGGGGTTCACGGCATAGGCCCCGGTAAACACGCCGTCCTTCTCCGCCTCCATGGCGGTGCGGTCCATATCGGATACGCCGCGCAGACGTTCACGAAAGTCACGCAGTTCTTTTTCGCAAGGGGTAGCGCGCGTCAGCTCGTCCGCAAGCGGATGCTCCGGTGCGAGTAGGAAGAAGGTTACCCCCCACAGGGTATCGGGACGCGTGGTGAAGATGGGCATCTCCTGGCCGGTATCCTTGACGCGAAAGACCGCCTCGCATCCCTCGGACCGCCCGATCCAGTTGCGTTGCATGGTGAGCACGCCCTCCGGCCAGCCCGAAAGTTGGTCCATATCCGCCAGAAGGCGCTCGGCGTAATCCGTGATGCGCAGGAACCACTGGCTCAAGGCCTTCTGTATCACGGGCGTATCGCAGCGCTCACAACGTCCGGCGATCACCTGTTCGTTGGCGAGAACGGTGCGGCACGACGGGCACCAGTTGGCGCGGGCAAGAGCCTTGTAGGCCAGGCCTTTCTCGAAGAAGCGCAGGAAGAGCCACTGCGTCCACTTGTAGTAATCGGGCGAGCAGGTGGCCAGCTCGCGGTCCCAATCGTATGAATAACCCAAGCGCTGCAGCCCTTCCTTGAGGAGGGCGATGTTATCCCACGTGTACTTGGCGGGGTGCACGCCCGACCTTATAGCCGCGTTCTCCGCCGGCAGGCCGAAGCCGTCCCATCCCATGGGATGGAGCACGTTAACGCCCTTGCGGCGCAGGTAGCGAGCCAGTACATCGCCGAGGTTATAGTTGGCCACGTGGCCTATATGAGCAGGCCCCGAGGGATAGGGGAACATCACCAGGACGTATCTCTTTTCGCGTCCCGGTTCCTCTATCGAGGCATAGAGGTCGGCCTCTTCCCAGCGGCGCCTCCATTTTTCCTCGATGGCCTTGAAATCGTATTTTTCTTCCATTAATCACCAGGCGATACAGTCTTCATGCGAACGGTCCTCTCGTCTCCAGACCACCGCGGATTACTACGGCTTACCCGTTAAGTTAAATTATGCGTACTACTCGTGCAAGTCATTACCCGGGTACGGCCAGCCAGTTCACGTGCACGCAAAGCCGTAGTGATTATATTACAGTTATATAACATTAGCAAGTTAATCTAATGCTGCTGGCGCTCATCGCCTGAGGGCTTCCCCCCGCTTATCTCCATCACCATGTCCGGCTTGAGGGCTTTCTTGCCTTTCCCGTATATGCCGAGAAGGCGGGCCGTTTCCTGCATATCCTTCTTGTTGGGAGCGGCCCCCCTTGGGTAGGCGCGCAGCAGTGCGATGGGACCGGGCCGGTCCTTTTCGCGCACAATCAGGTCGCTTGGCCGGGCAAGTTCCATGAGACGCTGGTTCTCCTCGTGCCTGCGCCCGAGTACTATGAGCGTGCTTCCCGCCCATACGTGACGGCCCAGCTTCATGAGCTCCGCATCATCGCCGTCGAAGCCAGGTACCCTGGCCATGAGCTCGCGCATGCGCGCGCTGAACGCCGCATCGGTGAGCAGGCATCCGCCGGCCGGGCTCTCGTACTCCCCTATCCCCCAATCTCTCGCCAGGTCAATCTGGCGCCGCCGGGAACGTCCGGAAAGGTCGATCAGGCAGTCGCGGTTCACCCACCCTTCACGCTCCGGCAGCGTCTCCGGCATCAGTTGCGCCGACAGGGGCCTCAATAGGAGATCGCCCGCTCCCGACAGGCGCGCCACCAGTTCCAGGGCTTGCCGGTTCTGACTCTTGGGCCTCTCGCCTATTACCTCGCCCGTGGCGACGAAATCTGCCTCCAGTTCCTCGATCCTGTCTAATGCCTCCCTCACCATGAGGGCATGGCAGTCAATGCAGGGGTTGAGGTTCTTTCCGTATCCGTAACGCGGGCTCTTGAGTACTTCAAGATGTGGAACCGTGATGTCCGAGACCACGATCTCGATACCTAGATCGTCGGCGGCTTTTTCTGCCTTCTCGCTTCCGAAGAAGGGGGTAGTAAAAGTGATAGCGGTCACGTCTACGCCACATCGCCTCAAAAGCTCGGCCGCCAGCACGGAATCCAGCCCCCCGGAAAAGAGCGCCAGCGCTTTCCGCTTTCCCCCGGCTTCATGATCATGGACCATAACATTCTCCCGCTACTCGGTTATGCAAAGTATCCTAACATGTCTGCCGGAGCGGAGCGCGTTAACGCAGCGAGACCGCTACCAGGAGGCCCCTGGCCGCAAAACCCCCGTCTGCGCTCCCGCCAGCCCGGGGACCTACCGGGTCGGTCGCAGCGAGCGCGCAAGCATGCGTGCATTATTACCGGTTGATGGACGGTTTATCCCGCCCGCGTGTCCCCTGTATAGAAACCCCCTTCCCGAGCTCCGGGGGCCGGCCCGAAGCGACATTGGCGAGCAGTATACCCGAGAGGAGGACAGCGTTGCTCATATGCGACCTGCGAGTGAGGAGCGAGGGCCTGCCTCAGGGCTCGGGAACGATAATCCCCAACCCCCAGCCCCGGGCCGTTAGAACACCATCTGCGCTCCCCCCAGCCCGGGGACCTACCGGGTCGGTCGCAGCGAGCGCGCAAGTATAGTCATGGGTCTCATCTGCTTGTCCCGCGCATTGCGCGCGGAGCGAGACCGTTACCAGGAGGCCCCGGGCCGCAAAACCTAAGCGATGCCCTGTATCAGTGCGCGGGAACGATAATCCCCTACCCCGCTTCTCGGACATCGCCGGGTGGTAGAATATCTGCATGGACAACCACCCGCGTCCCACGGATTTCGTGGATTACCAGGCTGTCTTTTCCAAGGCCCTGACCCTGGTAGGGAAAGGCATGAGCGTGCCCGATGCTCTGGAGTCTTATCTCAAGGAAAGCTACCCGCTTACCTGCAAGGAAATTATCGCCGAAGCAAGCCTTATACTCACCCGCATCAAACACGAACGCGAATGGGGGTCGCTGCGCGCCTTGCGCGAACTTGCGGACATGCCGGGTCTCGCCGAGGAGATGCGGAGTCACAAGGGCAGGGGTTTCTCGCTCGAGGATGAGAGGCCGCGGCGCCCCGAAGCAATCGCTGATTACCCGCGTATCTTCGCTCTCGCGCAGCGCAAGAGGCATTCGGGGTTCTCCCTGCATGATTCCATGGAAATGGCAGTGCGCGAGCTATACCCTCAGACCTATCGCAAGGTGCTGGAAGCGGCGCTCTTCTATATCAGCCTGGCCGCGCGCAAGCGCAACGAACACGAGTTGCGCGCCCTGCGCGAGCTGGCCGAAGACCCCAACCTGTTCGGCGTCCTGGAAAGTTCGCTGCCGGAATGAATACCTGGAGGTTTGGATGATCGCTTTGCTATGTGCCACCCCCTTCGAGCTCAAGAGCGTTCTCTCCGTTCTATCAAGCACCTCCGACGTTACGGCTCCGGGGGGCATGAAGTTGGTGAGGGGGAGGGCTGGCGGCAACGAGGTCCAGGTCTTATGCTGCGGAGTAGGCAAGGTAGCAGCCGCGGCGGGCACCCGCTTCCTGCTCGATAACCGTCGTCCCGACGCCCTTTTGATATGCGGGGTAGCGGGCGCCCTTACGCCTGATACCACATTGGGAGATCTCATCATCGCCACCGAGCTCGTTCCGGGCGACGTGGGGGTATCCCATTCCGGTGGTTTCAGCACTACGGGGCCTGGCCTTCTCGAGGAGGGCCGCGTGGTCTTCCATCCCTCCTTCCAGGTGTCGCCGCACATGGTGAGAGGGGTCCTGGCCGCGGCCGAGTCCACGGGCCTGCCTTTTCGCGCGGGTAAGGTGCTCACCTGCGATCAGATAGTGCTCGATCCGGAGCTGCGCGCGCACCTCGGTGATATTTTCGACGCGCTCGCCGTGGAGATGGAGGGGGCGGCAGCGGCCCAGATCGCCGCGGCTGAAGGTCTATCGTTCGCCGCGGTCCGAGGAATCAGCGACGAATTTACGCACGATCTTGTGGGATTCGAGGAACTCCTCGCATATAAAGGTCAGTCGCGGCGCAGTATATGGAACAAGCGCTTCCGCCTTACGGTTACCGGCAGAGACACCATCAGCAAGGCGAGAGGCATGGTAAAAGGAAGGGACCTGGCCCTGCAGAGCCTGTCATCTTTTCTCTCGGCGTTCCTCGCCACGACGTACGAGCCGTTCTGACCCTGTTTAAGTATATATACCCGCCCCCACTACAGGTTCGGCTCCAAGGCCGGTCCGGCTGCTATAATGATGGCATGCAAGATACAGACAAGCCGAATATCGGCCGCGGGAAGCGCCTTCTCGGTGTCCTGCTCGGTATGACCGGGGTCGGAACCGCAACCTTCTGGATCCTCTTCTTCTCCGGCAAGATCCAGGCCACGGAGACCGAACAGGACGAAGCTTTCGAGCGCGCCTTTCCCCTGGCGGATTCCTGGATGAGTGCCCTGTGCATACTGGCCGCATGGCACCTGTGGCGGGGCGAACGGGAGGGGGAATTCCTGGGAACGGCAGCCGGCAGTTCGCTCGTCTTCCTTGCCCTTATGGACATCCTGTATTCCCTCGAGAACCGCAAGTACTGGCCCCTGGACAGCGACCGGGCGACCATGCTGTTCGTGAACCTCTGGACCTTGGGCCTGGGAGCGGCCGCCCTTTCATATCTGTGGAAAAGCGAGTTCGGCAAGTCTATCGAGCCCGGGGAATAGATAAAGCTCGTGTAGCCGTCCGGGAAGTATCACTTGCCAACGTATGCTCCGGTCGCAGTAAAGACGCGGCTTCTGCTTTTCTTGCCGGCTATGATCTTACCCTGCCGCCTGCTTCTTCGCAGAGTAGACTACTACGGCGCCCTCGGCATCTTTCCCCAGAACGATAGCTCCCCTGACCTTCCTGCCGATGGCGATGGCCCCCGCAGCCCTCAGCAGGCCGACGGAGATAGCGCCCGACGATACCAAACCCAATGCTATCGCTCCCGAGGCGACGATCCCCACCGCGAACCTGCCGGAGGCAACAAGGCCTATCGCCGTATCGCCAACGGCGAATATGCCGAAACGAAAACCCTCTCCCCTGCTCCACAGGGGTATACCCATGATAGTCTTGGCGGATCTACCTTCTTTCATCTACGCCTCCCGTTGTCTCCGCTTCAGCTCGAGCGGAACCTCCCCGATGCTATTTTTTCTCAGGCGATTTCTTCCTCGCCGCTTTCTTCTTGGAGGCGGCGGGCTTTTTTCCCTTCGCGGTCGCCGTCTTTTTCGCCCCCGCAGCAGCCGGCTTCTTGGCGGGTTTCTTCGCGGGTTTCTTTTCGGGTTCCGGTCCGGTTTCGGCGCCAGCCGCGGGAACCCCGCATACCTGCTTGCCGTCCCTTTTCTGCGGGCAGCGGGCGATCAGCCACTCAGACACGTTGGGAGCCAGTTCCTTCTGAGACCTCGAGCTTACATAGATGCCGATATGGCCCCCAGGGAAACTGTAAAGGGTCTTGTCCTCGCTTCCCACCAGGTCGTTAAGGGGTATGGAGCAAGCCGGCGGAACCAGGTGATCCTCGGTGGCGTAGATATTGAGCAGGGGCATGGTGATCTTCTTGAGGTCAACGCGCCTGTCGCCGATCTCCAACTCGCCCTTGACCAGCTTGTTGTCCTGGTAAAGGTCCTTGAGGAACTTGCGGTAAGCCTCCCCTGCCTGGGCCGGGCTGTCGAATATCCATTTCTCCATACGCACGAAGTTGGCCACGGTCGCCGGGTCGTCCAGGTTGTCCATGAGCCCCACGTACTTGTCCACCATTAGCTGGAACGGCTTGAGCATGAGAAAACCCACGTTCATGAACTCACCGGGGATGATTCCCATGGTATCCACCATGTTGTCGATGTCCATGTACTGGCTCCATACGTTGAGCAGCCCGTCCGTGGTGTGGAAATCGACCGGTGCCACCATGGTGATGAGGTTGCGGATCTTCTCGGGGTACAGGGCCGAATAGACGACGGTGAAGGTACCGCCCTGGCAAACCCCCAGGAGGTTTATCTTGTCGCATCCCGTGCGCTCGCGTACGAAATCGACGCAGTCGTTGAGGTAGATGTCGATGTAATCCTCCATGGTCACGTAGAGGTCGCCGTGATCCGGATATCCCCAGTCGATGATGTAGATGTCCAGCCCCCGTCCCAGCAGGTTGCGTATGAGGCTGCGGTCGGACTGCAGGTCCATCATGTACTGGCGGTTGACCAGAGCGTAGCAGATGAGGACGGGGGTCGGGCAGTTCAGGTTCTCTCCCGGAAGATAGTGGTAGAGCTTCATCTTATCTTCCTCGAACAGCAGCTCCTTCGGAGTGGGCTCTACCTCTACTTGCGAGATTGTGGTGAGTATCTCCGCGCCCTTCACCAGCTTGCGGTTTATATCCTCCAACTCCTCCACGAAGAAGTTTGGGTCCATGAACTCCTTGAACATGTCTATCCCTCCCCCCCGGATCCCTCCAGTTCGTTGAGTTCCTTTCTGAGAGCTCTTACCTCACGCTTCAACCTGTCCACCGTCTTGTAGAGATGATCCATCTCCGAGCGGTTCGGGAAGGGCAGCTCCTTGGTGGCCTCCTCAACGTATGCCTGGAAATCGCGCCGGAACTGCATCCCTTTATCCACCAACTGCCCCTGCAACTTCGAGAACTCCTCCGTGCGGAACAGCTCGATGTAGAGCTCCTCGCTGGTCTCCCACCACAGCCGGTAAAGGTCGCGGAATGACATCGCTTCCGCTCCCTCCTCGGCCTGCATCGCAGCCAGTTTGTCCTGCAGCCTCTCGAAGGATTTTGCGCCCGCCGCCTGCAGCTCCGCGTAGAACTCCGTCAGCACTATGTTGAACTCCGTCAGTGAATCTACCGCATATCTAAGTTTCTCGGCAGCTTCACGGTAATAACCCATGACCGGTGCGCGCAGCAGGCGGCCGAAACTCTCCTCGTATGCTTTTCTCCATCCCTCGTAGACCTCAGACGCCACCTCCGGCGAGGGCTTCTCCATCCTCATCCCGCTCTCGACCATGCCTCTTCCGAACTCGTACCACGGCGCCCACAGGTGCAGGAACAGCCCGGAAGCCAGCAGGGGGATCTCCCCGTCATACAGCTCCGCTATCCATTGCAACTGTTCGGGCAGGGCCGGGGCGAACACCTTCTGAACGATATCCCTGTATTGCTCGGACCATCTCTCCAATACCTTGCTCATGGCGTCGAAGTCGTACTCCCCACCCTCGCCCATAGTCTTGCGGTAGGCGTCGAACATCTCCATCCACATGGCGTAGAGCTGGGAGTAGACATCTGCCGCCTGGAACACCTTCACAAAGGTCTCCGGTCCTATGCCTTCGGCGGGCACCGCGAACTTACCCATCATTTCCTGCGCGTACTCCAACCACCGGCGGTAGAATTCCATTGCGTTGGGAAGGGACGCGTCCGCGGCCTTTTCCCCGCCTTTCTGTCCCCATGATCCGGCCGTACGGGTCCAGGCATCCATCCAGTCCCTCAACATGCCTGCCTGCGTTTCCTGCCATCTCTTCCACATATCCGGCCACGTACCGGTCCTTTCTGGCATGATTTTCACCTTCCGTCCCGCTATTCCTGCCCCACCAGGTCCTCCATCTTGCGGAGTCCTTCCTCGAGATTGCGGCGTAACTCCTCGCGTCCCTTATGCATGTTATCCAGCCACTCCATCATAGCCTTCTCGCCTTCTTTTTGCAGCTCTACGCTCTGGTCGAGTAGTGTTTTCCACATCTTCTCCATCTGCTCCTGCACGGAGTTCATGGCGTCGAATGTCATGAGCATACCCGAGCGCATACCCTCTACTATCATTTTCTGCATGGTTTTCTGTTCCATTTTCTTCCCCTCCTTCCCTACGCTCATAGTCTTGTCTACCTCTATGATTCCTTTTTACCGCTCTACGTAAACATGCGCCATGGGCAGGGTCAGATACCCTTGATCAGCTTACTCCTGCAGTATCGCTTTGCGCTCCGCCGTTCCGAAAAACTCGCTTTTTAACAGCTGGGCTGACCGATTCTCACTCCAGGGGGTTTTAAGGTATATTAATGCAATGTCGGCCGTGCGTTCGGATCAAGGAGCGGACCTTGCAAGGGGTGAATGCCGTGAAACGTGAACTCAAGATCCTGCTCGTCGCGCTTATGCTTTCGATCGCGTGCGCTTCCCCGCTCTTAGCTGGATGCGGGAGCGCAGATCCCGGCGATTACGAACGCGAGGTAAGCGAGCTCAATGAAACCGCCGCCGAGCTGCGGGAGGAAGCATCCCACCACCTTGCCGAGGAAGGACCCGCATCAGGGGAAGAGGGGATCGAAACTCTGGTTCTTGCACTCGAAGAAGTGGTCATTTCGTTGCGGGAGATGGTGAACGAACTGGAGGGCGTAAAGGTGCCGCAAGGCATGGAGGACTTTCACCACGCACTGGTGGAATCATACCACTCCGAAACAGCCTTTTACGAAGGTATTGCGGCCACCCTCGAGCCAGGCAGTTCGCATGCAGAGGGTGAAAACCATGCAGACGGGGAGCATGACGGACAACAGGAGGAGGAAAACCACGCAGACAGCGACAGCCACTGATATGTGGCCGCCTCCCGCCGTCATGCCGAAGGCCTGCGGGTGTATAATCAATACGTTCACCCGGCAACGGATAGCTTGAGCAAGGAGTGCTTTTATGAACGAAGGGGACCTCTACGAAAAGCTGGCGGAACGCATCCTTACCAAGGGAAGCAGTTTTATCCCGCAACTTTTCCGCATGATCGCCGACGAAGAGGAGGCGCGTATACTGCTGGCCACTCCCGGCACGGCCGAGGAACTGGCCGAGAAGCTCGACGCCAGCGTGCAGGACTTGCAGGGGAAGCTCTATCTCCTTTACCGCAAGGGCCTCTTGTTCAAATCCCAAAAACCGCAGGGCACGCTCTATCGCATGTGTCGTGACATCACCCAGTTCCACGACGCCACCATCCTCTGGGACGGCGTGACTGACGAGTACCTCGAACTCTGGAAGCGCCAGACCCTGGAAGAGCTTCCGGACTACATCAACATGGTCAGCATGGTGCTGCCCAAACCCTTGACCCGGGTAGTGCCGGTCAACCAACCGGTGGAGGCGCGCAGCAGTATACTCGCCTTTGAGGACGTTGAGCAGATAATCCGGGATGCCGGCCGGCTCGCGGTTGCTAAATGCACATGCCGCCTGGTTGACGGCAAGTGCGGCAAGCCCGTGGATGTCTGCCTGCAGCTTGGTAAGGCCGCTGATTACGCCATAGACAGGGGAAGCGGCCGTGAGATAGACGTTGACGAGGCCATGGAGATAATCCGCATCTCCGAGGAGGCCGGGCTCGTCCACGTAGCCATGAACAAGGCCTATGGTAGCCATATCATCTGCAATTGCTGCGATGACTGCTGCGTAGCGTTCGGCCTGCCCATAGACCCCACAAAGATCGTCGACCCCAGCCGCTTCCAGGCGGTTGTGGACGAAGAAGCGTGCAGCGGCTGCGGCGAATGCGTCGACCGCTGTTTCTTCGATGCCATCACCTTGCTTGAACGCGACGGCGAGGAGGTCTCCAACATCTCCGCGGATAAGTGTATGGGGTGCGGCCTCTGCCAGGTAACCTGCCCCGAGGATGCCATCAGCCTGGTGGTGGTGCGCGAGGAGGACTTCGTCCCCAACTTCTAAAAAAAGGGCGGGGAGCGCTCCCCGCCCTTTCTAAAGCGACGTTTTCTTACGCGTTCAGCCAGACCGCTGCATTGGTGATGCAGTACTCCTCCGGCCGCTCCTTGGTAGTGCAGCGGAAGATGATCTTATCGTCGGACTCCTTCCACATCTGGGTCACGATGGTGTCTCCGGGCCAAACCGGACGGCTGAAGCGCACCTTGATGGCCTTGAACTTGGCCGGATCGTTGTCGCAGTACTCCCGCAGTACCGCACGACCCGCGTGGCCGAAAGTGCACAGTCCGTGAAGTATAGGCCTGTCGAACCCGGCCATGGCGGCGAAATTGGGATCGACGTGCAGTGGATTAAGGTCGCCCGAGAGGCGGTAAATCATGGCCTGTATTGTTAGCGTCTCCATCTCCACGACCTTGTCGGGATCACGCTCGGGAGGCTCGTTGCCCGGCTCCGGCCCACGCTCTCCACCGAACCCGCCTTCTCCACGGATGAAGCTGGAGAACTTGTTGTAGAAAACCACGTCGCCCGCTTCGTCTACCGTGTCCGCATCCAGCTCGATTACCGCGCCCTTGGTCTTGTCCCAGACCGCCGCCACCTTGGGCTTGGTGGTAAGCTTGCCGCTGGTGGGAATGGGCTTGCGTATCTCCAGGTATTGCTCGCCGTGGACCAGCATCACCAGGTTGATATCGACTCCCTCTACTGCGATCAGGCCCATGAGGGCGGGGAAGGGAGGGATAACCCCAAAGGTGGGCAATGCCTCCAGGTTGTTCTCGTATACATACTTGAGCTCTTCCGTCTCGTAGCCGGCCCCTATCCCCAGGGCGTAGAGTATGACGTCCCGGGTGGTGTAATCGTAATCCAGCGGCGGGAGTTCCTTCCCAATTACTGCAAGATCTATCGGCATGTTATCAACCCCTTAGTATTTCGGGCTCCGGCTTGCCTCTAGCTGATGTTCATCCTGCCGAGTACGGCCCCGGTCTGCTCGGTAGCGCTACCGTATGGGGAGGCCCCGTCAAGGCTGGTGATCTTGTCGACGTTATCGTCGATCATCTCCAGGGTTATGGGTTTGTTCACGTCGAACATGACGCCTTGGCCCTCGACGAAAGCTATACGGCTGAAGTAGCCACCACCGGCCGAGAAGGTGTACCCGGAGAAATTGCAGTTCTCGGAGCATACCCAGGCCACTATGGGCGCGACGAACTCGGGCTTGAGGACCTCCAGCAGGTTGGGCGGCAGAACGGTGGCGGTCATACGCGTCCCGGCGATGGGAACGATTACGTTGGCCATGATGTTGTACTTGGCCCCCTCCTGCTTGAGCACGTGCATGAGGCCGATGATACCCATCTTTGCCGCACCGTAGTTGGCCTGCCCGAAGTTGCCGTAAACGCCCGCCGCCGATGCCGCGGAGATGATACGGCCGTAGGAGTTCTCGCGCATGTGGGGGAAAGCCGCCTTTGAACAGAAGAAAGTGCCATCAAGGTGAACCGCCTTGACCTTCTCGTAGTCCTCCATTTCCATCTTGATGAAGCTCTTGTCGCGCAGGATACCGGCGTTGTTGACCAGGATATCGATCTTGCCGTAAGAGTCCAGGGCCGTCTTGATGATATTTGAGGCGCCCTCCCAATCGGCGACGCTGTTGAAGTTGGGAACGGCCTCCCCCCCGGCGTCCTTGATCTCCTGACAGACTTTCTCCGCTGCAGTGTGCCCGGAACCTGTACCGTCGAAGGCTCCACCAAGATCGTTCACCACGACCTTGGCCCCACGGCTGGCAAGGAGCAAGGCGTATTCCCTACCCAGGCCGCCGCCGGCCCCGGTCACTACTGCGACGCGGTCATCAAATCTTACCTCTGCCATAAACCCTCTCCTTTCCTTCCTCGGGGGACCGTCCCCCACGGTTTCTCAATCCAGGATAACGGGCACGAGCCAGGGACGAATTCTCCTCGGTTATTCTCCCTGAACTGCGCATTACCCGGTGCGAGCCGCATGCGCGGCTTTTATATTATATACCGGTTGCCGCCCATGTTACAGGATGTCGCGCCATCCCGGAGAAAGTGCCTCACCTGTCTCCCGAACAATACAATGGCGGAAGCGGCGTTACGATATTAACATAAACACAACTTAATATCATGCAGCGTGCGGGTCCCAGTTTGCGATATTCGCTGCAACACTTGCCGCATGTGCGCCTTGATCTATAATAGTGGCGTAGAGCATCGAGGAGACCGCGAAAATCGCTGCAAGAGGGATATAACATGCATGAAAGGACCGGTACTTCGCATCAGAGACTTTTTCTGGTCGCTTATCTGCTTTTCGCGGTCGCCGTAATCGCGGGTTGCGGCTGTGAGGGCAATGGGGGCCCCCCGCCGGACGGTTCGGAAGGTAGCGGAGGGCGCACCGGCATTGATATCGCCCTGCAGACGCTCGCACAGGGCGTGACAAGCGACTACGGCCGCATAAACGAGATACCCGTACCACAGGATACGCCACCGGAATGCCTGGTCATAAGCGATGCAGAGGGGTTTCAACGCCTACTGTCCCTTGCCTACTTCCAGGAACCCGTCGCCGAGGTCGACTTCGAAGAGTATATCGTCATCGCGGCAATGCAGGGCCCCAAGAGCACCGGTGGGTACGCTATCTCGATCATGCATGCCTCCCAGAGCGGCAGTGAAGTGCGCGTGGAGATAGACCTGGTCGAGCCGGAACCGGGCAGTATGACTGCCCAGGTGCTGACCAGCCCTTACCACCTGGTCCTGGCCGAGCGCTCCTCCTTCGACCCCCGCGGCGAACTCACTTTCACCTTCGTGGACCAGGAGGACAACCTTATCTCCCGGCAGTCCGTCTCGGTATGAAAAGCTGCCTGCCAGTGTGAGGTCTCGTCCATCATAATAGCCACGGGCCGCCGCGATGCGCGGCCCCGCGTCCTTAGCGTCGGAATAGTATCCGCAGCATTAGAGAGCAGGTGTGCCAGTGCGAAAGGTCATCGTCATAGGCTCGGGACCGGGAGGGGCCGCTTTCGGCGCCCTGATGGCGCATGACGGCATTGACGTAACCCTCCTGGAGAAGAACGGGTTCGTGGGGGGCAAGTGCTCGTCCCTTTCCCGCGACGGATATATGGTGGACACGGGCGTGCACATGTTCGGGCGCGGTCCGCTGGGGCCTTTCGGCGAGATAACCCGCATACTGGGGAGGGGCCCCAGCTGGTCCGTTGTCACCCCATCTTTCACGCTCAGCCTCGGCGGGAGCAACAGGCGCCCGGGCGGGTACAAGCTCGAGATGGCCTCCTCTATCGCCCATCCCATCTCTCTTTATAATTTTCTCAAGGGACACCTCAAGGGCTGGCAGAAGATGGGGTGGACTTCGACGGCCGCAAAGTCCCTGGGCGAGCTGGGACCCAAGGGACTCGCAGCACTTGCGAAGCGGTTCGCGGATCAGCGCTGTCCCCTGTACGCCGAGCTGCAGGACATCTGCGTACGTGACTTCCTGACTTCTCTCTCCACCTCGGACGGTTTCCTGCGTACCTTCCACGCCCAGGCCATGCTGACCATGGTGCTTCCCTGGCACCGGGCCAGTATGGGAGAGTTCGCATATATCCTGGCCAGCACCATGCAGGCCTCGCAGCTCTCTTACCCCCGCGGCGGTTCCGCCGCCATACCCTCTTCGTTCCTGTACGCTCTGAAAAAATCCGGCGGCGACGTACGCCTCTCGTGCGAGGTTTCCAGCATAGAAGTAAGGGAAGGACGCGTGCGCGGCGTGACCACGGCGGAAGGTGAGTTCCTCCCCGGTGACCTCGTGGTATCCAGCGCGGGGCTGAAGCGCACCGTCGAGCTGGCGGGCCGGGATTCGTTTCCGCTAGATTATCTGGCCCGGGCCGACGCCCTGAGGGAGTCGGAAGCCTTTATCGCCATCAAGTTCTTCCTTGACCGTAAGATCTCGTCCATGCGCACCCCTTGCCTCCTGCACATGCCCGCCATGTCTCCCCATAACATGTTCGATTACCTCGCTGACGGCGGCATTCCCGATGACCCGTTTCTCTTCGTGACAGCCCCGGGCAAATGGGATCGATCCCTGGTCCCGCCGGGAGGAGACCTGCTCATCGTAGGGGTTCCAGCTCCATCCCACCCGGACAACGCCGAACAGGCCGGGCTTATCCTGGACCTTGCGCGTGATACCGCGTCGCATATCTTCCCTGAGATCGCAAGTGCAACCGTGGAGGTTGAGAGGGTCACGGCCAGTGATGTATCCCGTCTGAGCGGAAGGACCAGCGGAGAATGTATCGGAATAGCCCAGGAGGTGGGCCAGAGCGTCAGCAGCCGGCCTCCTGCCCGCACGCCGGTACACGGCCTCTTTGTGGTGGGCGCGGACGCTGGCGGCCGCGGTATCGGGACGGAGATGGCAGCGGACAGCGCGCTGCGCCTTTACTGTCAACTCAAGGACGGCCTGCATCTCCAAGACACGCCCTGTTGATAGGAAAGCTACCCTTGTAAAGTTCTCGCCGCTTTCGCTCCGTCCTCTTCAAAAAACCTTGCGGCCACCCGATAATCCCAATAGTCTCTTAACGTAACAGCATTATGGCGGTACGTCACGTGAAGCTAGTGAAATTATTATGACCCGCTGGCCTATGGTGCGATCCACCGCGATCAAGGAGGTATGGAATGCTCTGCCCCAACTGCAACCAGGAAAACGCGGACAATGCCGCGTTCTGCCGCTTCTGCGGCCAGTCTCTGAAGGACGCCACGCAAGCGGCGGCACCGGATGCCGCCATGCCGGCGGCGGCCGCCCCCACACCGCAAGCCCCACCCGGCCCACCTGCCTCGCCGGGATCTCCGTCCGCGAGCGGGCTCGCCCCCACCTCGCTTTCCGGCCTGGTGGAGGAATCCAAGGAAATGGAAGTCCCCGATGCGTTCAGCCTCCAGAGCAAGAAACTTCTGCGGGTCAACATGGCCGCATGCGGTGGACAGGTTCTGAGCAAGGTGGGCTCCATGGTGGCTTACCAGGGCCAGATAAGCTTCACCCGCCAGGGCAGCGGTGGCGCTGCGAAGTGGGTCAAAAAAGCGATCTCGGGGGAGTCTTTCTCGCTCATGCTCTGCCAGGGCGAGGGCGATCTTTTCCTCGCCGACGCTGCCAACAACGTCATCCTGCTCTATCTCAACAATGAGACCATAACCGTGGAAGCCCTCAACCTCCTGGCCTTCACGCCCAGCATCGCATGGGACATCAAGAGGATACAGGGTGCGGCGGGCATGGTGACAGCGGGCCTTTGGACGGTTCAGCTATCCGGTACGGGTTACCTCGCTTTGATCTGCAAGGGCGATCCCCTCACCTTGGAAGTAACGCCCGAACAGCCCTGCTACACGGACCCCAATGCCACCGTTGCATGGTCGCAAGGCCTGGATCCCCAGATACATGTCGATGCCAACCTGAAAAGCCTCAGCGGCCTGCTCGGCTCGCGGCATGGAGAGCTGTTCCAACTGGCCTTCGCGGGAAACGGATACGTCGTGATCCAGCCCAGCGAGGAGGCCCCTAAGACCAGCCTGCAGGACCCCAAGAGCGGAGGCAGCGGCAGCGCGGGCGGCCTGCTCGGTGGGATCCTGGGACAGTAGAGAGGGTCGGGGGTCCAGCCGCGGCCGGTTGGATACGGCGCGCCGTCCCCTTACCGAGGGTGGTAAAATGCGCTTAGGGAACATGCCGGTGAATGCTTTCTGGTTTTCTGGAGGTTAGATGATGAGGTCCATGGGATGCGATGTTGGCAGTCTCTTCTCCAAGGCAGTGATCATGGACGGCGATCGAATTGTCGCATCCAGGGTGATCGAGACAACGGGAAACATCGCAGGAGATATCGAAGGCCTCGTGGACACGCTGTGCCGCGAAGCAGGGATGGACATGGAGTCGCTCGACGGCATCGTAGGCACGGGCAGTGGTGCGGAGTTCATAGAAGACGCCGATTTCCTCGAGGACGAGATAGCATGTATCGGCTGGGCCGCTCGCTGTTTCCTCCCCGACGTCGAACTGGTGGTGGATATCGGAGGGCAGAGCATAACCTCCATTCTTCTCGATGAGGAAGGCGACGTGGCCGATTTCATGCGCAACGACAAGTGCGCCTCCGGAACGGGTCGTTTCCTGGAGGTCATGAGCGACGCCGTCGGTATACCGGTGGAGCGCATAGACGAAGCCGCATCCCGGGCCACGAAACAGGTAAGCATCAGCTCCCAGTGTGGTGTCTTCGTGGAAAGCGAGGTCATCACGCATGTGAACAACGGCGAATCGCCGCAGGACATAGTTGCCGGGCTATGCGACTCGGTGGCCCGCATCGTGACCTCGCAGGCCAGGCGCTTCGGCGTGGGGAACAACTATACCTTTACCGGGGGTGTTGCCAAAGTGAAAGCCGTGGTGGACCTGATATGTTCTCGCATGGAAGGGGAATACATGCCCTTTCCCTGTGACACGCACCTTGCGACGGCCATCGGTGCCGCCCTCCTAGCGGAAGCCGATTAGTGTGGGACTTTTCGATCGGCCCCTGGCCGAGGTCAATGACTACATAAAGCGCAAGTACCGGGACGGTTCGGCCAAGGTACTGCCCTTTACGCCTGTTCTCCCCCGTGCGGATGCCGCACAGGTCATCCTAAGCGAGAACACCGGCCTTGAGCTCGGCAACCCGGGAATGGCGTCGCGTTCCCTGCTTCTCTGGGATGGTGGCGACAGCCTTGTGGACGAACGCATAACCCTCGTGGGCCCGGACTTCTTCGAGTCGGCCTCGCAAAGTATACCCTTCGCGCAGGTGGTGATGGTGGCCGGCGATTTCTCGGACGAATACGACAGCTACCGTGACCTGCGAGACGCCACCTACAACATACGCCTGCGGGGCTTCATGATGCGTGTCTTCCCAGGCAGGCAGTCCATCTGGTGCCGCGTCAGTAAGGAAGCCCTGGCGGGGGGTTTCAGCGCCCAGATCCTGGGCAGCTCTCTGATCCAGTCTCTCAAGCAGCTCGATTTCGTCCGCAGCGCGGAGGTGCTCATGGTCACCTCCTCGAAGGAGGACGTCGATGAGCTGGCGGAACCCGCCGACATGGTGCTGGATATCGTCGAAGCCCTGATCAAGATGTACGAGGAGATGAACTTCGACTGCGAGGAATGCGAGTACTACGAAGTCTGCGACGAGGTAGTGGAGCTGAGACGGATACGCGACAGGCTCCAGGCCGAGCGCGAGGGAAAGGGATGAGGATATGCCGCGGGCGAAGGGGGACGAGACGAAAATAGTGATCGCGGTCTGCGGCAAAGGCGGCGTAGGCAAGACGACCTTGTCCGCACTGCTCTCCCGCCTGCTCGCCGAGGACTCCAGCGGTAAAGCGCTCGTGGTCGACGCGGACCCGGCCGTCGGACTGGGCATGGCGCTGAGCAGTTTTCCCGAGCGCACAGTAAACGACGTCCGCAAGGAGATCATCGCCACGGTGCGCAAGCACTCCACGGACAGCGTCGACCTCGCCGCGTCCATAGACTACAAGATGCTGGAGATCGTCCTCGATTCCGGAAACCTCGCCTTCCTTTCCGTGGGACGTCCGGAGGAAGACGGCTGTTACTGCCAGCTCAACACCCTGCTGCGAGAGGCCATAGAAGGCCTCTCCGACCACTTCGCGCTGACTCTGGTCGATGCCGAGGCGGGAGTCGAGCAGGTAAACCGGCGGGTCATGCGCTCCGTCTCACATCTCCTGCTGGTGAGCGATACCACACTCAAGGCCGTGCGCGTGGCGGAGTCCATCCGCGACGTGGCCGACGAGGCCGTCAATTACCGCAAGTTGGGGTTGATCATCAACCGCGCCCGCGGTGAAGAGGAAGCTGAGAAGCTGGCCTCGCGCACCTCCCTGCCCCTGCTGGGATGGATACCCGAGGACGACACGGTGCGGCAGTTCGATTCCGAGGCCCGCAGCTTCTTAGAGATCACGACCTGCCCCGCGCTGGAAGCGATAAGGTCGCACATCCTGGACAGTGGTTTCCTGCTGGATTGACGAAAGGGGTTTACTCGATCTCCCCGTCCATTTTGCGCAGGATGACCTGGCCGCTGCGCAGCAGCCCCTGCAGGGCCGCATAGGCGCTGTCCTTGTCCACCACCACCTCTCCCTCGAAGGTGCCGTCGGCTATCTGCTCCGCCATGCGGTTGAGCTCCTCCACCGGCTCCATGACGTACTTGCCGCTGAAATAACGCAGGCCGAGAGTGGTGATGAGCAAGGTGATCAGGACGGCGATGCCCGCCGCGACGGACATGCGCACGATGAGGTCGTTGCGCTGGGATACGAAGTAGTCGTCGATCTCCCGCATCTCGGCGGTGCGGTCTACGATGTCGTTGACAATGAACTCCTCAAAGCCGTAGCCGCTCAGGTCTATGGGGTAGAACACGGATACGAAGAAGCCTTCCTCTCCAGCCAGGCTGTCCATGACCACGTGATCCTCATCAGGCGGCACCGCCGGAAGTTCACCCAGGTCCACATCCAGGCCGGACGGCGTGAGGTAGGTGACCACCTCGCCGTCTTCGATTACGCCCACGTACTCGAGCGGGTTGCTCATGGCAGCCATCTGCATGACCAGTTGGTAGAGATAATCCGCCTCGCCCTGCATTATGCGGTTCAGGACGTCCTCGTTCAACAGCTCCAAGAACTCCATGTTGGTGCTGATCGTACCCGTATGTTTTCCCAGGTCCTTGATGGTATTAACCGTCTTGTCCAGGACTATCTGCTTGTTCTTCTCTATGTTTTCGTTGGTGGTCAGGATGACATCGGCCATGAAGTATGCTATCACCCCCAGAACCAGGAGCAGGGTCATAAGGGTGACGGCGAGGACAAGCTTCCTCATCTCCTTGCCGGTTACGCGTTTCATGATACCCCCCCAATCGTGATATGGATTACGCAAAACCGCACGCTTCAGCACTTACCTATAATTTCTTGCACGAAAGCGCGGCCCCCTTTAATTTGAACAGCGGTCAGATTAACCGTTTGAAGGTATTTTTTTAATATCAGCGGCCGGTACCGCCGGCCGCTTCACAGAATTACAACGACTCAAGGCCCGTTTTCCCGCCCGGTTTATGCCTCCGGCATTTCCTCCAGCTCCATCTCACGCAGAACTTTCTTGTTCACCTTGAATACCTCGGTAAGGGGCATCTCATCGAGAAATACTATAGTCCTGGGAACCGCGTACTTGGCCACTTTTTCCTTGATATACGACAGGTAGTCTTCCTCGCTTACCCTGCCCCTGTAATCGGCTTTGAGCTGGATATAGACCTTTATGCGCTCGCTACCCTCCCTCTCGGGGTCGGGCACCCCGATCGTCGCCGCTGTTTCGGTGGCGGGATGGCCGTAGAGGATATCGTCTATTTCGCGCGTGTAGACCTTGTACCCGGAGACGATGACCATGTCCTTGGTGCGGTCGACGATGGAGAAGTAGCCGTTTTCGTCCATCTTGACCACGTCGCCGGTGTGCACGAACCCTTCCTCGTCAAGGCCCCCGCCCGGCTCGGGCCAGTACCCCAGCATGCGCTGGGGGCCGTCGAGCAGCATCTCGCCGACCGTACCCTCCTCGATCATCTCCCGGAACGATATGGGGTTGCCCGTGTCCACCTCCAACACCTTGACCACCGTGTCCGGTACCGGTATGCCGATAGTGGCCCGTTTCTCCACTCCCTTCAGCTTCTCAGACTTGCGGTTGCGGTCAGATACCAGACCCAGTATGGCCAGGAACACCTTGCCGTACGCCTTCGGGCCCAGCATCTTTGCCGCGGAGTTCATGAATGCCTTGTTCAATGCGTTGAACATCAGCTTGTTCATGATGGGCACCATCTTGCGGCCTCCCATGGCGCGTATGTTGGCCGAGACGTTGAAGTGAGTCACCGGCCCCAGCTCGGACAGCCCATAACCCTCCGAGACGAAGGTTTTGCTCTCTTTCTCGAACTTCTCCTGCACGGTGGGAGGAAGGGCGGCGGAGCCGGATATGCCGATGATCCTTGTGGCCTTGATATCTTCCTCGAGCAGCTTCATGAACTGGGTGGGTACGCCGAACTGCAGGACGGGATTGTATTCGTGGATCATCTTCAACATGGACTTGGTGTCCCTGGGATCGGTGATGATGAGCATGTTATACATGCCGTTGATCATGGTATGCATGATGCAATGGCCGTAGCTATGGAAGAAGGGCAAGCCTATCAGGACCGAGACGTTGCCCTCGAGAATCCCGGCGATGGGGCCGAACATGGCGGGGTTCTGCATCGCGTTGGCTACGGTATTGCGGTGGGTAAGCATGCATCCCTTGGGGAGCCCGGTGGTGCCCCCGGTGAAGAGCAGGGTCTCCAGGTCTTCTGATGCCCGTATGGAGACGCGGGGGGGCACGGGCTCGGTCTGCGCGATGATCTCGGTCAGCCACATGGCGTCGGGCACCTCCGCACGCTGCGAGGGGCGGTCCGAGTAATCGTCAATCCTGGTGATGATGATGTTGGGGGAGCCCATGAACTCGCGCAGCGACTCGGCCATCGGCAGGTGCTCCTCCAGACAGATCATTGCCCCGGGAGAGCTCTCGGTGAACTTGTGGGAGAGTATATCGAGAGGCTCGAGAAAACTGCAGGGCACGTGCACGGCGCCGGCTTTGGATATGCCCGCGTCGGCGATGACGAACTGGGCTGAAGTGGGCAGCAGGGTCGCCACCCTGTCTCCCTTCTCCACCCCCATACCGGCCAGGGCGTTGGACAGCCTGTCGGCATGATCCTTCAATTCCGGATAGGTGATCTCCAGCCCCATCTGCACGCAGCCCATCTTCGGGCGTTTTTCCGCGGCCCGGTCCAGGAAATAATGTGAGGGCTCTTCCGGATAGGGCTCGAGTGATTTCGCAATGCCGACGATCTCATACTCTTTAAACCACGCATAATCCATCAAATGCGACCCCCTTCATCTCTATCTATGCAGATCTTGATCCGTAAATATTATACACATTTCAGAATTATATTCACCTTTGGATTGTGGTTATGGCCTTATGGCTCATTATCTTATTCGCTTTCCTGCACTCCTGAGCTGCATCCCCAAACTTTCCCCGTACGTTTAACTTCACAGGCTGTGATCGTTTTCCCTGCCATGAACGGGGCGGTCGAATTGGAACTGACGCGTCATTACTATACTTCCATGTTACTTTGTAGTCAATAAATCGGTGCTCTTAACCATCCGGCTCCCGGCATCTTTATGCGCCTCGAGCGATGAGACACTTGCGGAAGAGAGTGCGAACAGAAAAGAGGCCGGGCCGGGCCCGGCCTCTTAGGGAAGGCTCTATGTCTATTCGGCCATCTCTCCCGTCATGCGACCGATGGAGATAAGCACCTCGCCGCCCTCCTCGCTGATGGTCACGACCGTGAAAGACTCTTCGTCCATATCGAGCATCCAGCTGGCCTCGCCCGTCGTCGTATCCTGGTACATAGGCTCTCCCAGCTCACCTGCGTAGAAATCCAGGACGTCCTCGAAGCTGTCGTCGGTGGTGAACTCCGCTCCGGCCGTTGAGAACGCTCCCTCCTCGCTGCTTCCCGTGACCGTCCCGCCGCTCCCGGGCACGTACTCGGCACCTGGGTATATCGGTGCTCCCAGCTGAGCTTCGGTGGGCGGTTTATCGGAGACATCGTAGGTAACATCTCCCTCTTCCGTCTGGTAGGTGATCTCGCCCCCGTCCTCCTCTACCGTCACTTCTCCATCGGGGGTCTTCACGGTGGTCTTGTCGTCACCACAACCGGTAGCGGCGAGAAGGCCTGCCACCAACCCCAACAACATCAATAACACCAATGCTTTCTTCAATTGCGTCCCTCCCTTTCCTGGGTCGGCTCGGTCCTTACGCCGCGGGCCCATCCCGCGGCCGCACCCAAAAAATAATACGTAGATATCCCATATAGCATGACGGTTATACGATGAAAAGTCCATTCAATAATCCTGCTTTTGTATATTCAAACGACGACCGCCCGGGATCGTGCCGCGCTGAAGAAGGGGGCTATCCAACCAGGGCGTCTCCGACTCTCCTGCCGAATTCCCTGGCGCTGTCCTCCCCGCCCTCTACAAGCGGCCCTTTCAAGCCCGATACGGCGTTGTCGAATGCCTCCACTACTTGCGTCAAGCCCCTCTGCGTGAGTTCTTTCTGGATGTCCTTGGCCGCGGTCGGCTCTCCCTTCTCGCAAGCCCTGGTCAGGCAAGTGCCGAAGGCGGCGAAAGGCCTCCCCTTCCATTCATCGCCCAGGTTCTTCTTGATGAATTTCTTCACCGGCCCGCTCGTCCTTCCCGCACGAGTGGGAGATCCCACCACCAGGAATTCGTAACCCCCTTTCAGCTCCTTGTTCTCCTTTGCATTAATAAGGTCCGCCTCGTAGCCAGCTTCCTGCAGGCCCTGCGCAACCGCCCTCGCGGTCTTCTCGTTATTGCCATACCTGCTGTAGTAGATAACGGCCCCTTTCACGCTTGACCAGCTCCTTTCAGGTCTCCGCATTGCGGCTCGCACCGAATTCTTTATCTTAGTTTTCTTCCCCGCGGGAGAGCGTTAAAAACCTCCTATGACAGCGGGCTGTAGATAAGGCTCGCAAGCCGGACTGAGAGCTCTCTCGAATTGCCATGGGCCCTTCGACAACCGTTTCTCCCGAGCGAAGGGCCATTTGCCAATGTGTATTAGCAATATTAAGAGAGAGCCCTCCCTCGAGAGCTCTCTTGCTAAAGTTGGTGGAGCCGATGGGACTTGAACCCACGACCTCTACCATGCCAAGGTAGCGCTCTCCCAGCCTGAGCTACGGCCCCTTGAATACACGTCATGAAGTATACGGACTGGCCGATTGACCGTCAACGAGACAGACCCGGCGGACGCCCTTTCCGAGGGGTCATTTGCGCGTAATCACCTGGACGTCTTCGCTCCGTCCGGTTCTATCTCCCACTCGACGACAGGTGCGTCCTTCCAAAGGCGTTCTATCTCGTAGTATTCGCGTTCTTCCTGCCGGAAGATATGCACCACGACATCGAGGTAGTCGAGGAGCACCCAACGCTTATGTTGTTCGCCTTCCCGGCGGACGGGTTTTATGCCCTTCGCTGCCAGGCGCTCCTGCACGGTCTCCAGGATGCTTCCCACCTGGCGATCCGTCTTCCCGCTGCATATGACGAAATAATCCGTGAGGATGAATACGTCCCGCATGTCAAGCACCAGGATATCGTGGGCTTTTTTATCCGAGGCGGCCCGAGCCGCCGCGACGGCTATCTCCCTGCTATCCGCCGCTATACACCTCCTCCCGGCGCTTTTCGCCTTCACAGTAGAAGGGCCTGTGCCAAAACCATTACATCTCTAGGTTATCACACCGCCACCGCGATTATCCGGCTCACGGAAACCCCGCCTGCCGCGCCTCGCTCGCATGCTTCCCTATTCCGCCAGGTCCCTGCCCGCGATAAGGATTATCTCCACTCCGGGACCGGTCTCCGAGGTGATATCCCCAATGG
Organism: uncultured Actinomycetota bacterium; assembly: GCA_964529285.1. Lineage (GTDB taxonomy): Bacteria > Actinomycetota > Geothermincolia > Geothermincolales > RBG-13-55-18 > SURF-21. The sequence goes on from CAZGWK010000007.1 coordinate 48,273, forward strand.
AGAGAAGAACGCCCAGGTAACGCGCGAATGCCTCTACCCGCGGGTTTTCGCTGCGGTAGATCAGGCTGCTGGTCTCATGCGTGAAATCGTTTACTTCTTCGCCCTCCACGACCACCTTGGCGTTACCTCCGGTTCCGGCCACGGGCACGCCCAGGGCTGATAAACGGTCTCCCACCTTTTTGCCCAGTTCCGGGACTCCACAGCCGTTCAACACCTCCACCGCCGGCACGGCATCCACCATGAGGTCCTTCTCATCGAGCTCCGCAAAGGCCTGGAGCATGGAGGCCAGGTAGCGCCTGTCCCCTGCCAGCGAACCGCTTGCGGGTTCCATCAGGTATTCCTCTCCAAGCGGCGAGAGCATCTCCTGCAGGCTATCCAGGTCCTCCCCCCCGATCTTTCCAAACAACATAGGCGCATAGCCGCTGGCCCGTTCCAGGCGGCGAGAGAAGGACTCCCACGTCTCGAGATAATCGGTCGCAAGCAGGTAGAAAAGCAGGCGGTCCGCGTCCTTTACCTCCTGTCCTTCCGCGATGTAATTGGTCTCCTGGTTGAGCGGGTTTACCAGCACCGTATCGTCCTCCACGACCACTCCCGGCGGTTCAAGCCCCTGCAACAGCCGCGCCGCCTCCCAGAACTCCAGGAGCAGCAGATAGTCCACCTCGCTGCCGGACAGGTTGCCCGCCGTGGAGCACAACAGGTCTTCGCCGCCATCCTCCTGCAGGACCCATCTCAGATCGGTCTGCTGCCCCGAGGCATCGTATGCCACGGAGGATTCGGGTATGAGGTACAGGTCGCCGGCCCCCTTATCGCTGTCGTAAGTCAGCAGGGCCAGGCCGACGATGGCTTTTTGCGCTTCCTCGCTCCCCTCGTGCTTGTATATGCCCAGCAGCACGGAGACGTCGCCGGACAGCTTCTTTTCCGTCTGTGGCTGCGTGAAAAAGAGGTAATCCGGGACGGTTTCCTCGCTTTCCTGTGCGGAGGAGAAACTCTCCCCTATCCAGGACCCCGCCTGCCGCGCGATATTTATGTACGGGATGTCGAAGATGGCGCCGGCGGCGAGGGTGGCTCCGACCAGCAGCAATACGACAACGAGAAAACGGCGCTTCTTTTTGGCTTCCCTGCGGTGCCTTTTGCTGACGCGCGAGAGTTTCTCTTTGCCTTGCGCGGATCCCTTGAGTGCGCCGCTCGGCTTGCTCTCCCCGCTGCTCTTGCCGTCGCTTTTCAACGATAGAACCTGTTCTTTTCTATGAACTCCGAAACGCCCTCCGGGACAAGGTAAGTGATGGGCCTGTCCTGTCTGACCCTGTTCCTGATGTCCGTCGAGGATATCGCCAGGGCAGGTATCTCCATCACCAGAACCCGCGGATCCGTATCGTGCCTCTCCTTCTCGGCCCGAGGCAGGGAGTCCTCCAGTTTCTTCAGGTCGTATCCGGGGCGGGTCGCCGCTATGAACGTAGCCTCCTCGAGCACGAGATCGGGCTCCTTCCACGTGAGGATCTCCAGGATGGCATCGGCTCCCGTGATGAAGAAAACCTCGGTGTTCTTACCATAGACGCGATGCAGTTCGCGCACCGTGTCAATGGTGTAGGAGGGTCCGGGCCGGTCTATCTCCGTGCGCGAGACCCTGAAATGTGCATTGGTCGCCGTAGCGATCACCGTCATGAGATAGCGGTCCTCGGCATCCAGGTTCTTGCGGTCCTCTTTATGGGGAGGACTGCCGCTGGGAACGAAGAGGACCTGGTCCAGGCGGAACTGCTTCCATGCCTCCTCCGCCGTCACCAGGTGGCCGTTGTGTATGGGGTCGAAGGTCCCGCCCATTACCCCGATGCGCTTGATCCTCAACCTGCCCATGTCAGGACCTCACCTGCCCGTCCCCGTAGATGATGAACTTGGTCGAAGTGAGCTCGCGCAAGCCCATGGGCCCACGGGCATGCAGTTTCTGTGTCGAGATGCCTATCTCCGCCCCCAGGCCGAACTGTGCGCCATCGGTAAAGCGAGTGGAGGCGTTTACGTATACGTCCGCCGAGTCCACCTCGGCGGTGAAGCGCCGCGCCGCATCGAGGTCCGAGGTTACTATGGCCTCGGAATGCTTCGACCCGTATTTGTTGATATGGCGTATGGCCTCCCGCAGGGACGGTATCACCTTCACTGCCAGGATGAGATCGAGGTATTCCTCGTACCAGTCGTCTTCCGAGGCCGCCTCGACGCCCTGGAGTATCTCCCGCGTGCGTGCGCAGCCCCGCAACACCACTCCGTGTCCCTGCAGTGCTTTGCCCGCCCGGGGCAGGAACTCGGCGGCCACCGCCTCGTGCACCAACATGGTCTCCATGGCGTTGCATACACCGGGCCTGTGCGTCTTGGCGTTCACCACGATGTCCTCGGCCATATCGAGGTCCGCGGAGGCATCGACGAAAGTATGGCAATTCCCGACCCCGGTCTCGATGACCGGGACCGTGCTTTCCTCGATCACGGTGCGTATAAGACCGGCGCCCCCGCGGGGGATTAACACGTCGACGTAACCGCGCAAGCGCATGAGTTCCCTTGCCGATTCCCTGTCGGTTGTGGGTATGAGCTGAATGCATCCCGCGGGAAGCCCGGCACCCTCGGCCGCGCGGGCGATGACCTCGCTAAGAAAGCGGTTCGAATTTATCGCGGAGGAACTGCCGCGCAGGATCACCGCGTTCCCGGACTTGACGCAGAGGCCGGCGGCATCGACGGTAACGTTGGGCCGGGCTTCGTATATTATCCCCACTACTCCCATGGGGACCCTTACCTTTTTTATCTCCAGGCCGTTTTCGATATTCCATCCCGCCACTACTTCGCCCACCGGGTCCCCCAGGGCCGCGACTTCGCGCAATCCCTCGGCCATTTCCTCCACCCTCTTCTCGGTGAGGGTCAGGCGGTCCAGCAGGGCGTCGCCGATGCCGCTTTCTATCCCCGCCTTGCGGTCTACCTCGTTCGCGAGTATTATCTCCTCCGCCCTGGACGTAAGGGCTTTCGCCATCTCCTCCAGGGCGTTGTTCTTGACCTCGGCCTTGGTCACGGCCAGCTCGTGCGCGGCTTCCCTGGCGCGAAGGCCCATTTCCTCTATAACGCTCATGCTGCCCTCCGTCTAATTCTTATATGTGCGGTACGTCTTTTCCTGCCATGCCTTTCGGGTACCTTATATCGCGATAACCGCGGTGGAGCTCCTGCCTTCTCAATCCACCTTGGCCACGATCACCAGGTAATCGCGGTGGATTACCTCTTCACACTGCTCGCCTCCCAAGTGCCGTGCAGCTTCATGCGTGCGCATCCCCTTCACTGCATCCAGCTGCGCGGCCGACATCCCGCAAAGGCCCCGGGCAACCTTTCTGCCGTTCTCGTCTACGACCTCGACGGCATCCCCGGGGGCAAAGTTCCCACGGCATTCCAGTACGCCGGCGGGGAGCAGGCTCTTTCCTCCATGCAAGAGGGCGTCACGCGCACCTTCATCTATGACCACGGTACCTACCGGACGGCTTCCAAAGGCGATCCAGTGCTTATGGTCGCGCAGTCTTTTCTTCCCCGGATGGAAATACGTACCAAGCGATTTCCCTCCGGCGACCTCGGCGAGCACGCCGGGATCGCGTCCACTTGCCAGTACTACGCCTATACCGGAGGAGGTGGCTATGCGCGCGGCTTCCAGCTTGGCCGCCATGCCACCGGAGGAGTGCTCCTGCATGGCCTTGCCCGCCGAACTCGTCATCTGCGGGGTTATCTTCTCCACCTCGCGGATGATGCGCGCCTTGCGATCTTTTTTGGGATCCGCCGTATACAACCCTTTTATGTCCGAAAGCATGATCATGAGGTCGGCTTCGGTGAGCACCGCCACCAGGGCAGCAAGGCGGTCGTTGTCCCCGAAACGGATCTCTTCCACCGCGACCGTGTCGTTCTCGTTCACCATGGGGATGACCCCCTGTTCGAGCAGCCGGCGGAAGGTGTTGCGTGCGTTCAGATATTGCTGCCGGTGAGCGAAGTCGTATTGCGTGAACAACACCTGGCCCACCAGCATGTCGTGCGCGGAGAAATAATCCGCGTAGAGTCGAAGCAGCAATCCCTGACCCACCGACGATGCCGCCTGCAGCGACGGGATGTCTTGCGGTCGTTCCGGCAGGCCGAGTAGTTCGACGCCGGCGGCTATGGCGCCGGAGGAGACCAGGATAACCTCTTTACCGGCATTGCGCAGCGAGGCAAGCTGATCCACCAGGTTCCGCATCTGTTCGCGGTCCAGGCACCCGTCGGCGTCGCTGAGCGTGTAAGTGCCGACCTTTACCACCAGGCGCTTTGCCACCAGGTTGCGTCTTCTAGCGCTCATCCCGGCACAACTCCCCGTTCCACTGCCTTGCCGTTTCCCTCCATCATACTATGCGATGCACACGGCTGCGTTCTCATCCCTACCTAAGCTTCGGGCAGGAAGTCGAAAACATGATCCCCGATGATCACTGCATCGCCCTCCTGGGCACCTTGCTTGAGCAATTCGTCTTCAACCCCCATTTTCTTGAGGGACCCCTGCACGTAGGCAAGGGCCTGGGGGTTCGTTATGTCCATGCGGTAAAGCAGCTTCTCCACTCGCTCTCCGATGACGCGAAAGCCGCCTTTATCTCTGACCACCCGGAACCCGCGCTCGCGTAGTGGATCGTAAGAATAAACGGTCCTCTCCTCCGCTATCTCCGATGGTTCTTCCTCGCGCGCCTCGTCCACCATCTCGGCAAGCCGCCACACCAGGTCGCTGACGCCCTCGCCGGTTACCGCGGATATCGGGAAGAAGTCCCATCCCCATGAGGCCGCCGCCTCGCGGGCCTCCATCAATCTCCGTTCGTCGGCGACATCGAGCTTGTTGCCGGCAACCACCTGGGGGCGTTCCGCCATGCGTGGGCTATAGGACGCGAGTTCCCCCAGGACGACTTCGAGCGCATGCGCAGGAGGGGTCTCGGCCGCCGGCGACAGGTCCAGCATATGTACCAGCAGGACGGTCCTCTCGATGTGGCGCAGGAACTTCAAGCCCAGGCCTTTGCCCTCGTGGGCTCCCTCGATGAGACCCGGAAGGTCGGAGATGACGAAACTTTGTTCCTCGCCCGCCCTCACCACGCCCAACACCGGTTCCAGGGTAGTAAAGGGATAGTCGGCAACGCGTGGACGCGCTGCGGATATACGTGAGATAAGCGTGGACTTTCCAGCGTTTGGGAATCCCACCAGGCCTACATCGGCCAGCAGTTTGAGCTCAAGCCTGATCCATCGCTCCTGGCCCGGCTCGCCCTTCTCCGCGAAGTCCGGCGAGCGCCGCGCGGGGGTCGCGAAAGCCGCGTTTCCCCTGCCGCCCCTGCCGCCCTTCGCCACCGTCGCTTCCCTCCCCGCCTGCGCGAGGTCGGCGATCAGGGTGCCGCTCTCGTCCCTTACCTGTGTGCCTGCCGGGACTTGCAGTACGATGTCCTCGCCGTCGGCGCCGTGGCTGTTGTTGGCGGAACCGCTTCCGCCTTTGCGGGCGCGGTAATGGCGGCGCCGCGCGTATTCAATCAGCGTGTTTACGCTTTCAGATGCCCGCAGGATCACGCAACCGCCTCTTCCTCCGTCTCCGCCATCCGGCCCTCCCAACGGGCGGAACTTCTCGCGGTGGAAAGAGACGCAGCCTCCTCCCCCCTCGCCGCCTTTCACGAATATCTCAACCTCGTCTATGAACATAGCTCCGCCCCCGACAGGCAGGTGTAAGGGTTGTCAATATCTGCCTCGACCGCCGCGCTCATGGCCGTATACCCGCGAGGGCGTATCGCCATATGGCCGACTTCTCTCTCGCGACAGGCCGGCGGTTCTCCGGCCTGGCGAAAATTAAATGGCCCCGGGGATGCCGGGACCTGGCTCCGTGCATGACCCGCGGCGGAAAGAGATATTATTCCGCCGGGACTACGCTTACGAAATGGCGGTCGCCGCTGTGGTGATATTTGACGTATCCGTCTACCTTCGCAAAGAGCGTGTAATCCTTGCCGAGGCCGACGTTGTCACCCGGCTTTATCTTGGTACCACACTGGCGTACCAGAATAGAGCCTCCGCTTACGAGCTGTCCGCCGAAACTCTTGACTCCCAACCGCTTTGAATGGCTGTCCCGACCGTTGCGGGAACTCCCTACGCCTTTTTTACTGGACATCTTCCTCCACCTCTCCGAAAAGGTTCAGCCGCTCTAGGCCTCCCCCGCTACCTCTTCTTTTACCTTTTCCTTCTTCGCCCTCGACGCGCGGGGGCCGCCGCTTATCTTGTCCACCCTTACCTCGGTGAAAAGCTGCCTGTGCCCCTGCTTGCGATGGTAGCCCTTTTTTGGCTTGTATTTGAAGACTACCACCTTCTTGCCCTTGCCCTGACGGACGACGGTTCCTTCCACCTTGACCTTCACGGCGTCCGGCCCGGCCAGCACCTTTCCTTCGTTGCCGGCGAGGAGCACACGGTCGAAGGTAACCTTCTCGCCTTCTACCGCGTCCAGTTTCTCTATGCGGATCAGCGAGCCCTTCTCGACGCGATACTGCTTGCCGCCCGTCTCTATCACTGCATACATGTTTACCTCCACCGCTATTTTACCACAGCTAGAAACACTAACACGGGCCAAAAACCCTGTAAAGAGCGGCACGTAAGCCGGGGCGGCATCTTTTTACCGAGCCCCCCGCAAAAGGAGAGGCCGCCTGGAGACCAGGCAGCCCCTTATAAAACCTCCAACCGGTCTATTTCACACAGCCTTCCGCGAAGTACCAGTTGCTGGAAGGCTCGCATGAGCCGACAGCGTTGTTCCCGTCCTTGAGACCCCGGTAGTTGAAGTATTGTGCCAGCTCGACGACGATGGGGGTATCGGAGGTCACCTTTGTGCTGACCTCCGTGTCCTCGAGACCGTCCACCTCGTCCACGTGGATGGTGTAGCGTGAATGGGGGGCCATCTGCACCTTGCGCGTAACCTGCACGCCGCCTGCGCGCATGAAGACCACGTCCACGCTCGCCGCTGCATTGCCGGGATTGAGCAGGAGCACGTACTCGTCGAACTCTCCCCCGGTATAACCTTCCGCGAGATACCACTGTTTCTCGGGGGAGGATGCTCCCATGGTGGCATGTCCGCCTTTTCTGCCCTGATAGCTGAAGTACATGGACCGTTCGGCGATGATAGGCAGGTCCGAATACACCGTGGTGGATACGTCGGTTTCCTCCAGCCCCGCTACCGTGTCTACGTGTACGCTCTGGCGCCTGCGCCCCGGCACGCTTACCTGCTTGTCGATGACGGAACCGTCAGGTTTCATAAAACTCAAGGTGACGGTAGCGGTGCCTTCATTGGGGTTCTGCAGGAGTACCCAGGTATCGAATGTGTCTCCCGTATACCCTTCAGCGAAGTACCAGGTGTTGGAGGGCGCGCTGGTCCCGATGGAACCGTGTCCGCCGTCCTTCCCGCCGTAATCGAAATACATCGCACGCTCTGCCACTATGGGGATATTCGATGCAACCTGCGTGGATACCTCGCTGGATTCCAGTCCCGGGACATCGTCGACATGCACGCTGTGCCGGCGGCGGGGGGGGATGTTCACCTGGCTCGTTATCACGCCTCCGTCCGGTCGCATGAAGCTCAGGGTAACCTGCGCTTCGGCGTCGTTGGGGTTCTGCAGGAGTACCCAGGTGTCGAACGAATCGCCGGTATACCCCTCCGCGAAGAACCAATTGGAAGACGGCTGTATGGCACCTATGGAATCGTGTCCGCCCGCCCTGCCCTCGTAACGGAAGTACATGGCCCTTTCCGCCAGTACCGGGACGTCGCTCTTCACGGCCGCAGAAAACGAACCGAGCCCGACTGTCTCCCTCACCGGAACCGTGAAGCGGCTGCCCGCTCCCACGGTGTATTGAAAGCTCTGATTCGAGCCATCCTCTCCCTGAAAAGTAACTTCCACCTGCGCCGCCTGTTCGTTGGGGTTCATGAGAAGCAGGTAGGATTCGAAGGTGTCCGGCGACGGCGGTGGAGCCGGTACGGGAACGGCGCCAAGATCGGCGGATGCCGGAAGGGGGGAGAAGCACATGAACTCCTGGGTAATATAGAGGCAGTTGTCTCCCTGCACTACGCCGATCCCGATGCAGTTGAACTCGGGGCGCAGGATGTTCTCCTTGTGCGAGGGGCTGTTCATGAGAGCCTCGAAGGCTATCTCTACGCTCGGTGCCTTGGCGATGTTCTCCCCTGCGAGGTTCCATCCGGTTATTCCCCTTGCCGTGATGCGCTGCTGCAGGGTGCCGGATACGGGCGAGACGTGTCCGAAAAAGTCGTACTGGATCATCTCGCTCGAATAGGCGCGCGCCATGTCGGTGAGCTGCTGCTCCGCGTAGAGAGAAGGTAAGCCGGCGCTGTTGCGCGCCTGATTTACCAGCTGGAGCATGTTCGTCTCTTCGGCGGATGTGCTGACGGCCGCTAGCGCTCTGCTATCCTGGAATATCACCGGCTGCAGGACTGCCAGTGTTAGAAAAACGAAACCGAATGCCGCTATAGCATTCTTCTGCCACCGAGTGAGCCCTCTCATTTTGCTTCTCCCCTTTTGTCCCCGAGGTCTGGTGGCAAATCTTCCGTATTGTCTGCCCATTTTGTCTGCCTGAAAACGAAACCGCCCTTTCCACCGGGGCGGAAAGGGCATCGCTTTTTAGGCGGTAGCCTGGCGATCTTAACCGCTCTCGCGGTCTTAGACCCATGGCTTTGCGCCCTCTCCTTTCGGAAGAGTTTGCCTTTATCACCAACAGGGATATTCTGTTCTCAATGTTCAGATAAATTATCGACAGCTTGTATGGATTACTTGAGCACCAGGGTCAAATATACATGCGTAAGCATGCTTTTTATTGCGCCTGCGACCGTCGCTCGACTGCAAAATGGGTTAAAGCCCTTGGAGGTTGATGCCGATATATTAAATGCCAAAATATCTACGCCGAGTGAGTTTTGGCCACGACCGGGAAGCCTGCCCACTTTCCGGTCTTTCTTTTGTGACGGTTTTCCCTCTACATCGTCATGATTGCGACCGTTTATCCCCCCGCAGCGCCGCATGTTCCCTGCCGGCCTGCAGCGCCTGAGAGAGCTCCTCGCTTTCAACCAACCTGGCTATGACCACGATGCGCTCGGCGGCGCTGTACCAGGGGTGACAGGCTGTGAGCGTGAGCTTCGGCTCGCCGCTCTGCTCCAGCACCGTCAGGTCGGTAGGCAGGACAATACGTTGCTCGTATACCTCGTACGTGTAGCGGTTATCCGCGGTCACCAGGATTATCGTATCGCCCGCGGCGAGTTGTTCGATATGGCGGAAGGGAGCACCGTAGGTGGTACGGTGCCCCGAGATCACGCAGTTCCCGGGCTGTCCCGGGTAAGCGGTTTCAGGTATATGACCGGGCCCGCGCTTGAGGTTTTCGGCATCATCCAGGCCCCATAATTCCACGACGATAGCATCCAGGCCGATGCTGGGAGCGCTGATACGGGCTATACCGTCCCCCACTGACACGTTGCCTCGCTCCGACGGTACGGGGCTCTCCTCCCACTGCCGGAGCAGCTCTTCCTGAGCGGCGGCCGCCCTGCGGTCCGTGTAATAGATATATGCGTAGATGCCCGCTAATGCCAGGAGGCCGATGAATATGAGGGAGGCACCGACGACGATGAGTATCTTTCCCCTGCGGCGGCGCTTGCTGCCGTGCGGCGGCGCTTCATTCCCGCCGCCGCCGACCGCTGCCTCGCCCTCCATTTCCTTCCTGCTTTCACTCATGGTTCCCGGAAAACGATGCCGCGGCCGTGGCAGGCGGGGCAGGTCTCCCCGAACGCCTCGATAAGACCTTCGGATACGTTCTTGCGGGTCATCTCCACCAGTCCCAGCTTAGTGAGTTCCACGACGTAGGTCTTTGTTCGGTCCTTCTCGAGCTCCCGGTTCAGCTCTTTGAGCACCGCGCGGCGGTTCTTGGCCTCGTTCATATCTATGAAGTCAATAATGATTATGCCACCTATATCGCGCAGGCGCAGCTGCCTCACTACCTCCGCGACCGCCTCGATGTTGGTGCGCAGTACGGTCTCCTCCAGGTTCTTGTTGCCCACGTATTTTCCCGTGTTCACGTCGATCGCCGTCAAGGCCTCCGTGGAATCTATTACGATGGACCCGCCCGACGGCAGGGGCACGCTGCGGCTGAGGGCATCCCTTATCTGGCGCTTGATATCCAGCGCCTCGAAGACCGGTTTCTCGTCCGCATACCTCAACACGCGTTCGGTAAGCGCGGGGGCCACCAGTTTCAGGTAATGCTTTATGCGGCGGAAGGAGCGGTGCGAGTCTACCAGGATGCGGCTGTAGCCGGCGTCCATGATATCGCGCACCACCTTGAGCTCCAGTTCGGGTTCCTGGTAGAGGATGGAGGGAGCCCGTTGTTTCTCAGCGGCGCGGTGGACCTGCCGCCAGACCTTGTTCAGGTAGGTCAGGCTCTTCCTCAACTCGGCTGCCTCGGCATCCCTCGCCGCGGTGCGCACGATGATGCCGACGTCCTTTGGCCGCACCTCGTCCACGACCTTGCGCAGTCGTGCCCGCTCTTCGTCGTTCAGCTTGTGGGATATCCCCACCGTCCTGACTTGGGGCAGCAGCACGAGGTAGCGCCCGGCCAGAGACAGGTAGGTGGTAAGCCGGGCGCCCTTGCTGCCCATGGGGTCCTTGGTCACCTGTACGATGATCTCCTGGCCCTGCTTCAGCAGCTTCGTAATATCCTGGCGGTCACGCTGCCGCGGGCCTTCGACGTAGACGTCACCCACGTAGAGCAGGGCATTGCGGGTATGCCCTATATCGACGAAAGCCGCCTCCATGCCCGGGAGGACGTTCTGCACCCTGCCCTTGTAGATATCGCCCACGATGGAACGTCGCTCTTCGTGGCTTACGAAGATCTCCTGCAGTACGCCTTCTTCCAGCACCGCCACGCGAGTCTCGTCCTGATAACTCGCCACGACGATTTCCTTCTTTTGCGCAGCCGGTTTTTTCGCCCTGCGCCTTCCTCTTCCTTTCTTATCCACCCTCGCTCACCTGATACCTTTCTCCTCCTCGGGAAAGAACAATTATTCCGGCCACGCGCGCACGCGGCCCGACAACTACCTTCAATTCAGGACTCGCCTTTCATCTCCCGCAGCGTGCCCTTGCCGCCGTCATAGAAGAGCACGGGCCCCTCCACGTCTTCGAATATCTCTTCAGGAGAAGCATACAGGCCCTTGCGAGTCACCTCGCCGTAGCCCACCTTAATGCCGCGGAGTTCCTCGATTTCCTGCAGCGCGTCCTTCAGCCGTCCCTGCTCTTCGCCGCTCAGCGCGAGCAGCAGGTAGGTCGTACCGCTTTTTGGGTCAGAAAGGCGGAACAGGCCGTAGCGTGCCCAGCGCGAGAGCTTGGGCATGGTCTGCGCCAGGCCCTGCACTTCGCGCACTCTCAGACCGACGGGCATGAAGCGGTTGAGCCGTTCCTCCAGCCCCGGCTCCTCGACTTCCCCGCACAACGCCACCTCCAGGTATTCCGCTTCCGCAGCCACGCCCAACGGCAATGCGGGGGAAAAACTCATGCGGGGCCGCGGGTTGTATCCCTTGCTAAACGCCAGGGGAAGCCCGGAGCGCCTTAAGGCTCTCTCCAGGGCACGCATGGCTTCACGGTGCGACAGGAACGAGGCATCACCTTCCTTGCAATATTTCAATAATAACCGCCTCACCTCAATCCCCCTCCAACCAGCCGCATGCGGACCCCGGGATCCGCACAGGCCCCGCAATCACCGCATGCACCGAAACGGCAGTCGGCCGTCTCCTCTCCCCTCAAAGCTTTCTCGTACTCTTCCCAGAGATAATCCTTTTCTACTCCGGCATACAGATGGTCCCACGGCAGCACCTCGGAGCGCGGCCGTTCTCTCTCTGCGTACCACGCCGGGTCCAATCCCGCTTCCGCGATAGACCTCCGCCAGCGTTCCCAGGAAAAGAACTCGCTCCAACCATCCATGCATCCCTCCCGCGCCGCCGCCAGGACGGCTGGAAACAGCCTGCGGTCTCCCCGCGCCAGCACTCCCTCGAGATAGCTCATCTCTCTCATGTGCCATCTGAGCGTGACCCCCCTCATGCGCAGCCCTTCCTTGAGGATGAAATGGCGCCGCGCGACCTCGGGAAGCGGCATCTGTGACACCCACTGGAACGGGGTATGCGGTTTGGGCACAAAGGTGGAGACGCTTACGGACAGGCGCAAGCCTTTGGCCGGCAAACCTCCCGCTCCCTCGCGCATGATCCGCCGTACCAGGGCGCATATCTCCTCCACGTCCTCCTCGCTCTCGCTCGGGAGCCCTATCATGAAATATAGTTTCAGTTTCCTCCACCCCTCGCGATAGGCGGCGGAGACCGCCGCGAGCAGGTCTTCGTCGGTCACTCCCTTGTTTATGACCGCGCGCAGCCGTGCGGAAGCCGCCTCAGGGGCGAAAGTCAGGCCGGTGCGTTTCACGCGTCGCAGTCTCGCGGCAAGCTCCACCGAAAAGGTGTCCGTTCTCAGCGAAGGCAGCGAAACGGCGATATGCCGCTCTTGCAGTTCCCCGGACAGCCTTTCGGCAAGCGACGAAATGCGGCCGTAGTCGGCGCTGTTGAGGGAGGAAAGGGAGAGTTCGTCACAACCGGTGTTACCCACCAGCTCCAACGCCCGCTGGTAGAGGAGTTGCTCGTCCCGCTCCCTGACCGGACGGTAAATCATGCCCGCCTGACAGAATCTGCATCCCCGAGTGCAACCGCGGAATATCTCAAGATTGCAGCGATCGTGCACTGCTTCCACCAGGGGGACCGGAGGGCGGCGTGGCGCGTTCCGGTTATCGAGGTCGCTCACGATACGCTTGCGCACCGGAAGCGGCGCGCCGCGGGTTGGCACGATGCAATCCACCGTGCCGTCGGAACGGTACGTCACGTTGTAGAGCGAGGGGGCGTAGATGCCCGGGACCGATGCACATTCCCTCACCAGCTCTTCCCGGCGCGAACGCGGCTTGTCCTTCCATTCCCTTATCGTCGCTAGGAGCTCGTGGATGACCTCCTCCGCTTCTCCCAGCACCAGGATATCGAACAGGTCCGCCAGGGGTTCCGCGTTGAAGGCACCCGGCCCTCCCCCCACGATCAGCGGCATCTCTTCCCCGCGCTCATCCCACCTGAGAGGTATGCCGGCAAGGCGCAAGACGCGCACAACGTTTGCGTAGGTCAATTCGTGCTGCAGGGTTATGCCCACCATGTCGAACTCCCTCAGGGGAACGCGGCTCTCCAGCCCGAACAGGGGCATGCCCCGCCTTTCCATCCTCTCCTGCATATCAACCCACGGGAGGTAAGCGCGATCCGCCATGGCTTCTCCGCGCTCGTTTATCTCTTCATAAAGGATGCTCAGGCCCAGGTGGGACATTCCTATCTCGTAAACATCCGGATATACCAGGACGCACCTTACATGCGCGGATCGGAAATCTTTACGGTAAGCGTTCACCTCGATGCCCAGGTAACGTCCCGGGCGCATCACGCCTGCGAGTTCCTCGTTCAGGAACTCATCCACTTTTCCGCTCAAGAGTTTCCTCCAAAAATATCAAAGGCGGCCCGAAGCCGCCTCATCTGCAACACGATACCCGGCTTGCAGCCGCCTGAAGGGACAGGTCTTTTCCGCCGCGCCGCGACCGTTACTTGTTGCGCAGAAAGACCGGGATGTCCAGCTCTTCGGACTCGAAGACCATGGTCTTCTCCGGAGGCGTTTCCGCCTTCATCGCCCGGCGTCCCGGCTTGGAGGGAATAGTGCCGAACTCGAAGCCCGTTGCGATCACCGTGACCTTGAGCTCATCACCCAGCGAATCGTCTATCACCGCACCGAAGATAATATTGGCATCGGGGTCTGCTACGCTGGCGATTATCTCCGCGGCCTCGTTTACCTCGAAGAGACCCAGGTCCGTTCCGCCGGAGATGTTCAGCAGGATACCCTTTGCGCCCTCGATAGATGCCTCGAGCAAGGGGCTCGAGATGGCGGCCCGTGCCGCCTCCGAGGAACGGTTCTCACCGGAACCTGTACCGATACCCATGAGCGCCGACCCCGCGTTGGACATGATAGTCCTCACGTCGGCGAAGTCCAGGTTGATAAGCCCCGGCACGGTGATGAGATCGGTGATGCCCTGTACGCCCTGGCGCAGGATGTCATCGGCCATGCGAAAGGCATTGAGGATGGAGGTTTTCTGCTCCGCAACCTCCAGGAGGCGGTCGTTGGGGATGATTATCAGGGTGTCCACCTTCTCGCGCAGCTTGTCGATCCCCGCTTCCGCCTGCTGTGCCCTCTTGCGGCCCTCGAAAGAGAAGGGGCGGGTGACTACGCCGATGGTCAGGGCTCCCTGTTCCTTGGCCATCTCCGCAACGATGGGAGATGCCCCGGTACCGGTGCCGCCCCCTTTGCCCGCGGTGATGAAGACCATGTCCGCACCCTTGATGGCCTCCGATACCGCCTCCTTGTTCTCCAGTGCCGCCTGCTCACCGACCTCCGGGTTGGAACCCGCTCCCAACCCGCGAGTGATGTTTCCGCCGATGTACACTTTGACATCGGCATCGGACATCAGGAGGGCCTGCGCATCGGTATTGATGGCCACGAACTCAACGCCCTTGAGCCCGGCATCGATCATGCGGTTGATAGCGTTGGTCCCGCCTCCTCCCACACCGACGACCTTGATAACCGCCAGGTAGTTCGTTGCGGTTTCCGGCATTTCCAGTCCCTCCTTTATCCATTGCCCCTTCAGAAAAATCTGTGAGGCTCGCTCTCAATAGTCTAAATCACTACTTTACAGTTCTAATATCTTCAACGGGGACACTCTCCCCCTTGCATCAACCTAAATCTACGACAAGCGTATGCTTATCTCCTTCCCACTTCCCACGATTTTTCCAAACTTTTTCCATCCCTTCGTTTGCAAGCTTTTTGCTTGCCCCGGCAAGCTTCCGCCGCTTATCTCCATCATACCCGTTATGCTCCTGAAACATATTCCGCTTGCTCTTCTGCGGCTACCTTTCCTCCGCCCGGCTTTCCCTTCGCATCGCACAATATTATCGATTATTATACCTTAACGGTAACATTATACTTACAAAATATCCTAAATGTTAAGTCTCAATTTAAATCTACTGCCAAGGGGCCGTCAAGCAAGCGGTTCATCCGGCTCCAACCGGCTTGATGACGGGGTGATCGGGAAAAGATATGTCGATATATTCCACGGCTCCGTAAGCTTCAACGAGGCCTGTGAGGGCGAGGAGCGCGATGGTGTTCTTACGCCCCAGATCCGAGGCCTCGCCGTAGATAACCAGAGTATTTTTCGCCTCCAGGTACAACCCCTCATCGCGATTCAGCCCAACCGCCGTCGCTATCTCCCGCAGCGCGGCAGGGAGACTTCCCAGCAGGGAGGTCACCGTGGTAAAGTCCCTGCCGCTTATCTCCAAACCGGGAAAGAGCAGCTCCGGTTCCAGGTCCTTTATCTCGACGAGACCTGCGGGCCTGACGTCCACGCTTTCCAGGACCACACCTTCCTGGTCCACGAAGTTGTATTTGCCGTTCTGCAGAATATAGCCCGTAGGCTTGCGCTCCCTTATCTCCAGGACCACCGTGTGTGGATAGTGCCTGGATACGTCCACGCTGGCAATGTACGGCTCCGAGAGCAGGGCGCTCTCCACGGCCTTCACGTCCATTTTGAGTAGATGGGTATCCCGCGTTATACCGGACAGAGAGCGCAGGTATTCCTCGCCGAGCACCTCGTTTCCCCTTACTTCCACGCTGGTCACATTGAGTACGCCCGTGGCGGTATATACCCAGAGCATAGCGGCAAGCGAGGCAGTCAGCAGGACGCCCAGCAACAGAATCCTCACGGGCTTTCCCGCCCTTCCGTCCTTCTTCGCGCCCGATGCCTTCTCAACGCCGCCTGCGGCGGCTTCCGCATGCGGACGAAGGCTTTTCTTTTTGCTCGAGCGCTGCCGCCTGATAACGTCCTTCCCGTCCTGTCCACGCGCCTCGACCGCCGCGGGGGCCTTTTTTCGCCCATCCCCGCGCAGCATACTCTCGCGGCGAAGTTTCTTTTCTTTTCGCTTCTCCTGCAGTTCACCATCCTGCTTGTGGCTTCTTCTTCCGGGCAAGGGGTCAGCGGCCGTTGCGCGTCGCAGCCGCATACTATTTTTTCCATCGCTTTCCGGGAGGCGCCGTCCGGCCGTTTTACCGTGCTCGCGCGGCTTGCGGTACTTCGCTGCGACCCGCTTCCTCGCTGTGACCCTGGACTTTGCGCGCGAAACCCGGACTTCGGCGCCGCGTGCCTTATCGTTCCTGTTCCTCATACGCTCACGCTTCCCGATTTATCCGCATCTCGTACGGCCACGGCCGCCCTCCTCCCGACCGCCCCGCAAGCTGCCGTCGCGCCACTGCTGCCGCCAACCTCCTCAGCACTTGCCGTTCCTGCCGATCTTGAGACGCGCGGTGCTCAACACGATCTCCACCACCCTCTCGAAAGACATCCCCGCCGCCGCTGCCGCCTTGGGTATCAGGCTGAGCTCCGTCATTCCGGGAATGGTATTAGCTTCCAGGCAATAAGGCCTGCCCTCCGCGTCCAGCATGAAGTCGATCCTGGAAAAACCCTCACAATCCAGAGCCAGGTGCGCCCTGAGCGAGAGCCGCTTGAGTTTTCGCGCCATCTCTTCCGGTATGTGAGCCGGGACGATATACTCCGTCATCCCCTTGGTGTATTTGCATTCGTAGTCGTACAGCCCCTTGCTGGCAACCACCTCCAGGACGGGAAGGACTATGGGCTCATCGCCCAGCAGGCCGACGGTCATCTCTCTCCCCTCGATATAACGCTCGATGATGAGGAGATCATCGTATTCGAGCGCTTCACCTATCGCTCTTTCCAGTTCCTCCCTGTTACGCGCCCGCGCGGCCCCGACGGTCGAGCCCTCGCAGTTCGGCTTCACGATGCACGGGAACCCGAGGTCAAGCGATACGCCCTCGGCCACCTTGCCCGCCCCGCGAGCGGAGATCTCCGCGGCTCCCACCACGACGTCTTCCGCCACCGGGATGGCGTTTGCCCGGAAGATCTGCTTGGACATGTATTTGTTGATGGCCATGGCGCTGGCCATTACCCCGGAACCCGTGTACGGTATGCCCAACAGCTCCAGCAGGCCCTGCACGGTCCCGTCCTCTCCCATGCGCCCGTGGAGAACGATGAAGACAATATCGGCCCGTCCCCTGAGTCCAGCCAGCTGATGGATTACATCCGCGCCCACATCGATATCCAGCACCTCGTGTCCCAGCTCGCGCAGGGCATGCGAGACGGCCGCGCCGGAGCGCAGCGAGACCTCTCTTTCCGCCGAAGTCCCTCCCATCAGGACGGCTACCTTGCTCATTTACCGTCTTCTCCCATCCTCCCCACGAGGCATATCTCCTCTGCGAGCTCTATACCCTCCCTGTTGTATATCTCTTCTTTGATGCGCATCATCAAGCGATAGACGTCGTCCGCCTTGGCCGTGCCTAGATTTACTATGAAATTGGCGTGCTTGTCGGACACCGCGGCATCCCCCACGCGCATCCCCTTCAGCCCGCAACGCTCTATGAGCTCACCCGCCGAAGCTCCCTCAGGATTCTTAAAAATGCTCCCCGCGGACGGACGCTCCAAGGGTTGGTTCTCTCTCCGCCACCTCAAGACCTCCCTGCGGCGCGAACTCAACACCTCCGGGCTTTCCTGCGCGAGTTTCATCGCGACACCATATATCACATCGCTTTCCCTGAGGTCGGTACTACGGTAGGCAAACCCTATGTCCCTACCCCTTATATGCTTTACCTCTACTTTATGTTTAATAATTCGCAATATATCCACGCCCTCAACCGTTTGCCCTATTTCCGAGCCCATCGCTCCTGCATTCATACGCACCGCTCCGCCTACACTTCCTGGAATACCGGACAAGCTCTCAAGACCTGCCATGCCCGATTCGATGGCCCGAATTACCAACCTGTTAAGGTCGCATCCACTCTCAACGTAAACTTTATCTTTACTTGTTCTGGTTATCCTTCCCAATCTTCCGCTAAGCACTGCCACCACACCATCGAAGCCACGGTCCGATATGAGCGTGTTAGAACCTCTCCCCAGGATCAGCAGTCGCGTTCCGGATTCGACCGAGACCTCGAGAAGTCGCGTAAGATCCTCTGTTCCCTCTGGCATCGCCAGGAGGCCGGCAGGTCCCCCGATACGGAAGGTCGTGTACGATGAAAGCGGGGTCCCCTCCTCCAGGATACCGTTGAAACCAACGCGCAGCCTGCCGCGAACTTCCGCCAAGTCCATCCCGCATCAACTCTCCTCCACCCGGCAGGTATCTTCCCTTCCGGCCTGCAGAACCCCGGCGATCTCGGCGGCGCATTGGCTTATGTCGCCCGCTCCCATGGTCAGGACCAGATCGCCGGGGCGCAGCAGGCGTGCGGCCGCCTCGCCGAGAAGAGTGCGCTGGGGGACGTAGACTACCTGTTTGGAAGGCTCCGCGTCTAGTATGGAGTTGACGATGAGTTTGCCGTTCACCCCCGGAAGCGGGTCTTCACCGGCGGCATATACGTCTGTTACGACCACCAGGTCGGCATGGAGCAGTGCGTCTCCGAACCCCTCACACAGAGCCGCGGTGCGCGTATAGCGATGCGGCTGGAACACACAAACCAGGCGATCGGCATCTTCCATCGCCGCGGCCTTGAGGGTCGTACGCACTTCCGAGGGATGATGGGCATAGTCGTCAACGAACCTTATCCCCGACACCTCTCCTACGAACTGGTAGCGCCGCTGCACGCCGCGAAATGCCCGCAGGGCTCGTGCGGCTGCCGCGAAATCCACCCCTAATGAGATGGTGAGCGCCAGCGCAGCCATGGCGTTGCGCACGTTATGATGCCCCGGTATGCCCAGCTTCACCTCTCCCAGGCTCTCTCCTCCCCGCAATACCCGGAACGTGCTCCTCCCGGGAAAGAGGCTTACATCGCTGCAACGAAAATAGTTGCCTTCCCCCTCACCGAAGGTGACCTCCCGCGCGGCGCCGCACCCTCTGAGCGATGCCGCACCCTCGTCGTCTCCGCTCAGAACAAGTAGTCCTTCGGATGGCAGGAGCGATACGAAGCGTCGGAAATATTCGCACACGGCCTCCATGTCCTCGAAAAAATCGAGATGGTCCTCCTCGATGTTGGTCACCACCTCCGCCCAGGGCCGCAGGAGCAGAAAGGAACCGTCGCTCTCGTCCGCCTCGGCGACCACGTATCCGCCGCTTCCGGCATGCGCATTACTCCCGACATCGTTCAACTCCCCGCCTATGACGTAGGTGGGATCGAGGCCCGATTCCCGCATGATCATGGCGATCATGGAAGTAGTCGTTGTCTTTCCGTGCGTTCCCGCAACTGCTACGCCCTTACCGTCCCCCATGATCGCGTTCAGCATGGCAGCGCGGGGCAGTACCTCCATGCCGAGTTCCCGTGCCCTGACGAGTTCGCGGTTCCTTTGCGATATCGCCGAGGATACCACCAGGAGATCGGCATCTTCTACGTTCTCGGCGCTATGCCCTATGAAGATGCGCGCGCCCATCTGGCTCAGGCGCCGCGTATTGCGTGACTCCTTGATGTCGGAGCCGCTGACCTGCACGCCTCTGGCAAGCAGCACCACCGCGATGGCGCTCATGCCCGCCCCTCCTATTCCCACGAAATGAATCCTTTTATCCCTCTCCATCCTGTCCTCCTAAGCCAGGGAGAGAACCAGTTCGGCAAACCTCGCCGCTGCATCGGGTCTTCCTACCCTCAGGGCCGCTTCCCGCATGTACCTCAATGTCTCCTCATCTCCCAGAAGCCTGTCCGCTTCCTCCTTTAGACGCAGGCCGTCTAGGTCCCGGTCCTCTACGACCACGGCAGCGCCCTCGTGAGCCAGCACGCCCGCATTGGCGTCCTGATGGGCTGCCGTGGCATACGGATACGGCACGAGCACGGCCGCGCATCCGGCGGCGGCAAGTTCGGCTACGGTCGAGGCCCCCGCCCTGCATACCATCAGGTCCGCTGCCCGGTAAAGCAGGTCCATACGCTCCACGAATTCCATCGCACGGTAGATGAAGGTCCCGCTTGACACCTTCGCCGCCTCTGCCTCGAATTCCTGGTATTTGCCGCGGCCGACGCAATGAATGAGTTGCATATCGGAACGTTCTCTCCAAGCGGGCAAAGCCTCGAGTACCGCCCGGTTCAGGGAGGCCGCGCCCTGGCTGCCGCCCACAACGGCCAGGGTCTTCCTGGCCGTCTCCAGGCCGAAAAACCGTCTTGCTTCCTCCCTGCTGACGGCCTCGGGCCGCCTGAGCAGAGGATTGCCCGTCACCACCGCCTTGCCGCTCCAGGCTCGGCACCTCTCCAGGGTCTGGCCGAACGACACGGCCAGGACGCTCGCGCGCGGTGCAAGTATACGATTGGCCAGTCCGGGTATGACGTTCTGTTCATGTACGGCCAGCGGCACTCCAAGGCTGAGCGCAGCCGCTGCTCCGGGTACGCTGGCATAACCACCGAATGCGGCCGCTACGTCCGGCGGATCTTTCTTCATCTCACGCCGGCATTTCCGGAAAGCCTTCACGAGGCTGGCCAGCGCAGCGAAGTTCGCGAGATCAAAGCTGCGGGTGAAGCCCCTTACCTCGAGAGGGATGACTTTCTTGTTTTCCAGGAGGGCGCTCGATGGCGACTTCCGGCTCAGATAGAGGACGACCTCCACATCATCATGCGATGCGAGCTCCTCCGCCACTGCGAGCAGGGGGTGGAGATGGCCTCCTGTTCCTCCTCCGCATATCGCCACGTGCACGTTCTTTCCTCCCATAATACGGTGCGGCCTCCCCGCCTTCCTGGCGGGAGACGTTTATGAGTATACCGGCAAGGCACATACAAATCACCAGTGATGATCCTCCGTAACTGAAGAACGGGAGCGTTATGCCGGTTATGGGCAGGATGCCGGTGGCCGCTCCCATATTGATCAATGCCTGCACGCCCAGCATGCAGGTTATCCCCATGGCCGTGAGCCGTCCCAGGCGGTCTGGCGCACCCCTGGCCGCCCTGAACCCCAGGCAGACTAAAAGGGTGAAAAGCCCAAGTACCGCCAGGGTGCCGATAAGCCCGGCCTCCTCCCCGATGATCGAGAAGATGAAGTCCGTATGGGCGTTGGGCAGATAGAAAAACTTCTGCCGGCTCATCCCCAATCCCATCCCGCTTATGTTCCCCGAACCCAGGGCGACCATGGACTGGATGATGTGGAACCCGCCTTCCCGCGGAGCGCTCCACGGGTCGATGAAGGAGAGAAAGCGCGCCTTGCGGTAGGCCGAGGTAAAAATGAAGATGATTGTGGCCCCACTCCCCAGGCACGCCAGGAGGGCCAGCTTGCGCATGGGAGCACCGGCCAGGAAGAGTACCGCGAAAACCGATATGGCGACGACGAGCATGGTCCCCAGGTCCGGCTCGGCGATGATGAGCAGGCAGGCAATGGCGGTGACCACCAGCACCGGCATGATCACCTCACGCCAGCTCTCCATGCGGCCCTCTCGCCTGCTGTATATGTATACGGCGAAAAGCAACAGGGCCATCTTGGCTATCTCCGACGGCTGCACGACTATGGGGCCTACGGCTATGGAGCGCTTGGAACCGAAGGCCTCGGTGCCGAAGAAAGGCACTGCTGCCAGGGCTGCCAATGACAGGATCACCAGCATGGGAGAGATCTCCGCGATGCGATGATAATCCGTATAAGCCAGTGCGGCCAGTGCGGCCAGTCCTACCGCGAACCACACGGCCTGGCGCACGAGAAAAAAGTAGCTCGATCCGTGATTATGCAGGGCCAGCCCCGAACTGGCCGAGAAGATCATAACCATGCCGAAGAGGAACATGATGAGGGAAACGCCCAGGATCGCGTAGCCGGTACGAGTCAATCCCACCGGCGCGCGCCTGACCCCGACGCTTTTCCCTGGCACGGCATGGAGGCTCTTTGCGGAACGCTGCAGGGTATTTGCGGCAGGCGCGTTCTCCTCCCGCCTGCGCCTTGCCTCTATGAGCGCCCGCGGGTCCTGTTTTCGCCTACCGCCCGGCTTCCTCGCCGCGGCCTGCTCACCCACCTGCCTCTCTCCTTCCTCCGTATTCCTCCACCAGTTTATGGTAATGATTACCTCTCTGCTTATAATCGTCGTAGCGGTCGAAGGAAGCGCAGGCCGGGCTGAACAGAACCGTATCCCCCGCTTTTACCGTGTGCGGCAGGTCCGCGAACACTTCCTCCAGGCCCGGCAGCACGCGGATGTCCAGAGCCTGACCCGCGGCAGCCATGGCTTCCAGGATCTCGGGCGCCGCCTCTCCGAAGAGATAGACTGCCCTTATGTCTCCCCTGTTTCCACGCTCCTGCAGCACTGCCGCCAGCTCATCAAATGCCAGCCCTTTGTTCCTGCCCCCCATGATTACGACCATGGGGCCCGGGAACGCACCGAGTGCGCCCAGGGTGGCATGGGGATTGGTCGCCTTGGAGTCGTTGTAGAAGGTGACCCCCTCTAGCTCGGCTACGAACTGGAGCCGGTGGGACAGCCCCTCGAAAGATGCCAGCGCCTTTCCCGCCTCCCCCGGATCGATCCCGAGGCATATGGCCGCACCTGCTGCCGCCATAGCGTTTTCCAGGTTGTATCCACCGGGTAGTGCCAGGTCCCCGGCATGCATTATCTCCCTGGTCAGCAGGTCGCCGCCGGCTTCTCCCCTCGGCGGCCGGTAGAGTACCCTGCCGCCGCTAACGTACAGCGAAGCCAGGGAGTCTTGCCGCGAAAAATACACTACCCGTGAGGGCGCTCCCGCTGCCTCGCGCGCGCACAGGGGGTCGTCGAGATTGCACACCACCAGGTCTCTTTCACCCTGATTCATCCATATTCGGCTCTTCGCTTTTACGTATTCCTCCATATCTGCATGCCAGTCGAAGTGGTCTTGCGCGATGTTCAGGAGCACGGCTACATCGGGCCGGAATTCATGGACGAAGGTGAGCTGGAAGCTCGACACCTCGACCACCAGTATGTCTCCTGCCTGCGCTTCCTCCACCGCTTTTATGAAGGGGTTGCCTATGTTTCCCGCCGCCACGGCCCTCCTGCCGGCCTGCCCGCAGACCCACTCGATCATGCTCACGGTGGTAGTCTTGCCATTGGTCCCGGTGACCGCGATCAACGGGCCCTGGACGTACTTCCAGGCGAGCTCCACCTCACTCCATACCGGTATATTTCTTTTCTGTGCCTCCTGCAGCAGCGGGAGGCGCGAGGGGACACCGGGGCTCACCACCACAAGGTCCGTCTCAGCGAGGAGTGAAGGTTCGTGACTTCCCAGTACGGCTCGAGCTCCCCGAGAGGACATTTCGTCCGCCTCTCTGCGCACCCGCTGCGACTCGGAGGCATCATTGACCGTCACCCTTTTTCCCTCACGCAGCAGCCTATCCGCGGCCGCTATGCCTGAGACGCCCAGGCCCACTACCAGCACCGACTCAACGCCCTGCAGCTCCGGCGCACCTTGTCTCGCGACCATCTCCACTACTTTCCTCCGACGTAATTGATATAAAAGATGATAAAACCTATTCCTACGAAAAAGCCGGCCACTATCCACAGCCTGATGAGGGTCGTCACCTCCGACCACCCCTTGAGCTCGAAATGGTGGTGCAGCGGAGCCATGCGGAATACGCGTTTGCGTTTCAGCTTGAACACCGCCACCTGGATGGCCACCGAAAGGGTCTCGATCACGAAAAGCCCCCCCAGCACCACGAGGAGCAGTTCCGTCTTGGAGAAGATGGCCACCGTGGCCAGGCTGCACCCCAACGCCATCGATCCCGTGTCTCCCATGAAGATATAAGCCGGCGGAGAGTTCCACCACAGGAAACCGATGCAGCTCCCCATAACCGCACCGGAGAATATCGCGATATCCAGGGAACCCTGCACGTGGGGGTAGAGGAACTCGTGGTTGCGGAACATGGTGAAAGAGATGAGTATGTAGGCGGTCATCACGAGTATGGTCGTCCCCGCAGCCAGGCCGTCCAGGCCGTCCGTCAGGTTTACGGCGTTGGCGGTCCCGATGATCATGATAAAGACGAGCAGAAAATATAAAGGCCCCAGGTCACAGATGACGGCATCGGAGCGGAACCAGTACAGCTTCGTATCCACTCCGAAACGCTGCGTCGCCAGGTAGGCCAGGGCAACGGACAGGGCCAGTTGCCAGAAGAGCTTCGTGTGCATCTTCAAGCCCAGCGAACGAGCGTAGCGCAGCTTGGTGTAGTCGTCCGCGAATCCCAGCAGCCCTCCACACACAAGAGCAAGGCCCAGGGCGAACCCCGTGCCCCCCTGCAGTTTCTGGGCCCACAGCAGGAACCCCGCCAGCACGGATACCACGATGAGTATCCCTCCCATGGTCGGTGTTCCCTTTTTCGCAAGATGGGCCTGCGGGCCGTCCTCGCGTATGAACTGTCCGATGCCGCGTCGTCTCAGCCAGCCCATGAGCACGGGCATGCCGAATATGCATATTACCAGGCCGGTCAACAAAGCCAGCATAACCCTGAACAAGGGTTTTCCTCCTCTTCGGCCTCTTTCCAGGCCGGACCTCCCGGCCTTTCAGGCGACTATTCTATGTCAATCTCTTTTAAGCTACCAGTTCAACGAGCCTCTCCAGCCCGAGGAAGCGGGAGCCCTTAATCAGGACCACGTCACCGGGCTCGATAATGGCCCGCAGTATCTGTGACGCCTTGTCAACGCCATCGGTGACAAATATGCTGCCCCGGGGCAAGCCCTTCTCTCGGGCCGCCTGTGCGGTCTTGCGCGACTTCCTGCCCACCGTGATGAGGATATCGGTACCGTAATCCACGGCCAGCTTCCCCAATTCCTGATGGGCTTTTTCCGACACTGGGCCCAGTTCCCCCATATCTCCGAGCACGGCGATGGCTCTCTTCTGGCGGGAGATATCGCCTAGAGCCATCAGGGCCGAGCGCATGGAGACGGGGTTGGCGTTGTAGGCGTCGTTGATGATGGTGATCTCCTCAGGTTTATTGATCATCTCCATCCTCCATCCTGTCGTTTCGGCATTTGCAATCCCTTCGGCAACGCTTTTCATATCAACCCCCATGATCTTTCCTACCGCCGCGGCCGCCAGCGCGTTTTCCACGTTGTGACGACCGGGCAATGGTATTGCGATTCTCGTTTTATCACCTCCTTTCGACTGTAAGTTGAATTTTACCTTCCCATTTTTATCCACCTCGACCTCGTCGGCCCGCACGTCGGCCCGGCGTGAATACCCGAAGGTCACCACCGGGCAGGGACTCATTCCGCGCAGGAAATCCGCGTAATCGTCGTCCGCGTTGATAACCGCCCTGCCCGTGCGGGGCAGGCATTCCAGCAGCTCCGCTTTGGCACTGGCCAGCCTTTCGCGTGTTCGGAAGTACTGCATGTGGGTCCACCCGATATTGGTGATCACCCCTATCTCAGGGCGAGCAAAGGCGCACAGCTCTCTGAGGTGACCGCTCCCCCGCGAGCCCATCTCTAGCACCATGTAATCCGTGTCAGCGCCGCTCTCCAGCACCGTCAAGGGGACTCCTATCTCGTTGTTGAAACTGCCCCTGGACGCGGTCACCTTTCCCGCAAGACCCAGCACCGCGGCGGTGAAATCCTTGCTCAGGGTCTTACCGGTGGAGCCGGTTATCCCCACGACCCTGGCCGGGCTTATCTCCCTCTGCCGTGATGCCAGCCTGGTGAGGGCTACTGTGGTGGAGCGCGCGCGCAGCACAGCCGCACCCCTCTCGCACGCCAGGTCCAGGACCAGGGGCGAGATGCGCGACACGAGCAGTGCGGCCGCTCCCCGCTCAAGCGCCTGCTCCAGGAAATCGTGGGCATCGTAGCGCTGGCCCTTCAGGGCCACGAATAGCGCGCCTTTCGCGATGGTTCGCGTATCCGTAGATACGCGAACCATCGGGCGGGAAGGCTTTCTCCCCTCCAGGAGCAACGTCGCTCCGGCCGCCTGTGCGATCTCGCCGGCGTGCATGGGTATCATGGACTTCCCGCCCTTTTCCTCAATGCGGACCTCGCCTCCTCGACGTCGTCGAAGGGAATTATCCTGTCCGCGAATATCTGACCTTTTTCGTGTCCCTTTCCGGCTATCACCACCGCATCGCCTTTGCACGCCTCGAATATCGCCGCCTCTATGGCCTCCCGCCTGTCGCCGATAACCGCATAAGGCGCTCCACCGCCCGCGGCGCGCGTCCCTGCTTCGATCTCCTTTATGATGGCCAGCGGCTCTTCGCTGCGCGGGTTATCCGATGTCAGTATGACCATGTCGGCCTCCTGCACCGCTATCTTCCCCATCATGGGGCGCTTAGCGCGATCGCGATCTCCGCCGCAACCGAAGACGGCGATCACCTTTCCCGGAGTTATCTCTCGCGCCGCCTGCAGCACGCGCCTCAGGGAGTCGGGGGTGTGTGCGTAATCCACGAGCACCGCGAATTCCTGTCCTTCCTCCACCGCCTGGAACCTGCCGGGAACGCCATGCTGGGACAGAATCCCTTCCAGGGACGACGATGCGTCAATCCCCAGCATGATGCAGGCACCCAGGGCTGCCAGGATGTTGTACAGGTTGAAGCGGCCGGTAAGCGCGGTGTTTCCCTGCCAGCTCTCGCCGCCATACGCCACTTCCACGCGGCTCCTCTTCAGGCCGGATTCCACAAGCTTCCCCCGCAGTTCCGCCTCCTCGCTCACCCCGAAGGTCAACGGCCTGCCGGCTGTCCGCTTTTCCAGGCGCCGTCCGCTGGGGTCGTCCACGTTGATGACCGCCGCACGTGCTCCCAGGCCGCCCATGGAGCCGGGCAGGAAGAGGCGCTCTTTCGCCCGGTAGTACCCTTCCATGTCAGCGTGAAAATCCAGGTGGTCCTGGCTCAGGTTGGTGAACACCCCAACCTGGAATTCGCAGGCATCCACGCGGTTCAGCGCCAGGGCATGAGAGGAAACCTCCATGCTCGCCGTCTCGCACCCCGCGTCCACCATGGCCGCCAGAATCTCCTGCAGGTCAGCGGACTCCGGTGTAGTCCTTACCACGGGGAGCTCGCTTCCGGCAACGCGGTACACCACCGTCCCGATCAGGCCGGAAACCATTCCGGCCCGAGCCGCGGCCGCTTCCACCAGGTGTGCGGTGGTGGTCTTGCCGTTGGTGCCGGTCACGCCTATCAGCGCCAATTTGCCGCTGGGATGCCCCCAGAAGCGGTCGGAGAGCTGCGCCATGGCCATGCGCGTATTCTCCGTCCTGACCACCGGCGTTGCGCTAAGGTTCGCGGGATGCTCTCGTCCCTCCTCCACCACCAGGGCCGCCGCTCCCCTCTCCAGCGCCTCTTTAATATATAGATGGCCGTCCGTCACCAGGCCCGGTACCGCCACGAAGAGATCGCCCCGTTTGACCCTCTGGGAGTAGTAAGCTATGCCCGCGATCTCCACGTCGCCCGGACCCTCCAGGCGCAGGCCCTCCAGGCCGGACAGTATTTCGCTCAACCTCATTGCAAGACCACCTTGTCCCTGGTGTTTACCTTTTCGGCGCTCGGAGTGACCTTCAGGTGCTGCAGGGAGAACTCCATTACCCGCGAGAAACAGGGGGCGGCCGCGAGCCCTCCGTACATGGTCTCCGGTTCGTCCAGGGTGATCACCGCTACCAGGCGCGGGTCATCGCTCGGCGCCAGCCCCGAGAATGTAGCCACGTAAGCTTCACGGTAGCCGCCCGCTGGGCCCGGTTTCATGGCGGTGCCGGTCTTACCCGCGCAGTTATACAGCGTCATCGCCGCGCGGGACCCGGTCCCGATCCTCACCGCTTCCTCGAGGATGTAGCGGAGGGATGCCGCCGCGTTCTCGGAGATGATCCTCTCTCCCTCGGGCGCCACGTATTCCTCGAACTCGTTGCGGATATCAATCTTGCGCATGAGGAAATGCGGCGTCACCTTGATGCCGCCGTTGGCGACCGCGGCGGTGAGCACGGCGAGTTGCAGCGGGGTCACCGATATGCCCTGCCCGATGGCTATGGTAGGCAGCGAGGTGAGCGACCAGTCCCCGAGGTCCAGCACCATGCCGGGATTCTCTCCTGGAAAATCCACTCCCGTCGTGTTTCCCAACCCGCATCTGTCTATATATTCGCTGAGCGCTTCCTTACCCAGTGCCTGCGCGGTCTTTATGGTGCCGATGTTCGACGAATAGGCGATGATCTCCGTAAAGGTCATGTCGCTCTTGAGCATGGGATGATCGTCGGTGAACTCGTATTCCCCTATCTGGATGGAGCGCGGCACGTTGAGCACCGAACCCGGGGTAACCACCTGTTCCTGCAGCGATGCCATGGCGGTGAGGATCTTGAGTACCGAACCGGGCTCGAAGGCGTCGGTGACCGGCTGCGTCCTGGTTATCTCGGGCGGCACCTTGTAGAAAAGGTTGAGGTCGAAGTCGGGTATTACGGCCATGGCGAGGATCTCCCCGGTGCTGCAATCCATGACCAGTCCCGAGCCGCTCCTGGCTCCGCTTTCCTCCACCGAAGCAGCGAGCTGTTCCTGCAGCTTGAACTGGATCTCCGTGTCGATGGTCAACTGGATATCGCTGCCGTCCACCGGGGACCTGATCATCTCGGTGACCCCGGGTATGGGCTCGCCCATGGGATCGATCTCCACGCCCGCTTCCCCCGCTACCCCCGCCAGGTCGGCGTCGTACTGCAGCTCGAGCCCGGAGAGTCCGACGTTGTCGGTGCCTACGAAGCCTATGACCTGCGCCGCCAGCGCCGCGTGCGGGTAATACCTCTTGCTCTCCTTCTCCAGCCCTATCCCCGCGAGCCCCAGGGCTTCGATCTCCTCGGCGACCTCGGGGCTTACCTTCCTCTCGATATAGACGAAGCCGCCGTCCGAGCGCAGTATTTCCTCTATTTCCTCCCGGGGCCTCTGCATGACCAGGGAGAGCTCGGCCGCGGACAGCTGCGCGTCCTCAATCAGGTACGGGGTGGCATATATGGAATAGGCTTCCTTACTGATGGCCAGGACCTCTCCCTCGCGGTCGAGGATGCAACCGCGGCGTGGGTTGAGGTCGGTGAGCTGGAATCTCTGTTCCTGGGCCAGGTCTTTAAAGCGGTCCGCCTTGACCACCTGGAGGTCGACGAGGCGGTAAGCGATCAAGCCGATGCCCAACAGTAGCACCAGGGCTGCCAGGTTCATCCTGGCATCCCTTTTTCTTCCTTTAGACACCTCGTCCTCCCTGGATGCCTCTTTATTCGTGAAACCTTTTTGCCGCCCTAAAACGGGGTTCGCCGCGCCAGCTTAAAACACCTTTTCGCTCGCACTGCTGTAATGCCTTACGGCCCCCTCTGCGCCGCGTCGCTTACCATCCCCTCCTCACTGGTCCGCCTCTCCTGTTCCTGTAGTTTCGCGGTCCTGTAAGCAGGGGTCTCCAGGTATTCCGTGTGGGTCACCGGGACCATATTCAACTGCTCGACCGCTATCTTCTCGATGCGTGCCGGTGATTCCAGCGACGCGACCTCGACCCTCATCGCCTCCTGCTGGCGCCTCTCCAGATCTATCTGTTTCTCTATCTCCCTTACCTTCATCTCGTTCTGTACCATTATGACGTGCAGGCAGATGCTGAACATGAACAACCCGCTGACGAAAGCCGCTACGCAGATGAAACAGACGAAGACCTTGCGCATCCTGTGCTGATCATCGGCGCACCCGTACTCGCGCGCGCCTGCATCAATCCGCCCGTAACGCTTCTCCTGCGGGGCGGTATTATGCTCCTGTCCCTTCCATTCCAGCGCCAGCGACATATCTTCCTACCTCTTGCGAACCGCCCGCAGTTTAGCGCTGCGGGCACGCGGGTTTGTCTTTATCTCCTGTGCCGAGGGCTGCACGGGCTTGCGCGTGAGGATACGCAGCTCTTCACGCGCTCCGCAAGTACAATCCTCTTCCGCTCCACATGCGCAGTGCGTGCCCCTCTCGGCGAAGAATCTCTTCACTATCCTGTCCTCGAGCGAGTGATAAGAGACGGCGACCAGGCTGCCTCCGCTGCGAAGTGCGCTTGCTGCCTGCGGTAGGGTTTCCTGTAATTCGCGCAACTCGCCGTTCACCTCCATCCTCAAGGCCTGGAACGTCCTCCTCGCCGGGTGACCGCCCGTGCGGCGGGCCGCGGCGGGGATGGACTCCTTTACAATCTCAGCAAGTCTATCCGTGGTGTCGATGGGCGCGCGCTTTCGCGCGAGAGCGATGCCCCGAGCGATACGGGCAGCCCAACGCTCCTCGCCGTATGCGCGGATAATACGCGCCAGCTCTCTCTCCTCATAGCCGTTCACCACCTTCCAGGCATCCAGCTCCTGCCCAGTATCCATGCGCATGTCCAGCCGCGCCGGCTGGCGGAAGGAAAAACCCCTCTGCGCCTCCTCCAGTTGTAGTGCGGACACGCCCAGATCGAAGAGTATGCCGTCCACCGCCTCCAGCTCCAACTCCTCCAGGACCTCCCCCAGCCGCGCGAAGCCCGTGTGATACAGGACAACGCAGCCGTATTCCCGCAGGCGTTCCTGCGCTCTCCGCAGCGCCTGCATATCCCGGTCCAGACCGATCAGGCAACCCTCTCCCCCCATTTCCTCGAGTAGAGCCAGGGCATGCCCTCCCTCGCCGAGGGTGCTGTCCACGAGAACGTCTCCGGGCCGGGGGCGCATAAAGCCCACGACCTCCGCGAGCATGACCGGTACATGCCTGACCTCATCTTCGTCCATTGATCTCTACAAGATGGCGCAGGGTGCGATACGCTTCGCTTTCCCGGCGCGGCCAGTGGCGGCGGCCCTGCATGATTATCTCCAGCATGGTCCTTTCCTCCTCCGTCCCGGCCTTTACTAAAAACCGAACTCCGATAGCTTCTCTGCCGTCTGCTCGAAGCGGTCGAGCCCTCCGCGCGTGGATTCGGCCCAGCGGTCCCGGTCCCAAATCTCCACGCGGTTCATCATCCCCACCACCTCGACTTCGCGATCCAGCCCCGCCACCTCGCGCAGCTTGGGCGGGATGGTCAGGCGGCCCTGGCGGTCCGGGGCGCCTTCGTAAGCGTGCCCGAAGAACACGCGGCTGAACTCCCTCTTCTCGGCGCTCCCCTCGGGGAGGGCCTGTATGCGCTCTGCCATCTTCTCGAACTCGCCGCGGGGAAAAACCGCCACGCAGTGCTCCAGCCAGCGGGCCATCACCACTCCCTCCTCGAGCTTTGCCCGGAATTTCGATGGCATGATGATGCGACCCTTGTCATCCAGTGCGTGTTCGAACGACCCGAAAAACATTCTGCCTTAACCTCGTTCTCCTCTTGCTCCTATCCCCTGCCGCCCAGATGGGCCTTCTCCCCCACCATTACTCCACGTGTAGCGGCCTATTCTCCATTGTGCTCCATTATATACCACTTTTCTCCATTACGTCTATATATTCGACCCTGAAAACGAAAAAATCAACCACTTTTTAGTGCGATTTCGCTTAAACGCAACATGGTGTGGTCATTTCCCCCGAACGAGCACAACCCATTGAATTTGAGGTGGATCGATTCGGGGCAAGAACCAAGGGCTCTTCCTGTTTCCCGAAGGGTGGAGCGATCGAACGGAACAGAGGTCGTTAAATCTACCAGATCAGGAAGATATCGGCAGGAGGTCCTGGGGCCCCTCGGTCGCCTGCGCCTTGGCCTTGAGCCATTTCTCCACCAGGTAGGGCTTGAGCCACTCGAACTCCTCCGCCTGGCGCTGCACCAGCTGTTCGGCCTCCATGGAGGTCATGTTACGCGTCCTGATGGCGGTATCGGCCGTACGCGCGCAGTACAGGGGCACCAGGGACTGCACGAGTTCCCGGCGGGATACGTCGCAATCGAAGTTGTAGGACACGGCGAAGTCGTAAACGATCTTCGCCCACAGGTTCTCGGGGAACGAGAAGTCGTCTTCCTTCGGCGCCTGTACGGCGTAGGAGACCTCCAGCATGTTCGCGGGCTCCAGTACCTGTTCCCACATATCGCGATAATCGCGGTAACCGGTCTCGAAATGGTCTGTGAGGTTCTCCACGCTGATCTCCATGATGGCTGGCTCCTCGTACCTCACGTCTCCGAAGATGCGCGTGGCGTTCGAGCCCTTCACCCTCATCCATTTCACCTCGTGCAGCCCCATGAGGTAGAAGATGGTGGAGGCCACTTGAGTGAACATGGATCCAAGGTCGCTCCCGGGGTCCTTTACGTTGTGGATCTTGACCCCCATGGCCGACTGGCAGACGCGGAAACCCTCGGTGAGCGCGGTGGTGGTCATCCAGATGTCGATGCCGAATTTGGCGATGTCGGTCTTCCACACGTCCATGTGCGAGTAGAGCAGGGCCAGCGAGCCGGTGAAACCGAAGTCGCCGCCGATGGGCTGGCGGATGCGCCTGCCGTACAGCGCCTGGGTAAGAGGATAAGCCAGGCCGTTGGTTATAGTGCCATCGTACTTATGCCGGATGTAATAAGGCGCCACGAATCCGTAGCTGTTGTTCCACACCGGCTCACCCAGCAGGCGGATCCATTCCGGGGTGATGCTGCGCAGGTCGGAATCGACCACTATGCAGATGCGCGCACGCAGGCGGCTGGCGATCTCGAAGATGGCGTTGAAAGCCGAACCCTTTCCCGGCAGGCCCCTGTAGGGCGTGACGATCTTCTGCACCTCGGGTGGGACCGGTGTCTGCATCACCACTTCTACCGTATCGTCAGTGGAGCCGCCGTCTGAGTTTACGATCACCGGCCGCAGGCCGGGGAAGTACCTGGCCATGCCCTCGCCCGCCGTTCGCACCACGTGAGCGATAGTGTCCGCGTTGCGGAAGCTGGGGATGCCGACCACGATGTCGGCGCATGCGATATCCTCACAACGCTTTATGACCTCGGGATCGAGGACGCTGCGCGATTCGGCCATGTCTACCCACTCACCTTTTTCAAACGTATCTTTCCGCGACGTAATCCCGTAACCCGCCGTCCCCGCCCAGGAACTTCATGAGTTCCTCCCAGCGGCGCCTCCACTCCAGGTACCAGAGGTAAGGGTCGCGAGTGGGCAGGGCGCCGCAGCGGGCGCGTAGAACGTTGGCCATGCACTGCGAGTAACCTTCGCCGTCTCCTCTGGAGAGGTAATCCATGCCCATGAGCACGCAAGTGCGGAAGATGAGCTCCTCCAGGTCGTCCCGGAGGAAGCGGCCGGGGTAGGGGTCGAGTTCCTCCACTGCGACCATGCGCCAGTCGTCACCTGGCTTCTGCGCCCTCAACTTTGCCCGGCTGTAGATAAAGCGGTCAAGGTCCTCCCGGAACCTCCTCCAAAGCGGCGCTGTCTTGGGCGGAGGCAGGTGCCGGATGCGCAGCTCCTTATCCAGGAGGAAGTCGCTGCCGAAGAACTTCGCGTTTAGCAGGTAGTCGATGTCCTCACCCCGGGTCACGTTCGGGTCGAAGGCCACGCGCGTGAAGAGCTCGCGGTGGACCACCATGTTGCCGCCGAACACCCAGGGAGTCACCTCGAGCCTCTCCCCGCCGTCGATGATATCGAAAGCCTTGTTCATGTACTCCACGGCCGGCCATTCCGCTAAGACGGGATCGCGGTTGGGAGGAAGGCGGTAATTATCGTCGCGGTTAATATATACGCCGGCCAGCCCGCCGATGAAGCTGCCCCGGTATTCGCCGCCGATATTCTCCGCCACCTTGTGCAGGTACAGCGGGTCCTCGTAGACCTGGTCGTCGTCGAAGAGCACCGCTGCGTCCGCGCCGCTGAGGCAGGCGGTCACGAGGCAGAAGTTCCTGATATTGGAATATCCCCGCAGGGAAAGCATCTCCTCGCACCCGTCCGGCCCGCGCTCCGCGAGCATGCCCCGCATCTCCCTCTCCTGGGAATGCGTCAGGAGCGCGACTGGGAAACTGCTCTTGAAGGGGATTATTAACTCCTCCAGGCGCTCCTCCAACTCCCTCTCCAGGTCCGGATGGGTGG
Source organism: uncultured Actinomycetota bacterium (assembly GCA_964529285.1). GTDB lineage: Bacteria > Actinomycetota > Geothermincolia > Geothermincolales > RBG-13-55-18 > SURF-21. The sequence goes on from CAZGWK010000007.1 coordinate 82,301, forward strand.
CCGCGCCCAGGACCACCACGCGGAAGTCCGCATAGGAAAGGGTGCGGATGCTCTCCAGGGCCCGCGCCAGGGTCCCCTCTCCATCGAGGGGTGTGGGATGGTCGTATACCATATCCTCCGCATTGAAAGGTTCACCCGACTTCCTTCCCCAGTAGGAGGGGATGACCAGGGTCAACTTCAAGATCTCCTCCACTGCCGTTCATCCTCGCTTTCCCTCTCGCGGCCTGCAGGCCTCATCAATGCCGGCCTATCCGGCCTCTCCTTACCCTTTTGTCTCGGGATTTGGGCAAAGGCGCTTAAACGGCGCCCCTACCGTTTGAAGAAGCAACGCTGCGCCTCGTTCCATATCCATATCATGCTTTGCCATGATACACGATTGGTGTTGAAGAAACAGCGCGATGAACCCATGTCGCATGCCGCGGCGGCGAAAGACGGTCCAGACTTTGAATCATCTTCCTGTAATATTTTCTTAACCCAAACCCCAAATCGATCACGGGCTTCTACAGGACGCTCTCCACGGCAAGAACGATAGGGCTACCGGATGATGTCTTCGCCAGCAGCGAGCACACAGAAAGTCTTATTATGTAGTGTTTTCTTAATGAAAGATCGCAACTTTAGCCTAGCCGGTACGTGCGTTTATGCAGGATAATGGAGTGCTGCCGCTGAAGAGTGTCATGAAAACAGGCGGTTTTCTGGAGTAATCCTGTTTAGCAGCGTCCAGCTCAAGCTGATCAAGATCGGGGCCAAGGTCATTAATCATTCCAGGAGGACGGTCTTTCAGATGGCGGAGGTGGCAATGCCCGGGGAGCTATTCGCTGAGGTCCTTTCCCGCATCAGGTCCCTGGCCACAGCTCCCACCTGATGCAACAGAAAACGAAAGGCAACCACATATGCTACACGCCTTGAGCGCTCAAGCTTCCCCGCACATCGCTGAAAACGAAACCCTTCACGCGACAGCGGGAAAATCATCATGGGGAAAGGAGGAAACCGGGGTTTGGACGTGTCAACCTGCCTGCGGGATGGTAGAATGTTGGCATCGGGAGGCGCATATGGGGAAATGACAATTACAACGAGCCGTGGCCGTGGACGTGACCGGCAACCGCCGGGTCACGAGGAATTGGAGCATATTGTGAAAGTGACTGGGACACACATCAGTAGTCAGCGCTGGATGTTGGCCGTTCTCTTGGTCCTGGTACTGGCGGCGGCTTCCTGCGGCGGCCCGTCTTTCTCACGGGAGACCACCACTGATCTGAACCGGGAGCTGGAAACAGTGATGGATTCGAACAAGATTCCCGGCGCCGTTGCCGGTGTCTGGGCGCCTTCACAAGGAACCTGGTTCGTGGCGAAGGGCGAGGCGGACGTACAGGCAGGCACTCCCATGAAGACAAGCGACAAGTTCCGGATTGCGAGCGTGACCAAGACGTTTACCGCGACGATGGTACTGATCCTCGCGGACGAGGGCAGCCTCTCGCTCGACGACAAGCTATCTGAATATCTGCCCGAAATCGCGAACTCGGAGAACATCACGATAAGACAGCTTCTAAATCATACCTCGGGGATAAGGGACGAGGACCCCACGGGCACCTGGGCGGAGTATTACACGCACACCGACCGGATGCTGAAACAGTGGACCCCGATGGAAGTGTATCAGGCATATACGGGGGGCCAGGTCCAGGAGGAGCCGGGCGAGTGGGAGTACTCCAACGCCGGTTACGTGGTGCTTGGCATGGTCATCGAGGAGGTAAGCGGAACAAGTGTTCCCGACTTCTGCGAGGCTGAGATCACCGGACCCCTGGGGCTCGAAGACACGTACTTCCCGGAGGGGCCGGAGATCACAGGCGAGTACGCCCACGGCTACGACGGCTCAAAAGACGTGACCCGCATGGACATGTCCTGGGACTTCACCGCCGGCGCGATGATCTCGACGGCATCAGACTTGAAGGTCTGGTCGAAGGCTTTCGCAACAGGTGAACTCCTGTCCCCTGAGATGCGCAATCAGCAGAACACATTCGTCGAAATCCCGGGTGGCGGGGAAAACAGGAAGGAAGGGCTGGGCCCGGAGTACGCATACGGGTGGCTCGGGCATGCCGGGGCGAACTTCGGCTACCAGTGCGAGATGTGGTATTACCCGGAGGAGGACACCACGGTCATTGTCATGATGAACAAGCTCTCGAGCGACGCAAGAGACCTCGGCGCTGCGACAAAGGCGTTCATACAACTCGCCAACATGGTGTTCCCCGGGACCCTCCCGGCTCCCCACAGCTGAACCCGGACTTGTAGCCCGCTTCACCTGAGACGCTCTGACGCAACCCGCCCGTTCAAACGGAATTAGCGCCCGTGTTTGACATTTGAGTAACGTAAATGAGGGTCACATCTTTATTCTTGAATACTCTGCCAATATATGGTTACGAATTCATAAATAAAGATGTGACCCCTAAGCCACTATCGCGAAGGATGATGAGGATGTCCTCATCGCTGAACCCCGTATAAT
>CAZGWK010000008.1:0-83488 GCA_964529285.1 uncultured Actinomycetota bacterium
GCCCCCTCCGCCAGGTACCACTGCGCGGCGGGGGAGGTAACGCCGATGGAGTCGTGTCCGCCCGTCCGCTCGTTCCAGTACATGGCGCGCTCGCACACCACCTCGCCGCCTCTGGCCTCGACCAGGGTGGAAACGTGGTAGGTATGCACGTAGGCGTGGAGGGGGAAGCTCCTCCTTACCCCGGCCGGGATCTCCAGGTTCTGCAGCTCCGGCAGGACCATACTTCCCGCTTCCGTGTTCAGGGTCAGGTCCACGTGGACCGGTTCATACCCCGGGTTCTGCACCAGCACCCAGGTCTCGAACCCTCCTGTGGACGCAGCGCCGGCCACGCTCTCGTTCTCCACCATGCCCCCGCGCACCTCGACTTCGCTGTCTCTTTCCTGCCTGGCTACACCCAAGACGAGGAGGAGGGCGACCAGGATGCAGAGCACGCATATGGCCATAATACGGACGTACTTCGTCCCTTTCATCCTGGCTGCGGAAAACAGGTCCTCCATGATCCCACCCTGACTCTCATGCCACTGCCGTGGTGGCTTCGGACATCATCGTCCTGCATGCCGTTGGGAAGGTAGAGTGAATAAGAAGCGCGACTCTACCCTCTAATAGTATTAACGCCCCAAACCAGCAAAAATTGCATCTGCGCTACTACGTACGTCTGAGCAACTCCACTCGACAGCATGTATCGCGAAAGCGATTGTGCCGTCTTCGGCGCAACAGTGCCAGTCGCCAGTCGTGGCGAAGCCGGGCATGGCGGAGCCGGGCCTGGCCTGGCACGTGTACGTAACGGATAAAGGTCGCGGCGCAACAGTGCCAGTCGCCAGTCGTGGCGAAGCCGGGCATGGCGGAGCCGGGCCTGGCCTGGCACGTGTACGTTGCGTCACGGAGCGATGCAGGACCTGGCACGTGTACGTTGCGGAGGCAAACAGGGGATGTCAGCCCCCGTTACGTTTCTTGCCCGCCTCCAGCACCAGGCCGAAGAGCTCTTTGGAGGTGTGAGAAGGCTGCCAGCCCAGCTCGCGCTTGATCTTAGCGTTGCTCCCCACCATGGAGTGGCGGAACATGTTCACCCAGTGGGAGGAGAAGGGGGATAGCCGCAGGCGGTAGGTTATATCCGCCATGCGGCATAACAGGTCCGGCGGGAGCGCGGGGGCTAACATGCCGGCCCGCGCGATCATCTCCGAGTAAGCGATGCTGTCGTCGCTGGTCACGTGGTAGATCCCCTTCGCCCGCTTCTCGAGTACCAGCCGGATCGCCGCAGCCAGGTCGTCCTCGTGGATGTACTGGGTGTGCGGATCGCAACCGCGCAGGCTCACGGCGACCTTGCGGCTGAACGCCCAGGAGATGGTGTTGTCCAAGCGCCTGCCCACGATGATGCAGGGGCGCAGGACGGTCACGTCCAGCTCGGGATGCTGCTGGCTCAGGCGGAAGAGATAATGCTCTATCTCCGCCTTGCTGTAGCAGTAATAGCAGCGGCGGTCCCCGCGCGGGTACTCGTCCTCGCTCATGGGGAAGGGGTTGTCGGGGTGGGCCCCGAAGGCGGCCATGCTCGACAGCTGTATCAGCCAGGGTGTCGCGGTATCCAGGCAGGCATGGAAGACGTTCTTTGAGCCGTTGATGTTTATATCGTAGGTCTTCTCCTTGTCCCTGATCTCGTCCAGGACGAAGGCCATGTGCAGAGCGGCATCGCAGCCCCGCATGGCATTCCTGATGCCGGCGGCGTCCCTCACGTCTACCTTTTGGAACTCCAGCTTGCCCGATTCCAACGCCGGCGGCCGCACATCGACGCCGACGATGCTGCCGACGGTGGGGTCCTCCTCCAGGGAACGCATCACCACCGTACCCAGGTAACCGGATATGCCGCTTACGAAAAGGCGCAAGTTCATCACCTCAATTTCTTGTCTCCGCGGCGATTGTAGCAATGAACTACAATAATCGCAACAATATATGACTTATAATTCATATGTACTAACTGTATTTTGTCCAGGGCAATACACGTATTTCCCGTCTTATTATCGGCTGTTCCTTGCTCATCGGTTAGGATAAAATCGGGTCAGGTCGACCGCAAACGCCAGGAGGGAGTCGCATGGAGATACTTTTTATCTGCAAGACCCTGCCCCACGAGAAGGTCATCGGCGGGCCCGTCATCATATATAACCGCGTGCGCATACTGTCACAGCGCCATAACGTATCCCTGCTCACCTTCGTATCGCCGGACGAGTGGGGATATACGGACTCGGTTTCCCGTTTCTGCCGGGATTTCCAGGGCGTGCCCATGCCTTCCTACGATGCTCCGCTGCGCAAGGCATGGGATTTCTTCTCCTCCCCCGTACCCATATATTTCCTGAATAATTATGCGCCGCAGATGTACGAAAGGCTGCGCGAGATGGTGGGACGCGGCTGTTACGACGTTGTGATCAGCGAGTATTCCATGGTAGCGCAGTACCTCTACCGCAATCCCGACCTGGCCGGCATCAGGCGCGTGATGTCTGTACACGAATGTTACTATCTCGCCCGCCGCAAGGCCTGGGAGGTGCAGCGGTTGTCCCGCGAGGGACTGTCAGCGCTGGTCAACCTGAAGGGGCTGAAGAAGTTCGAGTTCGATATGTACGCCGACGCGGATCGCGTGCTCGTGCTCACGCCGCAGGGAAAAGAGGAACTGCTGGAGATCAGGCCGGACCTGGATATCTCCGTCGTGCCTCACGGTGTCGACGTGGAACATTTCTGCGCATCCGGGGAGGGCGCCAGGGAACAGGCGGTGATGTTCCTGGGCAATTATCCCCACGACCCCAACCGCGACGCCGTTATCTATTTTTACGAGAGGATGTGGCCCCTGGTGAAGAAGGAGTTCCCGGGGGCGGTCTTCTACGTGGTGGGCAAGGACCCCACGCCCGATCTCCTGGAGCTGGGGCGTTCGGACCCGTCGGTGGTGGTCACGGGGACCGTGGACGATGTACGCCCCTATTTCGAGAAGGTGAAGGTCTTCGTCAATCCCGTGCGCATCGGGGGAGGCTTTCGCGGCAAGATACTGGAGGCCATGTCCATGGGCCTGCCCATCGTCACCACTTCCCTCGGGGCGCAGGGAGTCGACGCCCGCAGCGGCAGGGACATGGTCGTGGCCGATGACGCCGCGGAATTCGCCGCCGCGATCGTGCGTCTCCTGCGGGACGACGCGATGTGCGAGAGCCTGGGGGAGAATGCCCGCGAGATGGCCGTGGAGTCGTTCTCGTGGGAAAAGGGCGTCGAGGAACTCGAACGGGTCCTGCAGGACGTAGTCAACACATCGGGGTCAGGTCTCAAAAATTGACCTTTCTAGTAGGTGTTCGTCGCATTCAGACAAATCTCTTTACATACGTGATTCGTTGATGTCAATTTTTGAGACCTGACCCCAAAATGTTGAGGTCTTCCTCGAGCACCTGGAGCAGGTATTCCACCAGCCTGGGCCCGTAGCCCTGCTCGGCGTGGCCGAAATCCGGGAATGTCTTGAGACGGCAGCCGTCGCCGGCCCTTCTCTTAAGTTCTCGCGCCTGTTCCACCTCGAAGATGAAATCGTCTTCACCCTGGATGACGGTGAAGGGTTGGGGCGCTATGAGGTGCACGAGACTGGCCGGCGGCGCCTGCAGCCCCCAGCTCCCGTCGACCTTGACGCCATATCGCATACGGGTGAAAGCACGCCCCAGGGGATTGCCCATGAGCAGGCGGATGAGGCGCGCGCCGGGAGCGCGGGCGGAGTGGATATCGGCAGGTACGCTGATGGCGGTGATAGAATCGAGGCCGCCGTAGAGGGCGGCGTAACGCATGGCCACCACGCCTCCCATGGAAAAGCCTATGGCTGCTACGCGGCGGTTACCGTCTTCCCTCGCGAGCTTCACCAGGGCCGTGAGGTCCAATACCTCACGGTAACCGAAGGTGCTACGCCCGGGCGAGAGGCCGTGGCCGCGAAAATCGAAGGTGTAAACCGTGAAAAAGCGGGAGAGTTCCTGCGCCAGGGCCACGAAATCCCGGATGTTCTTGTTGCCGCCAAAGCCGTGGCAGAGGATCACCGCGCGTCCCGGCTCGAGCCCCAGGCGCACGGTGTCGAGGCACATGCCGTCTCCGGTCTCTACCGTGCGGCTCAAGACCGGCAATGTATAGGCTGCGAACATAACGCCCTCGGGGAGCCACGCGTTTTGTGCTGTGTCCATCCTTACATTACCTTCTCCGCGGACCTTCAACCCGACACGAAGCTTTCTTGCGGGCTTAAGACATGCCGGTTTTATGCGTGCGGGCGGCCTACTCCCCCTCGGACTCCCCCGCGGACTTCTCCCTGGAGGCCCTGTGGTGTTTGCGCATGGAGAGAAGGACCATGAACAGTACCAGCAGGACCATCACGCTCAAGAGGACCAGCACCAGCCAGGTGCGCTGGCTGGATACGGAGATCTCCATCTCGGCGCTGTACGTGCCCGGTATGCGTTCGTATTCGGGGTAAGAGGAGGTGAGGACCACGGTTGCCGTGTTGGAACCGCTGGCTTTACCCTCGAGATTCCAGGTGACCTCCACGCTGGCGCCGGACTCCAGGTCGCCCAGGGCGACTTCCTTCTCGGCCAGGGAGGAGAACTTCAGCGCACTGTCCTCGGGAAGGATCAGGCGCGCCTTGGCATCGGGGAGCATCCTTTTGCCGTTTACCTGGATCTCCACCACGGCATCGATGGGGACGTTGACCTCGACCCTCAACTCGGGGGTGATTATATTCACGGCAAGATACGATTGTATGTTCTGCATGAGAAAGGTCATGGCCTCCCGGTGCGGTGCATAGATGGAGAGCAGGCCGCCCTCCTCCTCCTCCTCCTCCTCCTCCTCCTCCTCCTCCTGGTCCTCGTCTTCAGCCGGGGCCTTGTAGATCTCTTCCAGCTCACCTTCGGAGGGGCGGCGCATATAGAGATCGAAGCAGATGGGCGAGGATGCTCCGTTACCCTCGTAGGCCCAATCGGTCGAGGAGCCGGTGAAGGGAGCCACGGGCGTCCCTACGCTGGCAGGGAAGGGAAACACCTCCGAGATGTCAGACAGCACGCTTTGGTAGAAGAACGCCTCCGGGTTGGAGGCCGCCTGTTCGCTCCAGTTCCAGGGCGCGTTGATGGCATCTTCACCCGTGTGCAGGCTCACATAAAGGTCCGCCGGGACGTCCTCGAAGAGCTTGCTCAGGATCCGGCTCTCCGTCTCGGAGAAGGGTGAGGGGCCGGCATAGTACGCGGAGCCTGGGTCCCGGTCGCCCTCCTCCCATCTGATATCGAAGTTGCGATCGATGTTTACCAGGTTGCCGTTGCGGGGCGCCTGGCTGGCCAGCAACTGGCTTTCGCCCGGGGAAGGCATGGCGAGCCAACGGCGCAGTCCGTCCGGATTGACCAGCGGCACGGCGTATATGTTCGTACGGCCGAGAAGGGCGGCGACGGCCTCGTCGTCCTCTGCCTCGCGCACCAGTCCCTCCAGGAACTCTACGAGAAGGGCGCTTCCCTCCGGCGCGTTTCCCTGGCTGGCAGCGTCTATCACCACGGCGCTCTTGCTTTCACTCGAGGTGAAATCGGTAATATGAATCCCCCAGATATCCCTTCCCTTGGCGCTCTTGCCCAGGGAGCTTACTTCCACAAGTTCGGGATGGTCGTTTGCCAGGGCGTCAAGCCTGCTCCCTATCGCGGTTTCGCCCAGGCAGTACCCCCACGCGGGATACTGGGCCAGCATGTTGGTATCCTCGATCTGAAGAGTGTCGCCTCCTTCGCGCGCAATGCGGAAGACAAGGCCGGTACGGCGTTCCGCCAGCAGCTCCAGGCCCTCGCCGCGCATCCTCACCACCTGGAAGAGGTTGCCCTTGAAATCGAAATCCTGCTCTCCGTCGGCCGTCAGCTTCTTCCCGTCCTCGACGCTGGCGGTGGCCTCTTCACCCAATCCAGCCATGATCCAGTACAACCAGTAACCCTCCTCGGCCCCGTCCTGGCTGCGGTAGAAACGGTCGAATGTCTGGAGTGTGAAAGAGCGCGATGAAACCACCTGTCCGGCGGCATCGTATTCGCTGATCCCGGCCTCGAAGGCATTTCCGTCCCGCGGCCCTTCGTCTGTAAACGCGTACTCTATATGCAGCGAGAACAACTGTGGCTCGGGTTGGTCGGGCACGGTCCTCTCGCCCCGGTAGGTAATCCATGCGCCCGCGGCAGGGTCGATGGGTCCGGTAACTACATCTTCCTGCTCCCCCTGGCCGCGGGCCGGAACGGACGCGATCATGAGCGTGCAGAGCAGTGACACCATCGCCAGCAGGCATATCAATGGCCGCATGCGTGACACGGTACCTTCGAGCCCGTGCATTTCCTCCCCCTCTCTTAGTGGAACAGGCTAAAGAACATTATACTAAAGAAGGGTGTCGGCATGTCCCGGAGTGCGGAGCCCGGAAGCGATCGTCCCGGTAATCCGGGGCGTGCGGTAAACACGCAAGCGAGGAGGTTGTCATGATACGCAGGTGCCCGCGTCGAACCTTGATGGCAGTTGTTTTGCTGCTGGCGGCCGTTGTAGCCGCCGCGTGCTCGGGGTGCGGCGGCGACAGCGATCCCGCGGCATGGGAGGAGCCGGCCGCCGACGCCGGCGTTCACCACGAGGACAGAGACCGGGATAGCGCGGAGGGCGCGGATACGGTCGGGAACGGGGAAGGCGTCGTACACATGTGCGGGCGTTCCGTGCTGGGGGGCTGGTTCGAGCACTGGGGATGGGAATACGACCCCGATGACCCGGTGCGTTTCGGCTCGTACCATCTCGTGTACCACGAGATGGAAGGACCACCGGGTATAGTCGAGACGGCGATAGACGCGGCGCGTGAGGCGGCGGACGCCGGAAGCGGGAGCGTGTTCTTCAAGTTCTGTTTCGAGGACTTCGCCGGTGGCGATGAAAACGAGGCGCGGGAGAACCTGGAGGATAACAAGCACATGATCGTGGATATCGTGGAGGCCGTGGTGGAGGAGGAAGGGCTGACCCTGATCGTCGGTAATGCGCTGCCCATGGTGCGGGAATACACCGAAGAATGGCTGGTTTGGAACCATCGTGAATACAACCTCTTCCTGGATGGGCTCGCGGACTCATACGGAGGTCGCGTGATCGTGCTGGACATGTACGGCGCTCTTTCAACGCCGGATGGTTGGCTTCGTCCGGAGTATGCCGCGGATGAATACGACTCGCATCTCAGCGAAGCAGCATACGATGTACTGGACCTGGAACTGGCGGATATCCTGCGCTGATCGGGGCCGCCCCTACGATGGCGTCTCGTAGATCAGGTCCTCGTTTCTCTCGAGATATTCGGGCAGGCCCATGTGGCCCCAGAAGTCCTCGACGAAACGCCCCTCGATCATGCCACTCTGCATGCCCTCTACCAGCAATTTCACCTTACTCACGTCCCCGAACTCCGTGAGTGTATTGGCGATGGCGGCCAGGGCGAGCCCCTCGCCTGATGCGCTCACGCCGACCTGGTTGGCGTCGCTAAGTATTTCTTTGCTCACGTTCACCGTACATGTTCCGTTTTCAACGCCTATATCGAGCACCTCCACGCTGTTCGGCAGGACCGCCGATAGCTGCCCGCCCGGGGAAGGCCCGGCGATCAGCTCCCGCATGGCGCTGAGGTGAGGGTCGCCGGATGCCGGGACGGACCTTTGCTCTCGGACCAGCCACTCCCGGCCGTCCGCGTTGTAGCGGAAGTAAAGGGTGACGGAGACGGTATCCTCCTCTGCCCCGTCCTCGCCTCGCGCGTCCTCGTCCTCTTCCCGTGTCCCTGCCGGTTCCGTGCTTTCGCAGCCCCACGTGGCGATAGCGCCAAGGATCGTAAGAAGAACTACGATGGCGGTCATCAGCGCCTTCATTCCCGCCGTCTGCAGATGCATATTCATCAACTCCCATTCGTTTCGGACAGTCCCGCCGGCGTTCAGGTTCCGCATGCCGTATTAAAATACACCCTTATATGATTTTACCTCTTGGACGATATCTCCTTGTGTGGTGGTCCTTCCGGACCCGGGAGCACTCGTTCGCCGTAAAGCTGCGACGGGGGTCAGCGTAGAAACAACCGGCAAGGGAGCGCGCATGATGAAAGCTGAAAATGGCGTAGATCCATCCGAGGGAAGAGGGCGGCGTTTGTTCGACAGGTTGCACGGCGAATGGCTGGAAATCCTCTCGGCCGTACTGCTCGCCATCGCTACCGTGGCGTCGGCCTGGAGCGCCTACCAGGCATCCCGCTGGAGCAGCGAGGAGTCCATCCTGTTCAACGAGGCCACCGCTGCCAGGGTGCATGCGGCTGAGGCGGACGACCTGGCGGACACGGAACTGGCGATCGACGTGGAGATGTTCCTCGATTACCTTGACGCGTTGCGGGCGGGCGACGGTGCGGCGGTCTCGTATTTCGAGACCAGCCTGTTCCGCGACGAGATGAAGGTCGCCGTGGAAGCTTGGTTGGCCACCGATCCCCTGCAGGACCCGCGTGCCCCGGGGATCCCCTTCGAGATGGACGAATACGAAAACGAGAACCGCGAGCGGAGCCGCGCCCTGGAGGAGGAAGCACAGGAGGAGTTCGCCCGGGCCAAGAAGGCCATCCACAACTCCGACTTCTATGTCATGCTCACGGTGCTTTTCGCCTCGGTGCTCTTCTTCGCGGGCATATGTACCAAGTTCAAGACGCCGTGGATAAAAATATCGGTACTCGGCATCGGAGCCGTGCTCTTCGCGGTCACGCTTCTCGTTACGATAACCCAGCCCATCAAGTAGCGGGACCTGCCTGTGCGTCCGCCATCCGCCGGTCACGCGAGACACGCGGAGCCGGCCTGCTGCGCAGGCTTGAAGGAGAGGCGGTTTGTGTGAAAGAATAAGCACGGCCGCCCGCATGGGGCGGTAAGAGGAGGCAATAAACGTATGCTGGTAGATCTACACATACATACTGCAGTATCCTCGCCGTGTTCCCAGATAGACCCGCAGCTCCTTGTAGAGGTGGCCTCACAGACAGGCCTCGACGCCATATGCGTCACCGAACACGAGGAGATGGAGGGTGCGGAGGTGACCAGGCGCCTGGGGATCGAGGCGGGTTTTCCCGTATTCCGCGGGGTGGAGGTATACACCGAAATGGGGGATATGCTCGTCTTCGGCCTTTACCGTCCCGAGTTCCCCCTGCAGACACCCTTTGGCGAATTGCTCTCCGAGGTAAGGGAGGCCGGAGGCGTGATCATCCCGTGTCACCCCTGTCGCGGCTCCCTGGGGTTCCACCACACCCTGGGCGAGGAGCAAGCGGAGTTCCTCCTCGCCAACGTGGACGCCATAGAGACCCGCAACGGGGGATCCAGCCAGGAGTCGAACAGCGCGGCGGAGTCATACGCGATCAAGTACGGCCTTGCGGGGACGGGGGGGAGCGACGCCCATTTCATCATGCAGGTGGGACGCTGCCTGACCGTCTTCGAACGCGATGTCGGCGATGAAACGCAGCTGGTCGAGGAGATCAAGGCGGGAAGGTGCCGGGCGGCATACGCTTCGGAAGTAGAGAGCCTGAAACTGTCCGAGCTCTGGAGGTAGAAAGTGATCATAGACCTGCATATTCATACCAACCTTGGTTCCATATGTTCGCAACTGGGCCCGGACGAGCTGCTGGAGAGAGCCCGGCTGCTGGGAATAGACGCCGTGTGCGTAACCGAGCACCATTCCCACCGCGGGGCGAACAAGATGGTGGAGTTCGCGGCGGGAAGCGGTTACCCCGTGTTCCGCGGAGTGGAGATCTACACGGAGCTGGGGGATATGCTGGTATACGGCATGAAAAGAGAGACGAGGTATCACCTGACTACTTTCGAGGAACTGGTGGAGATGGCGGAGGAAGACGGCGCGGTGATCATCCCCGCCCATCCCTGCCGCGGCTGGGGACGTAAACGCAGGAACCCGAACGTCTTCCCGGAAGAAGTACTGGGCCATATCGCGGCCATAGAGACCCACAACGGGGTGAATAACATGCGCTGTAACGAGGCCGCCGCGGCCGTTGCCGAGAAGTACGGGTTGCTTGCAACGGGCGGGAGCGACGCACATGCCATCTGGCAGGTCGGGAAATGCGTTACCGTCTTCGAGAAGGATATAGGCAGCGAGGAGGAACTCATCGCGGAGCTGCGCGAGGGGAGATTCTTTCCCGCCTACCTGGAGGACCTCATGAAGAGCGCGGGCGAGAGCGCCTGACGGCCGGTATCTTCCTTTCTCATTTCCCCTTGGTGATGCGGAAGCGGCACCTGTCATCGCCGCGGGGCAGCGCTTCCAGCACCTCGATCCTGAAATCACCCCCCAGGTGGGAGACCAGGCCGGGGAACTCGTGCCTGGAGCAGCACTCCTCGCAATCGATGCCCATGTGCTTGAAATACCAGTCGTACCAGGGATCCCTGCGGATGGTCAGGTATCCCGCGTCTCCGTCGATCTCCGCGTAGATCTGCTTCAGCTTGGGCAGGTAGGCGAGGGACTCGTTGTTGAGGAGCAGGAGCAGTTTCATGGCGTCCTCGACCGTGGGTTGCAGGCGGTATACTTTTACCAGCCGCTTACCCGCGCTCCATCCCACGCCGTGCATGGCGGAGTTGATCAGGCCCTGCAGCTCTTCGCTGGTGAGGTTCGAACCTGCGTACTGCGCGATATCGTTGAACACTCCCATCAGGGCGGCATAAAGCGTACGGTATTTGTCGTCCACGGACATGGCCGGGCAGATCACCATCTCCAAACGCATCACCTCCCGGAAAACCATTCTAACATCAACGAGCCGATTTCAGGCAAGGCATCCCGGTTATAGACGGCTTGAGGTGTGCGCGCGCAGCAACGGCGTCCTTATATCATTCGAAGGTAACGCTCTCCTTCAGGGACTCCACCGTCTGGGAGCCGGTATCCGTTCCCATTATGGCTATGAAGAAAACCGACCTCTCCTTGATTATCCACAGGGTTTCGACGTTGAAGGAGGTATCCATCAAACTGACCGAGGTGGCCATGTGCAGTACGGCGTCTCCCGTCGCCAGCCTCTCCACCTGGTATAGATCGGCGTCCACCGAGCCCATTCCCCCCAGTCCCTCGGCGAAGCTGGTGTTGAATGCTTCCTCCCATTCATCCCTGTTATCGTAGAACCATTCCTCCATCTCCTCGGGATCGTCCCCGGAAGGCGGCTTTTCACCGATCGCGGGCGGCATATCCATGGATGCGACCATGACGAAGTTGCTCTGGCTGTTATCGACGAAGAGCGCTTCCGCTGCGATGTCACCCGAGCCCTCCTTCATCGAATCATTGAACTCGTCGAACAGGTCCTGGCTTGCTTCCTGATAACCAGGGGGAGCGGAGACGTTGATGCCGTAAGTCTTGCCGCGGGTGAGATAAAACGCTCCGACGGCGACGATGACTATCAGCACTACCACCAGGGCGCCGATGACGATCTTTACGGTAGCGGGTCTTTGGGGCGCGGGGGCGTGCGGCTGGTAACCCGCCGCATATGCATCCGGGGGCGGCTGATACCCCGGGCCCGTCGCGGGCGGCGGATGGGGCTGCTGGCCAGGCGGGACCGCGGGTCCCTGCGGCGGGTACTGCTGCGCGTTTCCTTCCAGGGTGGAGGTTTCAAACGCATCGCTGCTTGCGCTCAAAGGATGTTCGCACAGATAACACCTGTCCGCGCGTTCGGCGTTCTCAGCTCCACATCTGGGACACTTCATCTTACACCCCCAGGTCCAGTACCTTATACCGTTTACCTTTTTTTCGTCCCGCTGCCCGCACACCTTTACCGGCGCCTGCGGGAGCCCGGGATTTCCCTAAGAGAAGATCTTCGGTGGGAAGCGGAAGATACCGGCAGGCGCTGCCGGGCCTTCCCGCCCGCGGGACGCGCGCGACGGGTCAATAACGGGTAATATGCTGCTCGCACAGGCCGAAGAGGTCCTCCACGGCTACCTTTCCCCCACCCCTTCCCAGGCTGCCCCTGAAGAGGCCGAAGGGCTGATGGAAATCGGAGAGGACGGGCCCCACGCGTATGCGCTCCGCCCTTTCTCCCAGGGGGCGGAACTCCACCTCCACCAGGCCGTCAGTTGTGTTGATGAACCAGGGGCCCAGGATGTCGGCCTCGCTGTAGCCGAAGCGGGCGGCACCGGTGAGGTGTAACCCGCCGTCCACCCAGTAGCAGTTCTCGCTATACTCCTCGTCGTTGGCGATTATGTTGTGGCAGAGGTTGGCGGCGACGAGGACACCTTGCGGCGTGAATCCCCCGAAGCACAGCCATCTCCAGAAACTCCTGTAGGGGTAGAAGGCTTTCTGCTCGTCCAGCAGGCACACGTCCCGGGCTGGGTCCAGCTCGATGACCTCGCCGCCTACTTTCATGTGGCCTTCCACCGGACAGGCGGCTTTATGTGTATAGAGGGGCCGGTTGGGGGAGAAAGGGCTGACCACCACCAGCGGCTGATAGCGGGACAAATCCTCCAGCATGCGGAAATCGCCGCTGATGGCGGGGAGTTTTCTCGTCTGCGCCGCGTCCACGCGCACGCGGTGGTAGCCATCCTCCAGGCGGTTGTCGAAGTCCAGGGAGTACCCTTTCGCCGAGAAAGAGCACCTGCCTTTCCACATGGTCTCGGCTATCTCCGCCTTGCCTCCCGGTGCCTGGCGGGAATGCTCCCGCATCTCGCCCTTGCCGCGGTCGTAGTGGTAGACGAAGGAGACGGTCATGAACTTGGCATCGAAGATGACCATGCCGAAGTAGTGGCGCGGATGCACTACGCCGTAATGCTGCCATTCCTTGAGGCGCAAGCGGCCGAGGGCGCGCATGTATTTCCCTCCCGTGCGGAAGATATCGGCTTCCTCCAGGTTGAGCTCCCTGAACGGTTCCTCGAAGGCCCCGAACTCCGTAACCCTGCCGCCTTCGACCAGGCGCGCCGGGGTCTTTTTGATCGTGCGCAAAGCTCCTCCTTTCCTGCCGGTCCACCTGTACCCCCTATTCTATAGGTTCGGCGGCGGGAATTGTGGGCCTGGCGCGGGATCAGACCCCGCGGTGCTCCCGCGAACCTGCACGTGAGGTACGAGGTGCGCCATGTACCGCCAGACTGCTGCGCAGGAGACTCGCAGCGCCCGCCGTGATATAAAGATATGACGGAGGGTGTATTCGCTTCCTGCCCGGGGTATGATCGGCCGGGCGCCGCCGCTTTGTGCGCCAGAGCGGCCGGTGTGGAGTTGCCAAAGGAGTCGAGCGTAAAGGAGGTCATCGCATTGATAACCGCATTTCAGCATGTAGGGATGGGGGTTCATGATACCGACCGCACTTTCGATTTCTACCGCAGGCTGATGGGTTTCCGCATCAAGTTGAGCGACCAGACCAGCTACCTCGAGGAGATGACCCCCATTATCGGCGCCCTGGTCGAGATGCGGGCGCTGATGGCTATGAACGCGAAGGGCGGCGGGGCCATCGAGCTCATCGAGCATACCTCCACCCGCCCCATGGAGCCTGCGGAGCCGGTGCGTTGGGGCGACCTCGGTTATCTGGAACTGGGTCTCAAGGCATATAAGCTGGACCAGGTATACCTCGATCTCAAGAGAAAAGGGGTGGATTTTCTCACCCCCGTTCAGAGCATGGACTTGAGCACGGGAGGCAGAGAGCGTTACGCATACCTGCGCGATCCCGATGGCCTGCTGCTCCAGCTGGTCGAGGTGGAAGGCGGCAGCAAACCCGCCGTCGGCGGCGTCCACCACGTGGCCCTGGGGGTCGGAGACATGGAAAAGGCGAAGGCTTTTTATCGCGACGTCCTGGGTTTCGGGGACGTGCTGCACGAGTTCAAGGGACGTATGCCTGAGTTGGATAACGTAACGGAAGGCAAGGAGACGGAGCTGCTGGTGCTCGGGCACCGGCCGGAGGGGGTCAGCGCGATGCCCCTGCTCGAGAGGGCTATCATCAAGCTGGTAAGCACCCCGGGATACAAGGGAAAGACCATTTACGAGGGCAGGCGATGGGGGGATATAGGGTTGATGGAGATGGCCTTCGACGTGAGCGACCTTTCAGGCACGGTCAGCGGCCTCATCTCCAGGGGGGCTGAACTCTACCACCCGCCCACCAGGGTTGATATGGGTTCCGGGACCACCGGTTCTTTCAGCTACATCAAGGACCCCGAGGGCAACGTGGTGGAGCTGGTCGAGGTCGAGAAGGTTCTGTACGCTTCGCCCAGGGTCATGAAATACGCGCTGGTATGGCTGCTCAAGGCCGCGGCGGCACTGCGGCTGGTATGAACGCGAGGTTTTGATGATGTGCGATATTCCGGAGGACCTGCTCGGGGCATCGCAGTTCCACGGCCATCTCTGCCCCGGCCTGGCTATCGGCTATCGCGCGTCCAGGGCGTGCATGGAGAGGATGGGTCTCTCCCGTGCCTACGATGAGGAGCTGGTATGCGTGGTGGAGAACGATTCCTGCAGCGTCGATGCGGTGCAGTTCTTCACCGGCTGCACTTTCGGAAAGGGCAACCTCTACTTCAGGGACTATGGAAAGCAGGTCTTTACCTTCGCCTCGCGACAGCGTCCGGGGCGAGCGCTACGCGTAAGCCTCAGGGCCGGCGCCTTCCCTCCTGCGCTAGAGAGCGAGGATCCGCAAAAACGCAGGGAACAAGCCTTGCATTGGATCGTCTCGGCGCCCCTGGAGGAACTCTTCTACGTCGACGACATCGATTTTGAACTGCCGCCCGCAGCGCGCATCCATGCCTCCATGATCTGCGACAACTGCGGGGAGCCCAGCATGGAAACGCGTATGGTGGAAAAGGGCGGAAGGCGCTTGTGCCGGCCCTGCTCCGAGGGTTGGGAGCCGCCTCCCCGCTAGGGTTCAGTCCAGCTTCGCCTCCACTTCAAGCACGAAAGACCTGGCGTCCTCGAGACATGCACCGGCCGTCAAGGGATCGGCTTCCATCTCTCCGCTGCCGAGAACACGCTGATAAAGATCGGAGACGATGGGCAACGCGCGCTGGTTTTCCTTGCTCATCCCCAGCCCGGGCAGGGCATCGCCCTGGAAACGCGCCAGGACGTCTTCCCAAGTCGCGCTTTCTCCGCCGCTTCCGTGCAGAGCCGCCCTCGCAGCGTAAATCATGGCCAGGAAGGAATCGGCTATCGCCTCTTCCGCGAGCCCCGCCAGCAGCATCTCCTCGGCTGTCTGCAATACGAGCTTCGCCTGGTGCAGCAGATCTTCACGCTCGTCGTTGGAGTCGAACAAGGATGGGATCACCTCCAGGCCACCGCGCTTCTCATGCTGAAAATCACTAAATACTACCTTATAATGTGGGATGCCGGGCGAGTCAAACGGCGGCGGAGAAGGTCGCGTGCGGGCAGCGCACGTGGCGCGGCGATAGCGGTACGGAGTTGGCGATGCAGTTCTTTAAATATCACAGCCTGGGAAACGACTATATACTACTCGACGCCCTGCAGGCGCCGCTGAGATTATCGCCGGCCGACATCCAGATGCTCTGCCATCGCCACCTGGGCATCGGAGGAGACGGCATCATCGTCGTGGAGCCCTCCGAGAGAGCCGTATGCCGCATGATCAATTACAATCCCGACGCCAGCCAGGCGGACGTAAGCGGTAACGGACTGCGCTGCCTTGCGAAGCACCTCTTCGATTCCGGCATCTACGCGCAAAAAGAGATGCTCGTCGATACCCCTTCGGGCGTGAAGAGGCTCACCATCCATACCAGCATGGGCAAGGTGAGCAAGGTAGAGGTATATATGGGCAGGCCCGATTTTCGCCGTTCCTCCATACCCATGCAGGGAGAAGGCGAAGACGCCGTGGACGTGCCCATTGCGGTGGCGGAGAGGACCGTGAGCGCGACATGCCTATCGTTAGGCAACCCCCACTGCGTGCTCTTCCCGGACGAGCTGGATGACAACATGGTGAAGGAAGTAGGCCCCGCCATGGAAAACCATCCTGTCTTCCCGCTGCGGGTCAACGTGGAGTTCGCCCAGGTGATCAACGTATCCGAGATGCGCCTGCGCTCGTGGGAGAGGGGCGCGGGAGAGACCATGGCCAGCGCGACCGGCGCCGCGGCGGCCGTGGCGGCGGCCCTGCGCACCGGCAGGTGCAAGAGGAAGATACACGTCCGCCTGCCGGGTGGGCTGATGGAGGTGGAGGTGACACCCGAGGGCGAGATCATCACCCGCGGGCCGGCGCGGCGGGTCTTCAGGGGAGTGCTGGACGAGGACTGGCGCGAGAGGGGCCGCATCGTCGTAGTATGATATCCGGTCAGTGCACGGCCGGCCGGAACGCATCAGGCTTGAGCGGTGCGTTTCTCCCATATCTCGAGGAAACGCTGGGCATCCTCCCACATAAAGACGTTATTGAATAGTACGTAGGCCTTCTTTTTCTTGCTCTTGCGCAGGATCGTCGCCAGTTTTCCCAGTTCCTGGTCGCTATAGCGATGCCGGTAATTTCCGATACCGTGCATGCGCCAATAGATGACCGAGCCCGCCTTCTCGCGACCCTGAAAGGGGTCGACTACGTGCAGGAGGTCGAGTTCGCGGCAGAGTTTGCCCGTCTCGTCCGGATCCCACTGCCCCCTGGGTTCGAAGGCCATATGCAGGCCGTCTCGTTCGATGGTCGAGAAGAACTCGCGCATCTGGGCGAGGTTTTTAGGGCCCGGGCCGAAAGTCGATGGAGTCTCGAAGACGACGATCTCAGCTTCCAGCGCTCGAGCGACTTCCAGGGTATCCTTCCAGGCCTTGAGGACCTCGGCGGTGGGCTTGAACGAGCCGTAGGCCTCCCGCAGGTCTTGCGGGACAGGATGAGACAACCGCCGGTAGGTAGGGCTGGAGGGCCTGTGGGTTATGAGCTGCCAGGCTTTGAGGGTAAACTCGAAATGCGCGGGGGATTCCTGGCGCCACTTGTGGGACGTCTTAACCCTTGGCAGCTGGTAAAACGTCTTCTGAACCTCCACCAGGGGGAGAGTCCGGTAGTAGATATGTCTTGCCTGGGGGAAACCGCAACAACCTACCTTGAGCTCCACCTCAGCACCTCAAAACGGCTCCTCGGCCTTTCCTGCCTTATCCATCGACCGTGCGACCACGATTCTATAGGTTCTTCTGCGGGAAGCATGGGCGGCAGCGGGGCCCCCGCTGCCGCGTCCCGGATCACGTACTTGCAGCAAATAGCGCATAAGCGGATCAGTATAAGACAAGATTACAAGATCCAAGACCTGTCCCAAGCCCCGTACCTATACCTTTCCGTCTCGCCGTACATGCTTATGGGAGAAGAACAATCCCATATATAGAGTTCCAGATAAGGCGCGAGCTTCCTTCCCGTGCCGGGGATATCGGGGCGGCAACCCGCGCGCGGCGGAGAACGCGGAAACAGGAGGGGCAGTACCCTCCAGGGGGATCAACCCTCGCCATCGATGCCGCTCATGGGGACTGCCGGTTTCTTTACGTTCACCCTTCCCCACCTCTGTTTCAATTCCTTGAGGAAATCCTTATTGAGAGAGCGGAAACGGTGAACGCCGTGATGCGCGTATGCGTAGATGGCAAAATCCCACCAGCGGAAACGCAATCCAAGCTTCCAGCACTGCCACAACGAGTAAAAGCGGCGCATGGAGCGTATCGATCCTTCCTTCTGGAGCTGGTAGGGGGTCATTTTCAAAGGCTCGAAGACCACGTGGTGGCCGCTGTACTTGGACCAGTCCTCGACCAGTATGCGGCCCTGCGAGAACAGCTCGTCGTAAGTCTCGGTGCCGGGAAAGGGCGTGAGGATCAGGAACTGTACCGTATCTATCTTCATGCCGCGCGCGAAACGCACCGTCTCCTTGATGGTCTTCAGGTCGTCCTCGTCCGAGCCGAGCACGAACATTCCATGTACCCTGATCTTGTACTCGTGCAGCTTCTTAACCGCTTCGGAGATATCCTGGACCGTCTGCTCCTTGCGGTAGCTCTCCAGGGTGCGCGGGTTGATCGATTCAAGCCCCAGGTAAAGGAAAGTACATCCGCTCTCCCGCATGAGGGCGAGCATCTCCTCGTCTTTCACCACGTCGACCCGGGCTTGCGCCGTCCAGTTTACTTTGATTCCCCTGTCGATCATGCCCCGCAGCAGCTCTTTCGTCCTCTTTGGCCGCGCCGTGAAGTTATCGTCGTAGAAGAAGAAACTTGCGCGCCGGCTGCGTTCGCCCAGCATCTGCAACTCCGCCAGGACATCTTCGGTATCGCGAAAGCGGTAACGCCTACCGAACATCTTGGTGACCGAGCAGAACTTGCAGTTGTAAGGGCAGCCCCGGCTGGTCATGATGGGGATGGTGCGGATCTTCTCGTAGTTCCTGATCATCGTGAGGTCGGGCCAGGGCAGATCGGCCAGGTGCTCGATCTTTTTGCTCAAGGGGTTGTGTACGAAACCGTCGCCGGCGCGATAGGAGAGGCCGGGGATGGAGCTCATATCGTCATCCCCCGCCCTGATCCTCTTGACCAGCTCGACGAAGGCATATTCGCCCTCTCCGCGCATGACGTAGTCGGCGCCCTTTTCCAGGGCTTCCTCCGGGAGAAAAGTCACGTGAGCTCCCCCCATGATCACGGGGATGTCGGCGAGCTGTTTTACGCGCTCCAGGATGGAATAAGCCTCGAGAGCGGTGGTGGTGATGGTGGATATGCCCACCAGGTCCGACTCGGCCACCTCGTTCCAGTCTATTCCCCCCAGCTCCTGGAATATTATCGTGGGCCTGATCCCCAGTTCGCGTTCCAACATGGCGCCCAACAGTGGAAGCCCCAACCTCGGCAGCTTGAACTTCGCGTAGACGTGTACTCCCGGCGCCTTGGGCTCGATAAGAGTTACCCTCACATTATTCCCTTTCTGGTTGACACAGCATGAGCGATGGAATGTATCGTTATAAAACTTATACCCACATTCGCCACTTATTACAACATCGCCGCAGGGCAATAGTTACAGGTCAAAAGGCAAACGCGGGCGGCCAGCCCAGTCTCTCGAACTGGTATAATAGACCCCGCGGAGAGAAAAACCCCGTCCTTGATCGGCGGAGTGGCGAACGTGCGGCAGGTGGGTGATATGAAGGGCAAGATCGTTATCGTCGATGATAACCAGGCTATAGTCGAGATGCTGCAGCGAAAACTGGAGAAAGAGGGTTACGAGGTCCTGGGTTGCACGGAGAGCGTCAAGGCCGTGGAGACATGCATGCGCGCGAACCCCGACTTGATCATCCTGGATATCCTCATGCCGGGCAAGAACGGTTGGGAGATCATGGAGGAGCTGAAAGCAGAGACGTCGACACGGGATACGCCGGTGATTCTCTCCACGGTCAAGAACCGCCCCGAGGACGTGGAACATGGGAAAGATCTGCATGCAGCCGATTATATAGCCAAACCCTACGTCTTCAGCGATCTCCTCGAAAAGGTGCGGGGGATACTGCAGGTGGATTGAAGCGCCGGCATATTTGCGGAGCGAAGCGCTATTGCCGGTAAGCGGCAAACCTCTCGTTACACCACCAGCGCGGGTAGGTCTGGCTCCGCCGGGAACCATCGCTCGCCGAGACCACGTGGACCGTTATCTCTTCGCCCTCTATCTCGATAAGGTTGAAAGATGGCGGCGTGCGCCCGCGCGTGCGCCAGGTTGAAACGGTCCCCGAGGTGATGAGATACATGCGCGCCAGCGGCCATACGTATGGAACGTGCTTATGGCCGCTCAGCACTATGTCCACGCGGGTGTTTCGCAATACGTGCAACACGTCGCCGGCATCCCATACGATGTTCCTCTCCCTGCCGGTGCCGGGGATATGTACCAGGTGATGGTGGAGGACGAAGACCTTGAAGGTCGCTTCTTCCGCGAACTCGCTTTCTATGAAGCGAAAGTTGTGGCGGCCTACCTCCCCGTCGTTGACGTCCGGCTTGTTGGAATCTACGGCGATTACCTTCACATGTTCGCTCAAGCCCTTAGCGCAGGCGCCGCTGTGGGTGAAATGGACGGTGGAAGTACGTGGCCCGAAGATCTCCTCGAAATAGAGATAACCTACGTTGCGGCAATCGTGGTTGCCGGCTATGACCATCTTGTTCTCGCACGATATGAGATCGATGTAGCCCCGTGCCTCATCGAACTGCTCGCGGTAGCCCTCTAAGGTGAGGTCCCCGGCTATGACCGTCAGGTCCGGGTTTTCCTCGTTGATGATCTCGATACAGTTGGTCATCAATTTATGGTCGAAACGCAGGTCCCCGCAGTGGAGATCGGATAGTTGCGCCACCATGAAGCGGCCGTCTCTATCCGCCATCCTCCTCCCTCCTTCGCTTTTTCTTGCGGCGGGACAGCAGCGAGCGTCTTACGGGCTCGCCTTCACCGCATGTCGAAGGCTCATCCCCGCCGGAGGACGGCGGCTTTTCGCTGTCTGCCGCCCCGGATGCTCTGGTTCCTGCCGGCGCCTCGGGCCCCTTGGTCCCACCGTAGGGACGTTCGCCGCAAAGCTCTCGGGCTGCTATTATCCCGCTCAGAGCCGCACCTTCCACCCCACCGCCGAACCTGCTCCACGCGCCGACCAGATAGAGGTTGGGCAGGGGGAGCCTTGGCCCGGGCCGGCGGTAGTACCACTGATCGAGCATGGGCGCGAACCCGTAAGCGGCGCCCTGGCCGTTTGAGGTCAAGCGTGCGAAATGGGAGGGAAGGGTGACGAATTCCTTGACCGCGTTCTTTACCGCCGGCAGTATGGATGCCACCTCTTCTTTTACCAGCGAGGTGAGTTCGGCTCCCATCTCCTCGCTTTGCGCCGTTTCCTCGAAAACGTGATAGCAATGGTTCGGGACGTTTATCCTGGCGAGCAGAACGCAGCCCGGCTTGTCTGTTTCGGTGCATGCCTCCTTGGTGAGCATGATGGAATCCACCTCCAGGTAGGTGTCTCCCGTGCGCACCTTGCGCGCCTTGGGCGGGAAGAGGAACACCCTCTCGGGGATGCGCAGGTCCTCCTGGAATATCAGGTGCAGGACGAAAGCGGAACCGGACGGCTTGAGCTTCTCCATCTCCTTGAGGAACTCGAGGCCCAGAAAAGAGGGTTGGATAAGGCCGCTCAAAGCACTGCGCGGATCGACGTCCAGTACCACCACGTTTGAACGTACCTGCGAGCCGTCGGCGAGGCGTACTCCGATCGGACGCCCTCTCGTTCCCTCGCCCTGGACGAGGACCTCCTCCGCCCCACACGAAGTGATCACGTCTCCTCCGGCATCCCGCACGACGGCCGCAAGTTTCTGGCTGAGGTGTGATAGATGGTTTTGCGGATAATAAATGCCGTCCAGGAAGAGTGCCGCCAGCAGGCGGGCGCCCTCGTACGCCGGGAAGCGGCGCGGGTCCCCGCCCAGGAGGGACGAGGTCCTGAGAAGCAGCGAGGCGAGTTTATCGTCTGTCACGTATTCCTCGAGCATGGCCTGGAAGCTCAGGTTCTGCCAGAGTGCGGAAAAGGGATGGCGCACGAATTGCTCGTGGTATTCCTCGAGGCTTGAAGGTAGGGGAGAGGTGAGGTAATCGGGACGATCTTTGAACTCTCCCCGGAAACGTCTCAGGTCGCCGAAGAGGCGGCCCAGGCCAACCTGTGATGACGGGAACTTCGCCTCCAGCTTGTCCAGGTCCTTGTCCATCCCCAATCCCAGGCGCAAGGCCATTTTACCGTCCGCCATCCCCCAGTGCAGGCGGCGCAGGGGTATCTCCTGCTCCAGGCCCAATCGCCGGATGAGGGCATTGACGGTGCCGCTTTCGCCTCCACCCAACAGCACCGTGGGACCGGAGTTCAAAGGGAACCCCTCCCAGTCGTAGGTCTGGCAGTACCCCCCGACAAGGCGCGCCTTCTCCGCCACCATGACTTTCATGCCCGTATGGGAGAGGAGCGAGGCGCACGCCAATCCGCCGATGCCCGAACCGACCACCACGGCGTCGTATTCGTTCTTGCGCAGGTTGCGCCCCGGCTCCAGGACGGGAGGGGACCATTTTATGGAAAGGGGGCCTTTCTCCACCAGGCCGGCTTCCATGCGGCGCGGCATGAGGATGACGATAAAAGGAGTCACCGCCATGCCGGCGGCGAACAGGGCGGCGGAGACGATGGTAGCGGTGTACGTGGAGGTGTCGCCGCGCAGCGCCAGCATGCTCACGAGGTTCGTCGCCAGGCCCGCGAGGAAGACGGCGTCCCATAGCAGCGTCAGGACCCACAGGGTCTGCCGCAGGATCGGACTTTCGCGCATGCTCTCGGGATAATCGAGGTATATGTAATGAGCGGGGAAGAAGATGCCCTCCAGGGCTCCATAACCGGCCATGATGGTCAGGCAGGCGAAACCGCCCGCCAGCAGGTTAGGGATGCGCGTGGAGATCTCGTCCCCGAGTGCGAAGACTGCGGCGAAGGCCACCAGGAAGAAGAGAAGGGAGAAAGCCTGAAAGATGCCCCACCTCCTGCCGGAAGGCAGGAGTAAGAACATCGCCAGGACTACCGCCAGTCCGGCGGCCGCTCCCCACAGGGTGAGGTCCAGGTAGGCGAGAACGGGCAGGATGAGCCACGCCAGGCAGGCCACCAGGAAGCGCATCATCCCCTTCCTCCGCACAGTTCCTACCTCCTTGGTCTTGTGCTACGTATCCCGTCGATCGAAAAACCGCGCATCGAACCCCTCACCGGGGCCTGGCCATAACGGTATTATCCCCGCACCGCTCGCGTTTCAGGAGGAGCTACAAATAAATATACCTCACAAGGCAAGCCCATCCCTTTATTGGACATTGTTAAACATGCGGACCGCAGCGTGGCCGGCCCTTCAGTCACCTTTTCCGTACCCGCTCAGTGACCTAGTGATATTGCGGGGGATATCGCGCAGCAACATGGTCGCTATCAGGAGAGAGACCAGGAAAACGCAGATGCCCGAGAGCGCGAGGCTCAACTCCGGAAGTGCGGAAGCGGCTATGAGCACGAGGCAAACGGCCAGGATTGCGAGGAGCAGTGAGAACAAAACGTAGATCGCCGTGTTCAATCGTGCCTCCAGCTCCGAGGCCGCCCGCCGCAGCGCTTCCTCGCCGGCTTCCTCGCCTTCCTCCTCTTTGAGGGTGCGGGAAAGCGCGGAAAGAAGCCGCTGCGATCCCATGGCCAGGGCGCGGTGGCGGAAATGCATCGCGTAGAGCGCGACGAGCACTCCAAGAGAGGAGAAGAAGATCAGCGTGACAAGTGATACCCGCAATGTATCGACCTCTTTGCTTTCCCCGCGGCGACGAAATCATTATAATCCAGCCAGCGGGCTTGTGCAGGCGGAGCCCCCATGTAACCGCTACGCAGAGAGTGGAGGTGGAGAGGAGGAAACGATGCCCGACGGCTTTCTTTCCAAGAACCAGGCCGAGGTCGCACTGGACCTGGTCGGCAGGTACCTGGAGTTCACCAGCGAGGAGGAACGCGCGGGGTACCGCGACGCGGATGCGTACCTCGGGCTGTTCGAGCGCGCCTATCGCCTCATCCTGGAGACGGCCGAGAAGGGAGAGAAACCCCCGACCGGCTTCAAGGCCTGACCCATTACCTGCATCAGGTCTCTGCGACCTGGACGACCTTCTTCCCCAGTTTACTGGTCCCCAGCTCGCTGCCTGCCTGCTCTATCTGTTGCGAGATGATCTTCTTGGCGACCGCGAGGATCGTGAAGCGGACGAGCTGCTGCAGGATGGAGCGGTCCTTCTTGCTCTTCTTCTCCTTTTTACCCTTCTGCGAGTCCTTTTTCTTGGCCTTTTCCTCTTTCATGCGCCGCTCGACCTGGCGAGCCTTCGCCTCGGCGCGTTCCTTGAGAAGCTTCTTCTGCTTGCGGCGCTTCCTCAAACGGCGCAGGACGAGAAGGGCAACCAGGATGCCGGCTATCATGCCTATGCGCTGTGCCTGCTTCTCTCCGCCGACCTCGTTCATTTTCAAGCCACCTCCTCCGTGCCAGTAAAAAAATGTGCATCGCGAATATTATACCCCCTTGTATCAAACGCCGTCCCCCGATAATGGAAGGTTGACTGCTTAAATCCCGCTGCTTATCTTGGAGTAGCGTTTTCAATACCGCGATATGGAGGAGAGAGTTGCCTTCCAGTGAACGCAGCATGGTGCGCGGCATCGCCCTAGATGCCTGGAACGACATACGCAAACGGCCGCTCATGTGGCTGCTGCTGGCCGCTTCCTCCATACCCCTTGTCTTCCTCGTGGACTCTTTTCTCCCCAGCCTTATCGATATCCCGGCCTTTTCCCAGACCACGTACATGATCCTGTGGCTTTCGGGTTACGCTATATGCTTCGCCCTGTTCTTCCTTTTCTGGTGCATGGCCGTCTACTTCTACGACGACGCTGTAAGGGGCAAGGGCAGGCTCTCCTATCGCGGCGCATACGAGAGGATGAAGGGATGGGCCCTCCCCTCGCTCTGGGCAGGCCTGCTCACCGGCTTGATAAGGGTCTTCGCCCTGATGGTCGCGCAACAGCTGCTGGTCATCGCCCTGGGTTTTATCATCAGTGCCGAGACCAGCGAGGCCAGCCTGCGCATCCTCAACTACGTTTATTTCTATCTCAATTTCATCGTGGCCGACCTGGTCATCGTGTTCGTCGTGCTCGTTCCCCAGATGCTGACCCTGGAAGGGGGGAGAAAAGTCGAGGAGGTGTTCCGGACCAGCTATCGCCTGGTAAAGGAGAGGTACCGCAATGCGCTGATGCTCCTGATAATCCCGGAGCTTTTAATCGCCACTTTCTACCTGGGCGGAGCGATGCTGATGGGAAACCTCTCCCTGGGATATTCGATCGCTCCCGCCCTGGTGCTCTTCGTTTCCCTGCTGGAAGGGGGCAGGACAGCTTTCCTGGCGGCGGCCTTCAACCGCTTTTACTACCACGTCCTCGAGGAGGAGAAAAAGAAAAAGAAGGCGAAGCCTAAGAAGCAGGGCGCGGGCAAAGCGGCCGCAGGAAAGCCTTCCGGGAAACAGCAGGCGCGGAAAAGCCCCTCGGGCACGAAGGGAAAAAAGAAGTAGGCTTGTTCGTCCTGCGATTGTGAAGGGTAAAATCCGCGGCAGCCTCCTCTATAAAACCCGGATACACATGGTTTCGGATATTTGATCCGGGACTGAATACGAGACCCCAACCGGCCCCTCTCGCAGCAGTCAGGTGTTGCATTCGCATCCCCTGGAGATGATGAGCAGGCCAGCGGCCACGGCGATCAGCAAGGCTACCAGGATGATGGATATCCATCTCTCGTTTTTTCTCAAACCCTCACCTCCTTCGCGCTCGATATGCTCACGAGGACCTTTTTCTGATTCAATCCTACAAGCGTGGCCGAGAAGCCAGCATGATATCGGACAGTATAAGCGGGGCCCTCTGCGGGCCCCGCTTCAGCGACAGTTTCGTTTGACTGCCCGTCAGCCGAGCTCTTCGTGTTCGGGCAATATGAAGTACTTGATGTCCTTGGCGTACTGTACGAGCTCGCCGCGGAAGTCGGGATGGGCGATGGAGATGAGTGCCCGGGCGCGCTCGCGTAGGGTCTTGCCCTTGAGGTTCACCACTCCGAACTCGGTGGCCACGTACATGACGTCGGTGCGGGTAAGGGTCACCGTGGCCCCCGGCTTGAGCTGCGGCACGATCTTGGAGACCACCTTGCCGCTTTCCTTGTCGGTGGTGGTGGAATGGGTTGCGATGAAGGCCCTGCCTCCCCTGGCCATGTAGGCGCCGCGCGTGAAGTCCACCTGCCCGCCGGTGGCGCTGTACTGGTAGGGGCCGATGGCCTCCGAGCAGCACTGGCCGGTGAGGTCTATCTCCAGGGTGGCGTTGATGGCCACCATGTTGTCGTTCCTGGCCACGTTGTTGGAGTCATTGTTATAGGAGATGGGCGAGAAGAAGACCATGGGATTGCCGTCGAGCCAGCTGTACAGCTCGTTGGACCCGCCGGCGAAGAAGGCGTTGAACTGGTAAGGATAGAAGGTCTTCTGCGTGTTGTCCAGCGCCCCCGCCTCGAAGAGCTTCATGATGGAGTCGGGGATCATCTCGGTGTAGCAGCCCAGGTGCTTTTTCTCCAGCAGGCACTCGCCGATGGCGTTGGGCACCGCGCCGATGCCCAACTGGATGGTGTCGCCGTCTGCGATGAATTTCACGATGTTCTCGGCGATGGCCCTGTCCGCCTCGGTGATTGGCTCGGGGGGCAGGTCCAGCAGGGGTGTATGATTTTCGGCGACCATGTCCACCTGCGAGATGTGATAGAAGTTGCGCCCGTGTACCGTGGGCTGGTTCTCGTTTACCTCGACCACCAGCCGGTCCAGTTTATGCACTACGTCCAAAAAGTTGCCCGATACGCCGGCGGACATGTAGCCGTGCCGGTCCATGGGCCCTACCTGGGTGAAGACCGTCCTGTAGTCCGCGAACTCGGAGGCGAGGCGCGGGAGGTCCGAGAAATGGAAGGGGATATGTTCGCATATCCCATCGTGCAGCGCCTGCCGGTCCAGGGGGGTCGCGAAGAGGTTGTCGAACCTTATATGGTGGCGCATTTCCCTGGAAAGTATCTTGTAGGTGGGGGCCAGCATGATCAGGCCGCCGAATACCACGTCGTTGATCTCTTCCGCGCGATCGAAGAGCGCATCGAGTATGCCCGTCGGCGCGCTGGACCCGCTCCCGCAGAACAGCTTTTCACCGTCCCGTACCGTTTTCGCCACCGCTTCCGTGGTGGTGAGTTTCTTTTTATACTCCTCTTCCCATTTGTTCATCCGTGCTACCTCCTCTTCCTGATGCCGGCGTACAATGTGAGGATCTCGACGCATTTCGGGATGCGGTCTTGCCGGATCCGGGGAGGTGGGGATCATCCCAGCTGAGAAAAAACGGCGTAGCACTTTTGCCGCGCCGTTTGCTGTTCTGCGATCCCTGCTCCTATGAAAGACCGTATCCTGTTATGAATGGCCAAACCGAACACATTCTATATTAACGTGCCACTTCAGACAAGACAGATAGCGCTCCACGCCTGGGGTCAGCCCTCCATTTTCAACATCGGGGGTCAGGTCAACACCGGGGGCCAGGCCTCCAGGTTCCACACAATCGCCTGTGTATAAGGTCAGACGATATCTTTGCCTGATTATATGGAATGCTTTCAAGCAATCGGAGTCAGTGATTGCCTGGGGTCAGCTTCGCCGGAGTCTTTCTACCGCAACGGGATGTTGGTTCGGGGTCGCCTCGCAATACGGTTTTCCGGCAATGCCGGAAAACCTAGTTGAGCAGGGGTTCTACGTGGTTTTTTATCTTGACTTTGATGCGGCACAGGGCGTTGTCGACGACCTTGGTGTCGCGCTTGATCTCGTCGGCGATCTCTTTGTAGCTCTTGCCTTCCAGATAGGAGACGAGTACCTTCCACTCCAGCCCGCTGAGCTTCTCCTTGAGGATGCAGATGATACGCGAGACCTCGTCCTCGAAGATATAGAGCTCCAGCGGGTCCTCCACTTTGGTGCTCACTCCGCCTCCCGCGTAATACATGGACTCGCCGCTCTCGTCGAAGACGTTGGCCTCCAGGGAGCGGTAACAGCTCAAGGGGTTGTGCTTTTTCCGGGTGTGGGTCTTGACGGCGGTGATGATCTGGCGGGTTATGCAGAGTACGGCGAAGGAACGGAAGGAACAGATATCGTTGAACTTGTAATCCCTGATGGCCTTGTAAAGACCGATCATGCCCTCCTGGATGGTGTCGTCGTGCTCGGCGCCGTCCAGGAAATAAGACTTGGCTTTAACGTGTACCAGGTATTGATACTTATTGAGAAGAAAAGCTTCGGCTTGTGAGTCTCCCCGCCGGGTACAGGTTATCAGGTCTTCGTCACTCATCTCGGCGTAGGAGACTTCCAAGAAATAGACAGGCCTGGTCTTTTCCTTAACCGGCAAAGCATCCCCTCCTCGATATACAGCCCACATTTTGTATATTTGCAGCTATAATAATCCATATATGTAGGCTATGTCAATATCTTGTATAGTAAAATATTTTCCATACACTACATAATGTGGACCTAGACACCGTAATTCGTTTGCCGTGTGCTTCCGGCACCGGGTGCGGCGTGGTTCGTCAACGGCTGCGGCGCTGGCTTATAATTCCGGGTGTGGATAAAGTCTCGTCTGCCCTAGAGGTGGGCGATCGTGAGGAGAGGTAGAAACCGGTATGGCCGGCGTGTACGAAGGAGAAGTTTCGTTATCGATCCGGGAAAAGCTCCATGCCGACCTGGGAGGGCTCAGATCGGCCATAGAGAGCTGCAGACGCTGCCGTGGCGGGGGAGTGGGAGTGCCGGGGTGCGGAGACCCCGGAGCCGGCATGTTCCTGGTGGCGGGAATGCCAGGTCCAGGCGCTACGGCGGTTAACCCCTGGGGCGCCTGGCGTGACCGATTGTTGAAAAAAGCGGCGGGTGATTGGGGATGGGATATGACAGGCGCCTATTACTCGACCGCCTTGAGATGCCCCCTGCAGCGGGTGGCCCGCCGTGAATTGCGGCGCTGTTCCGGGTTTCTCGCTGATGAGTTCTTCCTGGTGGGACCGCGTCTGGTGGTGGTCTCCGGCAAGGTGGCGACCGTCGCCGTGCGCGAGGCCCTGGGGGACGAGATACCCGCAAGCCCCAAGGCAGGTGACGTATGTACCTTCTTCGGCGCCCGGTTCCTTTTCGAGCTGGACGTAGCGCGCATAGAAGGGGACAGAAAAGCGGAGGCGGTATTCTGGGACGTCCTCCGCTCGGCGGAGGACGTGTTTCCCGGCTTGAAGGGAGATTAGGGCGGGCACGTACAGCCCCCGTCCGATGGGGCCGCCCCGCCAGGGCGCGGCGATATTCGTGTTGAACGTATTTGCCATATCTGTTTTACTTTATGCAGTGTTGAGGGCGCGAGGAGGGCAGCTTGGATAGAAGGTCCCGCATAGACGCATTTCTCCGCAAGTATTTCATACTGTTCCGCGTCAAGACCATGTTTATATACATCTTCCCCACGACCCTGGGGTTTGCATGTTCGGCCGCAACGGGGGGGAGCATGCCGGGGTACAAGATAGCCTGCATGTACCTGGGGTTTCTGTGCGGCTCGTTCTTTTCCAGCACCCTGAACTTCTACGCTGACGTGGAATCGGATCGCCTGCACAACGACATGTACAAGGGCGACCTGCACATGTCCGACCAGCCTTTCGCCACCGGGGAGATGGGCAAGCTCGAGACGGTATTGCTCTTCCTGCTCACCGGCATGGGCTGCGTGGGTTTCTCCCTTCTGGTAAACGTCCAGTTCACCATATACATGGTAGCGTCCGTTTTCATCCTCGGCATCCTCTACTCCCATCCCTGGTTCCGCTTCAAGAACAGGCCCATACTGGACATCGTTACCAACGCTGCGGGCGCGGTCGTGCTGCTGATCGCGGGGTGGAAGGCGGTAAACCCCTCTACCTGGCCGCCCGCCTGGCCACTGGTCTTCGGCTTCATCTTCTCGGCAACCCTGTATATGCCCAGCATGGCCAACGACGTACCCTTTGACGAGGCAGCGGGATTTCGCACCACGGGGGTGGTTTTCGGCGCCAAGCGCACCATCGATGCCATGATCCCCATGTGCGTGCTCCTGGTGCCCGTGGCGATAGTGAGCCTGGTCCTGCCCGCTCCCGGGATATTCAAGCTCTTCATCACCCTGGGCCTGCCGGGTGCGATAGTATTCACCATAGGCATGCATCTGCTTTGGCGGCCCCCCCATATCCGTTTCAACGCCGGCCTTCTCGTATACCCCATTCTGGCCATGCTGATCTTCTATTTCGTCTATGGGGTACATGCGGTTCTCACCTGAAAAACAGCTTCCGCGATTGCTTCAGGCCCGTTCTTGCATGATCTGATAAACCTTTTTTACCTGCAAAAATAGGATAAGAATTTCAATCTGGGTATAATGCATAATAAGGTTATAAATATACTTGACATCAATGTTGTCAAGAGTTATATTGAAAAAGGACTAAACTAAACAAAGGATACCGGCAAATCTTTATAAAAGGAGGAATGGAGAATGGCTAAGACAGTAGGTATCGACCTGGGAACCACCAACTCGGTTGTTGCCGTGCTCGAGGGCGGTGAGCCCGTCGTTATACCCAACAGCGAGGGCGGCAGGACAACTCCATCAGTGGTGGCCATGTCGAAGACGGGAGAGTGGCTGGTGGGCCAGGTCGCAAAGCGCCAGGCCGTGACCAACCCTGAGAACACCATCGCATCCATCAAGAGGAAGATGGGTACCGCGGATAAGGTTAAACTGGGGGACGGCGAATACACGCCCCAGGAGATCTCCGCCAAGATCCTGCAGAAGCTCAAGGCCGATGCTCAGGAATACCTGGGGGAGAAGATCACCGACGCCGTGATCACGGTGCCCGCTTACTTCAACGATGCCCAGAGGACGGCCACAAAGGAGGCCGGGCGCATAGCCGGATTGAACGTCCTGCGCATCATCAACGAGCCTACGGCATCGTCGCTTGCCTATGGACTGGATAAGGAGAGCGACCAGACCATCCTGGTATTCGACCTGGGTGGCGGGACCTTCGACGTTTCCATCCTGGATATCGGGGAGGGCGTGTTCGAGGTCAAGTCCACCGCCGGCAACACCCAGCTGGGCGGCGACGACTGGGACAAGCGTATCATCGATTGGATGGCCGACGATTTCAAGTCCACCAGCGGTGTCGACCTGCGCGAGGACAAGATGGCCCTGCAGCGCTTGAGGGAAGCCGCTGAGAAGGCCAAGATCGAGTTGTCGACGACTAATTCGACCAACATCAATCTGCCCTTCGTGACCGCGACTCCCGAGGGTCCGCTGCACCTGGATATGAACCTCTCCAGGTCGGAATTCGAGAAGATGACCTCAGACCTTCTGGAGAAGTGCGTGGGACCGTTCAAGCGCGCTATGAAGGATGCGAACATGGACCCCAAGAACATCGACCATGTCATCCTGGTCGGTGGCTCGACGCGCATGCCCATGGTGCAGGAGATGGTGCGCAAGCTAAGCGGCGGTAAGGAGCCGCACAAGGGCATCAACCCCGACGAGGTAGTAGCCATGGGAGCCGCCATACAGGCGGGAGTGCTCAAGGGCGAGGTAAAAGACGTCCTGCTTCTGGACGTGACGCCCCTTTCCCTCGGTATCGAGACCCTGGGCGGAGTGTTCACCAAGCTCATCGAGCGCAACACGACCATCCCCACGCGCAAGAGCGAGATATTCACCACGGCCGCGGACGGCCAGAACAGCGTGGATATCAAGGTCTATCAGGGTGAACGCGAGATGGCCGCCTATAACAAGCTCATCGGGAACTTCCAGTTGGTCGGGATTCCACCGGCTCCGAGAGGCGTGCCGCAGATAGAGGTGGCCTTCGACATCGACGCCGACGGCATACTGCACGTCTCGGCAAAGGACCTGGCCACGGGCAACGAGCAGAAGATCACCATCACCGCGTCCAGCGGACTGAACGAGGACGAGATCGAGAAGATGGTGAATGACGCCGAGGCGCATGCGGAGGAGGACCGCCGCAAGCGCGAGGAGGCGGACGTGCGCAATAACGCCGACAGCCTGGTCTACACGACCGAGAAGAGCCTGGGTGAATTGGGCGACCAGGTGTCGCCGGAAGACCGCAGTGCCATAGAGTCGGCGTTGGAGGACGTCAAGGAAGCCCTCAAGGGTTCTGACAACGACGACATAAGGCGCAAGACGGAGATCCTCATGCAGGCTTCCTACAAGCTGGCGGAGCACATGTACTCGCAGACCAAGACCGAGGGAGCCCAGATGGGCCCCGAGGGCGACGGCAGCTATGGCGCCACCGAGGAAGCCGAGGGAGAAGTGATAGACGAAGCCGAATACGAGGAGATGTAAGGACCGGAAGGTACAACGGGGGTGCAGCCGCGCGGCATCGTATAAACACCGGGCCAGGCGGCCGGAAGAAGACCGCGGGACGCCGCGAGCGGCTCCCCCTTGAAGGATATAGAGGAAAGGAGTGAGGAAGCATGGCTATCGTGAGATGGGATCCGTTCCGAGACCTGATGAACCTGCAGGACGAGGTAAACAGCCTGTTCCGGCGCAGCTTCTTCAGGGGAGCGGATACGCCGGCCACGGCGGAGACCACCGCCACCTGGGCGCCTCCCCTCGACATGTACGAGAGCGATGACAGACTCACCGTCGAGGTGGAACTGCCCGGCCTCGAAGGCAAGGATATCGATATCTCCCTGGAGGACGATATCCTGCACATCAAGGGCGAAAGGAAGTTCGCAGGCGAGGTAAAGGAAGACAACTACCACCGCGTCGAACGTGCCTACGGCTACTTCGAGCGCAACATACCTCTGCCTCGCAAGGTGGACGAGGATAAAGTGGCGGCCTCTGTTACCGGGGGCGTGCTCAGGATAGAGATGCCCAAGGCGGCGGAAGCGAAGCCCAGGCAGATCCCTATCAAGGTAGAGGGAGAAACGGCGGAATGATATTCCGCCCACACGGTTTCGCGAGGGGGCTGGCCTTTGTCGACCAGCCCCCCTTCATGGGGGACCGGCATGCAAGAGGTGAAAACATATGAGTGAGGATAAAAAGGAAACGAAGGAAAAGAAGAATAAGGCCACTGGAGATAAAGCTGCGGCAGAAAGCGCTGGGACGGCGGCGGGCAGGCACGAGAAAGCCGCCGGTACCATGGACGATACGCGGCGTAAGCTGCACGATATGAGCAAGAAAGAGCTCGAGGAACGCGTATTGGAGCTCGAGTCGAGCTTGAGCCAGTCGGAGACCAGGGCGAAGGAATATCTGAGCGACGCCCAGAGGAGCAAGGCTGAGCTTGAGAATTACCGCAAGAGGATGCTCAGGGAACAGACGCGTATTATCGAGCAGGCCAACCGTTCTTTTATGGCAGCATTACTTCCGGTTATCGACAACCTCGAGATGGCCCTGGAATCCTGCGGTGACCGCAAAGACCGGCTCGCACAGGGAGTGCGCATGGTTTACGAGCAGATGATGGCGTTGCTTGAGCAGGAGGGGCTCGAGGAGATAAACCCCCACGGCCACCGCTTCGACCCCGAGGTATGCGAGGCCGTGATGGCGATAGTGAGTGACGACCACGAGGATGAGACGGTAGTGGAAGTCCACCAGAAGGGATACAAATACAAAGGGAGCCTGTTGCGCCCGGCCAGGGCGACGGTGAGCAAATGTGGTTAGAAAAACGCGACATGGGTGGCAAGGAAAGTTATGAATGGAAAGGATTATTATAAAACGCTAGGAGTGGATAAAAAGGCGTCGGACAAGGAGATAAGGGACGCCTATCGCAAGCTTGCCCGCAAGTATCACCCCGACGCCAATCCCGGGGACAAGCAATCGGAGGAGAAGTTCAAGGAAGTGTCCGAGGCCTACGAGGTACTCTCGAATGCGGAGAAACGCAAACAATACGACTCGGGCGGCATGTTCGCGGGAGCCGGCGGGCCGGGCCCCGGATTCGGGCCCTTCGATTTCGGCTCCGCGGGAGGCAGGCCGGGTTCGCGTACTTATTCCTACTCCGGGGATCTCGGCGATCTGGGAGACCTGGGAGACCTGTTCAACCTCTTCGGCGGCAGGGGCACGGGTACGGGTGCGGGGCGACGTAAGGAGACGCGCAAGGGGCGGGACCTCCAGACCGACGTTACCATATCCTTCGACGAGGCCACCTCGGGTATAACCGTCACCCTGACCCTGAGCGGCAAGAGCGCCTGCCCCACATGTAAGGGTAGCGGTGCGAAGCCGGGTACGCTGCCCAAGACCTGCCCCACGTGCGGCGGCAGGGGTTCGGTGTC
The DNA here is from genome assembly GCA_964529285.1 of uncultured Actinomycetota bacterium. Classification (GTDB taxonomy): domain Bacteria; phylum Actinomycetota; class Geothermincolia; order Geothermincolales; family RBG-13-55-18; genus SURF-21. Next base: position 33,716 of record CAZGWK010000008.1, read on the forward strand.
ACAGAACCAGGGTCCGTTCGCCTTCTCGCGGCCGTGCCCCGCTTGCGGCGGCAGGGGAACGATCGTCGAGGATCCGTGCGAGACCTGCCGGGGCGCAGGAGTAGTGGAGATGCCGCGCAACATCAAGGTAAAGATCCCGGCGGGGATAAAGGACGGCGGCAAGGTGCGCTTCCCCGGCAAGGGAGAAGCGGGGCCCATGGGTGGAGCGCCGGGCGATCTCTACGTCAGGGTGCACGTAAAACCGCATAAGTATTTCAAGAGGAAAGACAGCAACATCCTCATGGATCTCCCGGTGACCTTCCCCGAGGCTGCCCTGGGGACGACGGTGGAGGTACCAACCATCAACGGGAAAGTCAAGCTGAAGATACCGGCGGGGACTTCCGACGGAAGAAAATTCCGCTTGCGGGGCAAGGGAGCCCCAAAACCCAGGGGAAAAGGGCACGGCGACATGATCGTAACCGCCCGCGTCGTGGTCCCCAAGAAGATGACGGCCAAGGAGAAGGAGCTGGTGAAGAAACTGCAGGAGATGGAGAAGAAAGACCCGCGCGAGTTCCTGCAAGAGTAGGTGATGGAGAGTGGATAAAAGGAATGCGAGCCAGGAGCCGGTTTACGTTATAAGCATCGCCGCTCGCCTGGCGGATGTTCACCCCCAGACCCTGCGCATCTACGAGCGCAAGGGACTGATCAACCCCGCAAGGGTGCATAACCGCCGGCGCTACTCGGAGGCGGACATAGAGCGTTGCAGGCTGATCCAGGAGCTGACCCAGGATATGGGGGTCAACCTGGCCGGCGTGAAAATGATCATGGACATGCGCGAGCGCATGAAGTCTCTCGAGGATGATCTGGAAACCATGCGCAGGGATGTCGAGGAGCGCGTGAAGAAGGTCAGGGAGAGTTTCCGCAACGATATCGTGCCTGTGCCGAGGGGTGAGGTGATGCTCAGAAGGAGCCCTGGTGGCAGGTAATGGGAAGTGGAGAGGTGAAGACGGATGGTAAGATTTGACAAGTTCACGGTGAAGGCCCAGGAGGCCGTAGCCGATGCGCAGAATATAGCGGGCGAGAGGCAGCACCAGTTCATCGAGGTGGAGCACCTTCTCCTTGCCCTGCTGCAGCAGGGAGGCGGAACCGTGCCCTCGCTCCTGGCCAAGCTGGGCGCAGACGCCGCTACGTTGGCTTCCGAAGTGGAGGCCGCACTGGAGGAGGTCCCCAAGGTGACGGGCGCCGTGGGACAGGTACAGATATCGCCGCGCCTCTCGTCCCTCTTCGAGGCCGCCCTTGCGGAGGCCGACCGCATGAAGGACGAGTACATCTCAACCGAGCATCTTTTCCTGGCCATGGCGGAGGAGAAGAAGGGGGACGCGGCGGAGATACTGCACGCGCACGGCATAGACCGCGACCGCGTACTCAAGGCTCTCAGCGAGGTGCGCGGCAGTCAGCGGGTCACCGACCCCGAGGCGGAGGGGCGCTACCAGTCGCTGGAGCGCTTCGGGCGTGACCTCACGGACCTGGCGCGCCGCGGCAAGCTCGATCCCGTCATCGGGCGCGATGCTGAGATCCGCCGCGTCATGCAGGTCCTCTCCCGGCGCACTAAGAACAACCCCGTGCTCATCGGCGAGCCGGGCACGGGAAAGACCGCGATCGTGGAAGGCCTGGCCCAGCGTATCGTCGAGGGAGACGTGCCCGAAGGCCTGAGGAACAAAAGGGTGGTCGCCCTGGATATCGGAGCCCTGGTAGCGGGCTCCAAGTACCGGGGGGAGTTCGAGGACCGCCTCAAGGCGGTGCTCAAGGAGATCATCGAATCCGAGGGTGAGATCATCCTCTTCATAGACGAGATGCATACCCTGGTCGGGGCAGGGGCGGCCGAGGGCGCGGTGGACGCCTCCAACATGCTCAAGCCGGCGCTGGCCAGGGGTGAGCTGCATGCCATCGGCGCCACCACCCTGGACGAATATCGCAAGCACATAGAGAAGGACGCCGCCCTGGAACGGCGCTTCCAGCCGATACTGGTCGGCGAGCCTGACGTGGAGGACACCATCGCCATCCTGCGTGGCCTCAAGGAGCGCTACGAGGTACACCACGGCGTGCGCATCCAGGACTCGGCCCTGGTGGCGGCGGCCATGCTGTCGGAGCGCTACATCGCCGACCGCTTTCTTCCCGATAAGGCCATAGACCTGGTCGACGAGGCGGCTTCCCGCCTGCGCATAGAGATAGACTCCATGCCCGTGGAGATAGACGAGGTGGAGCGGCGCATCAAACAGCTGGAGATAGAGAAGCAGGCCTTGAAGAAGGAGAAGGACAAGGCCTCCAGGGAACGCCTGGAAAAACTGGAGTCAGAGTTGGCGGACCTCATAGAGAGGTCGACCGAGATGAAAAGCCACTGGCAGGCCGAGAAAGAGAGCATATCCCGCATCCGCGAGCTCAAGGAGCAGCAGGAGCGGATGAAGATAGAGGAGCAGAAGGCGGAGCGGGAGGGCGACCTCGAGAAGGCCGCCCGCCTGCGCTACGGGGAGGCCGCCCAGCTGCAGGCAAGTCTGGAGGAGGAGAACGTGCGCCTGCAGGAGCTGCAGAAGGACCGCAAGATGCTCAAGGAAGAGGTCGACGACGAGGACATCGCCGAGGTGGTGTCTTCCTGGTCCGGAATCCCCGTATCCAAGCTCCTGGAGGGGGAGGTGGAGAAGCTCATCCACATGGAGGACCGGCTGCGCCAGCGCGTGGTGGGGCAGGAGGAAGCCCTGGAAAAAGTGTCCAATGCCATCAGACGCGCCCGTGCGGGGCTGCAGGACCCTAACCGGCCCATCGGCTCTTTCCTCTTCCTGGGGCCCACCGGAGTGGGGAAGACCGAGCTTGCCAGGGCCCTGGCGGAGTTCCTCTTCGACGACGAGAAGGCCATGGTGCGGCTGGACATGAGCGAGTACATGGAGCGGCACACCGTGTCGCGGCTCATCGGTGCCCCTCCCGGTTACATCGGGTACGAGGAGGGCGGCCAGCTCACCGAGGCGGTGCACCGCCGGCCCTACAGCGTCATCCTGCTGGACGAGATCGAGAAGGCCCACGGCGACGTCTTCAACCTGCTGCTGCAGATCCTGGACGAAGGCAGGCTCACGGACGGCCACGGCCGCACCGTGGACTTCAAGAACACGGTGATCATCATGACCTCCAACATAGGAAGCCACCTCTACCAGGAGACGGCGGACAAGGGAAGCGGCGAGGTAAGGGACCTGGTCATGGAGACCCTCAAACTCCACTTCCGGCCGGAGTTCCTCAACCGCCTGGACGAGATCATCATCTTCAATGTCCTGGGCATGGAGGAGATAAAGAAGATAGTGGATATACAGATAGACTACCTGCGCGAGCGGCTTGCCGACCGCAAGCTGGACATCCGTCTCAGCGAGCGTGCCAAGGACACGCTGGCAGCGGAGGGCTTCGATCCCAACTACGGCGCGCGTCCCCTCAAGCGTGTCATCCAGCGCGAGATCCAGGACAACCTGGCGCGCAGGATGCTGGAGGGCGAATTCGCCGAGGGCGACCTCATCGAGGTGGACGTGGACGATCACGGGGATTTTTCCTTCACCCGCGTGGGGGAATCGGCCTACGCAGAGGCCTAGGGTCACCCCTCAACACCTGGGGTCAGCCCTCCATTTTCAACAAAATATACCAAAGGTTCGTCAGTCAATGCCGGGCACATGATCATGTTGAAAATGGAGGGCTGACCCCAGGCCCCAAACCTTCACCCTGACGCGCATGTGTCCGATGTTAGTATAGGTGTTGCTATGCAAGATAAATACGACGTCATCATCGTCGGCGCGGGGCCGGCCGGTATTTTCGCCGCCCTCGAGTTGGTCAAGAGGGACGGCCTCAAGGTGCTCGTGCTGGAAAAAGGCCCGGATATCGAGAAGCGCCACTGCCCGGCCCGGGTTGGGAAGTGCCAGCGCTGCGAGACCTGCGCCATCACCAGCGGCTGGGGTGGGGCGGGCGCGTACAGCGACGGCAAGCTCTCCCTTTCGCCCGACGTGGGTGGCTGGCTGGGCGAATACGTGGGGACGCGCATGCTGCGCGACCTCATCGACCGCGTGGACCAGCTCTACCTGGAGTTCGGGGCGCCCCGCCAGGTATTCGGGGACGACGATGAAAAGGTGGCAGCGTGGAGGAAGCGCGCGGTCCTCTCGAACCTCGTCCTCACCCCTTGCCCCTTCCGCCACCTGGGGACGGAACGCTGCCGCGAGTTGCTGGTGCGCATGCGAGACTTCCTCGCGGACAAGGTGGACATGCAGACCGATGTTTGTGTCGAATCCATCCTGACGGACGGCGGGCGCGTGCTGGGAGTCACAACGGTCGAAGGCCGGGAATACCTCGCGGGCAATGTTGTAGCAGCGCCCGGAAGGGAGGGGGCGGACTGGCTGGCGGGGGAGATGGAGAGGCTGGGGGTGAGCGTCCAGAACAACCAGGTGGACATCGGTCTCAGGGTCGAAGTCCCCGCGCCTGTGCTGGAGCCGTTGACCACCGACCTCTACGAGCCCAAGCTGCATTACTTCACGCGCCGCTTCGAGGACCGCGTGCGGGTCTTCTGCATGAACCCCTACGGGCAGGTATGCGTGGAACGTTATGGCGACGTCCTCACCGTCAACGGCCACTCCTACGCTGAACACCGCACGGAGAACTCCAACTTCGCGCTGCTGGTGAGCACTACCTTCACCGAGCCCTTCAAGGAGCCCATCGCCTACGGCAAGTACATCGCGCGTCTGGCCAATCTCCTGGGGGAGGGCATACTCGTGCAGAGGCTTGGGGACCTCATGGCCGGCCGCCGCTCCACTCCGCGGCGCATAGCTCGCTCCACGGTGGCACCCTCGCTCTCAGATGCTACACCGGGGGACCTCTCCTTCGCTCTTCCTTACCGTTATATCAGCGACATCCTGGAGATGCTGGAGGCGCTGGACAACCTGGCTCCGGGCCTGTACGCCCGCGACACCCTGCTCTACGGGGTAGAGGTGAAGTTCTACTCCTCGCGTCCCAGCCTGGGGCCGGACCTGCAGTCCGAGGTTGCCGGCCTCTACGCCATAGGCGACGGCGCGGGCATCACCCGCGGGCTGGTCCAGGCCTCGGCTTCGGGAACGGTCGTCGCCCGCTCCATCCTGGCCCCGGGCCATCATCCGCGCACCCACCCTTAACAAGTGCTATAATGTTTCTTCGTGTGGGGCTGCGGAAGTAAAAACACGATGGAAAGAGTGAGATAGACCATGCCCGGAATCGCGGTAGTCGGCACCCAGTGGGGTGACGAGGGAAAAGGTAAGGTAATCGACCTGCTCTCCGACCAGATGCAGGTGGTAGTGCGCTTCCAGGGAGGGAACAACGCCGGACACACCATCATGTACGACGGGCGGACCCTGAAGCTGCATCTCATGCCCTCGGGTATCCTCTACCCGCATATAGTTCCGGTCATCGGCAACGGCGTGGTCATCAACCCCGCGGTGCTCATCGAGGAGATGGACAATCTGGCCGCCATAAACGTGGACGCGGAGCGGCTGCGCATATCCTACAACGCCCACGTCATCCTGCCCTTCCACGAGAATCTTGACGGGCTGCAGGACGACAGCCGCGGCGAGCGGAGCATCGGGACAACGCGCCGCGGCATCGGGCCCACCTATGCCGATAAGGCCTCCCGTACGGGCATCCGCATGCAGGACATGCTGGACCCGGCCGGCTTTGCCGCCATGGTCAGCAGGGCGGTAGGAGAGAAAAACCACCTCTTCAAGTGTTACTACGATGCCGCACCCCTGGACGCCGAGGAGATATCCTCGAGATACAGGGCTTACGCCGAGCGGCTGCTGCCTTGCCTTGCCGATACCTCCGTCCTGGTGAAGAACGCGCTGCGCGAGGGGAAGAACGTTCTCTTCGAGGGTGCCCAGGGATTGATGCTGGACCTGGACCACGGCACCTATCCCTTCGTGACCTCATCTAATACAGTTGCCGGCGCGGTCTGCACCGGTGCGGGCGTGGGCCCCAGGGACCTGGGCGAGATCATCGGGGTCACCAAGGCCTACGTTACCCGCGTGGGGGCCGGACCTTTCCCCACCGAGCAGGACAACGAGACCGGCAGCATCATGCAGGAGGCGGGCAAGGAGTTCGGCACCACCACCGGGCGCAAGAGGCGCTGCGGCTGGTTCGACCTGGTCATCCTGGGCTACGCGGTGCGCCTGAACACCCTGACGTCCCTGGCCGTGACCAAGCTGGACGTTCTCTCGCAGTTCGCCACCCTCAAGGTCTGCGTAGCCTACCGCCTCGGTGACGGGACCATAGACGAGTTTCCCCAGATATGTGATGATTTCGCCTCCTGCAAGCCGGTTTACGAGGAGCTGCCGGGATGGAAAACGGACATATCCGGCGCGAGGAAACTGGAGGACCTCCCGGTTGAGGCGCGCGATTATCTGGACTTCATCTCGCAGAGGGCCGGAGTCCCAATCAAGCTCATCTCGGTCGGGCCGGAGAGGCAGCAGACCATCCTCCTGGACGGCGGGGAGGAGCCCCTGCGCCAGGGCCGCCTCCTCTTCTACGACGATTTTCCCCTCTAGCCCACCTTGGGCCGCACGCGGGGGTCAGATTATGCCCGTCCCGCTAGTGGTGAGTTTATCTTGCTGGTGTTGACATATATAATAGTGAGATAACGACTGTCCGCTACAACTCCCATTTTTTATGAAGGTATTCGAGATGGGTTTTCTTGCAGGAGGAGGATTGACATGAAAAAGAGGGACATATATATAACCCAGTTCGACCTGGAGCGGCTGAAGAAGCTCGTGGCGGAGGTGAGGGCTGATGGTAAGAACAACGCATACCTCGGCGACCTCGAGGATGAGCTGGAGCGGGCCACGATAGTAGAGCCCGAAGAGATCCCCCCGAACGTGATCACCATGAACTCCAAGGTACGCCTCAAGGACCTGGATACGGGAGAGACGATGGTCTTTTATCTGGTCTTTCCTCAGGACGCCGACATCGAGAAGGGCAAGATATCCGTCCTGGCCCCCATAGGGACGGGAATGATCGGCTACGAGGTCGGGGACATAGTGGAATGGGAGGTCCCCGCGGGCATGAGAAAACTGGAGATACTGGAGATACCCTACCAGCCGGAGGCGGCGGGAGACTTCGACCTCTAAGCCCACATCGGTCTGAGCAACACCGTACGTTTGTTTGCCATCGCATAAGCGATTGTGCCGTTTTCGGCACAACGGTGCCAGTCGCCAGTCGCGGCGAAGCCGGGCATGGCGAAGCCGGGCATGGCCTGGCACGTGTACGTTCGGATAAAGGTCGCCTTGCAGGAAAAAACCCGACACGCATAATCGCCTCGCGGGCAGGATTGTCACCGGCTGCCATAAAATATAGAGATGTGGCAGGCAAGGGCGAGCACGGGGAGGTTAGCATGAAAGTTCTGGTGGTGGGAGGAGGGGGGAGGGAACACGCCCTCACCTGGAAGATAGCGCAGTCCCCTCTGGCCAGCGCTATATGGTGCGCACCCGGGAACGCGGGCATGGCATCCGTAGCGGAATGCGTGGATATAGGAACCGGGGATATCGAGGCCCTGGCCGGATTCGCCCAGGAGAAGAAGATCGACCTCACCGTGGTGGGACCCGAGGCTCCGCTTGTCGCGGGCATCGCCGACCTGTTCCAGGCCAGGGGCCTCGCGGTGTTCGGCCCCGGCCGCGAGGCGGCACAGATGGAGGGCAGCAAGGATTTCGCCAAGCGGCTCATGCTGGACGCTGGCGTACCCACGGGAAATGCGGAGGTCTTCAGCGATTACGAAGCAGCCGAGGCCTGCATATTGAACCGCGGCGCTCCTTACGTGGTCAAGGCTGATGGGCTGGCGGCGGGAAAGGGCGTGATCATCGCCCAGGATGACAGGGAGGCGTATGCGGCGCTGAAAGCCTGTTTCAAGGAGCGAGCCTTCGGCTCCTCCGGCGACAAGGTGCTCATCGAGGAGTTCCTGGAGGGGCAGGAGGTATCCATTCTCTGCTTCGTGGACGGCGAGGATATCCTGCCCATGGCTCCTGCCCAGGACTACAAACGTATCGGTGATGGCGACACCGGGCCCAATACGGGCGGCATGGGCTCCTACTCGCCCGTGCCGGTGCTCTCAGGCGAGGACTACCGGCGCGCGGTGGAGGAGATATTGCGGCCCACGGCAACGGCTCTCGCCGCACGGGGCATCCACTACAAGGGCATACTTTACGCCGGCCTCATCCTCACCGCCGAAGGGCCCAAGGTGCTCGAGTACAACGTGCGCTTCGGTGACCCGGAGCTCCAGGCGGTGTTGCCGCGACTGGAGAGCGACATAGTCGAGGCCATGCTGGCGGTAGTGGAGGGCAGGCTGCCAGAGGTGAGCCTGGAGTGGAGGGATGACCCCTGCGTGACCGTGGTCGTCGCCTCGGGCGGCTACCCCGAGGATTACCGCAAGGGTTACCCCATAAGCGGCCTCGAGGAGGCGGAGTCCCTGCCGGGGGTCACCGTCTTTCACGCCGGGACCCGCCTCGGCGCGAAAGGAGAGGTCCTTACGAACGGGGGGCGTGTGCTGGGTGTGAGCGCCCTCGGCCCGGACTTCGCCGCCGCTCGCGGCAAAGCTTACGAGGCGGCGAATATGATAGACTTCACGGACATCTATTTCCGCAAGGATATAGCCCTGCGGACCTTGGAGGGGTGATAGGTATGTCTGCTCCCACCGTCGCCTTGCTCATGGGCTCCAAGTCGGACCTGCAAAAGGTCACCCCGGCGGAGGAGACCCTGGCCGAGATGGGCGTGCGCGTCAAGACCGCGGTGATATCCGCCCACCGCCAGCCGGAGAAACTGCGTGATTTCGTATCCTCCGCCCGCGATGAAGGAGTGGAGGTGTTCATCGCGGCGGCGGGGAAAGCCGCCCATCTTGCCGGCGTCGTGGCCTCCATGACCACCTTGCCCGTGGTCGGCCTGCCCATATCCTCGGCCGACCTGGGAGGCATGGATGCGTTGCTGTCCATGGTGCAGATGCCGCGCGGCGTTCCCGTCGCCACCGTGGCCATCGATGGGGCGGAGAACGCTGCCCTCCTGGCTTGCGCTATCCTGGCCTTGAAGTACGAGGGAGTGGCGGATGCCCTGGAGGCCTATCGCGGGAGAATGGCCGAGGCATGACCCCACTGTTATCGCCGGGTCCTATGGGGCATAATAGACTTGTGCCGGACGAGATGACTGGTAAAGGTTGGAAATAATGATCTCGCGTTATACTCTGCCCGAGATGGCTGCCGTATGGAGCGAGCGCAACAGGTTCCAGAAGTGGCTGGACGTCGAGATCCTGGCCGTGGAGGCCAGGGCGGAGCGCGGGGAGGTGCCGCGGGAGGCACTCGCGGAGATCAAGTCGAAAGCGACCTTCGACCCCGCACGTGTACTGGAGATCGAGGAGACGGTCAACCACGACGTCATCGCCTTCCTCACCAACGTGGCCGAGAACGTCGGCAGGAGCGCGCGCTTCATCCATTACGGCATGACATCCTCGGACATCCTTGATACCGGCCTGGCGCTGCAGATGCGTGAGGCCATGGACCTGATCATAGCGGAGGCACGCAACCTGGCCTTTCTCCTCAAGGAGAAAGGCATGGAGTACAGGCACATGGTCATGGTGGGGCGCACTCACGGCGTGCACGCAGAGCCCATGGTCTTCGGGCAGAAGCTTGCCCTGTGGGCTTTCGAGACCGTACGCGACGTGGAGCGGCTGCGGCGAGCGCGAGAGAGCGTAAACCGCGGCAAGCTCTCCGGCGCCGTCGGCACTTACGCTCACCTGGATCCCTGGATCGAGGCTTACGTCTGCGACAAGCTGGGCCTTGTGCCGGCGGAATGCTCGACACAGGTGCTGCAGCGCGACCGCCACGCCGAGTACTTATCGGCTATTGCCATAACCGGCTCCAGCCTGGGTAAGTTTGCGCTGGAGATAAGGGGGCTGCAGCGCTCTGAGATACTGGAGGCGGAGGAGCCTTTCCGCAGCGGCCAGAAGGGTTCGAGCGCCATGCCGCATAAGCGTAACCCCATCCTTTGCGAGCGCATCTGCGGTCTGGCGAGAGTACTGCGGGCCAATTCCCAGGCCGCCATGGAAGATGTCGCCTTATGGCACGAGCGGGACATTTCGCACTCCTCGGTTGAGCGCGTGATCATACCCGACTCGACCACGCTGCTCCACTACATTCTTATCAAGTTCCAGGATATCGTGCGCGACATGCACGTTTATCCGGAGAACATGCGGCGCAACCTGGAGCTTACCCATGGCCTGGTCTTCTCGGAGGGCGTACTCCTGGCCCTCGTCGACAAGGGGATGGCGCGGGAGGATGCCTATATAGCGGTGCAGCGCAACGCCATGCAGTCCTGGAGGACGGGTGAGGACTTCCGCTCTCTGCTCGCGGCCGACGCGGAAGTGGCGGCCAGCCTGACTCCGCAAGAGCTGGATGCCTGTTTCGAACTGGGCCATCACCTTAGGCACACGGAAGAGGTCTTCGCGCGCCTGGATAGACTGGAAATATAGAGAGACGGGAGACGAGAGTATGGAGAAGAGAGAGCTCATCTACGAAGGGAAGGCGAAGATGGTCTTCGCCACCGACCAGCCGGGGCAGGTGATCCACGAGTTCAAGGACGACGCCACCGCCTTCGACGGCAAGAAGCGCGGGACCATCGCCGGCAAGGGCGGGACTAACGCGCAGATGTCGGACGTTATCTTCCGCTACCTGGAGAAGAAGGGCGTGCATACCCACCATATAAAGCTCATCTCGGACAGCGAGATCGTCACCTGGTGGCTGGAGATGTTCCAGGTGGAGATAATCGTGCGTAACTACGCCGCGGGAAGCCTGGCGAAACGGCTGGGATATGCGGAGAGGACGCAGATGAACTCCCCACTGGTGGAGTTCTACTACAAGAGCGACGAGCTGGGAGACCCCATGCTCTCGCGCGAGCATATCCGCGAGCTGGGGCTTGCCACGGACGCCCAGCTGGACGAGATGGCCGCCATCGCTATCAAGGTGAATGACATCCTTACCCCCTACTTCGAAGCGCGCGGCCTCATCCTGGCCGATTTCAAGCTGGAGTTCGGGCAGAGGGGGGACAGGATATACCTGGGTGACGAGTTCAGCCCCGACGTATGCCGCCTCTGGGATATCGGAACGGGCGAGATCATGGACAAGGACCGTTTCCGTAAGGACCTGGGCGGGGAGGAGGAGGCATACGCCGAAGTGCTCAGGCGGGTGAAGGAGGAGGAAACAGGCTTGAGGGTATCCATCTACGTGTCCCCGAAGAAAGGCGTACTCGACCCCGCCGGGCAGGCTGCCCTCGGGGCGCTCAAGTCGCTGGGTTTCGGGGAGGTATCCGACGTCCAGATCGGAAAGTACATCATCCTGCGCCTGGAGGGTATCGAATCCGCCGGGGCGGAGGAGCGCGTGGAGGAGATGTGCGAGAGGCTGCTGGCCAACCCTATAATCGAGGATTACCGTATCGAGATCGAGGACTAACAAGTTGGGGTCAGGTCTCAAATGTTGACCTTTCCTACCGTCGCGGGAGGCGAGCGGCGCGATGCATCCCGGAGATGCAATGCTTCGGCCTGGCCGCGGAAGAACGAGTGACGAGGAGATTATCCAGATGAGATTCGGCGTGGTTGTTTTCCCCGGTTCCAACTGCGAGATGGATTGCCATTACGTCATCGACAGGGTGTTGCGAGAGGACGTCGATTACGTCTGGCACCAGCAGACCGACGTATCCGCCTACGACTGCCTGGTGCTGCCGGGAGGGTTCTCTTATGGGGACTACCTGCGCTGCGGGGCGATCGCCCGCTTCAGCCCGATAATGGAGGCGGTGGCGGAGTTCGCGCACGGCGGAGGCCTGGTCATCGGTATCTGCAACGGCTTCCAGATCCTGCTCGAGGCGGGACTGCTCCCCGGAGCGATGCTGCGCAATACCAGCATGTCCTTCATCTGCCGCTTCGTCAGCGTGCGGGTAGAGAACGCGGATTCTCCCTGGACCAACGCCGCCCGGGCAGGGCAGGTGCTGCGCATACCCATTGCCCACGGCGAGGGCAATTACACCGCCGACAGGGATACCCACGCCCGGCTGGTGGAGGAAGGGCGGGTTATCCTGCGCTACTGTGACGAAAGCGGAGAGCGGGGCGGTGGTTCCAACCCCAACGGTTCCCTGGACGATATCGCGGGCGTATGCAATGAGGGTTTCAACGTCTTCGGCCTCATGCCCCATCCCGAGCGCGCTTCCGAGGATTTCCTGGGCAGCACGGACGGGCTACTCATATGGGAGTCCGTCATGGCACATTACCGAGGAAGAGGGTAGGGTTGAGGTATGGCTGAACTTTACGAAGAACTGGGCCTGACGGAGGACGAGTACCTCGATATAGTCCGGCTCCTGGGCCGGGAACCGAGCAAAGTCGAGCTGGGGATGTACTCGCTCATGTGGAGCGAACACTGTTCCTACAAGAGCTCGAAAATGGTGCTCTCTCAGCTTCCCACCCGCGCCTCTTACGTCCTGCAGGGCCCGGGGGAGAACGCGGGGATAATCGACATCGGAGGCGGGCTGGCGGTCGCCTTCAAAATAGAATCCCACAATCACCCCAGCGCGGTCGAGCCCTACCAGGGGGCGGCCACGGGCATCGGGGGGATCGTGCGCGACATCTTCACCATGGGCGCTCGCCCCATCGCCTGCCTCGACCCCCTGCGTTTCGGCAGCCTGGACAGCCCCCGCCAGCGTTATCTCTTCGGCGGTGTCATCGCCGGCATAGCCGGCTACGGCAACTGCCTTGGTATCCCCACCGTTGGCGGTGACATATATTTCGACGATTGTTACGACGGGAATATCCTCGTCAACGTGATGTGTATCGGCATCATGGCCAAGGAAAACTTTATCCGGGGACAGGCCACCGGCGTAGGCAATGCGGTGGTGCTCATGGGCAACCGCACCGGCCGCGACGGTATCGGAGGCGCATCGATCCTGGCCTCCCAGGAATTCGACGAGACCAGCCAGGAGAAGCGGCCCAGCGTACAGGTGGGAGACCCGTTTACCGAAAAACTCCTCATCGAGGCCTGCCTGGAGCTCCTGGAGAAAAACCTGCTCGTCGGACTGCAGGACCTGGGTGCGGCCGGCATATCCTGCGCCTGCTCGGAGACGGCGGCGCGCGGGGGCGTGGGGATGAGTATCGACCTGGGCCGTGTACCCCTGAGGGAGGAGATGGACCCCTTCGAGATCATGATCTCGGAATCCCAGGAGCGCATGCTGGCCATCGCCGAGCCGGACAAGCTGGATGAGGTGCTGGATGTCTGCGAGAGGTGGGGGCTAAGTGCCGTCGTGATCGGTGAGGTGACGGATGGGGATACCCTCGAGATCAGCTGGTACGGCGAGAAGGTTGTAGAGGTACCGGCGTCATCCCTTGCCAACGGACCGGTCTACGACCGGGCCGCGGAAAGGCCTGCCTACATCGACGAGGTGCACGCGGCCGACCTTGCCGCATTAGATCATCCCCCCGATCTCAACCGGGTGCTCCTGGACCTGGTGAGCGGGCCCAACCTTTGCGACAAGAGGATGGTCTACGAGCAGTACGATCACATGGTACAGCTCAATACTGTCGTCTATCCGGGTTCCGATGCCGCCGTGCTGCGCGTAAAGGACACCAGCAAGGCCCTGGCCGTTTCGGTTGACGGTAACTCCCGCTACGTTTATCTCGATCCCCATGCGGGGACCCAGATAGCGGTGGCCGAGGCGGCGCGCAACGTGGTCGCAGCGGGGGGCGTACCCATGGCCCTCACCAACTGCCTTAACTTCGGCAACCCGGAGCGCCCCGATATCTTCTGGCAGTTCAAGGAGTCCGTGCGAGGCCTTGCCGAAGCGGCGCGTTACCTGGAGCTGCCCGTGGTGAGCGGCAATGTTAGTTTCTACAACGAATCTTTCGGAACGGCCATCTACCCCACCCCGGTGATCGGGATGGTAGGTCTCATAGGGAACCTGGACAACCGGCGCACCATCGCCTTCCCCGCAGAGGGCCTGGTGGTGTTGATGCTGGGAGATACCATGGATGAGCTGGGAGGTTCGGAATACCTCAAGCTTTCACACGCTATGGTGGCGGGCCGGCCTCCCGCGATCGATCTGCGCATGGAGAAAGGGGTCCAGACCACCTGCATCGAGGGCATCAGGAGGGGCATCATACTATCCGCCCACGACTGTTCGGAAGGGGGCGCGGCCGTTGCCCTCCTGGAGTGCTGCTGTGGCGGTGTGGGCGCGGACCTGAAGGTCGAAACCAGCCTTGCCCCGGCGAGCTGGTTGTTCAGCGAAAGCCAGTCCCGCTTCGTGGTGACCGTACGAGCTGAGGAACTCGAGGCGCTGCGCGGCCTCGCGAGCGCTCGCAAGGTAGCGGTGCACGTCCTGGGGAATTCCGGTGGTGACCGGCTCATTATCAACGATTGGATCGACCTCGGGGTGGGAGAGATGCGCGCGGCAAGGGAAGGGGCGCTCGAGGAAATGATGGATAAACAGGGAAGTGCAGGTTATGCAGAGCAATAAAGCCAGGGGTGAAGACGGCACATGAGTTTTGAGCTGAACGAATCGTGCGGCGTGTTCGGGATCCATACCCGCGAGGACGACGTGGCTAAACTTACCTATTATGCCCTTTATGCCCTGCAGCACCGCGGGCAGGAGAGCGCGGGTATAGCCGTGTCCGACGGCAGGGAGACGCTCATGCTCAAGGACATGGGCATGGTGTCGCAGGTATTCAGCGAAAGAGACCTCAACAACCTCAAGGGGCACATAGCCATCGGCCACGTGAGGTATTCGACCACGGGCTCGACTTACTGGGAGAACGCGCAGCCGGTGCAGGTGCCGCGCCGGGGCGGCTCGGTGTTCGTGGCGCACAACGGCAACCTCATCAATACCGTCGAGCTGCGTGACGAGCTCAAGGCCGCGGGGTTCCGCTTCCGTTCCACCTCGGACACGGAGGTCATCGCGGTCATGCTGGCCCGTTCCAAGCAGTCCGATATCGTGGATGCCGTCAAGGAGGTCCTCCCCCGTCTCGTCGGGGCATACTCTCTCGCCATCATGACGGAGGACAAGCTCATCGGGGCGAGGGACCCCTACGGCATCAGGCCCCTCTGCGTCGGTAGTTACAAGGACGGTTTCGCCATCTCCAGCGAGAGCGCGGGCCTGGATATCATCGGCGCCGAATACCTTGCAGAATTGCCCCCCGGGGAGATAGCCGTCATCGACGACGAGGGCCTTAAATCCGAGACGGCCCAGGAAGTGCGTAAACCGTCCCTGTGTATCTTCGAGATCATTTATTTCGCCCGACCGGATTCCATCATGTACGGCACCTACCTCTACCACGCTCGCAAGCACATGGGCATGAGCCTGGCGGATGAAGCGCCGGTGGAGGCGGACGTGGTCATGCCCATCCCCGATACGGGCGTGCCGGCGGCGATAGGATATTCCCAGGTCTCGGGCATCCCTTTTGGCGAGGGATTGATCAAGAACCGCTACATAGGTCGTACCTTCATACAGCCCACCCAGGCTATCCGCCAGCTCGGGGTGCGCCTGAAGCTCAACCCCCTAATCCATGACATCAGGGACAAGCGCCTGGTGGTCGTGGACGATTCCATCGTGCGCGGCAACACCACCAAGGAGATAGTTAAGATGCTCAGGGACGCGGGGGCCAGGGAAGTTCACATGCGCATAAGCTCGCCCCCGGACAAGTATCCCTGTTTCTACGGTATTGACACCGCCATACGCAAGCAACTCATCGCATCTTCCCGTAAGGTCGAGGATATTGGACGTTTCATCGGGGCCGACAGCCTGCACTACCTGAGCATGGACAGCCTGGTCAAGGCCACGCGCCGCCCCAAGGAGGATTTCTGCACGGCCTGTTTCGACGGGGAATATCCCATACCCGTCCCGGATGATTTCCTGATGAAAAAGTGCAGGTTAGAGGACGGCAGGGTGGGGGTACAATAGACCAGGCAGCGCGCGTGAGGGCGGCGATACCCCATGCATTTCCATGGGCGTTTCCGTGTCGGTATGCCGGAGCGTCTTATCCGGGTGCGAGATGGACGAAAGGCAGGGTCGGATTGGATAAGGAAAGCGAAAAGAGGAATTCCCGCGAGCCGCTTACGTATTACGACGCTGGAGTGGATATAGAGGCGGGCAACAAGGCGGTGGAATTGATCGGGGAAGACGTAGCCTCCACCTTCCGGCCCGAAGTACTTTCCGAACTCGGAGGGTTCGGAGCACTTTTTTCCGCGCGGCTCGACGGCTACGAAGATCCCGTGCTGGTGTCCTCGGTGGACGGGGTGGGGACCAAGCTCAAGGTGGCCCAGATGCTCGACCGTCACGACACCATCGGCATCGACCTGGTCGCCATGTGCGTCGACGACATCGTAACTTGCGGAGCCGAGCCCCTCTTTCTCCTGGACTACCTGGCCATGGGGAGGATCGATCCGCAGAAGGTAAAGGAAATCGTATCGGGTATAGCGCGCGGCTGCAGGCGCTGCGGCTGCGCCCTCGTAGGTGGCGAGACGGCAGAGCATCCGGGAGTGATGGGAGAGGACGAATACGACCTTGCCGGCTTTGCGGTCGGGGTCGTGGACCGGGCAAGCATCATCGATGGATCCCGTATTGTACCTGGAGACGCCATCATCGGGTTGATGAGCACCGGTCTGCATTCCAATGGCTACTCCCTGGCGCGCAAGATATTCTTCGAGCTGAACGATTTCGACCCCGGCGACCGCCTGCGGGGACTGTCCGCCACCCTGGGCGAGGAGCTTCTTACGCCGACCGAGATCTACGCCCCCGGTATCCTGCGCCTGGCGCGCGAGATGGACGTAAAGGGCGTGGTTCACTTCACGGGGGGCGGGCTCATCGAGAACATCCCGCGGGTGCTCCCGCCCGGTGTCGACGCTACTATCGACGTGACCAGCTGGCATGCGCCCAGCATCTTCAAGATCATCAAGGATATGGGAAAGGTCGAAGAAGTCGAGATGCTGAGGGCCTTCAATATGGGTATAGGCATGGCGGTCATCGTCGACGTGGGTGATTTCCGCCAGGCCTTGCACGTACTGAGCCTGGCCAACTACCGTGCCGTCCGCATCGGTGAGCTGCGCGAGGGTACCGGCGGCATCCGCATCACGCGCTGACATTCACGGAAGGGGGTGGGGGCTTGAGCAAGCCCTGCCGGCTGGGTATTCTCGTTTCGGGCAGCGGCACCAACATGGAGAATATCGCCGCTGAGATAGAGGAAGGCGGCCTGCGGGCGCGTATCGCCATAGTCATCAGCGACGTGGAGGATGCCTTTGCGCTGGTGCGGGCGAGAAGGCACGGCCTGCAAGCCGTCTACGTGGATCCCGATGCGTTTTCAAACCGTTCCGCCTACGACCGGGAAATCGCGCGCATCCTGCAGGAGAACAACGTGGATCTGGTGGTGTTGGCGGGATACATGCGCCTGGTGGGGCCGGAGTTCGTGGAGGCTTTCCGCAACCGCATCGTAAACATCCATCCCGCCCTGCTTCCCGCGTTCCCCGGAACCTCGGGAGTGGCCGATGCTCTTGCCTACGGGGTAAAGGTCACCGGGGTCACCGTTCATTTCGTAGACGAGGGTCTGGACACCGGTCCCATAATCCTGCAGGACACCGTTCCCGTTCTTCCCGGGGACGGTGAAGAAAGTCTGCACCAGCGTATCCACGAGGTGGAATACCGTCTTTATGCGCAGGCCATACGTTGCTTTTGCGAGGGGCGCCTGCGCGTGGAGGGAAGACGGGTACATATCCTCGAGGAAGGACCATAATGGCTTGTGCCGAGCGGAAGGCTTCGTAAACCAATGCTTGAGGAGGGATAATTCATGGCCGGGATAGAGAGGGCGCTTATAAGCGTATCCAACAAGGCCGGGGTCGTTGGGCTCGCGAAGGAACTCGTGGAAATGGGCGTCGAGATCATCTCGACGGGAGGGACGCAGGCGAAACTGCGCGAGGAAGGCATCGACGTCATGCCCATCTCCGAGGTTACCGGGTTCCACGAGATGATGGACGGCAGGGTGAAGACCTTGCACCCTCACATCCACGCTGCCCTGCTGGCGGACCGCGGCAATGCCGGGCACATGGAGGAGATCGCGCGCATGGGCATCAAGCCCATCGACCTGGTCATCGTCAACCTCTATCCCTTCGCGGAGACCATCGCGCGGCCGGGGACCACCCTGGAGGAAGCGGTGGAGCAGATCGATATCGGCGGCGTCGCCCTCATCCGCGCGGCGGCGAAGAACTTCTCCGGCGTAGCGGTGGTCACCAATCCCAGGCGCTATTCCTCTCTCCTCCTGGAGATGCAGCGCAGCGGCGGCGACCTCTCGAGTGAGACGCGCCGCTCGCTTGCCGCAGAGGGCTTCAGGCATACCGCGGATTACGACGCCGCTATCTATGCCTATCTCTCCAAGGCTTTCGAGGAGTTCCCGGAGACGTTGAGCCTCCAGCTCAAGAAGAAGGCGGAGCTCAGGTACGGGGAGAATCCCCACCAGAAAGGAGCCCTTTACCAGGAGATTGGAGCGCCCCCCGCCTCTCTGGTCCTCGCCGAACAGTGGCACGGTAAAGAGCTCTCCTTCAACAACGTACTGGATGCCGATGCCGCCTGGTCGCTGGCCAAGGAGTTCTCTTCCCCCGCGGCGGTGATGATCAAGCACAACAACCCGTGCGGCGTGGCCACGGCCGAAAGGCTGGCCACCGCGTGGCGGAACGCGTACGAGTGCGACAAGGTGAGTGCCTTCGGGAGCGTGATGGCTTTCAACCGTCCCATCGACGAGGAGACGGCGGAGCTGATCAACTCCATCTTCGTGGAGGCGGTCATCGCTCCCGCTTACTCGCAGCAGGCGCGCAGGATGCTGCAGGGCAAGGAGGACATCCGCCTGCTCACCCTGCCGCTGGAGAAAGAGGTGCAATCGTCCCTCAAGGACCTCAAGCGTGTGGACGGGGGCATCCTCGTTCAGGACTACGACAGGGGCGAGGACGATCTCAGCCGGGCCGGCTTCGTCGGCGACCGCAGGCCGAGCGAGGAGCAATGGGAGGAGCTGGTCTTCGCATGGAAGGTGGCCAGGCATACACGCTCCAACGCCATTGTCCTCGCCAGGGACATGGCGACGACAGGCATAGGCGCGGGCCAGATGAACCGCCTCGACGCTGCTTATCTTGCATTGCGCACTGCGGGGGACAAGGCCCGCGGGTCGGTCTGCGCAAGCGACGCGTTCTTTCCCTTTCCGGATGCGGTGGCACTGGCAGCCGATGCGGGCGTTGAGGCTTTCATCCAGCCGGGGGGATCCATGCGGGACGAGGAGACCTTCGCCGAGATCGACAAGCGCGGACTGGTGATGGTACTTACCGGCAAGCGCCACTTCCGCCACTAACATGTCCACATGGGGCCCGATAATGTAACATTGCAGTATGAACAAGTTCTTTCTGGTGGTGCGCATCATCGTTCTGTTGGCTTTGCTCTTCCTGCTGGCCGCCGTATTCTGGGGCGTGGCCAACCGCGAGAGCTCTCACGCGTCGGATAGTACGGTTGATACCTACGAGCAGTACCAGAGGTCAAAGCCGGCCGGTTATACCTCCATCCTGCTCATAGCCCTGGTAGTGGTGGGAATCTTCGTGGTGCTCGCATCCATATTCTTCGAGTATCATCAGTTACGAAAGGGAACGCCGCGCGCAACTCCGGGCTCCACGCGCGATATTCCGCGCGGGCAAGAGGATACGCACAAGGGAGAATGGCAGTAGACGGGCTCCCCGTATGGAGTCAGTAGTTCAAACCGAGAAAAGTTGACGGTTATCAGGCCGGGCATTCAGAGAAGGCCAGGCGCTGACATGCCGGATAATAAGGTCGGGTGTGCACACCACATCGCACGCTCGATTTGCTAAGGAGGAACGCCATGAAAAAGGTGACTGTGCCCGACCTGCTGTGGTATGGAAACCAACCGGCGGAGCTTGCTTTTCCCGATCACTGGGAAGTAAACGTGCTGGAGCCGCCGGGGTTCAAGAAGCCGGCGCTGGATTCGGAGGCGATATCCCGCGCCTTCGATAATCCCATCGGGTCTCCTGCCATCGGCGAACTCGCACGGGGTGCCGGAGAGGTGGCCATCGTTTTCGACGACATAACCCGGCCGACCCCCGTGAAGGTAATTCTTCCCTGGGTGCTGGAGGCGCTCCAGGGAGCCGGCATACCGGACGCTAACATCCGTTTCATCCCGGCCCTGGGGATGCACGGGGCTATGACCAACATCGACTTCCGCAAGAAACTGGGAGACGATGTAGTGGAGCGATACCCCATATACAATCACAACCCCTACGAGAACTGCGATTACCTGGGCGACAGTCCCAGTGGAGTGCCCGTCTACATTAACCGGGAGTTCAACTACTGCGACCTGCGTATAGGCATCGGCTGCATAACTCCCCACGTGCACGTGGGTTTCGGTGGAGGCGGCAAGATCGTCCTCCCCGGCATATGCGGCGTGCAGACCATCAAGGCCTTCCACCGCGATGTCGCGCTGCGGGGCCCCGAGACCATGGGACTGGGCAAGACCGAAGGCAACGTCATGTACGAGGAGGTCGCCGACGTGGTCGGGATGGCCGGGCTGCAGGTGAAGATCGACGCGCTCATCAACGGCCGGGGCCAGATAAGCGACCTCTTCGTCGGAGAGCCGCTGGCGGAATACGCCGCGGGAATCGAGGAGGCCAGGCGCCATTACGCCACCCCGCCGAGCCCCGGCATGGACATCGTGGTCGCCAACGCCTATGCAAAATACAACGAGATGGCCATATGCATGCTCATGGCCATGATGAGCGTGAACTTCGCCCGGGGAACGATGGTTTTCGTGGTGAACAGTCCGGAAGGTCAGGTTTGCCATTACCTCATCCGCAGCTTCGGCAAGGAATTCGGCGGCGAGTTCTACATGAGGATGGGCCCTCCCCCCGAGGGCCTCAAAGTCATCGTCTGCTCGCGCTACCCGGACAGGACCATGTGCGATCTCTTCGCTCCTGCAGAGTGCGTGGACGTGACCCGGGACTGGGATGAGACCCTCTCGCTTCTCGAGGAGGAGTATCCGGCCGGGGCCAAGGTCGCGGTGATACCCGACGGCACCATGCAGTACTTCGCCCAGGGTCAGAGCTAAATAATTGTGTCTCCGCTTATGGTGACTTTTATGCTGCCCGCCGGCAAGAGATGTCAATTTTTTAGCTCTGACCCCATGACGGCATGTGGTGATAATTCCTCCAGCTCTTCGGGAAGAATAGATAGCGATGCAAATGGTTAATCCACTTGGAGGTGAAAAGCTGATATGGACAAAGAAATGATGGTGCAGGTTGTGGAGAAGGGTTGCCCCTTCGCCCAGATGACCAGGATCAAGACCACGGAGATCGACGAGGGAGAGGGAAGCGTCACCATGATCCTGGAGGACAATCCCAACAACCTCAACGCCTTCGGGCTGGTGCACGCCGGCGCCATGAGTGGACTTGCGGAGACCACCGGCGGCATGGCTTTATTCAGGTACCTGGACCCCAGCGAGGTGATCATACTCAACACGGTGTTCAATATCCGCTTCTCCCGTCCTCCCAGGGGGGAGCTGAGGTGCAAGGCCAGGGTGGTCGAGGAAGAGGCCGCGGCCCTCTTGCAGGAGTTCAGGAGAGAGGGCAAGGCGGACAAAGCCATGGACCTGAAGATCCTGGATGCGTCGGGGAAGATGGTCGCCCAGGCACAGGCGACCTTCCGCCTCATATCAACCCCGGAGGAGTACAAGAAGTACTTCGAGGCCTGAAAAGACCTGGGGTCAGGCCCGACTTCGGGTCCGGTTACGTATTATTCCGGCGGTTTCTCGGCGAAAGCGCCTTTCCTGGCGCGCGGGCCCGTCTCCCTTACCCAGAAGATAACCGCCACCATGCCGACAGCTGCCAGCGCCAGCAGCAGCACTATGGATAAGCGGTAATCCGGGACCTCGGCGGTGCCCCGCTTGAGCAGCTCCATGCCCAGCGGGACGAGGATGGAGCCGACGTTTCCCAACGCCATGAGCGTTCCCACCGCCGCCCCGGCGTAGAGTGGCCCGATCTCTTTCATCTCTCCTACGATGGTGAAGGTTATGGGCAGGGCCGGAAGCAGGAAGAAACCCAGCAGGAATGCGCTGACCAGGTTGACGGGCTTGCTGCCGGCGAATCCTATCAGGAACACGAAGGGTATCAGGGCGGTCGCCGCGAGGATGAGGAAGGGTTTTCTCAAGCCCACCTTCTCCGAAAATCCCGGGATGGTGGCGGCTCCGATGATTCCGCCAACGGTTATCCCCGCCGCCACGAACGAGGCGAAGCTGGAGCTGAAGCCGTGATAGCCGATGATCTTCTCCATGGTCACCGTGAGGCCCACGTAAGCCCCATAGCCGATGAGGGAGACGAGGGCCAGGGCCCCGAAGGTGGGGAGGCTCAGGAAGCGCTTCAAAGCCTGGATCGTGCCCAGCTTCACTTCTTCCGGAACCGGTCCCGAGGGGGTGGGGGGATTCTCCTTGCAGAACAGCATGAAGATCACCGTGGACACCACCATGATGACGGCGGTCACCAGCAGGACGCGGTTTACTCCCGCCGCCATAACGCTTTCAGCGGCCCCCTCCGGGATATTGGCCAGTGCCGATACCAGGGGGATGCCGACGGCCGTGCCCAGGTAGAAGAAGAGGGTGGCCAGGCCGATGGCCATTGCCCTTCCCTCCACCCGGAACCATTTTATGGGCATCTTGGACATGTTCACCAGGATGAAGACGGCGCCTGCCCCGATGGCCGTCTGGCAGAAAAGGATGACCCAGTACTGCGCGCTGCCGGAGTCGATGACGTGGGGGACGATCGCCCTGATCACGCCGAACGCGGAGATGATTATCGACCCGAGAGAGATCGCGAACTTGAACCCCCGGCGGTCGGAGAGGTCCCCCGCATAGGAACCGAGAAAGACGAACATGAGCGGTCCCACCAGTGCCAGCAGGCGCACCAGGCCCGAGCCCATGCCGAAGACCTTCTCCACGCTGCTCTCGATAGGCGCGAAGCTGATCCACAGAAAAGCCTGGACGCACAGGACCAGGCCGAAGGCGAGCAGAACCACCCAGCGGTATCCGTACTGCCTGTATTCTTCGCTACCCTTGGTATCTTCCATGAAAGCCCCCTTGATCAATACGGCAACGGGATCCCTCTCGGGCCGGAGACCGCATCCAAAACGGTTAATTATTTATTGAACGGCGATGTATTTTTTCCTCCCGCCGCCGGGATTCGGCGGTCCTGCCAGCGTTTGACGCGGTACCGGCCGCCCTCGTTCATAAAGCGACCGCCATGTAAGCGCCCCCGACCATCACCACCACGCCCAACATCTTGAGCACGCTTAGCGATTCCTGGGGAGAGCTCCACAGCGCGAACTGGCTTATCAGCACCCCCGCGACGACCTGTCCCGCGAGCAGCAGAACGTTGGTGTTGCCGGCTCCGATCTTGGGGATGGTGATGGCAAGGGCCAGCACCAGGGCTGCCCCCATGGCCCCCGCCAGCATGAGCAGGGGGTTTACCTCCTTGATCCGGCTCATTGCGGAGCGGTTTGGCCCGGCCAGCCAGATGGCTATAGCCACCACCGCCCCGATGCTCCAGAAGGCGGCGTTGGCGGCGCGGGCGTTCTCTATCTTCTCGCCTACATCGGCGTTCATGGCCAGGTG
Source organism: uncultured Actinomycetota bacterium (assembly GCA_964529285.1). Lineage (GTDB taxonomy): Bacteria > Actinomycetota > Geothermincolia > Geothermincolales > RBG-13-55-18 > SURF-21. The sequence goes on from CAZGWK010000008.1 coordinate 57,435, forward strand.
GACGGCGATAATTAGGCCCACCACGAAGGCCAGTGCGTAATAGAAAGTCTTGTTCATGGGCTCCCTTCCTTTACTCTCGAAACGGTCCCTTCTCTACCCGCCGCCAGGATGCTTTGTCCGCTCTGGAGCAGCAGCGGTCACCCGGCCGCTTCCGGCCGGGCATATGCTCAACTTATATCGTCGGGGCTTACCTCGCGGCCCTCCCGCGCCGAGGTGATGGCCGCCAGCGCGAACTGCAGCACCCGGCGCCCCTGCGGGGGCGTTAGGCGAGGTGCCGCGCCCTCGCGCATACAATCCAGCAGGTGGCGGGTACAGTCGCGGAAACTCGAACCCCAATCCGCCTCCACGTCGCTGAAGGGAGTGAGCCCGCCCTCCCGGTAGAGGAGCAGGGGAGGGATATCCAGCATGTTCCCGTGTCCCCGCGTGACCCACAATATACCCTCCGTCCCGGTCACCTCCAGGCGGTCGTCCGCGGAGTAATAGTCCGACTTGATGTAGAGGTCGTAGGCCCAGGTGAAGTCTATGCTGCCGAAGCAGCTTCCCTGCTTGTGTTTCCATATGCAGAGGCTGGGCGCGTCCACGCACAGGCCCTCCCCCATGGGCATAGCCTCCATCCAGGCAAACACCTTTTCGACCTCGCCTAGCAGGTAGAGGGCGATGGAGAACTTGTGATAGCCGTCGTCGAAGACGAAGGGCCCGCCGCCGCATGTTTTCTCGTCGATGCGCCAGGCCCAGGCCTCCAGCGGCACCTCCCAGCCGCCTGCGGCGGAGCCCCCGAGCGAACGCATGCGGATGTTCAGAGGAGTACCGATGGCACCCTCCTCGATAAGCTGCCTGGCCTTGACGATGGGCGGGTAGAAGACGAAGTTCTCGTAGATGCGCAGGATAACGCCGGCCCTATCCGCCGCGGCGACGATGTCGTCGAAGTCGCCCACGCTCAGCGCCGGGGGCTTCTGCAGCGAGACATGTTTTCCCGCTTCCGCCGCGGCTATGGCCATCTCGCGGTGCAGGTGGTGGGGGGTGAGGACCTCCACCAGCTCTATGGAAGGTTCTTCCAGGAGCTGCCGGTAGTCCTTGTAGTACCTGGCGATACCGTACCGCTCCGCCTTCTCACGGCTCTTCTCCTCCGAGACGTCCGCCAGTGCGAGCACCGCGGCGTCATCGCGGCCCTCGTAGCCCCTCATGTGCAGGTCGAAGATGCGACCGCACCCGACGATACCGACGCCGATAGGTTCCCCGTTCATGGCAACGTCCCCCTTCCAGCGTTACCCGTTTGCTTGCATCAATTATCCCACGGGTACGATCGGGGCGTAAGGTTTCGCTGCGGGAATGCAAGGAGATCAAAAAAAGCCTTTGGGGGACCGTTGGGGATTTGCAGGGAGCTCCCGGCCCGATAGCCAGCGATTAATCGCGGAAATATTGTCCCAGGTCGATCTCCACCCAGTCCAACAGCGCCGCGCTTGCGGGACCGCCATTGTCCACGTTGACTCCATTACCGTTACCACATGAGCACAGGGCGAGGCACAGGGCTGCCGCGGCCGTCAGGAGCAGGAGCCTTTTAAACATCTTCACGCCTCTTTTTCTCGATATGGGCAGGCTGTCTCATCGGCACGAGAACCGCGTTACGGTTACGCGTTTGTAGGTTATTGTCGGTTATTTCACGGGGTTGCTTAATGCGTACGCCTCATATCCTCGCCCTGCAGCATGCGGTCCCCCGCCAGGGAATCCTTGAGCTTCGAGGCGAGCATTCGGGCCTGCAGGGCGGGGTCGCCTCCCCGGTCCACTGCGTCCATGGCTGCCTTGACCAGGGCGCTTCCCACTACCACCCCGTCTGCTATCCTTGCGGCTTCGCGGCACTGTTCGGGCGTGGAGATCCCCAGCCCGATGGCGAGGGGAGCGGCGCAGCAGGCCCTGGCCCTTGACATGAAACCCCCCAGCTCGCCGGCCAGGCTGTCCCGCATCCCGGTCGTTCCCTTCACCGCGAAGCAGTAAAGGAAGCCCTGGGTCCGGGCGCCAAGGTAGCGCAGGCGCTCCTGCGGGGTGGTCATGGCGGCGAAGAGCACGTTGCCTATCCCCTCGCCGTCCGCCGCTTCTTTCCAGCCGGCCATCTCCTCAGGCGGCAGGTCGGGTACGAGCGCCCCGTCCAGTCCCGCCCGCGCAGCCGCGGCCGCGAAGGACGCATGTCCCATGCGGTGGACGGGATTGTAATAGGTCATCACCAGGATAGGTTTGGGCGAGGATGCCCGCAGTTCCGCTGCGATGTCGAAGACGTCCCCGATGCGGAACCCGGACTCCAGGGCGCGGCGCGACGATTCCTGTATCAGCGGTCCGTCCAGGACCGGGTCCGAGAAGGGGATGCCGAGCTCCAGTATATCGCAGTGCTCCAGCAGGGAGGAGGCGATTGACAGGGAGGTACGCTTGTCCGGGAAGCCGGCGGTGGCGTAGCCGATGAGGGCGCTCCCGTTATGCTTCGTTGCGCCGAATACGTCGTCGATGCGGCTCATCCCTCACCCCTCCTTATATCCATGAGCGTGTTCACGTCCTTATCGCCACGGCCCGACAGGCATAACACCAGGGAGGTGTCCCGCGGCATCTCCCGCGCCAGTTTCAGCGCACCCGCCACGGCGTGCGCGCTCTCCAGGGCGGGGAGGATGCCCTCGGTGCGGCAGAGCAGCTCCGCCGCGTGCAGCGCTTCCGCGTCGCTCACGTTGGTGTATTCGGCTGCGCCGCTCTCCTTGAGCAGGGCGTGTTCCGGGCCGACCCCGGGATAATCCAGGCCGGCCGAGATGGAATGCGTTTCCAGGATCTGGCCGTCGTCATCCTGCAGCAGGTAGCTGCGCGCTCCGTGCAGGACCCCGGCGGAGCCCAGGCACAGCGTGCTCCCGTGCTCGCCCGGCCCGGCCCCCTTGCCTCCCGCTTCGACTCCTACCATGCGTACGCCGTCTTCCAGGAAGGGATGGAAGAGCCCCAGCGAGTTGCTTCCACCGCCCACGCAGGCCACCAGGCAGTCGGGGAGGCGGCCGGTGCGCTCCAGGTGCTGCCTGCGCGCCTCCCTGCCGATGACCGCCTGCAGGTCGCGGACGAGCACCGGGAAGGGATGCGGCCCCACCACCGAGCCGATGCAGTAATGAGTGCTATCGGAGGTGGCCACCCAGTCCCGCAGGGCCTCGTTCACCGCGTCCTTCAGGGTGCGCGAGCCGGTGGTAACGGGTATGACGCGCGCCCCCAGCAGCTGCATGCGGAATACGTTGAGGGACTGCCTGGCCATGTCCGTCTCCCCCATGAACACGTCGCACTCCTGGCCGAGCAGCGCCGCCGTGGTGGCGGTAGCCACCCCGTGCTGGCCGGCCCCCGTCTCGGCGATGACGCGGCTCTTGCCCATGCGCCGCGCCAGCAGGCACTGTCCCAGGGTGTTGTTAATCTTGTGCGAGCCGGTATGGCAGAGGTCCTCCCGCTTGAGGTAGATGGTCGCGCCGCCCACCTCGCCGGACAGGCGCCGCGCTTCGTACAGGGGCGTCGGCCTGCCGGCATAGTCGCGCAGGTAAGACTCGAGCTCCCGCCGGAAAGCTCCGTCCGCCATCGCCTGCGAGTAGGCCTCCTCCAGTTCGGCAAGGGGGGCCATGAGGGTCTCCGGGACGTAGCGCCCTCCAAATGCTCCGAAACGCCCTGCCCTCATTGCGGCCTCAACCGCGGCGGTCACACGCATCGCTTACTCCCTCCTCTGAAAAGGCGCTGCGGGCCTCGCGGGCCGCGCGCGCGAATTCCTTCATCAAAACCGCGTCTTTTATGCCGGGTGCAGCTTCTACGCCACTGGAGACGTCCACGCCGAAAGGTCTGATCCTTGCCAGCGCCTCTCCCACGTTCGCGGGGTTGAGGCCCCCGGCCAGGATGACCCTGCCGCGGCGCGCGGCGTCCGCTGCGAGGTCCCAGTCGCCGGTGCGTCCCGTGCCGCCCGGAAGTGCCGCGTCCCACGTATCCACGAGAAGCGCGAAGATGCCCGGGTATGCGTCCATGTGCGCGATGTCGTCGGGAAACCGCGGCCGCAGCGCCACGATGGCCCTCGCCCCGAAACGCAGGACCGCCCCGGGTCCCTCGCCGCCGTGGAACTGGATCAGGTCTAGCCCGCAGTATTCCGCCCGGCTCTCCACTTCCTGCACCCCGAACCCCGCGAAAACTCCAACGCGCAGGATAGAAGGGGGGAGGGAGGCGCATATCTTTTTCGCCCTCTCTGCGCTCACTCGCCGGGAGCTTTCCGCGAAGACCATGCCCACGGCGTTGTAGCCGAGCTCGCAGGCCGACAGCGCGTCTTCCAGACGTGTGATACCGCATACCTTAAGCCACAACCTGCCCACCGCCTCTCAACTCCGTCAGGGTCCGTTCCGCGTCGTCCTGTATCGCCAGGGACTCTCCCACCAGGATGGCGTCCACTCCCAGGGCGGGGAGGCCCGCCGTCTGTTCGCGGCTCCTGTAGCCGCTCTCGCTTACCAGCACCCTCTCCCGCGGCACCAGCGGGGCGAGCCTGAGCGTGGTAGCGAGGTCCACCGCGAGGGAACGGAGATCGCGGTTGTTTATTCCGATGATGGCCGCACCCGCTTCCAGGGCGCCCCCGAGCTCGGCTTCGTCGTGCACTTCGACCAGGGCGTCCAGGCCCAGTGCCTCGGCTTCACGCAGCATGCGCGGCAGCTCGTATCCCGCAAGGAGTGCGGCGATGAGCAGCACTGCGCTCGCTCCCGCTGCCCGCGCCTCCAGGAGCTGGTAGGGGTCGATGATGAAATCCTTGCGCAGCAGCGGCAGCGCGGTGGCCGCGCGCGCCAGCGCGAGGTCCTGCATGCTTCCCCCGAAGAACTCCGGTTCCGTGAGTACCGATACCGCGCATGCTCCGCCTCGTTCGTAGGTTCTCGCGACCTCGCCGGCGCGCAGGTCCGGCCTTATGGCTCCGCGCGAAGGTGAACGGCGCTTTATTTCGGCGATTACTTTTATGCCCTCTTTCGCGTCTCGCCGCACGGCGCGGCGAAAGGAGGGCGGTGCGGGGCTCGCGGCACAGGCCTCCCGCAGCGACTCCCCGGGGTTCTCCAGCTTGCTGCGCTCCAGGCGCCTCGCGGTCGACGCGGCCGCTGCCTCGATAAACATTGTCATCAGCCCCCCGCGCCGCTGCGGGCGGCGCTTGCGGGCAGGGCGCTGGCGAAACTTGCCAGTTCCTCCAGCTTGCCCATGGCCGCCCCCGAGTCTACGGACTGCTCGGCCAGGTAAAGTCCCTCCGTAAGGCCGCCCGCCTCGCCGGCCACCACTATGGCCGCGGCGGCGTTGAGCACGGCGATGTCCCGGCACGGGCATTTGCGCCCAGCCAGGACCTCTTCCCTGATGATGCGCGCGTTAACCTGCGCCGAGCCGCCTCCCGCCAGGTCCCGCAGGGATGCATGCGCGATCCCCAGGGATTCGGGCTCGCAGCGGAAGGAGCGCATCCCCTGCGGACTTATGTCCCATACCAGGGTGGGGGAGGTGGTGGAGAACTCGTCCATGCCGTCCTCCGCGTGTACCACCATGGCCCGCCGGCTGCCCAGTTCCGCCAGCGCCTCCGCCAGGAGGGGCGCTTTCTCGCGGGATCCGACCCCCAGTACCTGGGATTCCGCGCCCGCGGGATTGGCCAGCGGCCCCAGCAGGTTGAAGGCGGTGGGTATCCCCATCTCCCGCCGCGCGCGCATCACGTGGCGCATGGCGGGATGGAAGGAAGGAGCGAAGAGGAAACCGATCCCGACTCTCTCTATGCATTCCCGCACCTCGTCGGCCGAGAGCGTGATGTCCACGCCCAGTGCTTCCAGGACGTCGGCGCTCCCGCAAGCCGAGCTCACCGCGCGGTTTCCGTGCTTGGCGATATAAACGCCCGCGCCGGCGGCGATGAAAGCGGCGGCGGTGGAGATATTGAAGGTGGACAGACCGTCGCCCCCGGTGCCGCAGGTATCTACCAGCGGAGCGGCCGCGGGACGGATGCACGTGGCCACCTCGCGCATGCCCTGCGCGAAACCCGCCAGTTCCTGCACCGTCTCGCCCCGCATCTTGAGCGCAGTGAGCATTGCCGCTATCTGAGCATCGCTCGCCTCGCCCTGCATGAGAAAGAGCATGGCCTCGCGGGCTTCCTCCCTGCCGAAGCACTCTCCCGCGGTCAGCCGGGATATCATCTGTGCGATCATCGTCCCACCTCCATGGCCAGGAAGTTGCCGAGCAGTGCATCGCCCCACGGGGTGAGGATCGACTCCGGGTGGAACTGGACTCCCTCCACCGCCATGCGGCGGTGCCGTACGCCCATCACCAGCCCGTCCTCCGATCGCGCACTGACGTCCAGATCGCCCGGGATATCTTCGAGGATAAGGGAATGGTAGCGGGTGGCGGTAAAGGGGTTTTCCAGGCCGTGAAAAATAGTGTTCGCGTCGTGCGAGATGCTGGAGACCTTCCCGTGCACGGGGCGCGGCGCTCTCACCAGGCTGGCGCCGAAGAATTGCCCTATGGCCTGATGGCCGAGGCAGACGCCCAGGATAGGGATATCGCCCGCGAAGAGACCTACCGCGTCCAGGGTGATCCCCGAAGCGGCCGGTGTGCCGGGGCCTGGCGAGATGACCAGGTGGGTAGGAGCGAAGCTCGCGAGCTCGCCGGCCGTGGCGCCGTCGTTGCGCAACGTAACCACCTCCGCCCCCAGTACCTCCAGGGCCTGGGCCAGGTTAAAGGTGAAGGAATCGTAATTGTCGATGAGAAGCACCCTGTTCATAACCGCACCCCCTCCCTCGCCTCCGCCAGGCGCACCGCGCGCAGGAGCGCCCGCGCCTTGTTGCGGGTCTCCTCGTATTCACGCGCGGGGTCGGAATCGGCGACCACGCCGCCGCCCGCCTGCACGTGGGCGTAGCCGCCGTGGGCGAGCATGGTACGGATGGCGATGCAGGTATCCATGTCCCCGCTGTAGGAGATGTACCCCACGGCGCCGGCGTAGGGTCCGCGGCGGTCCTTCTCCAGCTCGTCGATGATCTCGCAGGCGCGTATCTTCGGCGCGCCCGATACCGTGCCGGCGGGGAAAGAGGACGCCAGCAGCTCGCGGTTGCCGCACCCGGGCCGCAGCTCGCCGCTCACCTCGCTCACCAGGTGCATGACGTGCGAGAAGCGCTCCACCTCCATCATGCGGTCCACGCGCACGGAACCCGGCCTGCACACCCGGCCCAGATCGTTGCGGGCCAGGTCCACGAGCATCACGTGTTCCGCCCGTTCCTTGGCGTCGCCCAGCAGCTGCTCCTCCATGGCTGCGTCCTCCCGCTGCGTGCTTCCGCGGGGACGCGTGCCCGCGATGGGCCGGATGACCGCGCGGCCGCCGTACTGGCGCACCAGGGGCTCCGGCGAGGAGCCGATGAGGCTGAGGCCGCCGAAGCGCAGAAAGAACATGTAAGGGGACGGGTTCTCCGAGCGCAGGTTGCGGTAGACGGAGAAAGGGGAGCAGCGCAGGGGGAACGAGAAGCGCTGCGAGGGCACCACCTGGAAGGCATCCCCGGCGTAGATATATTCCCTGGCGCGCTCCACCACCGCCTCGTACTCCTCGCGCGTGAAATTGGAGCTGACGCCCTGGAAGTCGGTCTCCTGCGAGAGGAAATAGACGTCCGAGGAGGCGTCGCGCGGCACGCTCGCGCAAAGAGAGGCCGCCATGGATTCCAGGGAGGCGATAGCCCGGCGGTAGAGATCGCGCAGCTCTCCTTCGCCGCCCTGCGGCGGTACGCTTACGTTGGCCATGAGGACCAGGCGGCCCGCCAGGTGATCGAAGGCGGCCGAGGTGCGGGTGAACATGAACATCATCTCCGGCAGCCCCAACCCGCCACGTGCCGCCAGCTCTATGCTTTCCATGTAAGGCAGCATGTCGTACGAGATGTAGCCTACCGCCCCGCCCCGGAAAGGCAGCCCGCCGCCCCCGTCGCTGGCGTCGAAAGTACCCATGGTATCGAAAAGGTAATCGACGGGGTTGACTCCGGCGGGGGCCATTGCCGTCCCCAGGGGGAAGTCCAACCTGCCGCCGCGGCAGCGCAGCACCGCTTGCGGCTCGCAGCCGATGAACGAATACCGGCCCCAGCGCTCTCCGCCTTCCGCGCTCTCCAGCAGGAACGAATAGCTGCCTGCGCCCAGCTTCATGAAGGCGGTTACCGGGGTTTCGGTATCGGCGCTCACCGTGCGCGATACGGTGACCAGGTTGTGCCACTGGGCTTCGTCCATGAACTCCTCTTCGCCCGGGTAGTAGAGTCCGGGCGTCCCGTTGCGCGTGCCGTAGTCGCATGAATATGTCTTCAAGTCAACCTCCTCCTCGAGCTCACAATAAAAGGCCGTGTACCCGGGTACACGGCCTCAATCGGGTGGGAATACAGAAAGGCCGTGACCCCTTCTGGGAGGATTCACGGCCTTTTCTTACTTACGTACTATTTTCGAGAACGTTGCAGCCGGAGCCCTCTCTATGAGGGGCTCCACCACCATCGGTAAATACACAAGTTCTCTTTCATAGTGGTTGAGATTGTAGGTCAAAAACCAAAACCTGTCAACCGGTGTCAGCCCTCCACATCCTACACGATGCGACAAAGCCCTCATCTGCCCCATACATTTACACCGTGTGAGTTGTTGAGGCCTGACCCTCAGTGTTGATAATGGAGGGCTGACCCCCGGTCAGACGGTTTCCACTATCGTCGCTATGCCCACGCCTCCTCCGCCGCACAGGGTCTGCAGGCCGTACTTCAGGTCGTTGCGCATCATGTGATGGACCATCTCGGTGAAGTAGAGGACGCCGGTGCAGCCGATGGGATGTCCAATGGCGCATGCGCCCCCCGTGGGGTTGATGCGCGGGTCGGCGAACTCGATGCCGAACTCGCTGCAGAAAGCCAAAACCGGCGGCACGAAGGCCTCGTTGGGCTCGAAGACGTCCATGTCGTCCATGGTCTTCTTCGCGCGGTCGAGGGCCTTGTGCATCGCGGGAACGGGCCCCAGCAGCATGATGAGTGGCTCGGAGCCGGCAACGGCGGTGGATACTATGCGCACCATCGGCTCCAGCCCGAGCTTCTCCGCCTTCTCCGCGGTCATGAGCATCACCGCGGCGGCACCGTCAACTATGGCCGAGGAAGTCGCAGCGGTCACCGTCCCGTCTTCCCGGAACCGCGGGGGCAGGGAGGCTATCTTCGCCAGGGCGGCGTCCGGGTCGTCCACCGCCTGCGCGCGCGGGGGTTCGTCGAACCCCACCAGCGTTTTCTCTCCGCCCTCCCCGTCCACCTCGACCGCTACCACGCGCCTGCGGTAGCTCTCCTCGTCGCGCATGGCCAGGACCGCCTTCTGGTGGCTCCACAGCGCGAAGCGGTCCATGTCGTCGCGGTCGAGTTCGTAGCGGTCGGCCAGCATCTGTGCGCTCACGCCCATGGGGGCCAGGGCGGCGCGCTCGATGGCGCGGGGATGGAGGGTTACGGACATGCCCGCCTGCATGGCCGCCTGCAGGTCCGAGCCCATGCCGTAGTGGCTCATGTTCTCCACACCGGCAGCGACGGCGATGTCTCCGGCCCCGCACATGAGGGCGTGGGCCTGTGAGTTGATCGCCTGCAGGCCCGCGTTGCAGTAGCGGTTGACCGTCCAGCCTGCGACTTCCTCCGGGAAGTCGGCGGCGAGCAGGCCGACGCGGCCTACGTTGAGCCCCTGCTCTCCTATCTGGCTGAGACATCCCACGGCGACGTCTTCGATCTCGACTTCATCGAACCCCGGCGCCCTTTCCTTCACCTTGTCAACCAGTCCCCGCAGCGCGGCGACCAGCAGGTTCTGGGCGGAAACGCCCGAGAAGACACCGCCCTTGGCAGCGCCCGCCCAACCGGACCTGCCCGTCGGGGTGCGCACGGCTTCAACCACAACGACTTCCTTGAGTTCCATGTGCCCTCCTTGTTCTTTAAACCCCTCCCGTACCATGACCAGGCGAGTTCTCACGCCGTTATCTCTGTTACCCTTTTCTTTCCACGTCTTTCCAGTAAAGCTTCTCCAGTTCTCTCTTTATGATCTTTCCATCTATGTGGCGGGGGAGTTCGAGGAAGAAGTCCACCAGGGCCGGGAGCATGTATCCGTGCAGGCCTTCCTCCGCGCAGAAGGCGAGGATCTCCTCTGAACTCGCCCCCTTCCCTTCGTGCAGCTGCACGCAGGCGATGGCCACCTCCCCCAGGTCGGGATGGGGCATGCTCACCACCGCCGCGTCGAAGACCACGGGATGGCGCAGGATGACTCCCTCTATCTCCAGGGGATAGATGTTCACGCCGGCGGTTATGATCATCTCCTTCAACCTGCTCGTGAGGTAGAGGAAGCCGTCCTCGTCCATGTAGCCCAGCAGGCCGTCGTCGTACCATTCCCGGCCGTCGATGATGCGGATGGACTCGTGCAGTTTGTCCTCGGAACCGGGATAGCGCAAGGCGAGGGTGGAGGCGGTACGGCCCATGACCTTCCCTATTTCGTTGGGGCCGGCCCACCTGCCCTCCTCTGCGATGAAGATACCGAGGTCGCCGCAGCGCGCCTTGCCCACGCTGTTTATCCTCTGCGGTTTCTCCTCGTAGTCCTCGGGCAGCAGTACGGTGATGATGGCCGTCTCCGAGCTGCCGTAGTACTCGCTGAAGACGGGATCCGGCGCGCCGCGCCGCGCGAACAGCTCGTTGATGTCTTTTTTCACCTGCGGCGGGCAGGGAGCCGCGGCGCATATGACGGAGCGCATGGAGCCCAGCCAGTATTTCTCCTTCACCTCTTCGGGCAGCGCCAGCACGCGTTGCAGGATGGTGGGGGCGACGAATACCCAGTTGATGCGCTCGGCCTCTATGAGACGCAGGAACTCCTCGGCGTCGAACTTGCGCATGAACACGCCGGTGGCCCCCAGCATGAAACACGGTGCCCAGCCCGCGGCCGTTCCGGCATGATACACGGGAGTGACGATGAGGGACCTGATGTTCTTGGTGACGGGGTCGCATATGCGGTCTCCGCCGAACCAGTAGAAGTAACTGAAGGCCCTGGAGGTGTAGGGGAGAAAGTTCTCGAAGGTCTCCCTCGGTGCTTCCGCCAGGTCGGAGAGGGCATAGCTCAGGCTGTCGTAGAGGTTCGAGCTCTTGGGTATGCCGGTGGTCCCGCCGGTGTAGGGGTTGAGGGAGGCGAGGAAATTGACGTCGGGCCGCGTGGCGGGAGCCTTGCTCAGCAGTTCCTCGTAGGAGAGCATCCCCTGCGGGGGAGGCCCGCCGGTGCCCAGCACGACGAAATGCTCGATGCCCTCCAGGCCGCCCTTGATCTTCAGGACTTCCTCCAGGAGGTCCGCGTCGAAGATAAAGACCCTGGGCTTACGCAGGTTGATGGTCTTACACAGCTCCTCTCCCGTGAGGTGCCAGTTGACGAAGGGCATGGGCGCGCCGATGAGGCTCGTGGCGTTGAGGATCTCCAGGAAAGCGGCGCTGTTGTAGATCATCGTGGCCACGCGGTCCTTGGGTCTTACGCCCAACCCCTGAAGCGCGTTAGCCAGCCTCAGCACGCGGTCCTTGAGCTGGCGGTAGGTGAGCCTCGTGTCGCCGTCCACCGCCGCCTCGCGGTCGCCTAAGACGTCCCACGTACCCAGGGACCAGTTGGGGACGATCTTTCCCACCTTGAGCTTGCCCAGGTCGCGCAGGTTTTTAAGCAGGCCCTCACCCCCGGAAAATATCTTCCATATTATTCTGAGGGTGTTTCCGCCCCCGCCCCACTGCTGTTTGAAGGTCCTCCCCAGGCCCTTCGTCTCCTCCATGCGCATGAAGGTAGGCAGGGCCCGCATCAAGCCTGTCAGAGTCTTTTCCGCCTGCATGTTAATGACCCCCTTTGTACCGGTCTGCAGACAAGGGACATACCTGCGAGTGCGATCATCCTTTGCGATGCGGTTGCCGTATGGGGTGAGTTGGATGGGGCTGCGACAGTTGCTCCGGTATCCCAAGGATAATACAGGAGTCGGAGATAATCTATAAGATTCGCTAAAAGCAGGCTGCCGTACCCGATGCAGTACAACGGGGATGCGGCATGTATATAAGCGGATGAGCGGTCAGGTAATGGGCTGCTGCCCCAGTGACTGCAGCAGCAGGTTCACGTTACCCCGCGCCGTCTTGCGCGGGAGCGACCCGGTGAATCCCCCGGAGTCCAGGCGCAATTCCTCGGGCATGAGCATCAAGGTGAATATGCGCGTGAAGAGGGGCACCCATACGTATGCCTCGAGGCGGTAGCCGGCGCCGGTATAGGTCACCTGCAGCCTCTGGGGAGCGACCAGGAAACCCTCGCCCCTCTGATAGAGCCTGGACGCCTGGTCTTGGGCGACCAGCCTGTAGCCGGTCTGCTGTGCCCATCCATCCACTATCTGCCAGAGATCGGATCCCGCCGTGAACTCCCTTACCGTCCTGCCCCTTACCGGCACTTCCTTACCTCCCTGTTCCGTCGAGAAGGTTTCATGCATATATTATTATCGCACAAAAACTCCCGCGGCCATGGCAATGAAGACCGCGGGAGGCCGCCCATATATAATAAGGAAATATCCGGGACGACATGCTATATAGGGTTGTCGGGCTGGTCTTTGCAGCTACCTTTTTTACGGGGGGAGGGGCTTTATGGCTTCGATCGAGGACAGGATCAAGGATTTCGTGCGTGCCCGCGGGGTCGACGTGGTCGGCATCGCGGGGCCGGAACGGCTGGACGGGCCACCATCCCTCGACCTCTCCTATACCATGCCGGGTGCGAGGTCGGTGATATCCATGGCCTTGCCCATGCACGCGGGCGCTATCTACGATTTTCTCAGCAAGCGCTCGCCCGCCCCCCACAACCTTGACCAGTTCTTGAATTACCAGCGCCTGCAGCGCATCGGGAAGGAGCTGGCCGACTTCCTCGTGTCGTGCGGCCACCGCGCCGTGGGGGTTCCCCTCAGCGCGGATTACCGCCGCGCCGTTTACGTCTTCCGGCCGCGTCCGGCTTTCTCGCTGCGCCTGGGGGCCATGGCCTCGGGCGCGGGCGGGCAGGGGTGGAGCGGCAACCTGATGACGAAGGAATACGGCGCCTCGATATACCTCGGTGCGGTCCTCAGCGATGCCGCCCTGGAGAGCGATCCGGCGCTACCGCCCCGTTATTTCACCGATGACTACTGCGCGAAGTGCAAGCGCTGCGCCAGGTCCTGTCCCAGCCGCATGTTCGACGCGAAGGAGGAAGAGTACATTCTGCTCAACGGAGAGCTGCACCCGCGCGGCCGCCGCAACAACATCGATCTCTGCCACATCTCCTGTTTCGGCCTGCACAGCCTGAGCGCGGACAAACGCTATTCCAACTGGGGCCTGCACTGGATCGAATCGTGGGTGGATAAGCCGCCCGACGGCGGGAACCCGCTCAAGCTGATCTCGCAAATGTTCAAGCGCGGCCTGACGGCGGGGGACGCATGGCCCCGCTTCGATGTGCTGCGTGTTCTGTGCAGCAGGCTCTGGCCGCAGGAGACCCTGGAGGGCATCCCTGAGCTCGAGGACCTTCCAGAGGACGAGTCAGAGCGCTACCGCATCCTGGCGGAGTTCGCAAGGAGAATGGGTATAAGCGGTATAGACGCCTATCCCGTCCCCATGATCTGCGGACAGTGCGCACTGGTGTGCGGGCCCACCCTGGAGGAGACCGCGGAGAGGTACCGAGCCCTTGCGGAGTCCGGCATCGTGGTGCCGGGGCCGGGCGGTCGCATGACCCGGGTGGATACCTTCGAGGAGGCGCAGGAGATGCGCCGCTGCTATCCCCTGCGCATCAGTGCCAGCCGCAAGGTGAAGGACGCCCTCGCTTCGATATATCACTGGCACCTTTATTACTGCGGTTTCGAGCCCAGGTCGTTCGTGCAGTCCAGGGCATACAGCCTGAGGTTGCGCAGGGCGGTACGCGAGCGGCGTAGAAAGGAACCATAGGTTCCGGCTCTCAAGAAGGAGTGACGCGCGTGAGGGGGACTGTCCTTGTCAGAAAAGAGGTATAAGAAATGGTTCTTTTCAGGAACATGAAGCTTGTCGACGGCGTGACGGAAGGCGTGCAGGAGGGTATGGCCGTGCGAGTGGAGGGGGAGAGGATCGTGGAGATAACCGCGGACCGCGGCGGGCTGTCGGCCCAGCAGGTGGTCGACCTCGGGGGCGCCTACGTCACCCCCGGGCTCATAGACGCACACGTGCACCTCATCACGCCCTTCGTGCCCAAAGTCACCCCGGGAGTCATCGCGTCCCTGGGCAGGCAGGTTAAGAGGAACCTGGCGGCGGTGGTGAACAGTGGGGTCACCACGGTGCGGGACGTCGCGGCCTTCCCCCGGCGCATCCAGGGCGCCAGGCGGGCGGTGGAGGAGGGGCGCATACCCGGTCCGCGCATCGTCTGCGCCAATTCCTACATAACCTGTTTCGGGGGCACACCCGAATGGGTGCCCTACCTGAAGGGACCTGCAAAGCTTATCGCGGGGGGGCAGGCGGTGGACCGTGCCGATTCTCCACAAGACGTCGCAGCCCTGGTGCGGCGCATGGTGGACCTGGGCGCGGACTGGGTCAAGACCTGCCACAGCGACCTTTCCTTGTGCAGGGGAAAAGGGGAGCTGCCCGCGTGGGGGGACGAGGGTTACGATGCCTTCTTCGCCGAGGCGGCCAGGCTGGGCAAGCCCGTGGCCTTCCACCAGATGTGGCTCTCCGCTTTTCGCAAGGGGTTGCAGTACGGGCCGGCTACCTTCGATCATACTCCCATGGACGGCCTGCTCACAGGCGAGGACGTTGCGAGCTTCGTGGCTTCCGGCGCAGCGCTCATCGCCACCCTGGACGTATACAGGGACACCTTCGAGTTCGAGCGCATATCCCGCGACCTGGAGGAGCGGGGGGAGGAGTTCCTGGAGCCGGTATGCTACAGGCTGGTCGCAGAACACCTGAACAAGTACGAAAGCAACGGTTTCAGCGCGCGGGAGGTCGAGAAGGATTGGGTCATGGACGAGACCATGCCGCGCGAGCTGCTCCCCAACGCTTACGAGAACGTGCGCAGGATATGGAAGGCGGGGGGTATCCTGGGGTGCGGTACCGACTCCGGCGGCGCCGACTTCGCCTTCTTCGGTTACTTCCACCGTGAGTTGGAGAACCTGGTCGAGGTGGGGCTGAGCCCCCGCGAGGCCCTGCGCTGCGCCACCGTGGTGAACGCGAAGGTTCTGGGCCTGGACAAGGACATCGGTACGCTGGAGCCGGGGAAGTACGCCGACATGGTGGTGGTGGGAGGTGACCCGCTGCACGATATCTCCAACATGGGGCGCGTGAAGGCGGTCTATAAAGGCGGGGCTCTGGTGTAAGGAAAAAAGCGGCAGGTTGCGGGGTTCTTTAACATGGAGATCATCGACATGGAGATCATCGAGGCGGGGCTCGAGGACGTAGAGGAGATCCTGACCCTGCAGAAGGCGGCATACGAGAGCGAGGGGCGCCGGTATGGGGATTTCACCATACCGCCTCTCACCCAGACGCTGGAGGAGATAAGGGAAGACTTCCATCGCCAGCTCTTCCTCAAGGCGGTGGAGGAGGAGAGGATAGTGGGCTCGGTCCGCGCCTACGAAAAGGATGGCACATGCTTCGTGGGAAGGCTTATCGTGCACCCGGACTTCCAGGACCGCGGCATAGGCAGCCGTCTCATGGAGGAGATCGAGGAGCGCTTCGAGGATGTGGAGAGGTTCAGGCTGTTTACGGGACACCTCAGCGATAAGCCTCTCCATATCTACGCCGAGAAAGGGTACAGTATCTTCAGGACCGAGCCGGTCCACGACAACCTTACCCTGGTCTACCTGGAGAAACGGAGGAGCGAGGAATGACAGGAGAACGCTGCGTCTTGCCGGATTACGTGGAGGCGGGGGAGGGAAAGCCCCTCATCTTCATACCGGGCATGGAGGGGGCCAAGGAGTTCTGGCGGCCTCAACTGGAGGCGCTCTCGGATGCGTATCGGGTAATCGCCACCAGCCTGCCGGTGTGGAGACCCTGTATGGCCAGTACGGTGTCGGATTGGGCGGGCAGCGTCATCGCCCTCATGGACGAGCTGGGGCTGGAAAAGGCGGTGGTGGTGGGGGAGTCCTTCGGTGGCATGGTCACCCAGGAGATAGCACTCGCTAATCCGCAGCGACTGTCCGGTATCATCCTTTGCAACACCATGGACCGCCCGCGCCGGGGAGGTTTCGGCATGAACGCCTTCACCCTGGCTACCTTCGTGAGCCAGTTTGCTTTTCTTCCCTTCCTCCCCATGGACCGGCGCAGGAGCCTGCTGCGCTGGGTGGGCAGGAGGCGCGGCGCAGTGCTGGACCCTTCTCCGGGAAACGCGGAACTGGTGGAATATATCATGCGCTACGGCATGGCATGCGGGCCGGCCGCCTACCTGGACCGCATCATCGCGGGGGCGAAGATATCCTTCACGGCACGCTTGCGGGACATAAACGTGCCCGCTCTGGTACTGCGGGGAGAGGAGGACCGCCTGGTCGGCGACGAGACCGTCGTGCAGCTGGCGGGCAAGATCCCGCACGCGAAACTGGCCGTCATCGCGGGAGGTGGCCATTGCTGTACCTATACCATGCCCGAGGCATCGAATGCGGCGATACGGGATTGGCTGAGAAGCATCGCCTACTGCGGGCCCCCTCCCACGCGCCAGGGCGCCAACCCCTACGCCGGCATCACCTGATGGGGTCAGCCCCGGACATGGGACAAAAACGTCCCGATAGTGGGGTCAGCCCCGGATATGGGACACTTTCGTTGGTGATTTCGGGGAATGTGGAGAACTGACCCCTGGCCGGCATACATATCATGTTGATTGTTGAGGCCTGACCCCGGGTGTTGAAAATGGAGGGCTGACCCCAGGCCTAGCGGGAGAAGAGACTCTTGGAGGTCTTCTGCTCGAAGGCGGCTGAAATAACCGACGGGCTGAACGCCGCCGGCACGGTTCCGGTCATGGCGTAGTTGTACAGGGCGGTCGCGAAGATACCGTTCAAGGCGGCTCCGATGATGCCGAGCGCGAACCAGTAGAGCAACACCACGGCTCCCACGGCGACGATGACCGCCACCGACTTCGTCATGACAGCGAGGGCGACGGGCACGGCACCCACCAGCCCCGCGAGGAACATAATCAAGCCGAGGGAGAAACGCAGGACCACGTTCTCGCCCCAGGTCCTCTTGAACAGCGAGGCTGACTGCTTTATGGAATCTATCACGCCTGCTTGCTGAAATATCATCACCGGGATCACGAAAAAAGTGATGAGGTTCCACGCCATTCCGAACAGACCCGACGCGATCCGTCCCAGCAGGCCCGCACGTTCCCGTATCGTCTGCAGGATCAGACCCACCGTCGCCGAGATCAGCGCCCATCCCGCTATCTTGCCCAGGTTCCCCACCGCGTACTGCATGCCGTCGCCGAACCTGGGGTCTCCACCGCTCAGACGTATCTGGACACATGCGATGAGGCCGGTGTTGAAGAAGATGACCACGAAGTAGCCGATGAGGTAGAAGACGAAGAGGGCTACGTAATACAGGACGTTGTTCTCGAACTCGCCGTCTTTGATCCCCGTGAGCATTACGATAGGGATAAAAAAAGACGCGGTGATTATAAGCATCACTATCCCGGATAGCAGGGGGAAGAGCACGAGTTCCTTGTCCTGCTTGAGTACTCCAAGGCTCTCCTTGAATATCTGCATGCTTCGGCTGAAAGTCCCCGCCAAGTTCATCACCTCTTTTGTCTTGCCATCACTTACATAATCATTATCGAAATATAGGGGCGGGATGTTTATACCCTCTAAAGAGAGTCGATAAAGCTGAGGATGAATGCGTTTACCTCGCGCGACCGTTCCAGGCTGACGAAATGGGTGCCTCCCCTGACGACCTCCAGCCGCGCGCCCGGGATAGCCGCGGCGGTATCCTTGAAGACCTGGAGCGGGTCGGGCCACAGGGAGAGGTACTCGTCGCGGTCGCAGCCTATCACCAGGGTGGGAACCTCGATGCGGCCCAGATCTTGCACGGTGAAATCTGGCATCCCTCTCCACATGCGGGTCATCTTCTCCAGGAACTCTCCGCCCCGGTGCGGCTCGGAGGTCATCAGGCGGCGCATAAACCTCAGGCCCAGCATGAAAAGAGAGCGCGGTTTCAGGACTTTATCGATCTCCTTCCTGGCCTCGGCGGTGTAATTATCGGTGTTGAAGGGAGTGCCCAGCAGCACCATGCTGCGCACGAGATCGGGCCGCTGCAGGGCCATGGCGAGACCGGTGCAGCCGCCGTCGCTCCACCCCACGAGGTGAACGCCGCCCAGGCCCAGCTTTTCCACCAGCGCCGCCATATCGTCCGCCAGCTGCCGGTAGGTGAGCGGTTTGGTGCCCAGGGTGCTGCGGCCGTGCCCGCGCGAATCGGGTGCAACCGCGCGGTATCTTTGCGCCAGCGCCGGTATCTGCCCAGCCCATGTCTCGGCGAATACGAATCCGCCGTGCAGCAGCAGCACCGGCTCTCCCCGGCCCCAGGTACGGTAAAAGATACCGGCGTCTCCGACATCGACCATACCTTTTTCCTCCGCGGGATGTTCGCGCATCGTCCACAGGAAGTACCTGGAAAAAGTTAGCGCGGAACGTGTGCCCGTGCACAGCGAATGCGCCAGTTGCTCTGCCGGGCTCCCACTCATATCTGTGCCCCCTCCATGCATCGTTGTACAATACGTCGACCGTCTATTCCAACCCCTCCATCGCCTTCATCAGTTCCAGCGCTTCCTCGAAACTGCTGCCGCAGAACAGCGGATCGGGCCGGAACGCGGAACACACCTCGGGCCTTTCCCGCTTACCCCACAGAGCACAGAGGTTGTCCGCGGTTAGGTATTCGCACCTTACTCCCGCCGGCTTGTTCAGCGAGGATATTGAGAGTGCGATGCAGCAGGCCCCGCATTTCCTGCATTCCAAGGCATCTCACCCTTCCTGCCTCAGAAGCATCGCTTGCAGCATGCCGCCTGGACAGCTATGGCGGATGGCGCAGACTGGGCAGAGGGTAAGCCCGTGCAACAGGTAATAGACGGCGTGTATCAACACGTATGCGGCGGCCACTGCGACGCTGCGCCTGGCCAGCCAGGGGAGGGGAAAGAGCATCATGCCGCCCCAGCAGAAGGCGGCCGCGGTAGCGTTGGCCTTGAAGGCACCCTGCGATTTGACCGCCCCTTCATCTCCATACTTCATCCTGGCCAGGGTATTCGCCGGATAGATGCCCGCGAGGGCGGGGCAGAACTCCCCGACATAAGGACATTCCTGGGAGGCGCAGCAGTAAGCCTGGAAATAGCACATACCCAAGTAGAAGGCCAGGTATGTCAGGCTGGGGAGATAGCGCCCTTTTTTTCGCGTGCTCGCCTCCAGCTCCCAAGTGCCTTTCCCGGCCAGGAGATAGAAGAAGGCCGCGGCGAGGACAGCTGCATAAGGTATGACTATGGCCAGGTAGAGCTTCTTCCTTCGGAAGGGATAGCAGGACATGTCCGGCTTCGCGGTCTCCACTGCCACCTGTATCACCTCCCGCGGTCCATCATAAGGGGTCAGGTCTTTAAAATCGAATGGGGGTTTGAGGGTCACATCTTTATTATTGAATAATCTGCCAATTTATGGTTACGAATTCAAAAATAAAGATGTGACCCCTAGGACGTGACCCCTTCTATGCTGTCGCGGCTGAGTCGTTTTCCTCCGGACGGTCTGCCCAGTAGTCGAGGAAGTCGCGCATCACGGACCAGTACCAGTTCTGGTCGAACCCCTGGAACGCGCAGTGATAGCCGGTCGGCAGCACCCAGATGTCTACGTTGGGGTTGCCTTCAGCCGAACGGCGCAGCTCCTCCATTTCCTTTATAGGGCATACGGGATCGTCCTCTGCGTGCACCAGCATCAGCGGCACGTCCACCTGCGAGATGAATTCCTTCGGGCTGGAGAGAGCGTACATCGTCTCCACGTCGAGGCCGTAATGGGGAGCCGCGACCTCCCTTATATAACGCCTGTAGTCAGGGGAGAAAGGCTTATCGCCGAGGCAAAAACTGGCGGCTTCCTTGCTCATTTGACGGCGTATCTCCAAGCGGCGTATCTCGGTAAGACAGATGAACGCCACGTAGATGGGGAAGAAAGGATCGCCCAGCGGCGGGCGGCTGCTCATGAGGGACATCATCTGCTCCATGGAGGCATAGCCGCTCCAGGCCAGGGCTCCCCCGGTGATGTATGGATGTTGTCTGCATTGATAGGCGGCGTTGATCACTGAGCCGGCGCCCAGGCTGAACCCCACGGCCGCCACGCTGGTCACCTCCTCCGCTTCGCCCAGGAAGCGGCAGGCGCCGAGGACGTCCTGACCCTCCTTCCAGCCACCGGTGGTGGGGGAGTCAGAGAGCCACTGGCTCTCCCCGAAGTTGCGCAGGTCCAGCGCGAAGACATTGTAACCCCAGGCGTCGTAAGCTTCCAGGGCGGCCTCCAGTATGTAATTTTTGGTCTTGGATCCGAGGAGCCCGTGGCAGAGGACCACCCCCGGCCTTTTCTTCCCGTCCCGGTGCAGCCCCAGGATCCCCACCAGGGGGGTGCCGTCCAGGCTGGGAAAGACCACTTTTTCGAATCCCTCGGGATAGGGATGGACCTCGTCCTGCCTGGAGCCGCGCCTGTCCCGGTTTATCTTCGACATATCCGGCCGGTACGCGTCGGCGAGGCTGAGCAGGTAAGGCCGCTGCGGGGAGAAGGGGATATCGCGAAGGCGCGCGCCTATCTCGGTTATGCATTTGCCGTCCGGCTGCGGGACCGCTGCGCTCTCCCTCGCATTCCCGTCCGCATCCCCATGATGATACATGTGGGGCGCGGTCGTCGGTTCGCGGGCTATGCTGCCGTGGACTTCTTCGGAATCAGGCGCTTGGCCCTTGTCCTCCGTCTTACTGTTTTTATTCCTGCTGCGTTTATAATCTGCGATTCTCATGCTTCAGGTCTCTTTCTCTGTTGCCATGTTGCGTATCTGGACCTCACCTATGCTGCTGCTCAATTTGTTAAGAGCGTTATATAAAACCATGGCTTCCGAATCCGTGAGCTTTTCCATCAGTTTTTCTCCCAGTTTTGATATCTCCGGCACTACCTTTTCCCTCAGTTCCGCGGCCAGCTCCCTGCCCTTATCGGTGAGGGATACGTATACCAGCCGCCTGTCCTTACGGCTGCGCTTCCTTCTCACCAGGCCCTTATCCTCGAGCCTGTCCACGAGCCCGGTAATGGTGCAGCGAGTGCGGGACAACCCGTCGCTCAGCTGGCTCAGTGTCTGGTTCTCTTTCTCGTTCAGAAGGATGATAGCTTTGAACTGCACGAAGGTTATCTGTTTCTCTCGCAGCCAGCTGTTGGTCTTTTCGTTCCAGGTCTCCGCGATGCTCGTGGCAGCATTCACTATCTTTTCGAAGCCGTTTGCTGAGCTGGTATCTTCGCTCGCCATGCTCATCCTTCCGATCGTTAGATACCATAAAATTTACATACGAACTATTTGTATATTAAACAATCAATTTTGCCCGGTAGTCAAGGAGGAATGACGGGATCCCAAGTATACGGGAACGCCATCGCGGGGGGATTATTCGACCGGCGGCTGTCCAACGCGTCCGGCTATTCGCGGGCGCATGCAAGGATTATGTGACTGCCCGGCCGAGGAGCTTCAACACGCCCACCATGCCGCAGGCAAGGGATCCAGGTCTTTAAGCGAAGGGCCGGGGGATATACCCCCCCCGGCCTGCATCTTCTCTGGTGAGCCGTCTGGGAATCGAACCCAGGACACCCGGATTAAAAGTCCGGTGCTCTACCTAACTGAGCTAACGGCCCAAAGACATTATATATCCCATGCGCGGGCTCTAAAACAAGACGTTATGAAGAACGTGCCGGCGCAGGAGATCTCATCGCGGTGCTATAATTATGCCGCCATGAAACGCATATTCGAAGCACGCAGCGTAGCAATAATAGGAGTCTCCGAACGCCCCGGGAACCTCGGCCTCAATATCCTCCAGAATCTCATCGACTGGGGTTATGAGGGCGATATATACTGCGTCAATCCCAAGGGCGGGGAGGCCCTGGGTTACCCCATATACACCTCGGTATGCGAGATCCCCGGCAGCGTTGACCTCGCCTCGGTCATCGTCCCCGCCGCGGCCGTGCCCGACGTCGTCGACGAGTGCGGACGCAAGGGCATCGCCCGCCTTGCCATCCCCGCCGGGGGCTTCGACGAGTTCGGAGGAGGCGGCACCCGCGCCCGCGATGCACTGGTGGAGGCGGCGCGACGCCACGCTATCCGCTTCGTGGGCCCCAACTGTCTCACGGTCATAAACGCCCACAGCGGCCTCTGCCTTCCCTTCGTGCCCCTGCCTCCCGACCTCCCGCGCGGAGGGGTGAGCATCATAAGCCAGAGCGGCGGTATCGGCCTGGATTTCCTGGCGCGCCTCAAGGACGAAAACACCGGGTTCAGCAAATTCATCAGCGTGGGCAACAAGACCGACCTGGACGAATTGGACTTCCTGGAGTACCTGGGAAGGGATACCAGTACCGAGGTCATCTGCATGTACCTGGAGGACGTGGCACGCGGCCGGGAACTTCTGGAGGCCGCACGTGCCGTGGATAAACCGATCCTGGCCTACAAGGCGAACGTGGAGTCGCTTACCCGGAGGAGCGCCCAGTCCCATACCGCAGCCCTGGCCAACGACGATGCCGTCTTGAGCGGCGCCTTCAGGCAGGCGGGGATCCTGCGCGTGGACCGTCTGGCCCATCTTGCCGGATATGCCAAGGTGTTCTCCCTGCCTCCTCTGCGCGGCAACCGCATCGCCCTGGTCTCGCCCACCGGAGGCATACTGGTACTGGCCTCCGACCAGTGCGCCCGGCGCGGGTTCGAGTTCCCCACGCTGCCCGCGTCCCTGGTGGAGGATATCAGGGCGCACCTGCGGGCGGGGGTCATCGACATCTCCAACCCCGTGGACCTGGGTGACGTGCACGACGCCGATGCGCGGGTGTATATCATCGACCGTCTGCTGGAGCAGGATTTCGTCGACGGGGTGATCATGCTGCTGATCGCCCGCATATCCTCGGGCGACCAGATAAGGGGGAATATACAGAGCCTGCAGAAGAACATACTGCCTGACCTGGGGGCGATGATAAGGAAATACGCTAAGCCTCTCATCTTCAGCCTGCTGTGTACGGGTGAGGTGCGCGTAGGATCGCGCCGCCAGGTGGATTTCCCGATCTTCGACGATGTAGAGGAGGCGGTGGACGCGGCGGCAGTCCTGCGTGACTACAGCCTGCGCTTCGGGCAGTGAAGGATTGTCGGGCGCAGTGCGGGGGATACGGGCTTGCCTTGAGGGCCTGTCGGGTTTGCGGCCGCTCTCCTGAGAGGGGACAACTTGAGCGAGACCAGGGAGAAGTTGTATTACGGCTGGGTAGTCGTGGGCGTGGCCTTCATGGTCATGTTCGTCAACTACGGCGTGCGCGCCACGCAGACCGTGCTCATCAAGGGATTCTCGCAGGAGCTTGATATCGGCCGCGGCGCGGCCTCCCTCCCCTTCACCGTGTGCGTGCTGGTTTACGCCTTCCTGGCGCCGGTCACCGGCAGGTTGGTGGACCGCTACGGCCCGCGCTGGGTGATGGTGGGAGGAGCTCTCATCTCCGGGCTAGGCCTGTGGATGTGCTCGCGCGCAGGCAGCCTCTTCGCCCTGGTGTTCTTCTTCGGTATCGTCTTCGGCATCGGGGGAAACGGCATCGGGCTCGTGCCCTCCAACACTTCGGTGGCCATGTGGTTCCGCCGCCGCCTGGGTGTGGCCCTTGGCTTGGCTACCATGGGCATAGGTTTCGGCACCATGATCCTTCCCCGTCTCACCGGGGCGGTGCAGTCGCAGTGGGACTGGAGGGCGTCCTTCCAGTTCCTGGGATACGTGGCGATCGTCCTGACCATACCCGCTTTCTTCCTGCTGAGGGCGAAGGAGAAACCGTCGGACGACGAAGGAGAGCCGGTGGCCGGTGTGCAGGCCGCTGTTGAGACCCCGCTCCCGGGCGGTCTCACCCTGCGGGAAGCCATGCGCACCTCATCCTTCTGGCTGCTCTTCACCGCATTCGTCCTCATCGTCATCGCCCTGTACGGAGTCATGGTCCACCTGGTGCCGTACGCCACGGACCAGGGTATCTCCAAGGCCTGGGCGGAGTGGTCGATAGTGGTGTACGGCGCTACCTCCATCGCGGGGAGGTTTTTCTTCGGGAGGCTGTCGGACCGTACGCGAGAGAAGAAGAACGCGATCTATCCGGCTTGCGCGGTGCTGCTGGTTAGCCTGACCACCCTCATCTTCGTGCGCGAGGTGTGGTCTCTCATGATCTTCGCGGCCGTGTTCGGCTTCGGATATGCCGCGTACGGACCGGTAATACCGGCGGTGTGCGCGGAGGTTTTCGGCAAGGCCAACATGGGGGCCATATTCGGTGCCGTAACCACGGGCGGGGCCACCGGGGGCGCAGCCGGTCCCGTGATCACCGGGTTAATATTCGACCATTCTGGCAGCTACCTGTGGGCATGGATCCTCGCCCTTGCCTGCGTGGCGGTATCCACCCTCCTCTTCGCGCGCGTGCGCATCCTCTGGAAAGATGGGGTCAGCCCTCCATTTTCAACAACTGGGGTCTCCACATTCCATGCAATGAACCGCCCCGACTTTCCCGAAGGCTCTAAGTTCTGAGAGGATGGAGCCATGAAAGAAAAACCGTGAAAGGTCTTTTTCTGACCACGTTCACATACGATTTTGTTGAAATGGGGGCCCCAGGTGAGAATCTGGATGCTGCAGTGGATAGGTCAGCCGGTCCGGTGATCGAAGAACTCGCGTATCAACGCGAGAACTTCGCGCGGTTTCTCCATCGGCACGAGGTGTCCAGCGTCCGGCACTATCTCGAGCCTTGCCTCCGGTATTACGGATGCCGCGCGCTTGAGGTCGATCACCGTGCTGTTCTCGCTCGTCCCGCCTTCCACCAGGAGGACAGGGCACGAGATCCTCTCCAGGAGCGGCCATGGATCTTTCACCATTCCACCCATGAACAGTGCCGCTTCCCGCTTTGGGTTGCAGGCAAGCGTCAACCCGCCGTTGTCAGCCTCGGTCATCCCGCGCTGGATATATAGGTCAAGCATCTCCTGGTCCCAGTTCTGAAAGAGCGGCTTGTTTCTCAAGTAGTCTCTCGCTTCCGCCCCGTCGTTCCATGCGTTGCGGCGCCGGATGGATTTAGAGGCCAGGGGATGCTGCTCCACCGTGATTTCGATCTCATAGAATCCCGAGGGAAGCAGAATGGGCTCGATGAGCATCATGCGTGATGCGAGCGGGCCTTTCAATGCTTCGGCCATCGACGCAACCGTCGCGCCCATGGAATGACCCACGATAAAGGGCTCGCCGATCTCGAGACGCTCGATGAGTGCAGCCAGGTCGTCGGCCAAGGTGAGCCAGCTCAAACCGCCTTCCTCGGGATCGAACACCCTGTGGTCGCAGAAGTAAGGCGCGAACACGCGATAGCTCCCCGCCAGCTCACTTGCTATGGGATGCCAGAGCCAGGGCAGGAAACCGGTGGCGTGGAGCATTATAACGGCAGGTCCATCGCCATCATAGTGCAGGTATTCAACCTCTACATCGCCGATATCTTGAGAAAGTACTTCCGGCACCTGGGGTCAGCCCTCCATTATCAACAACGGGGGCCTCAATGACAAGCCCCTTGCAAGCTCTCGATCACATCTGAATATCGTCTGAATATTACAACACAGGTTTTCAGTAAGTCGAAGAATAACACGTGGTTGCGCAGCTGGAAATACCTCATCACAGAGCCCCCGCGTTGAAAAGAACGCTGAACGCCTGGCCGTATTGTCCCGGCGTGTCAGCACCTGGACATCGGCGAATGTCCCGGCCTGATAACCTTTGCATATTATATATTGAACGGCTGACCCCATTGCCTGATCCAAAAATTCTATGTAGGCCTGACCCCCGTTGTTGATAATGGAGGGCTGACCCCAGGTGGCCCGTACTAAAGGTAT
>CAZGWK010000009.1:0-58323 GCA_964529285.1 uncultured Actinomycetota bacterium
AAGGCCTGCGCTTCGCCATCCGCGAGGGAGGCCGCACGGTGGGAGCGGGAAGGGTAACTCAGATAATCAAGTAGGGAAGGACGAAGATTTGGTGTTCTTTCGATCGCATAAGTGCCAGGCCTGGCCTGGCTGCGCCAGGACAGGCACTGGATACCGTCGTGGGGATGATCTGGCTGGCGGAACGTGGAGCCCAATCGGGCTTGCTTCGTCGCGGACTCCTCGTAATACGGCTTCTCGCGTTGCGGGAAGCTTGGCTTTCGCGATGCAGGCTGTCATCTGCGGCAGCAGGAGTGGGGGCTAGGATGGCAAAACCGAAACAGAAGATCAGGATAAGGCTCAAGGCATACGATCACGAGATCGTCGACCGATCCGCGAAGCAGATCGTGGAGACAGCGAGGCGTACGGGCGCTTCCATCTCCGGCCCGGTACCTCTACCGACGGAGAAACACGTGTATTGCGTTATCCGCTCGCCGCACGTGGACAAGGACTCACGTGAGCATTTCGAGATGCGCGTACACAAGAGGCTCATCGATATCATGGAGCCTACGCCGAAGACGGTCGACTCTCTGATGCGCATGGACCTGCCGGCCGGAGTTGATATCGAGATAAAACTGTAAGATTTACCCCGGAGACGGCTGCGAGAGCGCGGCCGCGGGAGAGGTGTGTAAGTTGAAAGGAATCTTGGGCAAGAAAATAGCCATGACCCAGATCTTCACCGACGAGGGCAAGGCGATACCCGTGACGGTGGTCGAGGCGGGACCCTGCACGGTCACACAGATAAAGTCCGCGAGCAAGGAAGGCTACGACGCCGTGCAGCTGGGTTTTGGTGACGTGAGAGAGAAGAGGCTGAACAAGCCGCAGAGAGGTCATTTTGAGAGCAAGGAACTGGAGCCCCGGCGGCATCTGGCCGAGTTGCGGGTAGAAGAAATAAAGGAGTACGAGTTGGGCCAGCTGATCACCGCGGATGTTTTCTCCAAGGGAGACCGGGTGGACATCACGGGTCGGTCTCGCGGCAAAGGTTTCGCGGGAGTGATCAAACGCCATAACTTCAGCGGCGGACCGGGCTCGCATGGAGCTCATTTCCACCGTGCCCCCGGAGCCATAGGCGCATGCGCTACACCTTCCCGGGTTTTCAGGGGGACGCGCATGCCGGGCCGCATGGGAGCGGAGAAGATCACCACCCAAAACCTTGAGGTAGTCGACGTGAAAGCGGAGCGAAACCTCCTCTTGTTGCGGGGCAGCGTTCCAGGCCCTGATGGGGGTTTGCTGGTCATAAGGGAGTCGGTAAAGGCGCGTAAGAAGCGCAAGAAGAAAGCGCATGTCCTTACCTGATAGATAGGAATCGCGATGAAGGAAGTACCGGTATACGACATAGAGGGAAACCAGAAGGGTGGTATAGGGCTGAAGGATTATTATTTCGGCTACAAGCCCAATATGCCCGTTATGCATCTTGAAGTCCGCCGCCAGCTGGCCGCTGCCCGCAGCGGGACGGCTTCCACCAGGCCCCGCAGCATGGTGAGGGGTGGCGGTGCGAAGCCATGGCGCCAGAAGGGTACGGGCAGGGCCCGCGCCGGCTCCATACGCTCCCCGCTCTGGAGGGGAGGAGGCACGGTGCACGGGCCTCAACCCCGCGGCTTTTCCTTCAAGGTGAACAGAAAGGTGCGCAAGCAGGCACTGCGCTCCGCTCTGAGCACCCGGGCGGAGGAAGACCAGGTAATAGTGCTCGAGGATTTCTCGCTTAGCGAACCCAAGACCAAGCTGGCGGCATCACTCTTCCAGGCACTGGGCGTGGATGATTACGTCCTCCTGGTGCTGGCGGAGGAGGACGAGAACCTGGTCAAATCGGTCCGCAACCTTCCCTTCGTGGAGATTACGTGGTTGCAGCACTTGAACACCTATGACGTACTCGCAAACGACAGGGTGATCTTTACCAGGTCATCCCTGGCGAAACTGCAGGAAGGGGTGGAAGATGAAGGGCGCGCATGATGTGATCATCAGGCCGATAATCTCGGAGAAGAGCTACTCCCTCATCGACCATAACAAGTATACGTTTGAGGTGCATCCCAAAGCCCATAAGACACAGGTGCGTAAGGCCGTGGAGGAGATATTCAACGTCAAGGTAACGGGAGTGAACACCATTAAAGTCCCCCCCAAGCCCAAGCGGCAGGGCTGGACATCCGGCCAGACAGCGGCGCGTAAGAAAGCCGTGGTAACCCTGGCCCCTGGCTACAGTATAGAGTTTTTCGAAGGCCCGTTGGGCTGAGAGATCACAGGTGGTATGAACATGGGCACCAAGAGATATAAACCGACCTCGCCGGGCAGGAGATTCACCTCCGTCTCCGACTTCTCGGAGATCACCAAGAAAGAGCCGGAGAAGACTCTTCTCGCGCCCATGAACTATAAGGCGGGGCGCAACAATAAGGGCAGGATAACAACGCGGCACAAGGGAGGCCGGAACAAACGCAAGTACCGTATCGTGGATTTCAGGCGGGACAAAGACAATATCGACGCCAAAGTGGCCGCCATCGAGTACGATCCCAACCGCAGTGCGCGCATCGCTCTCCTGCACTACGAGGACGGAGAGAAACGTTACATCCTGGCACCCTTGAAACTGAAGGTGGGAGACAAGGTCATGTCGGGACCTGAAGCCGACATAAAACCCGGTAACGCTCTGCCGCTTTACTCCATCCCCGTTGGTACGACCATACACAACATCGAACTCAAGCCGGGGGCGGGAGGCAAGATGGTACGTTCAGCCGGCGGCGCGGCCCAGCTCATGGCCAAGGAGGGAGATTTCGCCCACGTGCGCCTCCCTTCCAGCGAGGTGCGGCTGCTGGACATCAAGTGCCGCGCTACCATCGGCCAGATCGGCAACGTAGAGCACGAACTCCTGTCCGAAGGCAAGGCCGGACGCGGCCGTTATAAAGGGCGGCGTCCTACGGTAAGGGGTACGGTTATGAACCCCGTGGACCACCCCCACGGCGGCGGCGAGGGCAAGAGTTCGGCGGGACGTCACCCGGTGACTCCATGGGGCAAACCAACTCTGGGTTACAGGACTCGTAAGAAAAACAAGCCGTCCGACAAGTACATCGTACGGCGCAAGAAGAGCTGAAAGATAGGGAGGTAGTCTTGGGCAGGTCGCTGAAGAAAGGCCCTTTTGTAGACGATAAGCTCTACTTCAAGATCGAGGAGCTAAATCGGCGCAACGAGAAGCGTGTCGTCAAGACCTGGTCCCGCCGCTCGACGATCTTTCCGGAAATGGTCGGGCACACAATAGCGGTACATGACGGCAAGAGACATGTGCCGGTATACGTTACCGAAAACATGGTCGGACACAAGCTGGGCGAGTTCGCGCCCACGCGGCGCCGCACCAGGCACGGTCACGCACACGAGCGTCCCGTCCGTCTGAAGTAGACATGACGGAATAGCAGGAGGCAGGAGAGGAATATGGCGGAAACAGCCGAAGGAGGCGTAGAAGTACGTGCGGTAGGCAAGTATATACGCGTATCGCCGTACAAAGTACGCCAGATCGCCGACCTTATACGCGGTAAGGACCTGGAAGAGGCGAGGTTTATAACCACGTTCTCGCCCCAGAGGGCAGCGCGCCTGGTGGGCAAGGTGCTGGAGTCGGCGGTTGCCAATGCGGAGAACAACGACAGCCTCAGGGCCGACGACCTGATGGTGGTCAATTGTTACGTAGACGAAGGACCGACGCTGAAAAGATGGAGGCCGCGTGCTTACGGCAGAGCGACCCGCATCCGTAAGCGGACCAGCCATATAACGGTCATAGTCGGTGAGCGTGAAGAGCTCGAAGAGAAGGGTCGCCGCGGCTCGAAGCGGCGCGGCGGAGCGCGAAGGAAAGGATGAGAGCGTGGGTCAGAAGGTCCATCCATACGGTTTTCGCCTGGGAGTCATATATGATTGGAAATCGCGCTGGTTTGCCAGCCGGGACTATGCCGATCTGCTCCAGGAGGACCTCGCGATACGCCGTTATATCAAGCAGCATTTGAGAAGAGCGGCCGTCTCCCGCGTGGAGATAGAACGTACCACCAAGCGGATAAAGGTCGATATCTTTACCGCCAGGCCCGGTATCGTAATCGGACGGAGAGGCTCGGAGGTGGACCGCATAAAACGAGATCTTGCCAGGATGACCGGCAAGGACGTCCAGGTCAACATCCAGGAAGTAAACGCACCGGAGCTGGATGCTTTCCTGGTAGCCCAGAACATAGCGGAGCAACTGGAAGGCAGGGTCTCCTTCAGGCGGGCGATGAAAAGGTCCGTGCAGAATGCCATCCGGGCGGGAGCCAAAGGTATAAAGGTCTCCTGCGCGGGGCGGCTGGGTGGTGCAGAGATGGCCCGCAGGGAGTGGTACCGGGAGGGGCAGGTGCCGCTTCAGACGCTGCGGGCTGACATAGACTACGGGATGTTCGTCGCCCACACGACCATGGGTGCCATCGGCGTAAAAGTCTGGATATACAAGGGAATGATCGCCGAGCCCGAACGTAGGCCCAGGGAAAAAGCAGTTGCTGAGGACAGAAAAGGACCGGCGGCGGGCAAAAAGTCCGGTGTAGCGGCCGCGCCGGCCCAGGAGAAGGCCGAAATCGAGGAGGCCGCCCCAGGACCGGAGCGCGAGGAAGCGGTCAGCGAGCCGGGCGAAAAGGAAGAGGGCGAGAAGCCCGCCGGCGAGACCGGCGAGAGTGATGAGGGTGAAAAGCCCGCCGGCGAGAGTGATGAGGGCGAGAAATCCTCTGGCGAGAGCGATAAAAGCGAAGATAACGAGGAGGAATAGAGCCCATGCTGATGCCTCGGAAATTCAAATATAGAAAGGTACAGCGAGGCCGCATGAAGGGGCAGGCAAAGGGAGGCACCAAGGTCAATTTCGGGGACTTCGGGCTCCAGGCGCTGGAGCCTTCCTGGGTAACCGCCCGCCAGATCGAGGCAGCCAGGGTGGCCATTACCAGGCACGTGAAGAGAAGCGGCAAGGTTTGGATAAACATCTTTCCCGATAAACCGGTCTCGAAAAAGCCGGCGGAGACGCGCATGGGAAGCGGCAAGGGTAACCCGGATCACTGGATCGCGGTCGTCAAGCCCGGGCGCGTGATGTTCGAGCTGTCCGGGGTGCCGGAAGGCACCGCCGCAGAGGCCATGCGCAGGGCGGCACACAAGATGCCCATGAAGTGCCGTTTCGTGAAGAGGGAGACCACGGGTGGTGAATGATTTGAAGGCGAGCGAACTTCGGGAATTTTCGTACGAGGAGCTGCTGGGCAGGCTTAAAGAAGCCAAGGAAGAGCTGTTCAATTTGCGCTTTCAGGCGGCCACGGGGCAGCTGGACAATACCTCGAGGATTGTTGAGGCCAAGAGAGATATCGCGCGCATATGTACGGTTATAAGGGAACAGGAATTGAGCGAGGAGGCATCCTGAGCCTCGATATTCGCTTAAGAGGAAGGGAACCAGAGATGGCGGAGAGGACAAGCAGGAGGAAGGTGCGAGTAGGCACGGTGGTCTCGGACAAGATGGACAAGACCATCGTGGTGAACGTGGAGACTCGCAAGCCCCACCCGCTATACGGCAAGATCGTGCGCCGCAGCAAGAGGTACATGGCACATGACGAGGACAACCAGTGCCATGTCGGCGACCTGGTGCGCATCATGGAGACCAGGCCGATCTCACGCAGCAAGCGTTGGCGCCTGTTGGAGGTCGTGGAGAAGGCGGAATAGCAGTATGAGTCCGCGATTCGGAGGAAGATCATGATACAGGCGGAATCGCGAGTAAGGATCGCCGACAACACCGGCGCCCGGGAATTACTGGTCATCAAGGTCCTGGGAGGATCGGGCCGCCGTTATGCGTACGTCGGCGATATAGTGGTGGGCACGGTAAAGATGGCCACGCCAGGCGGAGCCGTCAAGAAAGGAGAAGTAGTGCGTGGGGTAGTGGTGCGGACGAAGAAAGAACGCCGCAGGCAGGATGGGTCCTATATCAAGTTCGACGAGAACGCCGTGGTGCTGATAAACGAGTTGAAAGATCCTCGCGGGACCCGTATCTTCGGCCCCGTGGCAAGGGAGCTCCGCGAGAAGAAGTTTATGAAGATAATATCCCTGGCTCCGGAGGTGTTGTAGGGGCCGAACGAGGGGGTCGCCGTAAGCACTGGTTTAAGGAGAGGGTCGAGTGAGTGGTTTGAAGATAAAAAAGGGCGACAAGGTAGAGGTTCTCGCCGGTAAATATAAAGGGAAGCAGGGAAAAGTCCTTAAGAGTTTCCCCGAGGAAAGACGAGTTATCGTCGAGGGTGTCAACCTGGTTAAAAAGCATTCCCGCCCCACCCAGGAGAACCCCCAAGGCGGCATCATCACCAAGGAAGCGCCTATCGACATCTCGAACGTATCCCTGGTCTGCGATTCCTGCGACCATAACATCAGGGTTGCATATCGCATAGACGCAGAGGGGAGCAAGAGGCGCGTATGTCGCAAGTGCGGGGCGGACCTTGACTGATAGAGAGAGTGGTCAGAAGGAAGGAAGCATGGTACCCAGGCTAAGAGAGCGATACCGCAAGGAAGTTGTGCCCTCCCTGAGGGAGAGGTTTGCATACGTCAACGACCTGGAGGTCCCGCGCCTTGAGAAGATCGTGGTGAACATGGGGGTTGGAGAAGGCGCGCACGATCCCAAGGTTATAGACGGAGCAATGAAAGATATAGCCTTGATCACCGGCCAGAAGGCCAGGCTGAACCGGGCAAAGCGGTCCGTAGCGGGATTCAAGCTCCGCGCCGGCATGTCCGTAGGATGCAAGGTCACCCTGCGAGGCGACCGCATGTACGAGTTCATGGACAGGCTTACCTCGCTGGCCATCCCGAGGGTAAGAGACTTCCGTGGCCTTAACCCCAAGTCTTTCGACGGGTTGGGGAACTTCAACATGGGACTGGACGAACAACTCGTGTTCCCGGAGATAGATTACGATGATATCGACAGGATCAGGGGTATGGACATAACCATAGTGACTACTGCGAAATCGGACGAGGAAGGGCTGGCATTACTGGATGCCATGGGAATGCCCTTCCGCGGTAAGTGATAAGGAGAGGCTTTAATGGCAAAGAAGTCGTTGGTTGCCAAACAGAGGAGACCTCCCAAGTTCAGCACTCGGGGTTACAACCGGTGCAGGCGTTGCGGACGCTCAAGGGGATATTTGCGCAAATTCAATCTTTGCCGTATCTGCCTGCGCGAACTCGCTCACGAAGGCGAGATCCCGGGAATGACCAAATCTAGCTGGTGAGGGGAGGCGTAAAAGCATGACTATGACCGATCCCATCGCGGACATGCTGACCCGTATCCGCAATGCCTGTACCGCCCATCATGAAGTAGTGGAGATGCCTGTCTCCAAGATAAAGTCGTCAATCGCCGAGATACTGGTGAAAGAGGGTTATGTCGCCGGATACGAAGTGGTCAAAGGCGAGAGCTACGACAGCTTGAAGTTGACCCTGAAATACGGGCCTAACCGAGAGCAATTGATAAACGGCATCAAGCGAATAAGCAAGCCGGGCTTGCGGGTCTACAGCAAGAGGACGGAAGTGCCCCGCGTATTGGGAGGATTGGGGATCGCTATAATCTCCACCTCCCATGGCGTTATCACTGACCGTGAGGCCAGGGAGAAGAACGTCGGGGGCGAAGTGATAGCGTACGTATGGTGACGGAGAGCTGGAGGTTAGGGAATTGTCGAGGATAGGAAAGATGCCCATACCCGTCCCGGAGGGGGCGGAGGTAAGCATAGAGGGCAATAAGGTAACGGCCAAGGGTCCCAAAGGGGAGCTCTCAGGCGAGTTCCATCCCGATATGATAATCGGGATGGAGGAGGGAAGTCTGCTGGTCAAGCGACCAACGGATTCGGTCCCGCACAAGTCCCTGCACGGACTAACCCGCTCGCTGCTCGCCAATATGGTGGAGGGTGTGACCAGGGGTTTTGAAAAGAACCTGGAGATACATGGAGTCGGCTACCGCGCCGTTGCCAAGGACAAGGATATCGAACTCACCCTGGGTTTTTCCCACCCGGTACTGGTTAAGGCACCAGAGGGGATAGAGTTTGAGCTGGTTACGCCCACCAAGATAAGGATTAAAGGTATCGACAAGCAGAAGGTAGGACAGACTGCGGCCAAGATCAGGGCTCTGCGCAAGCCGGATCCATACAAGGGCAAAGGCGTGCGTTATGCCGGGGAATACGTAAGGCGCAAGGCCGGAAAGACCGCGGTCTGACCCTGACGACGAGAAACGAAAGAGTGAGCTCGGGATGAAAAAAACCGATCCTAGGCGGCTGGGAAGGGCGCGTCGCCACAGGCGAGTGCGCAAGAAGATATCCGGCACCCCGGAAAGACCGAGGCTGTCGGTATTTCGCAGCAACAGGCACATCTATGCACAGCTCATAGACGACACGAACGGCTGTACGCTGGCCAGCGCGTCGAGCATAGAGAAAGACCTCGAGCTGAATGACAAGGCTAAGAGCGAGGTTGCCATGGAAGTAGGACGTGTCCTTGCAAAGAGGGCACGCGAAAAAGGCTTGGAAAAGGTGATATTCGAGCGCGGAGGCAACCTTTACCACGGGAGGGTAAAGGCCCTGGCGGAAGGGGCCCGCGAAGGAGGCCTGGTGTTCTGATGACGTATGGAAATGAGAAACGTGGAGGTTGTATATGCCCAAGGTAGACCCTACGGCCCTTGAATTGGAGGAGAGAGTAATCCATATAAACCGTGTGGCAAAAGTGGTTAAAGGAGGCCGCCGGTTCAGCTTCACCGCCCTGGTCGTTGTCGGGGATAAGGCGGGCATGGTGGGCTATGGATATGGCAAGGCGCGCGAGGTGCCACTGGCCATCCAGAAGGGAGTGGAAAGGGCCAAACGCGGACTGTTCAAGGTGCCGACGCGCGGGACCACTATACCCTATAAGGTGGTCGGGAAATACGAGTCCTCGCGCGTGCTGCTCAAGCCGGCCAGTGAAGGTACGGGCGTTATCGCTGGCGGCCCGGTACGCGCGGTCATGGAGCTGTCGGGCGTACAGGATATACTGACCAAGACTTACGGCTCGCGCAACCCCGTTAACGTCGTCAAGGCAACGATCGAAGGTTTGAGGTCCATCAGCCATACGCGGGAAGTCGCAGCAATGCGCAAGGCGCAGCTGAGCAAGGCCAAGGAGGCGTCCAAGGCATGAGCGAGAAGAGCAAGATGCTGCGCATAACCCTCATGCGCAGCCCCATCGGCAGGCCGCCGGTACAGAGAAAGACGGTGCGCGCCCTGGGTTTGAAGAAAATGAACCACTCCGTGGTGCAGAAAGATACCTCGGAGATAAAAGGCATGATCGACAGGATAAGCCACCTGGTAGAGGTGGAACCCTGGGAAGGAGAAAGGGTTTGATCCCCAGGGATATCCCGCAAGTCCCCGCAGATCGGAACAGGTGAGTAACATGACACTGAAAATCAACGACCTCAAGCCCGCGGAAGGCTCCCAAAAAGCTCCCAAGCGAGTGGGGAGGGGGCGTTCGTCAGGGCATGGAAAGACCAGCGGCCGGGGCATGAAAGGGCAGAAAGCCCGCGGCAAGACACGCATCGGCTTCGAGGGCGGCCAGATGCCGCTGCAGAGGCGGGTGCCGAAGCTGCGCGGTTTCAAACCCAGGGCGAAGAAAGAGTTTCACCTGATAAACGTGGAGAAGCTCAACGCTTTCGCGGACGGCGATACCGTTACTCCGGAAAACCTGGTGGAGAAAAGGATAATCAGGAAGCTGGAAAAAGACGTAAAAGTCTTGGGAAGGGGAGAGCTCGAGCGCAAGCTCGTCGTGAAGGCGCACGCCTTCACGCGCGGCGCCATGGCCAAGATAAAGGCCACCGGAGGAAGCATAGAGGTGGTATAGTTTGCTTCGGACCTTCCGTAACATATTCAAGGTCGAAGACCTTCGCCGCAAGATCCTCTTCACCATTATTGTCGTTCTCCTCTATCGCCTGGGTTGTGCCATACCCTCACCCGGCGTAAACACGCAGGCGTTGGGCAAGCTGATCGAGGAAGGCGGCATCCTGGGATTCCTCAACTTTTTCTCCGGTGGCGCCCTGGCGCAATTAGCCATCTTCGGCCTCGGAATCATGCCTTACATCACCTCCGCCATCATCATGGAAATGCTGGTAGCCGTAATACCGAAGCTGAAGCAGTGGCAGGAGGAGGGAGAGTCCGGGCGCAGGAAGATAACCCAGGTGACGCGCTACATGACACTGGGACTGGCTTTGATGCAGTCCGTGGGCCTTGTTTACACTTTCTCCAAGCAGGACGTCGATGGAGCGGCGATCATACAGTTCACATGGCTCAAGGGCATTGTCATCGTCGTCACGCTTACCGCCGGCATGGCCCTGCTCATGTGGTTTGGTGAGTTGATAACCGAGCGCGGTATCGGCAACGGCATGTCCATCCTCATATTCATCTCCATCATCGCCCGCGTCCCCACGGAGTTCAGGACCCTCATAACCCAGACCGAGCTGCGCTACGGCAGTATCATCTACGGCATCCTGATCACGATATTCATGAGCCTGGCGGTGATCGTAGCCGTGATCTATCTCGATCAGGGCGAGAGGCGCATACCCGTGCAGTATGCCAAACAGATCCGGGGCAGGCGCATGACCATGGGCGGCACGACCTATATACCGCTCAAGATCAATACTTCCGGCGTAATCCCCATCATCTTCGCTTCCTCGGTGATCTTCTTCCCCACCATGCTCGCGCAGTTCATCCCAGGTATGAGGAATTTCGCGGAAAGCCTCACTCAAGGCTGGCTCTATTTCGTCATCTATACGGGAATGATCCTCTTTTTCGCGTATTTCTATACCTATATCGTCTTCGATCCATACACCCAGGCGGAGCACCTGAAGAAATACGGCGCCTTCGTGCCCGGGATAAGGCCGGGTACTCCCACCGCCGTTTACTTCGGCAAGGTCATCAACCGCATCACCCTGCCCGGCTCGATCGGCCTGGCAGCTGTAGCCCTGCTGCCGGCGGTTATGTTCTACTTCTTCGGGACCCGGGAAATACCCTTCGGCGGCGCGGCCATCATGATCATCGTGGGCGTTGCCCTGGAGACCATGAAACAGATCGAAGCCCAGCTGCAGATGCGCCATTACGAAGGATTCCTCAGGTGACGGTAAGCGGATCCAGGAAAGGTAAAAGAGCATGAACCTTATATTGCTGGGGCCCCCGGGGGCTGGAAAGGGCACGCAGGCCGAAAAGATCAGCGCTCATTATGCCATACCGCACGTCTCCACGGGAGATATCTTCCGGGAGAACCTGAGAAAGGGAACCGAGCTCGGACTCAAGGCAAAGGAATACATGGACAGGGGCGAACTTGTCCCAGACGAAGTGGTAATAGATATCGTGAAGGACAGGCTCAGCACTCCCGACTGCCGCGGTGGTTTTATACTGGATGGATTCCCGCGCACGGTGGCACAGGCGGATGCCCTCAAGGATATGCTTTCGTCCCTGGGAATGCACATCGACCACGTAATCAACATACAGGTACCACAGGATGTGGTCGTTAAAAGGCTGACCGCCCGCAGGACCTGCAGTTCATGCGGGAGCGTTTACCACCTGCTTTATAATCCCCCGCAGGAAGAGGGGGTTTGCGACGAATGTGGTGGAGAACTCTACCAGAGGGATGACGACAGCAGGGAGACGGTCCTGTCCCGGCTGGAGGAATATGAGAAGAAGACCCAGCCGCTTAGCGAATATTACCGCCGCGAAGGGCTGCTGCGGGACATAGACGGAAGCGCGGAACCCGGAGGGGTCTTCGAGGAGATACGAGCGGTAATAGAAGAGAAAAAATGATTATAAGAAAATCGCAGGAAGAAATCGTGAAAATGAGAGATGCAGGCCGCATAGTGGCAGGCGTTTTCGAGATGCTGGAAAAACATATAAAGCCGG
Organism: uncultured Actinomycetota bacterium; assembly: GCA_964529285.1. Taxonomy (GTDB): domain Bacteria; phylum Actinomycetota; class Geothermincolia; order Geothermincolales; family RBG-13-55-18; genus SURF-21. The sequence continues at coordinate 11,925 of CAZGWK010000009.1, forward strand.
GAGCAAAAACTGAGTCGCTCAACAGGCTGGCGGATGATTATATCAGGGAACGAAACGGGATACCGTCTTTTCTGGGTTATCGCGGCTTCCCCGCGTCCATCTGTACCTCCGTAAACGATGTTGTGGTGCATGGCATACCGGACGAGACCCGCCTGAAGGAGGGAGACATCATAGGAGTGGACGTGGGGGTCATTTTGAACGGATACCAGGGGGACGCGGCTCGTACCTATTCCGTCGGCAATATCAGTAAAGCCGCCCTCAAGCTGATGGATGCTACCCGGGAATCCCTTTACGCGGGCATCGATGCCTGCCGACAGGGTAACCGCCTGGGAGATATCTCCAACGCTATCCAGAGGACCGCCGAGGGCAAAGGTTTCTCCGTGGTTGTACAGTTCGTGGGGCACGGCATAGGCAAGGAGATGCACGAGGAGCCACAGATACCCAATTTCGGGCCCCCGGGAAGAGGCCCGCTTGTGGAGACTGGTATGACCTTCGCCCTCGAGCCGATGGTTAACGAGGGTACTTACGAGGTGGAAGTGGACGAAGAGGACGCTTGGACGGTGCGCACGAAGGACGGCAAGCTGTCCGCACATTTCGAACATTCCGTTGCCATAACAGACGAAGGGCCTTATATACTAACTTTGCCTTGAGCTGGGCATATGGACTAAAAAAGTATTGTTTGTTAGAATACAAGTTCTGGTACGAAAAAATTTTTGCGCGCTGGGAGGACTTGAGCGGCAGCGCGAGGAGAGTGAGGATTGGCGAAGAAAGAAGGCGCCGTAGAGGTTGAGGGCACGGTACTTGAGCCGCTTCCCAACGCGATGTTCAGGGTTGAACTCGAAAACGGCCACAAGGTATTGGCGCATATTTCCGGAAAGATGAGGATGCATTATATTCGTATCCTCCCCGGTGACCGGGTGGTAGTCGAGATATCGCCGTACGATATAAGCCGGGGGAGAATCGTTTACAGGTATAAATAACGCAGAGGACGGGGAAAGGGATAAGCTGGAAATGAAGGTAAGGGCGTCGGTAAAGAAGATGTGCGATAAATGCAAGATAATCCGCCGCAATGGCAGGGTGCTGGTCATCTGTCAGAATCCTCGCCATAAGCAGAGACAGGGCTAGGAGGTAAGCGGTTTTGGCACGTATAGCAGGTGTTGATCTTCCCAGGGACAAGCGGGTAGAGATAGCTCTCACCTATATTTTCGGCGTAGGCAGGACCACGGCGCAGAAGATACTGGATAACTGCCAGATCGACAGAAACACCAAGGTGCGCAGCCTGACCGACGAAGAGGTCGTGCGGCTGCGCTCATATATAGACCAGAACCTGAAGGTGGAAGGGGACCTGAGGAGAGAGGTCGCCCAGAATATCAAGAGAAAGATGGAGATAGGTTGTTATCAGGGCTTGCGCCACCGCGTAGGCCTCCCCGTGAGGGGACAGCGAACACACACAAACGCACGTACCCGCAAGGGTCCGCGCAAGACAGTGGGTGTGAGGCGGAAGAAATAAATGCCGGGCAGGTAATGCCGGCAGCATGATCTAACAGGAGGTTGAGATTTGGCCAAGCCCGTGAGAGGTAGAAGTAGAGGCAGGAGAAAAGAGAAGAAGTCCGTACTGCATGGTGAGGCGCACATCAAGTCCACTTTCAACAACACTATCATCACCATTACCGATAAGAACGGGGACACGCTCGCCTGGAGCAGCTCGGGAACCGTAGGCTTCAAAGGCTCGCGCAAGAGCACGCCCTTCGCCGCCCAGTTGGCCGCGGAGAATGCCGCCAAGAAAGCACAGGAATTTGGTATAAAAAAGGTAGACGTTTTTGTGAAGGGTCCGGGCTCCGGCAGGGAGACGGCCATCAGGACGCTGCAGGCCAACGGCCTGGAAGTCGCCAGCATTACCGACGAGACGCCCCAGCCTCACAATGGCTGCCGGCCCAAGAAGAGAAGAAGAGTGTAGGTATAGAGATGGCCAGAAACACAGAACCATCCTGCAAGCAGTGCCGCCGCGAGGGAGATAAGCTCTTTCTCAAGGGCGCACGCTGCGAAAGCGACAAGTGTGCCATGGAGAGGCGGCCGTATGCGCCCGGAGAGCACGGGCGAGGACGTATCAAGGAGACGGAATACCTGCTGCAGCTGCGCGAGAAGCAGAAGGCGAAAAAGATATACGGAGTGCTGGAAAAACAGTTCCGCCGCTATTATGGCAAGGCCTCACGGCAGCAGGGTATAACCGGTGAGAACCTGCTGTTCCTGCTCGAAAGCAGGCTGGATAACGTAGTGTACAGGGGCGGGCTTGCATCATCCCGCAAGGACGCGCGACAGATGGTCCGCCATGGACACGTGACGGTCAACGGGCGCAAGGTCAATATACCCTCCTTCCAGGTGAAGGAGGGGGATGTCGTCGAGCTCAAGCAGAAGAGCAAAGAGATAGTCAGGGTCCTGCAGGCAGTGAGATTCGCGGAGGGGCGTCCGGTTGTTCCCTGGCTGAAAGTGGATGGCGATAAGAGACGTATCGAAGTAGTATCCCAACCCAAGAGGGAAGATATAGATTTGCCGGTTAAGGAACACCTTATCGTGGAGCTCTATTCCAAGTAACCGGTGTATCCAGACAGGCTCGAGATCTCGAGCCGATACAAGGAGGGAATAGGCCTTGGTTCTAGAGATGCAGAAACCCCATATCGTCGTGGACGAGCTGGAAGACTCCTATGGCAGGTTCGTCATCGAGCCGCTGGAGAGAGGCCTCGGTCATACGCTGGGTAACTCTATGCGGCGCATCCTGCTCTCATCAATCCCCGGAGCGGCGATAACCTCGATACGTATCGAAGGCGTGGTGCACGAGTTTACCACCATCGAGGGAGTTAAAGAGGATATTATGGACATAATCCTCAACCTCAAGGGGGTTATTCTCGCTGTACAGGCGGAAGGTCAGTTCTCGCTCTTTCTCGATGTAGCGGGCCCCAAGACGGTTACCGCCAAAGACATCGAGGTTCCCGCGGACGTGGAGATCGTCAACCCCGACCTCAAGATCTGTACCCTCAACAAGAAAGCTCGGCTGAAGATGGAGATGATCGCGCAGAAAGGAAGAGGTTACGTATCCGCGGAGCATATCGGCGGCTTCAGGGAAGTTGCCGGGACCATCCCCATGGATGCCATGTTCTCTCCCGTTGTACGCGTATCCTACTGGGTTGAGGATACGCGTGTAGGACAGCGCACGGACTACGACAAGCTCATTCTGGAGGTAAACACCAACGGCAGCATCGACGCCAAGGAAGCTCTGCTCAAGGCGGCCAATATACTTGCGGGTCACGTGAACATATTCATCTCACTATCCGAGGGTGAGGAAGAAACAGGCGAAACGCTTTTCGGACCCGATTCAAAGCCGGCTGGCGGGAAAGACCTGCAGCTTTCCATCGAGGATCTGGAGCTTCCCGTACGCGTGCTCAATTGCCTGCATCGTGGAGGTATCAACACCGTCGGACAGCTCGTGGAAAAGACCGAGGATGACCTGCTTGCACTGCGCAGCTTTGGGGCGCGTTCCATAGAGGATGTAAAGGAAAAGCTGGAGAAGAGAGGTTTTTCGCTGCGCTCCAAAGAGGAGTGAGCGCTTCCCGCGCTTGAAGACGAAAGGTAATACCTATGCCGCAACCAAGAAAGGGAAAAAGACTGGGCGGAAGCGCTTCCCACCAGAAAGCCATCATGGCTAATCTTGCAAAGTCCCTTATCGAATACGAGAAACTGGAGACGACCCAGGCACGCGCCAAGGAAGTACAGCCCCTGGTGGATAAGTTGGTCGGGCTCGCCAAGCGAGGCGACCTGCATGCGCGCCGACAGGCGCTGGCCATCATCCACGACCGCGACATCGTCCACAAGCTCTTCGACGAGATAGGGCCGCGCTACGAGGACCGCGAGGGCGGATACGCGAGAGTGGTCAAGACCGGGCCGCGCAGGGGCGACGCGGCGCCCATGGCGGTCATCGAGTTCGTTTAGCCCGGCTTAAAGGACAGTCGGGAGACGTTTTATAGGCCCAGAGCCTCCAGGTAGCGGTCTCGCTCGGCTGCGCATGTTGCCTCCCCATAAGAAGACACCTTTTTCTGCGCGCTCGCTGCGACCGACCTGGTAGTTCTCTGGGCTAGCTGGTCAACTAAATAGCCTTCTTCCGACTATCCATTCACCGGGGCTGCACTCAGAGGGTTCTGAGCTGGGGACGCCCGAAGCCGCGAAGTACGAGCATTCTCGTTGTGCGGTAGAATCGATCTATGCCTAATTACAAGCTGACCTTGGAGTATGACGGGACGGACTACAGCGGATGGCAGAAGCAGCCGGACGTCCCGACGGTACAGGGAGCCCTGGAGGAAGCTCTGGCACAGGTGGCCGACCTGGAGTCTCCCGTATACGCAGCGGGGAGGACCGACGCGGGAGTGCACGCCCGGGGACAGGTGGTGAGCTTCTTTGGCTCGCTTAGGCCGTCTCCCGAGAGGCTTCCCGCCGCCCTGAACGCCTTACTGCCGCCCGACATAGCAGTCAGGGAATGCGAAGAGGTCGGGGAAGGCTTCAGCGCTCGCCGCAGCGCGGTGGCCAGGGAATACCTCTATCGCATCTATCGTGGAGAGTTTCCATCTCCCTTCAAGCGCAGATATACGTATCGCTATCCCGGCAGATTGGATATGCGAGCGATGGGAGATGCCCTGGAGGCGGTGATCGGAATCCATGATTTCGCCGCCTTCTCCCGGCGCGAGGAAGGAAAATCGAGCGTGCGGGAGGTTTACGAGGCTGAACTGCTGCAATATGAAGATGAGCTGCGCGTCAGGGTAATGGCAAGCGCCTTCGTGTGGATGATGATGCGCATGCTCTGCGGCAGCCTGATCGAGGTCGGAAGGGGCAAGTGGTCCATAGAGCGTTTCGAGCAGGTGCTCGAGAGCAAGGATAATTCGTTGAGCGGGACGGCCCTGCCGCCGCTCGGGCTGTCCCTCCAGAGAGTGCTCTATTGAGGGTGCAGGAAAGACTTATCCCGGGCGGCAGGCCGGGCAATGACCCCCCAGCCCGAAGGGCTGGTTTATAATTAGTCAGAGGAGCAATAATAGTAATCGGAGAGCAAGCGAGAGTGGAGAAGGGAGATGACATGGCACAGAAGTTGCTTTTCGCGGTGGATTTCTCGCCTTATACGGAGAAATTGCTCGGCTGCGCTGGCGAGCTTGCCCAAGTGGGACTCAACGAAGTCGTGCTCGTATACGTACTGGAGTCCAAAAAGCACGCCGACTACGGAGATCATAAGAACCCGGCTTACGAAGCCGAGATGAAAGACGCAGAAAGGCACTTGGGTGAGCTTGCAGGCCAGCTCGAGGCGCAGGGTATGCAAGTGACCAGCCTGCTTAGATCCGGTACCCCGGCCGTGGAGATCGTGGAGGCCGCCAAAGAGGTGGATGCAGGCCTCATCTTCCTGGGGGCACAAGGTAAGGGTTTTCTCAACCGGGCCATTCTAGGCAGCGTGAGCGAGAGGGTGCTGAAGCTTGCAGATCGCTCGGTGATGATCCAGAAATGCAAGGTTATTAAGGACGACGGAGGTTATTCCTGCGAATACACATGTTCATCCCTTTTCGGCAATATCCTCGTGGCCAGCGATTTCTCCAAATACGCCGAGAGCGTAAAGCCTATACTGATAGACTTGGCCAGGACCCTGTGCACGCCGATCACCCTTCTGCACGTCGTCGAGGGCAAGAGCGATTGGGCTTATCAGGCCGTCGATAAACACAAAAAAGAGCAGGTCAAAGAGGAGATGGAGAAGCTGGAAGCCATGAGCTACGAATTCGGTAATTTCTGCGAGAGCGTAAACTTCGATATTGTCAACGGCGATACCCCGTCGGCCATCCTGTCCTATGCGGAGAACATGGAAGCGTCCCTTATAATACTGGGAGCCTTCGGGAGTCGTGGGGTGACCGGTGACCTCCTGGGAAGCGTGACGGAGAAGATCGTGCGCAAGAGCGATCGGCCCGTGCTGGTCCTGAAGGCCGAGGCCTGAAAGCCTACATAACGGGCTCCACGAGTTGGACTTCTGCGGAGCCGAAATCGTACAGGTCTAGGGTGGCCACGACCCGATAGCGCTGCAGCCTCTCCTCGGGGTCGAAACCGATCACTTCCAGGCGCAGGGAAAGTGGGGGCGAGGGTTCGACGGGAACCCATACCCGGCAGTTCAACTCAAAATCCAGCGAGGAGAAGTAAGACCACGCGCGTTGCGGCAGAGCTTTGTCCGCCTTGTCGCCACCCAGGTTGAGCAGGTAGCGCCTGCACGGTACGCCGGAAAGCTCTTCTTCCCCCTCCAGTGATATGGAACTGTATTGCGACGCCAGTTCCAGGAAGAGTTCGGTGTCGTACAGGGGGTTGGGGATATCCTGTTCGTCGATGGCGCGCCAGATGTCTTTTTCCTGCAGATAATACTCGCTATTGTGCGAAACATAGACCAGGTCCTCCTCCCCGGACGGAGAAATGCGCGATATTAAAACCGAGAAATCGCCGCCGGTGCAAAAGCCTTCCCCGCGCTCGTCTCCGTAAATGCTTTGTCCGGATACCCCCACCCAGTTCTCTATATGTATGTCGTAGCGGTATGGGCCGGCATCGGCAAGTGATGCAAGAGAGGCATTTACCTCATCCCTCCAGGTAGATTCCCCGTCAGCGGCCGGGTTGCCGCAGCCGTTTACGCTCGCGAACGCGAACACGAACAGGAACGTTATAAGCAGGAGACAGGCCGGGCAACGGCGTAAGGCCGCCATCAGGAACGGATCACCGCCAATACCTCATCGCGTTTCACTTCCATCAGGTCACGCGTTCTGGCTTCGAGGTTGAGCCTGATAAGCGGCTCCGTGTTGGAAGGGCGTACGTTGAACCACCAGTCCTCGAACTCGACGGTAACGCCGTCCAGCGTATATACCTCACCGTTCCCGTAGAGATAGGCGATCTCGGCGAGCTTAGCCGCCATGTTCTCTACGCGGCTGTTGATCTCCCCGGAAGCATAATATTTTTTGAATGGCAAGAGGATCTTTGAGAGGGGTTTAGCTTCCAGGCCTACTATCTCGAGGATAAACATGGCGGCGATCAGACCGGAATCGGCACGGTAGTTATCCCTGAAATAGTAATGCCCGGAATGTTCTCCTCCGAATATGGCTCCGGTCTCCGCCATGGTCTGCTTTATGAAAGAATGTCCCACCCTCTCCCTGATGGGAGTGCCGTCGTACGCGCGGATGGTCTCCGGAACGACCCAGCTGTTGATGCAATTGTAAATGACTTTCTCGCCCGGATTGGTCTGCAGGATTCTCCTGGCGACCATGGCGGTGGTGAGGGAACCGCTTACCGGCTCCCCCTCATCGTCCACGAGAAAGACGCGGTCCGCATCCCCATCGAAGGCCATGCCCAGGTCGCCGCCCGCTTCCAGGACCCATTGGGAGAGCAGTCTGATGTTATCTGGGTTTATCGGATCGGGTTGGTGGTGAGGGAAGGAGCCGTCGAGCTCGAAGCAATGGGGCACGAGCTCGCAGGGCAGGTGCTCGAAGATGGCCGGCAGGATCAGGCCGCCCATGCCGTTACCGGCATCGGCCACGACCTTCAAGGGACGCAGGGAAGAGATATCTATGAAGGAGAGCACGTGTTCCACGTAGCGTGGCAACATCTCGAGCTCCTGCATGGTTCCCTTGCGCCCGGCTTGCGGGAACTCGCCATCCAGGACGAGATCCCTTATCTCCGCGATGCCCGTGTCCGCGCTTATGGGGCCGGCTTTACGGCGGCACAGTTTGAGCCCGTTGTATTCCATGGGGTTGTGGGAAGCCGTGAACATCGCCCCTGGCCTGTCCAGGACTCCGGAGGCGAAGTAGAGCATGTCGGTCGAGCAGAGCCCGATATCCGCAACGTCCGCGCCCTGATCGTTGGCGCCCGCGATGAACGCTCGGGAGAGGATGGGTGACGAAAGGCGCATATCCCGTCCCGTGACTATTTGATCTTCGCCGAGAAAGGAAACGAATGCCCTTCCGATACGGTAAGATAACTCTTCGTCTATCTGCTCCGGGTAGATGCCGCGAATGTCGTATGCCTTGAAAATCCCGGGCTCTATCTCTTTCATGTCATGCCCTCCCTCTCGACCTGATAGAATTCTATCATAGCCACATGGGAGGGCCGAGGCCAGGTCGGGGCGAAGGAATAAGGCAAGTTACCCGTTTGGCGCGCCTACATAATATATGTGGCATAGAGTGTTCTGACGGCCGCGGGAGGATTCTAAAAGAGAGGGGTTTTCATGGCTGAAGAGGTTAGCCTGGACGATGTGATGTCGCTGGAGGAAAGGGATCCCGGCGGGATGCTGTCGGCTATAGAATCCTTTCCCGGGCATGCGTCGGAGGCGCTCCACCTTGGCCGGGACATGCTGGATACACCGTCCCCCGAGGGCTTGAAGCGCATCGCATACGCGGGCATGGGAGGTTCCGCCGTGGGCGGTGATATACTGCGTTCCCTTGTAGAGGATGCGGTTGGCATGCCCATCACTGTGTACCGCTCCTACCGCCTGCCCTCAATATTGGGCCCGGACACGCTCGCTATCTTCACCAGCTATTCCGGCAACACGGAGGAGACCCTTTCCTCGCTGGAGGACGCGGTATATCTGGGCTGCAGGATCATGGCCGTCACCACGGGCGGGGTATTGCTGGAGAAAGCAAAGGGATATCGGTTCCCCACCCTGGTAGTCCCGGCAGGCCTGCAGCCCAGGGCTGCCCTGGCTTACCTTTCCCTTGCTGCGGCCGCGGCCATGGAGAAAATGGGTTTGCTGCAGGGTTTCGTCAAGGTGGCCTACGAGACTATAGATTTTCTGCAGGAGAAGAGCAAGGACTGGGGACGTTTGAACCCCCAGAACAAGAATTTCGCCAAGCGGTTGGCGGTGCGCCTCAAGGGCAAGATACCGCTCATCTATGGCACGGACGGCATTCTTTCAGTCGCCGCGTATCGCTGGAAATGCCAGTTCAACGAGAACTCCAAGGTCTCTGCCTTCCAGCATACCATTCCGGAGATGAACCATAACGAGATCGTGGGGTTCTATGAGCTGGATGATTTCTCCAGAAAAGTCGAGATAATCATGCTGGTGGAGGAGGACGACACGTCACGCACCGCAAAGAGAGTGGAGGTGACTTCGGAGATCCTGCAGGACAAGGTGGGCGGAGTAACCGTAATACATGTGGGGGGACGTACCCGGACCGAAAAGCTCTTTTCCGCCATTCACCTGGGCGATTTCGTAAGCGGCTACCTGGCCCTGCTCAACGGAGTGGACCCGACCCCCGTAGAGAGCATCGCTCTGCTCAAGGAGCGCATGGCCCAGGAGTGACGAGAAAGAACGGCGGCGGATTAGACAAGAGCGAGGGGCCGGAGAACGATGGAAACCGAGGCGCGAGACTTTATCGCTTCCCGATTGCGCGACGCGGGGCTCGCGGCGCCCCGCGCGGGAGTGGTCCTGGGGAGCGGCCTTGGGAAGGCGGCACCGGATCTGGAAGGAGCCGTCGAGCTGAACTGCCGTGACGTGCCGGGATGGCCCGAGTGCGGCGTACCGGGCCACGCAGGCACGTTGCGCCTTGGTATCTGCGGAAGCGCGCAGGCGATGGTGCAAATGGGACGTGCCCACTATTACGAAGGCCTGGATATGGAAGAAGTGACGTTCCCGATGCGGGTAATGGGCGCACTGGGTATAGAGGAGGTGTTCATGGCCAATGCCGCGGGAGCCCTCAACCCTGCATACGAACGTGGATACCTGATGCTGGTGCGCGACCATATCAATCTCATGGGGGAGAACCCTATGCGGGGAATGCGAGACGAAGAGGGAAACCCCGCGTTTCTCGACGTCTCGTCTCTCTACGATACGGAGAAGGGAGACAGGCTCACGGAGAGGGGAAAGGCATCGGAGTGGTTCATGGAGGGCGGCGTGCTGGTGGCTGTCTCGGGGCCCACCTATGAGACGGGCGCCGAGTTGCGCTACATGCGCCTGGTGGGCGGTGACGCCGTCTCCATGAGCCTGGTGCCCGAAGCTCTTGTGGCTCATTACCTCGGCCTTTCCGTTACCGCGGTCAGCGTGATCACTAATGTATGGGATATGCGCCAGCCTCAGCCCGTATCTCACCAGGAAGTCCTGGATACCGCGGCTGCGGCTGGACCGGTCCTCAAAGAGGTTATTACCGCCTGGCTTGAGCTGTGAGGCGGGGCGGATGGTGAGTTTTTAAGCTCTCCGTGCAGCTTCTCTTAACGCCCCGTCTTTGTCCGCGTCCCGTCCACTTCGTTCTCTAACGCAATGCGCTTCAGCTTTAAAGCAAAGGCAACGATTCCTTAACAAATGCTTAATAAACGCGGTGTTTAATGTTAGCAAAGCTAATCAATGGAACAAGCGTGGTGCAGAGGGATGTCTTAATGCTAACGGGGATGACAGGTTATTGTGACGGGAGTTGATCGCGTGATGAAGAAAAAGCACACCAGAGAGAGGGTTCTCGTTGCCGCAGTCACGGTATCGCTGCTGATGACGGCGATGTTGGCCGTGTCGTGCGGCGTCGAGTCGCAGCCCGAGCAGGAGGGCGGTACTGCGCGCAAGTATCCACCCGGCACCAGCGAAGAGATGCTTAGCGAGACGACCGGAAGCGGCGGGCTGGCCCTGGAGGGCGGCAACGCTGAGCCCGCAGCGGAAGAGGGCGAGAGTGAAGCGGAGAGCATCCCGGTGGCTGGCGCAGCTGCTGTCGAGCTGGCGGGGGCCCGTTTCACGGTGGTCGAGGCCGCGCGCCAGGACTCCAATGCCGACGTTATCACCTCGGGCCAGAGGGAGGTTCCCGGCGACTACTACGAGATCGAGTTGCTGGTGGAGAACGTGGGCGACGATATCGTAGACCTGTCGGAGTATTCCTTCCGCATCTGGAGCGAGGGGATAAGCGCAGGTGATTACGAAGATTACTACGGTATGACCGGCGTTTTCGGAGATTACGTTTCCGAGAACATGATCTCAGCCACCCTGCTGGACTATACGACCCTGCAGCCGGCAGCTTATAAGCTGAAGGCGGGCGAGACGGTTGAAGGGGTATTCCTCTTCTTCGACCTCAGCCCCAAGAGAGCCGCCCGCAACGAGGGAGTGACCGGGGTGGGTACGAACCTCGTCTTCCACAAATCGCGCGGAGACGATTCCGGAGAGGATATCGAGATAAACCTGGCCGCATACCCGGATTGAGAAAGGGGAGGAGGCTTACATGCGTTCGCTGAAGAGGGGATTCCGCAGCTTCCGCCGCCATCCCTCGAGTAACCTGGTGGTAGTCCTCCTTCTCTTCGTGTGCCTCACCTTCTCGCTGTCCATGCTGGCGGTCAAACTTGCAGCGGACAGCCAGACCGAGACGGTCAAGCAGAGGGTGGGGAACTATGGAGAGGTCCGTTCGAGTTCGGGGTTCATGATGTCCACCTTCGAGATGGAGCGCGGGAAGAGCGAAGCGGAGAGGGTAAAAGAGGCCCGCGGAATGTCAGAGGAAGAGGAGCTGGAAGAGAGATCCAAGACCCTGGTGCCGGAGGACCTTGTCGACGAGTTCTCGCATGATCCCCACATCATCACTTACGATAAGATTCTGACCTCGGGCGTAACCGTGCCCGGGCTGAAGAACATCGAGCTGGCATCCATGCTCGCACTGAGCAGGGAGATAGCGGAGGGCGCAGCTGCTTCGGGTATCACCGAGAACACCTTCGTTTTCGAAGGTAATACCAACGGAGCCTCGGCATCCGAGTTCCTCAACGGCAACAAGGAGCTAATAGACGGTTCCTTTTATACTTACGCGGATCACCTGGAGGAAAGCGCGGTGGTGCTTATCGAAAAGAACCTCGCCGAGGAGAACACCTTGGAGGTGGGTGATACAGTAACGGCCTTCATCAGCGGGGAAAAAGGAAAGGACGCCGAGGTAGAGCTGGAGATCGTGGGCATATATGAGACCATAGAAGCGGAGCGCCAGGCCCAGACCGGATCCTTCGCCACTTTTAACCCTGCGGGAAACAAGTTTTTCGCGCCACTTTCTCTCGTACAGGTACTCAACAATACCCCTGGCTACGTCGAATTGGGGTCATATTACTTCGACAACGTCGATCATACGGAGCAGCTGCAGGAGGTATTCCTGAACAAGACCGGCGGCAGTGAGCAGTACGAGTTCGTCACCGACCTCACCGACTACGAGATCATCTCCGATCCCCTGCAGAAGGTGGGCAAGACATCCGTAATCGGGCTGGCGGGAGCACTGGGGGCGTGCGCGCTCATCATCCTGTTGGCCATGGCGATCATCATCGGCGGCCGCACCCGTGAACTGGGCGTGCTCAAGGCCATAGGTGCAACGGACAGGCAGGTCATCGCGCAGTACGCCGTGGAGGTGATATGCGTATGCCTCGTATCCATCATCCTGGCAACGGGAGCCACCGCCATCATCAGCCAGAGCATAGGCGACTGGCTGCTTTCGGGCAGCGAGACCTCCCGGGTGCAGGAAGAGGAAGAAGCTTCAGGAGCGGCGGCCATGATGTCGCGCCTCACCGAGCGCAACCTCTACAAGGAAGGCGGCATGTTCTCAACGGCGGTGAGCGGAGAAGAAGAAGCGGAGCTGGAAGTGGTCTACCAGGGAGACATGTTGCTCTACGGCATTCTCATACTCCTGGGCATAAGCCTGTTGGGGATGGCTATACCCGTGGCGTGGATAAGCCGCCTGCGGCCGGCAAGAGTACTGAGCATGGAGTGAGAGGTGATGCGCATGCGAGTGGATGGATCCAAAAAAGAAAAGGCCGACGGCCTGCTCGAAGTGTCCGGACTCTGCAAGACCTTCCGCGGCAAAGCGGGTGACGTGTTGGCCGTGGACGGAGTGAGCTTGGAGGCCTGCAGGGGGGAGGTAGTGGTTATCGTGGGCCCGTCGGGCTCCGGGAAGACGACCCTCCTCTATCTCGTTGGGTCCCTGGAGAAGCCGGATGCGGGCGAGATAAGGGTCTTCGGCGAAGATATATGCGATTCCGGGGCGGACCTCATCGCTTACCGCCGCGAGCGGGTGGGCTTCGTCTTCCAGTTCTTCAACCTGGTGACGGCGCTCACCGCCCTGGAGAACGTCACCCTCCCCATGGACCTCTCTGCCATACCCCGGGAAGAGCAGAACCGGCGCGGCGTCGACCTCCTGGAGAGAATGGGCATAGACAAGAGGTTGCAGCGTACCAGGGCTAACAAGATGAGCGGCGGGGAGAAGCAGCGGGTGGCCATCTCGCGCGCCCTGGCAAATGATCCGGATATCATCCTCGCCGACGAACCCACCGGCAACCTGGACACCGCCACGGGAAGGACGGTGGTGGACATCCTGGTCAAACTGGCCCGGGAGGACGGCAAGTGCGTACTCATAGTAACTCATGACGAGTCGATCCTGGAGGTTGCGGACCAGGCTTTTCACATGGTCGACGGAAAACTCAACGGCAGGTAGGAGGCGGTGCGGGCTTCCTTGACAGCGCCAACGGCTACCTCTATCATTATTGTTTGTCGTGCAACAAAGAGGATATAAAAAGGCACGTAATAAGATGAAGACTTACAGCGTTAAACAGGCTGATATTACCAGGTCATGGTACCTGGTAGATGCCGATGGCATGGTCCTGGGAAAGCTGGCCGTAGAACTGGCCAAGATCCTCAAGGGAAAGAACAAGCCCATGTATACGACCCACCTGGACGTGGGGGATCACGTCATCGTGGTCAACGCCAAGAAGGTCATGCTGACGGGAAACAAGCTCCAAAAGAAGACGTATTATCGTCATTCGGGATATCCCGGAGGTCTCAAGGAGATCTCTTACGAGATGCTCATGCGGGATAATCCCGAGCTGGCGGTGGAAAAGGCGGTAAGGGGCATGCTGCCCAAGAACCGCCTGGGACGGTCGATGCTGGGTAAACTGCACGTCTATGCAGGACCAGACCATCCCCATAAGGCGCAGAAGCCGGAGAAGCTGGATCTTTTTTCCGGCGCAGAGTGAAAGAGCAGGTGAATCATTTGCCGCAGCAACTGGGTTACGGGACGGGGAGGCGTAAAGAGTCCGTAGCCAGGGTATGGATATACCCTGGAGAAGGCGATATGGAGATCAATGGCAAGAGTATCGAGGAGTACTTCCCGCGTCCTACCCTGCGATACCACGTGATGCAGCCACTGGAGGTCTCCAGCGGTACCGCCCGGTATCGCATAGTGGCTACCATCAAGGGCGGAGGCATATCCGGGCAGGCCGGAGCCTTGAGCCACGGTATTGCACGTGCCCTCGTGGATTGCGATGAGACCCTGCGAACCGATCTTAAAAAAGCGGGGCTGCTAAGGCGCGATCCGCGCATGAAAGAGCGTAAGAAATACGGGCTGAAGAAAGCACGCAAGCGCCCCCAGTTCTCCAAGCGCTGACCCTCCGATATTGCGAAACGTAATCTCTGGTTGGTCCAGTGATTGCAAGCACACCGTAGAAGGCTCGAGCTGATCGTGCGATGTGATGCCACTGCACCGCCCGGATGCGCACCGTGCGCTCGGTAGATAAAAAAGTCGAGGAAGCGGAGTTTCTGGATTCCACATGTCCGCTCGTGCGGCGGGGACAAGGGGGCGCGACGATCGGAACGATTGGATGTGGAGCCCTGACCCCGGGGTGAAGAACTATCGTCGCTGAGCTCCTCACCGCGCGTTCCCGCTTTACCCCGGTAAGGTTTCCTTGAAGGGCTGAAATAATGGGTGCTATAGTTCCAGGTATGAGGACCGGGAGCATTGATATGAACAATTCAGAGGTCGCCAGAACGCGGCTTTTCGGGACCGACGGCATAAGGGGAACCGCAAACAGGGAATTGACCCCGGAGCTGGCTTTGCGGGTCGGGTGTGCTGCGGTAAAGGTATTGGCCAGGGATAATGACCGGCCTTTTTTAGTAGTCGGAAGGGATACCCGCATCTCGGGCGGTATGCTGGAATCAGCCCTTGTAGCCGGGATATGTTCTTTGGGAGGGAGCGTCGAACTCCTGGGCGTCATACCGACTCCGGCGGTAGCTTTCCTGACCGGAAGCAGGGGAGCCGACGCTGGGGTGGTCATTTCGGCCTCGCATAATCCCGCGCGCGACAACGGCATAAAATTTTTTCATTCCTCAGGCTTCAAGCTCCCGGATCAGCTCGAGCAGGAGATGGAATCGCTGATCGCGAAAGATGTGAGCGAAGTCCGTCCCGATGGCGATGCTGTAGGCCGCGTGAATATCGCGCGGGATGCCGAGGAAGAATACCTGTCTTACCTACTGTCGATCGCCTGCCCCGATCTCACGGGCATGAAGATAGTGGTCGACTGCGCCAACGGCGCCGTATACCGCCTGGCTCCAATGCTGCTGCAACGGCTTGGGGCCGAGATAAGCGTTCTGAACGCCGACCCGGATGGGCTGAATATAAACTGTGAATGCGGGTCGACGCATACCGAAGCTCTGCAGCAGGCAGTGCTCGATGAGGGTGCCGACCTGGGTCTTGCTTTCGATGGAGATGCGGACCGGTTCCTGGCCGTGGACGAGAGGGGCAGGCTGATCGATGGAGATTTTATCATGGCCATATGCGCCCTGCAGCTGAAGAACCAGGGGCTGCTGAAGGGCAACGCTATGGTGACCACCGTCATGACCAACCTGGGCTTTCACCGCGCCATGGAACGGGAGGGCATAAGGGTACTGGTAACGCAGGTGGGAGACCGCTACGTACTGGAGAAGATGTTGAAAGAAGGGATATGCCTGGGAGGGGAGCAGTCAGGCCACATTATCTTCGGCGACCATGCAACCACCGGCGATGGATTACTTACGGCCCTCAAGCTCATGGAAGCCGTCCTGGAGTCCGGAGAACCGCTCTCCGTTCTCAGCGGCATCATGGAGAGGATACCTCAGCTGCTGATCAATGTAGCAGTCAGAGACAAAGAAGCGCTGCAAGGGTCGCGCTGCGTCGCGCAGGCGCTGCGCGAATGGGAGGAGAGGCTGGCCGGCGAAGGCCGGATATTGCTGCGCCCTTCCGGTACCGAGCCCGTGATTCGGGTGATGGTTGAAGCCCTTGATCCCGCACGGGCCGAGGAGGCCGCACGGGCACTGGCGGCGCTGATAGAGAAGGAGATGTGCTGATATGTGCGGCATCGTAGGGTATATCGGTGATCGCCCCGTACCCCAGATCCTCTTCAGGGGGCTGCGCCGCCTGGAATACCGTGGTTACGATTCGGCCGGCATAGCCATATTCGACGGGGAGAGGATAGCCTTGCTCAAGCGCAAGGGAAACCTGGATAACCTGGAGCCGCACCTGGGGTGGTTCTCCGGCGGTGGTAATATGGGAATCGCGCACACGCGCTGGGCGACGCATGGTCAGCCCTCGATGGAAAACGCTCACCCGCATCTGGACTGCAGCGAGGAGATCGCCATCGCGCATAACGGAATCATCGAGAACTTCCACGAACTGCGCGAATCCCTGGAGGCCGGAGGGCACTGCTTCCGTTCCCAGACGGATTCCGAGGTCATCGCGCACCTGATAGAGGAGTATTACGAGGGAGATCTGCTGGAAGCGGCCCGCCGTGCGCTGCTGGAAGTTGAGGGTGCGTATGCCCTGGTCCTCATGAGCGCCCGCGAACCCGGCGTACTGGTGGGGGCGCGCAAAGGCAGTCCGCTGATACTGGGCATCGGGCAGGGAGAGAATTTTCTGGCGTCCGCCACACCTGCTCTCCTGGACGGTACGCGCGTGGCTGTAACGCTGGAGAATGGTGAGCTGGCCAGGATAACCAGGGACAACTGGAAGATCGTCGATTCCCGGGGAGAACCTGTTGAGCGCCCATTTTTCGAGGTGCCGTTCGACTTGTCTGCCGTGGAGAAAGGCGGCTATGAAGATTTCATGCTCAAGGAGATCTTCGAGCAGCCGCAGGCGTGGACGGATACTCTGCGTGGAAGGATGACGAAGTCCGGGGCCTTGCGCATAGAGGAACTGGAAGAGGCCGCGCTCGATTTCCGCGATATACGTAGGGTAATTTTCGTATCGTGCGGCACCTCCTACCATGCATCGCTCCTGGCAAGATATATCATAGAGACCTGGATGGACATACCCGTTGAGGTGGACATCGCGTCGGAGTTCTATTACCGCGAACCGAGACTCGATCCCTCATGCCTGGTGGTGGCGGTCAGCCAGTCCGGGGAGACCCTGGATACCATGAGCGCGGTCCGTTGGGCCACCCGCAGCGGCGCTCCGACGCTGTCCATAGTGAACATCGTGGGTAGCATGATGGCACGGGAGTCCAGCGGAGTCATCTACACCCACGCCGGCCTGGAGATAGGCGTGGCGGCCACCAAGACCTTCCTGTCCCAGATAGCAGCCGTTTACCTGCTGGGCCTCTACCTGGGACAGGAGCGGGGTTTGCTCGAGGGGGGATTTATCAAGCAAACCTTCACTGAGCTCGAGAGGCTTTCCGACAAGGTCGCGGAGGTTCTGGATGATACGGAATCCGTGGAACGCTGCGCTGAAAAATACTGCAGGTGCGAGGACTTTCTCTTCCTGGGCCGGAACATCAACTATCCCATGGCCATGGAGGCGGCCCTCAAGCTCAAGGAGATATCTTACATCCATGCCGAGGGTTACCCGGCAGGGGAGATGAAGCACGGCCCCATCGCGTTACTCCACCCAGGTTTCCCGGTGGTTGCGCTTATACCGCGGGACTCCATCTACGATAAAGTACGCAACAACATAGAAGAGGTAAGGGCGCGCCAGGCCCCGGTAATTGCGCTGGCAACCAGTGGAGACCGTGAGGTAAGGGATTTTTGTGAGGAGGCTATCTACGTTCCGGAGGTGAAAGCTCACTTCAATCCGGTGGTGATGGCCCCCGCTCTGCAATTACTGGCCTATAAGATCGCCAAGCTGCGCGGATGCAACGTGGACCAGCCGCGCAACCTGGCCAAGACGGTGACGGTCGAGTAGAAAAGGGAATGCCGGCAGCGTGGAGAATGAAGGTATAGGACGGTCGCCCGGAAGGCTTCCGGACGCGGGCATGTGAAAGCGCTTATGGATATCCTGGGTGTCGGGGTCGACCTGGTCGAGGTCGCGAGGATCGAGAGAGCCATAGCGCGGCACGAAGGTTTCGTGTCGCGCGTTTTTTCACAGCGGGAAAGGGCGAGATGTGAAGACTGTGCGCGCCCGGCCCGGCGTTACGCAGCGTGTTTCGCGGCCAAGGAAGCAGCGAGCAAGGCGTTGGGAACCGGTATAAAGGGTTTCGACTGGTGTGAGCTGGAGATGCTCGCGGATGAAGACGGTGTGCCGTATATGAGGCTGTCGGGTCGCGCCGGAGAGGTAGCGGCACGGCAGGGTATAGAGCGTATACTGGTGAGCGTATCCCATACAAGGGAGATGGCCGTCGCCGTCGCCCAGGCGGTCCGCGAGGGGGTGAGAGAATGAGGGTAGTGTTGCCGCGAGAAATGGCAGCTCTCGATCGGGCTGCTATAGAAGGAGGAAAACCCTCCCTCGATCTCATGGAAAGAGCCGGCAGGCACGTGGCAGAGCAGGCCCGCGACCTGCTGGTGCTGGTAGACGGCAAGACGATCTCGATAGTCGCGGCCAAGGGGAACAACGGAGGGGACGGCTTCGTGGCGGCCCGCTACCTGGCATCGTGGGGGGCGATGGTGAAAGTCTATCTGCTTTGCGGCGAGGATGAGCTCAGCCCCGACGCCGCGGTCAACTACCGGCGCTTCCGGGAGGAGGGCGGCGAGATCGTAAGGGTAGAAGGCTCTCTGCCTGCGCAAGAGCTTAGCGGCTCGGACCTGATCGTTGACGCTATCTTTGGTACCGGTTTTCGCGGCACGGCGGAGGGCAAGCCAGCCGCGGCCATCGAGTCGATAAACGCTTGCGACTGCCCGGTGCTCGCGGTGGATATACCGTCCGGGGTGGAGGCGGGGACGGGCGCGGTTTCCGGTCCCGCCGTTCGGGCCGAGCGTACGGTGACCTTTGCCTGTCCCAAGGTGGGACTCTACCTTTTTCCCGGTGCGGAGAGAGTAGGACAACTCGTGGTAGTGGATATCGGGATACCACAGCACCTCCTCTCCGAAATCGTGAAGAGCGATATGTTTATCCTGGAAGAAGAGCAGGTGGCTGCACTTGTTCCGAGGAGGCTTCCCGATGCTCACAAGGGAGAGTGCGGCAGGGTATTCGTGCTAGCCGGCTCGGCGGGCCTCACCGGGGCGGCTGCTCTATGCTCTCGGGCTGCCATGCGGGCCGGTGCGGGGGTGGTCACCCTGGGTGTAGCCGCTGGTCTCAATGCGATACTGGAAGTCAAGCTCACAGAGGTGATGACCATGCCCCTCCCCGACGAGGAGGACGGCCATGTGGCTGCGCAAGCAGTTGAGATAGTACTGGAGGCAATGGCGGGTTACGATACCCTGGCGCTCGGGCCGGGCCTTGGTACGGCACCCCCTACCTGCCGGGTGGTGTCGGAGCTCCTGCGCCGCACGGAGAAGCCCGTGGTCCTCGATGCCGATGGCTTGAACTGCGCCGCGGGCGATCTGGATTGCCTGTCCGGCAGGGAATATCCGACCGTGATAACGCCTCACCCCGGTGAACTCGGGCGCATGCTGGGAAGGAGCGCCAGTGACATACAGTCTTCACGGCTGGAAGCGGCAGTTGAGTCGTCCCGCAGGTTCGGTTGCGTGACCGTTCTCAAGGGTGCGCACACACTGGTCGCAAACCCGGAGGAAAGAATATTCATCAATCCCCTGGCCATGGGAGGTTTGGCCACGGCCGGCAGCGGTGACGTTTTAACCGGCTGCATAGCCGCGTTGTCCGCCCAGGGCCTGGAAGCGCTGGAGGCCGCGCTTTGCGGCGTTTTTTTGCACGGTAAGGCCGCGGGAATCGCCGCACAGATGGTTGGCGGATCGATCGGCATGGTGGCGGGAGATCTTATCTCCCATCTGCCACTGGCATTGCAGGGATTAACAAGCGAGAAAAAGGGAGGTTGGAGGACGTGAAATCGGCACGCGAGATAATGAGCCCCGACCCAATAAGCGTGGGCCCCGAGACCCCGGTAAAGGAAATTGCGCAGATCATGCTGGAAAAGCGTATCCGCTGCCTGCCGGTGTTGGACGAGATGGGTTCGCTGCTCGGCGTAGTAGACGAGGAGGACCTCGTCCATCAGGATGCCAAGATACATTTCCCGACCTTCATACATTTCCTGGACAGTTACATCATGCTGCCCTCTTCACTGAACCGCTTCGAGAAAGAACTGCGGCAGGCGGTCGGCTCCGTGGCGCATGATGTTATGGAAAAGGACTATCATGCGGTGGGCCCGCTGGATAGCGTGGAGGATGTCGCGACCCTCATGAACGACAGGGATCTGGAATACGTGCTGGTGGTCGAGGACAGCAGGCTGCTGGGCCTGATCACCCGGGCAGACATCCTGAAGACACTTGTCGGGGGCTGAGACCTAAATGTCCGAGAACGTTGCCTGGCGCCCCACGCGGGTCGAGGTGGATCTGGGCTGCATAAGGCACAACGTACGCCTTTACGTGCAGACGGTCGGTCCAACCTGTGAGGTCATGGCGGTGGTCAAGGCCGATGGCTACGGCCACGGCGCCGCACGGACGGCACGCGCCGCCATCCAGGCTGGGGCGACCCGCCTGGGAGTAGCTCTGGTGGAGGAGGGCGAGGAGTTGCGCGACGCGGGCATCGATGCACCCATCCACCTGCTTTTCGAACCTCCGACGACCGCGGCGCCGAGAGTGGTTGAGCTGGAATTCATACCAACCATCTACAGCCTGGATTACGCGCGCGCTCTCTCGCGGGCATCTTGCTCGAGTGGAAGGAAAACAAGTGTACATATCAAGGTGGATACGGGCATGCACCGGGTGGGGACGAGCCCGGATGAGGCCAAAGCCCTTGCGCTGGAGACAGCCGGTATGGACGGGCTTTTTGTGGAGGGGATGTACACCCATCTTGCCAATGCCTCGGTTCCCGGCGATGCTTTCAGCGTGCGTCAGCTCGAGGTTTTCAACGCGGTTGTAAAAACAGTGCGAGACGCTGGACTCGAGATACCCATGCGCCATGCTGCCGCTTCGGGAGCGGCGTTATCCTTACCGCAGACCCGCATGGAGATGATCCGCCTGGGTATAGCCATGTACGGCCTGCTCCCGGGCCCTGGATTCAAAAGCCTCCTCGACCTGCGGCCCGCCCTCTCGCTCAATACGAACATCAGCCGGGTAATCCGCGTGCGTAAAGGAGAGGGTTTGAGCTACGGGCTCACGTACAGGTGTGAACGAGATTCCTGGATAGCGGTTCTTCCCATCGGTTATGCGGACGGTCTCGCGCGCGCCCTGTCAAACCGCTGGGAAGTCGTCATAGCGGGCAAACGCTACCCGCAAGCGGGCACTATTTGCATGGACTTGTGCATGATCGACCTGGGAGAGGACCTTTACCAAAAAGGCGAGGAGGTAACGCTGATAGGCGGATATGGCATGGAAGAAGTGGGTGTGGAGCGCATGGCGGAATTACTGGGGACGATAAATTATGAAGTCGTATGCGACTTGGGCAAACGCGTGCCGCGCGTTTATCGCAACGGTTTATAAACGCATGATGGGGGTATTATCTAAATATGACCGTCATTACGGGAGGATGGGTACGGAGACATCGCAGCAGAAGAGTCTCCTTGGTAGTACCGGGAGGCCGTGAAGACGGGTGGTAAATGCCCAATAATGTCCTGGTGACCGGCAGGCCGGGGAGCGGCAAGACGACCCTGGTAGTGAAGTTGCTGCAAAGACTCGCAGGGCGTGGGTTCAAGGCAGCCGGCTTCGTTACCGAGGAGATAAGAGAAGGACCTGGCAGGGTCGGTTTCGAGGTGCGAGACCTGGAGGGAAACAAAGCGATACTCGCGCATGTGCGGCGCAAGGGAAAGCCCAGGGTAGGGAAGTACGGAGTCGACGTAGAGGCTTTTGAAAGCATAGCATTGAAGGCCTTGGAGATAGGAAAGAAGGACACTGATCTGCTGGTTGTGGACGAAATAGGCCGCATGGAGTTGTTCTCCTCCCTTTTTCGCTCCACCCTGTTGGAGCTTCTAGATCTGCGCGTGCCTCTACTGGCAACCGTACAAGCCCGCGACGATGATTTCACCAGGGACATAATATCCAGGCAAGACGCGGTTGTTTACCGCTTAAACGACATGGAAAGAGGGGAATTACTGGAGGTGGTTGATGGGTATGTTCGCAGGATCTTGACGGATAATTGAGTTTCCGGAGAGCCTGAAGGAGGAATAGAATTATGAAGATATGTCCTTCCTGTTATGCCGTTTGTGTTGACCAGAAATGGGACTTCGACGAAGACGCCAGGGCCAAGGCGATGAAGGGAAACGGTTGGCAGAAACAGCTTTGCCCCGGCTGCGAGAGGGTGGCAAAGGGTCAGGTTGACGGCGTTGTATATCTCAGGGGGGACTTCCTCAATACACACAGGGAGGAGGCTAAGAACCTCATCCGCAGCGTGGCACAGAAGAAACTGCACAAGAACATCGCCGCCCGCATATACCATATCGAAGAGAACAAGGACGAGATCGTCATAGAGACCACCGACCGCGTACTGGCCGAGCGGTTGGGAAAGGAGTTCGAGAAAGCTTACTCCGGCCACCTTGACATACAGTGGCAGCATCATTCCGATTTCGCCCGCGTATACTGGACCCGGGACTAGGCGTATCGGGGTCAGATCTTTATTCTTGAATAGTCTTCCAATATCTGGTTGTGAATTCAGAAATAAAGATTTGACCCCCTGTTTTCTGAGCTATAATGTTGGCGCGGGCCCCGGCTGCATAAGAATCAGCAAGGAGGAATGTTGAGCGCGCTGCCCAAGAGTTTAAGCCTCGAGGATATCAGGCACTCGGACCCATTCCTGGGCTCGCTTCTTCCACATCTTGCTTCCCTGGAGCAGGGTGAGGTCTATATGGTAGGCGGTTATTTGAGGGATTACTTCCTGGGTGAGGTACCGGAGGATATAGATTTTATCACCTCCGCAGACCCGGAAGCCGTAGCGATGGAGGTAGCCTCGCGATGGGAGGGAAAGGGTTTCTCTCTCCACAAGGAAGAGAGGACCCACCGGGTGGTGGTAGAAAAGGGGGACGGCAGGCGTACCATCGATTTATCCCCCATCAAGGGCATGAGCGTGGAGGAGGACCTCTCTTACCGGGACTTCACCATAAACGCCATGGCGGTCGAAGTCGACAGGCTGGTAAACGAGGAATTGCGGCTGCCGCGCGACCTGATCGACAAGTATTATGGATGGCGCGACCTCTCAAGAGGTATCCTGCGGGAGTGCTCCAACGAGTCCTTTCTCATGGACCCGGTGCGGCTGGTCAGGGCGTTGCGTTTCCGCCACATGCTGGGCCTGGAATACGAGGAACGCACCTTGAACCATATGAAAAAGTACGCCCCTCTCATCACCAAGGTTCCGGGAGAGCGAATAACCGTGGAGTTGATGGAGACCCTGATCTCACCCGATACTTCCCGCATGTTCGCTGAACTGGAGGAGAACGGCCTGATGCAATACGTGTTCCCAAAGCTTACGGATACGGTGGGCCTGGAGCAGAACGCATACCATCACCTGGACGTCTGGTCGCATACCCTGCTGACCCTTGAGGAACTCGATCGCCTGCTCGGCGACGCCGGCGAGGCCTTTCCGCGTTATGGCCAGAGGATCGCCGAGTCCATGCAGCAGACCCTGCAGGACCTGCAACCTCGCAGCTCCTTCCTGCGTCTCGCCGCTCTCTATCACGATGTGGGCAAGGCGGCCACGCGGACCCGCGATTCCTCGGGGCGCATCCATTTTTACTCTCACCAGCGGTACAGCCAGGATGCCGTGCGGGAACTCGCCGAGCGCTTGTGCCTCTCCCGCAAGGCGAGCGACTACTTGATCAAAACGGTGGGAAAACACATGGATATCGGCCTTGCCGCCTCGGAGCGTATTTCGGATCGGCAGATCAGGAAGATCGTTGCCAGGCTGGGAGACGAACTGGTCGATGTGGTCTTGCTCTCGACGGCGGACCGTTATGCCACGCGCGGGCCCCTGTCCACCCCCGAGGGGCTAGAGGAATACGTAGCCTTATGCAACCGGCTGCTGGAAGCGTACTGGCACGAAAAAGACGTACCTCCCCTCATTGGCGGCCGCGATCTGATGGAGGAGCTGCACCTTCCCGAAGGCCCGGCCATCGGTGAGATACTCAAAGAAGTGCGTATCGCGCAGTTGGAAGGAGCGCTTAGGGGCAGGGAAGATGCCCTCAGGTTCGCCGGCGACCTTATCCGCTTTAGCGAATAATGGATAGCGGGATCGCCGCGGTCGAGCTTGCAGTGGGCGGGAGCAGGACGGGGGCGAGGGGTCATTCGCCAGTGTCGGCAAGAAGGGAGGAGACATGGCCTTTCATATAGACGGGGTCAAGGTAGGGCACGCTCACGACGGGACAGGCCTTACCGGTTGTACGGTCGTCTTGCTGCCGCACGATACCAGGGGGGGCGTGGACGTGCGCGGCGGAGCGCCGGGGACCCGCGAGACCGACCTGCTCAACCCGGTGAACCTGGTCGAGGAAGTGCATGCTTTTGTCCTCTCCGGGGGAAGCGCATTCGGTATAGCCTCGACCATTGGCGTCGTACGTTATCTCGAGGAGAACGGCATCGGCTTCGATACCGGTGTAGTGCGCATACCCATCGTACCCGCGGGGGTTATCTTCGATCTGGGCGTGGGGGACCCATCGGCGCGTCCGGACGCGGATATGGGTTATCGCGCCTGTCTGGACGCCAGCGCCGATATAACCCGGCAAGGCAACCTGGGCGCGGGTATGGGAGCTACCGTCGGGATGCTGTTCGGCCCCGCGAACTGCACCAAGAGCGGCCTGGGAACAGCCTGGTTCGAGGCGGGCGAGCTGAAGATATTCGCGCTGGTGGTAGTGAACGCCTTCGGCGACGTGGTTGACGAGAAGGGAGACGTGATCGCAGGAGCTCGCCTTCCCGAAGGCGGCTTTGCCTGCACGGAGGCGTGTATAGAGAGCATGCTCGGCGCGGGGAGCGAGCAGCCGCCACTCGGCAATACAACCCTGGGCGTGATCGTGACCAACGCCAGGTTGTCGAAGACCGACGTGAACTGGGTGGCGCAAAGGGGGCATAACGGCTTCGCCCGGGCCATATCGCCCTGCCATACCAAGCTGGACGGTGACCTGATATTCGCGGCAGCAACTGGAAAGGTGGATGCCGCGGCGGATATGGTTGGCATAGTGGGCTCGGTGATCATGGCGCAGGCGGTGCGCAACGCTGCGCTGCATGCCGCATCGGTGGCAGGTATACCGTCATACGCGTCTCTGCGTTGAGGGGTAAGGGCATGGACGTATTCGAGGCCCTGGAGAAGAGGCACAGCGTACGCTCTTTCGACCGCGCTAAAGACATGCCGGACGAGTTGGTGGAAGAGCTTCTGCGTTTTGCCTGCCAGGCTCCTTCCGTGGGTAACGTGCGACCGTGGCGATTCATCTTAGTCAGGGATAAGGGTATAAAGACCTCCGTCCCATGGCGCTCATCCCCGTAGGGTATGCCACCGGCGAGGAACAGCAGCCCCGCAAGATGGCCTGCAAACGGCTCACGACCTATCTCTGAACGGGCATCTTTGCGCATTACTTGACATACTTCGTTGCCCGCATGAGCTGCTTGCGCTTAAAATGAAGATGAAGAAAGGATGGTGTGAGAGATGCCCTTTTATGAATATAGATGTGAGGATTGCGGGGAAAAGTTCGAATATTTCGCCCGCAACACCGAAGATGAAGCGGAATGCTGCACCGCCTGCGGCAGGAACAGGATAAAAAAGCTCCTGTCCAGCTTCGGTTTCAAAAGCGGTTCCGCAGCGGCTGGTGATCTACGCTCCTCGGCAGGCTCTTCTGCATGCGGTTCCTGCTCCGCATCGAGCTGCAGTGGATGCTCCAATTAGGGGACGAGATGGCAGAAGCGTGGGAAAAAGCTACCAGCATGGCCGAGCTATACGAGGCCATAAAGGAGTGCCGCCGCTGTTCACTTCATGAAACCCGCACGAATCTTGTCATAGGCATGGGGGACGAGAACGCGGAGATCATGTTCGTGGGAGAAGCTCCCGGTTACCACGAGGACAAACAGGGCATGCCCTTCGTGGGGCCAGCGGGTCAGTTCCTCGACCAGCTACTGGATTCCATCGGTTTGCGCCGTTCACAGGTGTATATTGCAAATACCCTCAAATGCAGGCCGCCGGACAACCGAGACCCCCAGCAGCAGGAGCTGGAAGCATGTACTCCGTTTCTGTTCAAGCAGGTTGAGATAATCAAGCCGCGCATCATCTGTACCCTCGGCAATCATGCCACCAAGACGCTTCTTTCCACGAGCACCGGGATAACCAAGCTGCGGGGAAAGTTGATCCGTAAAGGCGGGCTCGCTTACGTGCCGCTACTTCACCCCGCCGCCGCATTACACAAACCGCCCCTCAAGACCACCCTCATAGAGGACTTCCAGAGACTGCAGGGGCACCTCGAATCGGAACGGGTGCGCTGGGAGGAGGAAGGGGTGACCGCGGTTGAGACGGCAGCCGAGGTGGAGGCGGAGCCCGAGCAGATGGGCCTCTTCTGATATCCACGGCGTTTGCCTGTCATTATCTCTTCAGGGTATCCGTACGGGGAATGCACGCTCGGCGTCGGTATGGCAAGAATCGAGTATAGGACCTCTCCGCGGCGCTTCATGCGATGCGCGCTGTTCGACTAATATTATGGAGATGGAATGGATGGCGGTACCGGAGGGATTGAGTTAGTGGGCGCAGAAGAGGCTGGCTGGGGTTTCCGGACAAAAAGTGCCGCAGAGACTTTTGCATTGGGCCTGGCCCTTGCGGACCTGCTGAGCCCGGGGGACGTGGTGCTTCTGGCTGGTGAGCTGGGTACGGGAAAGACCAGTTTCGCACAGGGCATCGCGCGTGGCATGGGGATCGCCGAGCAGGTGACCAGTCCGACATTTACCCTGATGCGAGAATATCAAGGCAGGATGCCGCTGTATCATATTGACGCTTACCGCATGGATGGACCGCTGGACCTATACGATATCGGAGTGGATGAATACATGGAAGGTGAGGCGGTACTCGTGGTGGAATGGGGCGAGCGTGTGCGCGATTTCTTCGGCAGCGATTATCTCGAGGTAAGATTGGGCTTCGCGGACGGCGAAGATGAGCGACAGGTTTGTTTCCTGCCACATGGAGGCACGTGGCAACGTCGGCTGCAAGGGATGCAAGCAGGGGGAGACAGGCATGCGCAGAGATGATACCTGGCTCCTTGGGCTGGACCTCTCTACGCCGCGAGGGATACTCGTCCTCGCAGGGGAGGGGGGGAGCTTCCACCGCGAGATCGCGGGCGATGCGCGCGTATCCCGCCTTTTCCCCGCGGTGGCGGAAGTCATGTCCGATGCCGGGATCGGCCCGCGTGAAGTCGGCCTGATAGGTGTGGGAAGGGGGCCGGGCTCCTTCACCGGGGTGCGGGTGGCGGTAACCGCCGCAAAGATCATGGCCGCGGTCCTCGACTTGCCCGTTGTCGCTCCGGATACCCTGATGGTCACGGCGGCCGGGGCGGGTGAAGAGGGAAAGGCGGTATTCGCCGCATTGGATGCCAGGAGAGGAGAGGTGTACTATGCCCTCTACCGCTTCTATGACGGATATCCCGCGGCGTTGATGGAACCTTGCGTAGCTTCCCCCGAAGCCGCGGCCGCATCTCTCTCACGCTGGATAGAGGGGGAAGTCGCCGGGGCCATCGGGGTGGGAAGCGGAATAGACGCTTATCCTTATGCGTGGCCCGCAGGCGTGGAGATGATAGCAGGAGGCGGACCGGAACCGGCGGGGCTGGCACGGCTGTGCCGCCTGGCTGCGGCAAGAGAGGAGCTATGCGACCCGTATATGCTCCTCCCGCTTTACCTGAGACGCCCCGATGCAAGCCGGGGTTACGGCGGCGTCAAGGGGGGAGGCCAATGCTGAGCATCGAGCGCATGACCGGAGACGACCTGGAAGAGGTCATGGAGCTGGAGAAAGCCTCGTTCGCCAGTCCCTGGACGCGAGGCATGTACTTGCACGAGTTGGAGAAAATGGAGGGTTGCTATCTTACCGCAAGATCACATGGAATGCTGGTCGGGTATGGAGGCGTGCTCCTGATCCTCGACGAAGCTCACGTCATGACGCTGACGGTTCGGGAAGGACTGCGGCGCCGCGGCCTGGGAGCCAGGCTTCTCCTGGAGCTCATCCGGATTTCCGAGGAAATGGGTGCGCGTTTCTTCACGCTGGAAGTGAGAAGATCCAACCGGGCCGCCATCGAGCTCTATTCCAAGTTCGGCTTTCAGATCATGGGAGAGCGCAAGCATTATTACCTGGACAACCTGGAGAACGCCCTGATCATGTGGACGGAAGATATTACATCCGCGGAGTACCGCTGGCTTCTGGACGACATGTGGAGGAGGTACGGCGATGTTGGCTCCTGAGGGCGGGATAATCCTGGGCATAGAGACCTCTTGCGACGAGACGTCCACGGCAGTGGTCCGCGGCGGCGACGAGGTGCTGTCGCTGATCATATCCTCGCAAGTCGACCTGCATGCTATTTATGGAGGGGTAGTACCGGAGCTCGCGAGCAGGGCGCATCTCGAAGCCCTTCTCCCCGCCATCGAGGAAGCGCTGCGGGAGGCGGGAGTTGGATACGGCGACCTTGACGCAGTGGCGGTGACGCACGGGCCGGGATTGATAGGAGCCCTTCTGGTGGGGCTGACCGCCGCCAAAGCCATCTCATGCGCAATGGACGTTCCGCTCCTCGCCGTCAACCACCTGGAGGCGCACATCTACGCGAATTTCCTCCACTTCCCGGGGCTCGATCCGCCTCTCGTCGCTTTCGTGGTCTCCGGCGGCCATACACTGCTCGCTTATATGCCGGCTCACCGCACATACAATGTCCTGGGTGAGACCGTGGACGACGCGGCGGGCGAGGCCTATGACAAGGTGGCACGCTTCCTGGGCCTGGGCTATCCCGGCGGGCCGATAATTGACCGCTTGTCTCGCCAGGGTGACCCCGATGCGGTGGCTTTCCCGCGGGCAATGATGCGCGACGGCACTTATAACTTCTCGCTCTCTGGACTCAAGACCGCGGTCATCAATCACGTGAGAAAGGCGCGGGAGAAGGGGGAGGATATATGCGTGGAGGATATTGCGGCCTCCTTCCAGGCGGCGGTAGTGGATGTGCAGGTGGAGAAGATAGCCAGGGCAGCTCGTGAGAAGGGAGTGAGCCGCGTGGTCCTGGCGGGCGGGGTGGCCGCTAACCGTTACCTGCGGGAGAAACTCGAGGAAGCCCTGCGGGACAAAGGGGTGCGACTCTATTACCCGCCCCTGGAGTTATGCGCCGACAACGCCGCCATGGTCGCCGTCGTGGGATGGCGCATGTTGATGGAGGGGGACGTGTCTTCCCTGGATGTGGATGCAGCCGCCGTACTTCCCCTGGGATCTGGTCCGGCCGCTTGACCCTGAAAGAGCTTCTATACCGGGTTCGAGATGCCCGGGCAGAAATCGTCGAAAAAATCGATCTCGACCCCTTGCTTTTTTGTTGTCCCTGTACTATTCTCGATGTTGGCACTCTCATTAATGGAGTGCTAACAATCGAAACCGGCGAGTGATAACACTCTGGAAACAGGAGTGCCAAGGTGTTGCGATAGCCGGGTTGTCTGTGTAGGAAAGAGCGAGGATAGGAGGGATGTGTAGATGAAACTCAGGCCTTTGGGTGATCGGGTAATCGTAAAGCCCGGGGAAGGTGAGGAGAAGACCGCTTCCGGTCTGGTGATTCCCGATACCGCCAAAGAGAAACCCCAAGAGGGAACGGTAATCGCCGTTGGCCCGGGCCGCTGGGAGGATGGCGAATATGTGCCCCTGGAGGTAAAGGAAGGGGACGACATCATCTATTCGAAGTACGGCGGGACGGAAGTCAAGATAGGGGGAAAGGAACACCTGATCCTCAGCGAGCGCGACATACTCGCCGTGGTCGAGAAGGAAAAGAAAAAGAAGTAATCTAAGCTGACATGCTTTTGAGACTTTAAAAGGAGGAGAATGAGGAAATGGCCAAGGAGATAATGTACGACGAGGAAGCACGGCGCTTGCTCGAGCAAGGCGTAAATCATCTTGCTAACACGGTAAAGGTCACCCTGGGTCCCAAGGGGCGCAACGTGGTTCTGGAGAAGAAGTTCGGCGCTCCCGTGATCACCAATGACGGCGTGACCATCGCCCGTGAGATCGAGGTCGAGGACGTATGGGAGAACTGCGGTGTCCAGCTGGCGAAGGAAGTCGCCACCAAGACCAACGACGTGGCTGGTGACGGAACCACCACGGCTACCGTACTGGCCCAGGCCATGGTACGCGAAGGCCTGCGCAACGTGGCCGCAAAAGCAAACCCCATGGCATTGAAGCGCGGTATCGAGAAGGCCGTAGAGATGGTAGTGAAGGACATCAAAAAGAACTCCAAGGAAGTGGAGACCAAAGAGGAGATATCCCGCGTGGCCGCCATCTCCGCGGATAACGACGAAGTGGGCAAGATTATCGCGGATGCCATGGACAAGGTGGGCAAGGACGGCGTCATCACCGTTGAGGAGAGCCAGACCTTCGGTATGAACTTCGAGGTCGTCGAGGGTATGCAGTTCGACAAGGGCTATCTCTCTCCCTACATGGTCACCGACCCTGAGCGCATGGAGGCGGTGCTGGACGAGCCCTATATCCTCATCGCCAACCAGAAGATAAGCGCCATCGCGGATCTTCTGCCCGTGCTCGAAAAGGTGATGCAGGCAGGCAAACCGCTCCTGATCATCGCGGAGGATGTAGAAGGAGAAGCCCTGGCCACGCTGGTCGTGAACAAGATCCGCGGGACATTCCAATCGGCCGCGGTCAAGGCACCCGGCTTCGGGGACAGGCGCAAGGCTATGCTGCAGGACATCGCGATCGTCACCGGTGGACAGAGCATCAGCGAGGAACTGGGCATCAAGATGGAAAACACCACGCTGGACATGCTCGGCAAAGCCCGCCAGATCAAGGTGACCAAGGAAGAGACCATTATCGTAGAGGGTGCGGGTGCGGTCGACGACATCAAGGGCCGTGTCAACCAGATCAAATCGGAGATAGATCGCTCCGACTCGGAGTTCGACCGCGAGAAGCTCCAGGAGCGCCTGGCCAAGCTCTCCGGAGGCGTAGCTGTAATCAAGGTAGGCGCCGCTACCGAGGTCGAGCTCAAGGAACGCAAGCACCGCATCGAGGACGCCCTTTCCGCGACCAAGGCCGCGGTCGAGGAGGGCATCGTGGCCGGCGGTGGCGTCATCCTGGTGAACGCGGTAAACGCGATCAAGACCGAAGACATCGAGGGCGACGAGAAGACCGGTGCGGAGATCGTAAGGCGTGCCCTGGAAGAGCCGCTGCGCCAGATCGCGGACAATGCGGGCGCCGAGGGATCCGTAGTGGTGGAGAAGGTCAAGGGCCTGAAGAAGGGCCAGGGCTTCAATGCCATCAACGGCGATTACGTGGACATGATGAAGGAGGGCATCATCGACCCCGCCAAGGTCACCCGTTCCGCCCTCCAGAATGCCGCTTCCATCGCAGGCTTGATGCTCACCACGGAGGCCGTGGTAGCGGAGAAGCCGGAGGAAGGCGGCGGAGCAGGCATGGGGATGCCGGGTGGCGGCATGCCGCCGGGCATGATGTAAGTTAGATCAGACTGAAAAGGGGAGGGGTTCCACCCCTCCCCTTTTAGATTTCCCCCTCCCTTCCCCTTCTATAACCGGCCCGGGGCTGGGGGTAACGGTCCTCGCTCCCCACTCGCAGGTTGCATATTCGAAGCGTGGTCCTTCTCTCGTATATACTGCTCGCGACGGTCGCTTCGCACCGACCCCGCAGTCCCCGGGCAGTGGTTTCAATACAGGAGACACCTGGGCGGGATAAATTCGTCCATCAGCCGTTAACAATGCACGCACGCTCGCGACGGTCGCTTCGCACCGGCCAGGTAGGTCCCCGGGCTGGGGGGCAGCTCAGACGGGTTTTGTTCTGCGGGCAGGCGCCTTTCTTGACATCGGGGGAAGGGAGTATAGTAGTGGTTATCTAATAATTAAGGAAAGCCGTTATTCCGAAAGACCTGGGATGAGAGAAAATCGTACCCGCATCAGCCGGATGCGGGCATATCCATAAAGAGCGGAGGGCGAGAAAGAGAACACGGATGTACGCGTAATTCGGCATACCTGGAGGTGGAGATGGAGATCGAGATAGGTTTGGGAAAATCAGGAAGAAGAGCGTACGGGTTCGATGACATATCCATCGTGCCTTCCCGCCGCACCCGCGACGCGGATGACATCGATATCAGCTGGGAACTGGGAAAATACGCGTTCGACCTCCCTTTACTTGCCTCCGCCATGGACGCCGTGGTGGACGTGGAAATGGCAGTGAACATAGGTAAAATGGGTGGATTGGCGGTAATAAACCTCGAGGGATTGCAGACCAGATACGAGGATCCAAAGCCGGTCTACGAGGAAATCGCGGCTTTCTCCAAAGAAGAAGCCACGCGCGGCATGCAGCAGCTGTACCAGGAGCCGGTTAAGGAAGAGCTGATCGCACAGCGGATCCGCGAGATAAAAGAAGGGGGTGTCACGGCGGCGGCATCGCTTACGCCCCAAAAGGTAGAACAGTATTACCGCATCGCGCTGGAGGCGGGTCTCGATATCATGGTCATACAGGGAACGGTTATCAGCGCCGAGCACGTATCTTCCCGCAGCGAGCCGCTCAACCTCAAGAGGTTTATCGCCGAACTTCCGATACCCACCATCGTCGGAGGCTGTGCCTCTTATTCCACCGCTCTTCACCTCATGCGTACCGGGGCGGTCGGGATACTGGTGGGGGTGGGACCAGGCGCAGCCTGTACCACCCGCGGCGTGCTGGGTATAGGAGTTCCGCAGGCCACGGCGCTTGTCGATGCCGCAGCGGCGCGCGTTCGCCACCTTACGGAGACCGGGACTTACGTAAACGTAATCGCAGACGGCGGCATGCGCACGGGAGGCGATATCGCCAAGGCCATTGCATGCGGTGCCGATGCGGTGATGCTCGGTTCGCCGGTGGCGGCGGCAAGGGAAGCCCCGGGGCGAGGTTATCATTGGGGCATGGCCACGTTCCATCCGGAACTGCCGCGCGGTACACGCGTAAAGACGGACAACCGCTGGACTATAGAGGAGATACTGGTGGGTCCGGCACACGAAAACGATGGCACGGTGAACCTCTTCGGGGCACTGCGTACTTCCATGGCGACCTGCGGCTACGAAAACATCAAGGCATTCCAGAGAGCGGAGGTGATGATCGCCCCCTCAGTACGTACCGAGGGCAAGACCATGCAATACGAACAGGGCGTCGGGATGATCAAATGATTTCCTGGAGAGTATTCAGGGTGTAAGTTTCTGAAGAGAGGAAGATAGCTTGAAGGATAGATCTCATGAGAGCGTGCTGGTCTTGGATTTTGGGGCGCAGTATGCACAGCTCATCGCCCGCAGGGTAAGGGAGTGCAAGGTCTACAGCGAGATCGTTCCCTACGATATATCTCCCGAGGAGATAAAGAGCCGCGGCGCAGCGGCGCTCATCTTCTCCGGTGGACCCTCCAGCGTCTATCAGGAAGGAGCGCCGCGCCCGAACCCGGGCATCTTGAAGCTGGGACTTCCAGTCCTGGGTATCTGTTATGGCCACCAAATCCTCGCACAGGAACTGGACGGCAAGGTCGAGGCAACGGGAATCCGGGAATACGGCAAGACCGATATGAAGGTGATGGGAAACGGCATCCTCTTTGAGGGCCTGCCCCTGGAGCAGACGGTATGGATGAGCCACGGAGACAGCGTAAAGGGCGCGCCCTCCGGCTTCCAGGTCACCGCCCGCACCGCGGCATCGCCGGTTGCCGGCATGGAGGACCTTGAACGCAGGCTCTTCGGCGTACAGTTCCACCCCGAGGTGATCCATACTCCGCACGGAAAGGAAATCCTCAAGAACTTCCTGTACAATGCGGCTGACTTGCTTCCTGCCTGGACCATGGTGTCCATCATCGAGGAGGCGGTGGAAGAGATTCGAAAAACGGTGGGGGATAACAAGATCATCTGCGGGCTTTCCGGTGGGGTGGATTCCGCTACGGCGGCCGTCCTGGTGCATAAGGCGGTGGGGGATCAACTGACCTGTGTTTTCGTCGACCACGGTCTGCTGCGCAAGGGAGAAGGCGAGCAGGTCGAGGACACCTTCCGGCGCCATTTCCACGTAAACCTGATCCATGTGAAAGCCCAGGAACGCTTCCTTACCCGGCTGGAGGGAGTTACCGACCCCGAGGTGAAACGCAAGACCATCGGGGAGGAGTTCATCCGCGTCTTCGAGGAAGTGGCGAAAGAGTTGAAAAATACCCGTTTCCTGGTGCAGGGTACCCTCTATCCGGACATCATAGAGAGCGGCACACGCGACGCTGCGCGTATAAAGTCCCACCATAACGTGGGAGGGCTTCCCGAGGAGATGGATTTCACCCTGGTGGAGCCCCTGCGCAACCTCTTCAAGGACGAAGTGCGGGCCGTCGGCGAGGAACTGGGCCTGCCGGAGGAGATAGTCTGGCGCCAACCCTTCCCCGGTCCGGGGCTGGCCATCCGCATCATCGGGGAGGTCACCGCCGAAAAACTCGAGATCCTCCGCGATGCGGACGATATCGTGAAAGACGAGATCAAGCGCGCTGGCATCTACGAGGATATCTGGCAGTCTTTCGCGGTATTGCCGGATATAAAGTCGGTAGGGGTGATGGGTGACGAGCGAACTTATGCGTATCCCATAGTCGTGCGCGCGGTCACCAGCGAGGATGCCATGACCGCCGATTGGGCCCGCCTGCCTTACGAGGCGATGGAGCGTATATCCAGCCGCATCATCAACGAGGTCAAGGGCGTCAACCGCGTGGTCCTGGACATCAGCTCCAAGCCTCCCGCCACCATCGAATGGGAGTAGTTGGTGTCCGGGGCTGCTACGGTGCTTTTACGGCCCGGGGCCTCCTGGTAGCGGTCTCGCTCCGCGCGCAATCCGCGGGTCAAACAGAGGAAACCACGACTGTACTTGCGCGCTCGCTGCGACCGACCCGCCAGTCCCCGGGCAAGGGGGAGCGCAGACGTATTCGGTTCGCCAACGCATGTAGGTGCGCAGATCACGCGTGCCAGGCCTCCACATGGAAACGTGGAGGCGGCTGGCACCGCCGCGTCACCCTCCGGGTGCCGCTGTCGCTTACGCGATGCAAACCGTTGGGCGTTATTGCTCACACGAATGGGGTTCTACAACGTACGTGGCAGATCAGACGGCGTCGCTTCGGGCCGGCCCCGCAGTCCCCGGGTTGGTGATATCTAAGATGGAAGCTCGGAGCGTACCTGCGGGTTTAGGGAAGCCTTCTTTATATGGTTGCGATTGACCTTTTCCCTGATATACGTCCGTCTTAACCTGTAATATAGTCAGTGGCGGGAGTTCGCCAGCCCTGTATTCCCTTTGACCGGAATGTCCAAGCGGTGGAAAAGGTGCTTACAATGCCAGTGAAGAGCGAGAAACAGATACTGAAGGACCTCAACCCGGAGCAGCGGGAGGCCGCCCTCTATTTCGACGGCCCCCTGCTTATCCTGGCTGGAGCGGGGAGCGGCAAGACGCGAGTGCTCACCTACCGCGTTGCCCTGCTCGTGGGTTCCAGGGGAATAGATCCCGGACACATCATGGCAATAACATTTACGAACAAGGCAGCGGAGGAGATGAGAGGCAGGATACATCGCCTGGTGGGGCCGCCCGCCGGAGCTATCTGGATTTCCACCTTCCACTCCGCCTGCTCACGCATCCTGCGCCGGGAGGCGGAGAGGTTGGGCTACCGCAGGAATTTCGCAATATACGACGAGGACGATCAACTGCGCATGGCCAGGCGCATTATACGCGACATGGACCTGGACACGAAGCGTTACCCGCCGCGAATGGTGCGTTCGCTTATCGAGGACGCCAAGAACGAGATGGTTGACGCTGACTCCTACCGGGAAAGGGTAGAGGACGAGCTTGGCGAAGTCGTATCCGGAGTATACAAAGCCTACCAGGAGCAGCTCTTCCGCAATAACGCCATGGATTTCGATGACCTGCTGCTCAATGCCATAGCCGTCTTCGAACTCTTTCCAGCGGTACTGGAGCATTACCAGGAGAGGTTCTCATATATCAACGTGGACGAGTACCAGGACACCAACCCGGCCCAGTACCGCCTGGTGAAGCTGCTCTCCTCGTACCACCGCAACCTCTGCGTCGTCGGCGATGACGACCAGGGCATCTATTCCTGGCGCGGCGCCGACCTGCGCAACATCCTGGAATTCGAGAAGGACTATCCGGATTCCAAGGTGGTTCGCCTGGAGCGTAATTACCGCTCCACGCGAGTGATCCTCGAGGCCGCGAACCACGTGGTCTCCCTCATAACGGGACGCAAGGAAAAAAGGTTGTGGACCGATCGCGAGGAGGGGGATGCGATAAGATACTTCTTCGCGAACTCGGGAAGCGACGAGACCGCCTTCGTCGCCCTGGAGATAAACCGCCTGCTGGAGAAAGGCGAGTACGGCCACCGGGACTTCGCAGTATTCTACCGCACCAACGCACAATCCCGGCCCTTCGAGGAGATGCTGCTGCGTTTCGGCATCCCGTATAAGATAGTCGGCGGGTTCAAATTCTACGAGCGCAAGGAGGTAAAAGACGCCCTGGCCTATCTCAGGTTTCTCCTCAACCCCGATGATGCTGTGAGCCTGAGGCGTATCGTCAACGAGCCCAAGCGCGGCATAGGAGAGACCACCCTGGGGCACCTGGATGCATTAGCCCGCTCCCAGGGCATCGGGTTGTGGGAAGCCCTGCAGCGTGCGGAAGAGGCGCCGAACCTGGGGACTTCGGCAAGTAAAAAGCTCGCGCAGTTCGTTGAGCTCATGCAGGGATTGAGCGCGGAGATGGACAGGCTCCCACTGCCGGAGTTGTTGCAGGTAGTTCTGGAACGCAGCGGCTACCTCAGGGCGCTGGCGCATGAGGGGACCTTCGAGGCGGAGGGACGGACGGAGAACCTGCAGGAGCTGAAGAACGCCATGGTCGAGTTCCTCTCATCCAACCCTGGCGATGGGCTGGACGAGTTCCTGGAGCGGGTCTCGCTGGTAGCGGAGATAGATCTCTACGATGAAGATGAAGGCGCTGTAACCCTCATGACCCTGCACAATGCCAAGGGGCTGGAGTTCCCGGTGGTCTTCATCGTGGGCATGGAGGACGGGGTTTTCCCTCACCTGCGCTGCATGGGGAGCGTGGAGAGCATGGAGGAGGAACGCCGACTCTTCTATGTTGGGGTGACCCGCGCCAGGGACCGGCTTTACCTCACGGGCGCCGCCTACCGCTCCCAGTACGGCAACCTCAAGATGAGCCCGGAGTCGCGCTTCATGAGGGATATTCCGCGCCAGTATATCCTTGCGATCAAAGCGGAAGGCGCCGGGATGGAGGAAAGCGCCAGAGCGGGAGAGCTGGACGTACTGACTGCATCGTTCTCCGTGGGCGACCGCGTGATCCACGCTAAGTGGGGGGAGGGCGTTATCACCTCGCTCTCACGCAGCCGCGGCGGCCCGGAGGTGACCATCAACTTCCCGGGATTGGGTGAGAAGCTGCTCCTGCTGGAGTATGCCCCCATCAGGAAAGCATAGCAAGCTTTCTACTTGATCATCTTCATCGATTTGAGCAGGTTTTCCACGGCAAGGGCGCTTGCCTTGCGAACCACCGCCAGCTGGTCTTCCAGGGGGATGGAGAAGGTTTCATCGAGCAAAGCTCCCTCAGTCCGGTAGTTCTCCAAGCCGCTGCCCGTTCCACGGCTAACGATGCGGTTCTCCCGGTTATCCAGGAGAAAGGCGCCTATCTGCACGAAAGAAAATCCGCTGTCCTCGCCGGTACCCTCGGTATGCAGGCGGGGATAGCGAAAGAAGAAGTAGCCTATCTCGGGAAGAAAGAGATACTCGGGGTCGTACTGGTCCTGGATGAGCACGAAGAGTTCGGTAGGCATATGAGCGGCTTTCTCCGTCACCAGGTCGACGTCGCTCGGCTCGGGAATATCGTAGAAACCGAGGGGGTCCAGGAAGCTCTTCACCAGGTTGGGCAGCATGCGCTCGGCCTCGGAGAAATATGCGTCCTTCTGGCTGATGATAAGGCGGGGCTTCTCGAGGTCGCTTGACATATACATCTGGCAACCGATGGCCTGTGCCGGCTGGAGCTCGCCCTCCCTCTCCACCAGGCTTCGGAACTCACCGAGTGAATCAGGTTCCTGCCCGCTCTCCACGAAGGGCATTATGACCACGCGCATCAACGGGATCAGTTTTGAGCCGCAGGTAGTGCAGAACTCGGCATTGGTATCTCCGAAACTCAGACATTGGGGACAGTAAAGTCTCTTAGGCAATGCCCCTCCTCTCTTTGAGCCCGTTATTCCAGGTCTCTTCGTCTCTCTAACAGGATAAAGCACGTCCCGCCAGGAAAACAATTCCGTACAATCATATCGTCCAGGTGCTGTTTTCACTTGAGAAACGAGGGTTTCGAAAGCCGTATACGCGATCGTCAATAAGCCGGGGATGGACTTCGTGAGCGATAGCTGAGCATGCCTGCGTGTATGCCATACGTATTGAACGATGTTATAATATGTTGTCGTTTTCCGGCACGGTGTCGTATTCCGGCAATATACATGTGACCGACAGCCGCGGAAACGCGAGTGCGCGTCCGCAATGAGCTACAGGGAGGTCTTGCTGCGGTGCTGATCCCTTTTTACGACAGGTCACCTCGCGTATCACCCGAGGCCTTTCTGGCTGAGGGCTGCCAGCTCATCGGGGACGTCCTCGTAGGCGCAAACGCGAGTATCTGGTACAACGCCGTTCTACGGGCGGACCGGGGGGGAATCGTGGTGGGGGATTTCTCGAGCATCCAGGACTGCTGCGTGTTGCACGGCCCGGTCCAGGTCGGATCCAATGTTACCTGTGGGCACGGCGCCATCCTGCACGGGGCGACCATCGAGGACAACAGCGTGATCGGCATGAATGCTATAGTCCTCGATGGAGCGGTGGTCGGTCACGGCAGCATCGTGGCGGCGGGAGCGGTTGTACCGCAGGGCATGAACATTCCGCCACGTTCCATGGTGATGGGGGTCCCGGCCAGGGTCACCAAGGAATTCGCGGAGGAGAACGAGGAAAAACTGCGGGAGATAGCGAGGGCTTACTTCGAATTCGCCCGGCCGCATATGTAGAACAGATAAAGTGTATAGAATGCATGCCTGTAGAAAGCGGGGAGGTGATCCAGGCCTATAATCCTCTCGATGTCCTAGCGAGGGATCCGATGATAAGGAGGTTTTTTATGCGTGAAAGAGTAGCGATAGCCGGCATAGGCTATACAGCTTTTACCTCGGTTTCACCGGGCAGCTCCTTCCGGGAGCTCACCTATGAAGCCGCGGTTAAGGCCTACGAGGAAGCCGGTATAGAGCCGAAGGACGTTGATTCCTTCGTCTGTACGTCCGAGGATTTTTTGGAGGGCTACAGCATCTCCGACGAGTACTGCAATGACCAGCTCGGTGCCATACTCAAGCCCGCGCAGACCATCCCGGGAGACTTCATCCATTCCCTTGCGGTCGGGGTCATGCACGTCCTGACCGAGAGATTCGATATCGTGGTTCTGCAGGCACTGAGCAAGGCCAGCAATATGAAGACCATCCCGGAGATGACCAATTTCGCCATGGATCCGGTGCTCAACCGTCCACTGGACGTTACTGCCTATACGGTGGCCGGCCTGGAGATGAACAGGTTCCTTGAAGAGAAAAGGGCTACACGCCAGCAGTGTGCCGCAGTGGTGGTGAAGAACAAGGCGAACGCCCTTATCAACCCATCCGCCGCTTACGGCGCCGATGTAAGTGTCGAACAGGTGCTGGAGTCCGAGCCTATCGCCGAGCCTGTTCGCCTGCTCGACGTTGCACCTTATGCCGATGGAGCCGTGGTGATGGTTCTCTGCTCCGAGAAACTGGCTCCAAGTCTGTGCGACAATCCGGTATGGATAAAGGGCGTGGGTTGGTCCTCGGACAGCCCCACCCTGGAGAGCCGGGACTGGACCGACGGTGTCGCCGTGCGTCTGGCGGGAGACATGGCCTACAAGATGGCCGGGGTCGCCTGCCCGGCGAAGGAGATAGACCTGGCCGAGGTGAACGACGAGATAAGCTTCAAGGAGTTGCAGCACCTGGAGGCGCTGCGCCTCTTCGATACCGGCCAGGCGGGCAAGGCCACCGAGGACGGCAAGACATCCCCGCATGGGACCCTTCCGGTCAACGTCTCCGGGGGAGGCCTCGGCGTCGGGCATCTCTTCGAGTGCTCCGGGGCGCAGAAGGTCCTCGAGCTCGTATTACAGCTGCGTGGCGAGGCGGGTGAGCGTCAGGCATGCGATGTCAGCACCGCGCTCGCACAGGCTTGGAGAGGGATCCCCACCACCTCCGCAGCCGTGGCCATACTCGGTAATTGAGGCTGAGGAGGTGACTTGACATGGCTTATCAGAAAGTAGCGATAGTAGGAGCAGGCATAACCAAGTTCGTACGCCGCGCCCAGGAGACCGGCAAGGAACTCGCCTCCCAGGCGAGCAAGATGGCGTTGGATTCATGCGGCATGAACATGAAGGACATCGAAAGCGTAAGTCTGGGGACCGCACCGGATGCCTTCGACGGCGTGCACCTGAAGGGAGAATATCTCAGCGATGGTTCGGGAGGTTGGAGGAAGCCGTACATGCGACAGTTCGTGGGAGGAGGAACCGGTGTGTTCGCCCCCATACACGGCTGGCTGCACGTGGCCTCGGGCATGTTCGATACCTGCCTGGTGGTCTGCTCTGAGAAGATGAGCTCCTGTTACCCGCACCCCCAGGGTGCCTTCAAGACGATCTTCGACCATACCACCGAACAGGAACTCGATCCGACGCTGATCTGGATCTTTGCCCTGGAGATGAACCGCTTCATGTCTGCTTACGGCATGACAAAAGAGGAGATCGCCCAGGTCTCGGTCAAGAACAAGAAGAACGCCATGGACCACCCGGCGGCTCAGCTTCCCATGGAGATCACCGTGGATGACGTCATGAACTCCGAAATGCTGGCATGGCCCGTGAACCGACTGGACATCAGCCCCGCCTCGGATGGGGCGGCTGCGATTGTGCTGGCCTCGGAGCACACCGCCAAGCGTATAACCAATAAGCCGGTATGGATAGATGGCGTGGGCTGGAACCTGGATACCGCCTACTGGGCGACGAGGGACCTGTCATATCCCCGTTACGTGGAGAAAGCGGCGAGGATGGCGTACGACATGGCGGGTATAGTGGAGCCGAAAAGGGAGATAGAGATCGCCGAGCCCTACGACCCCTTCGACTACAAGGAACTGCATCACATGGAAGGACTGCAGCTCGCCGACCGCGGTGAGGCAGTGCAGATGTTGCTCGACGGCAAGACCCAGAGAGATGGAGACAGGCCCATGTGCCCGTCCGGGGGAGCCCTGGGAGTCGGGAACCCCATCGCGGCCACGGGTCTTATGAAGGTCATCGAGATCTTCCTGCAATTGCGCGGTGAGGCAGGGAAGCGGCAGGTACCAGGAAGCCCCCGTTGCGGTCTCGCCCAGGCCTGGGGGGACTTGATGCAGGTGGGCACCGTCGTTGTCCTGCGGAGATAAAGGGGGTGCGAAATGGAACTCGATAAGAAAGATCTCGGCGGCACGCATTACAAGGAATCCGCGCTGAAAGAAGGTAAGTTGCTCAGCCTGGCGATGCAGCCCAAACTCCAGTATGCATGGGATAACGGCCCGGCCATAGGAAGATACCTGGCGGAGCTCAAGGAAGGGCGTATAATCGCCCGCAAATGCAATAAATGCCGGCGTATCATGATCCCGCCGCGCATGTTCTGCGAGCTCTGCTGGCGCCCCACCGACGAATGGGTATACGTCAAGGACACGGGAACGATCAATACCTTCTCCATCTGCTACGTGAACTGGGATGCCTCGCGCATCAAGAAGGGAGAGAAGCCCCATCTCCCCGCGGTCATCGAGATCGACGGGGCCTCCGAGGGCATGGGGATCCTGCACGTGCTGGGAGAGGTAGAACCGGAAAAGATCAAGATCGGCATGAAGGTCAAGGCGGTGTGGAAGAAGCCCGGGGAGAGGGAGGGCGCCATCACCGATATCCTTTATTTCAAGCCGGTGAGGGGGTGAGATGATGGGCCTGACAGAGAGAATCAACCGTAACGTCGATCTCACCTGGTACGAGGGAGAGATACCGGTAAATTACGTCTACACCTACGGTCTGGCCTTGGAGAAATTCTTCCGCGCCATCAAGGACCAGGGAAAGTTCCTGGCCTCGCGCTGCAAGGGATGCGGGGTCACCTATTTCCCGGCCCGCACGTTCTGCGAGCGATGCCTGGAGAAGATAGACGGCACCGTTACCGTTCCCGGCACGGGCAGGGTATATGCTTACACGCTGGTTCACCTGAATATGGACGAGTCACCCAAGAAGGAGCCGGTCCTGGTAGCGCTCATCGACATGGACGGTACCGACTGCCGGTTTCTGCATTATCTCACCGGTGTAAAGGCGGAAAAGGTAGAGGTGGGCATGAAGGTCAAGCCGGTGCTCAAGGCCAAGAAAGAACGCAAGGGCCACATCGAGGACCTCGTGGGTTTCAAGCCGGCCTAAGCCTGTGGAATAGAGATGACGGGGGGAGGCTTTCGCCTCCCCCTTCTATTTTGGGCGCGGTCTGGTAAGGGGACGTAGTACTGCCGGCTATCTTAAACCGGGACGGGATCAAACGTGCGCTAAGACATTGGAGACGGCGGATTTTTACTATATAATCCCACATGGGGAGCTTCCGGCGCTTCCCGTGCAGCGCATATCGCGGCAATAGACATTATAAGGCCTGTAGCAATGCAGGGAGCAAGAGTTGAGGCAGGTGATGCAATTGTTGTACGAACTAGACGAAGAAAAGAAGCTATTCAAGCAGACGGTCAGGGATTTCTCCGAGCAGGTAATACGCCCCCAGACGGATCACCTCTGGGAAACGGGAGAGTTCCCCTACGAAATAATCAAGCAGATGGGAGACCTCGGCATACTGGGGATACCCTGGCCGGAGGAATACGGCGGTGCGGGTGGGGACTACCTGGCTTACGCCATTGCGGTGGAGGAGATAGCCAGGGTCGACGGTTCGTGCGCCATCACCGTAGA
Source organism: uncultured Actinomycetota bacterium (assembly GCA_964529285.1). Taxonomy (GTDB): domain Bacteria; phylum Actinomycetota; class Geothermincolia; order Geothermincolales; family RBG-13-55-18; genus SURF-21. The sequence continues at coordinate 55,241 of CAZGWK010000009.1, forward strand.
AGCGCATATATCCCTCGGCTCCAGCCCCTTTTACTATTACGGGAGCGAGGAGCAGAAGCAGGAGTGGCTGGTGCCCCTGGCCCAGGGGAAGATGCTCGGCTCCTTCGGCCTCACGGAACCGGAGGCCGGTTCCGACGCCGGCAACACCCAGACCAAGGCGGAGCTTAGGGACGGGGAGTGGGTGATCAACGGCACCAAGTGCTTCATCACCAACCCCGGCACCGAGATGAGCGGAGTCGTTACGGTGACCGTCGTCACCGGAGAGCGCGACGGCGGGCGCAAGGAGATATCCAACATCTATGTCCCCAAGGGCACCCCCGGCTATAATATCTCGCCGAAGTACAAGAAGATGGGCTGGCATGCCTCAGACACTCGCGAGCTGAATTTCGAGGACTGCAGGGTTCCGGAAAGCAACCTCATCGGCGAGCGCGGCGAAGGCTTCAAACAGTTCCTGGACTGCCTGGACGGGGGGCGTATAGCCATTGCCGCACTGGCGGTGGGGAACGCTCAGGGGGCTTTTGAAGAGTGCTTGAAGTATGCAAAGGAGCGCGTACAGTTTAAACGGCCCATCGGCAAGTTCCAGGCCATCCAGTTCAAGCTGGCCGACATGGCTACGGACATCGAGATAGCCAGGGATATCACCTACAAGGCTGCGGCCATGCGAGATGCCAAGGTGCCGCATACCAAGGAAGCGGCCATGGCCAAGTTGTTCTCCTCCGAGATGTGCATGCGCACCACTACCCAGGCGGTGCAGGTCTTCGGAGGCTACGGTTTTATGGACGAGTACCCTGTGTCCCGTTTCTTCCGCGATGCCAAGATACTGGAGATAGGCGAAGGTACATCGGAAGTCCAGCGTATAGTCATAGCCCGCGAACTCGATCTGAGATAGTACGCTTCGAACCAGTATAAGAACCAGGATCTGGAGGAAGAAATGAAAGAAACGGTGGTAGTAAGCTCAGCCAGGACGCCTTTCGGTAGGCTGGTAGGCGCACTGAAGGATTTCACCGCCCAGGATCTCGGAGGCATGGTCATCAGAGAAGCGCTGCAGCGTGCAAGCCTCGATCCCGAACTGGTGGACTGCGTGATCATGGGCCAGGTACTCACCGGCGGCCAGGGCCAGATCCCGGCGCGCCAGGCGGCCGTAAAGGGCGGTATCCCCAAGGATAAATGGTGCATCAACGTGAACAAGGTCTGTATCTCATCCCTGCCCGGCGCTCTCCATATTATCTGCCCTCGACAAGGCCGAAATGCAGGTGAGCGACCTCAAGCTGCTTGAGATAAACGAGGCCCTCTTGATGAATACGGGGTCACCGGGCGCGAGCGCGGTGAGCGACCTCAAGCTGCTTGAGATAAACGAGGCCTTCGCCAGCGTTACCTGGCGCTCGACCGAACTGCTCGGGCTGGATCCGGAGACGATGGAAAACGTGAACGTGAACGGCGGCGCCATCGCTTTCGGCCACCCCATAGGCGTGAGCGGTATCCGCATCGTCACCACCCTGGCGTATGAACTGCGCCGCAGGGGAGGCGGATACGGCGCGGCGGGCATCTGCGGCGGCCAGGGCGACGGGATGGTCATAAAGGCGGATTGAGGCAGCTTGGCGGCTCAGACCCCTTACATATTAGGTAGGGGATGATAATATATTGATGATTTTAAAGACCCATGGCCACAAAGCGGTATTGCAATCTAGCCTTAGGAGGAAAAGATGTATGAGTTGAACGAAGAGCAGAAAATGCTTCAGCAGACCGTGCGCCAACTGGCGAAGGACAAGGTGGAGCCGAGGGCGATGGACATCGACGCCAGCGGAGAATACCCGTGGGATATGTTCGAGCTCCTGCGCGATAACGATCTGTTTGCACTCTGTTTCCCGGAGGAGCTGGACGGGGCGGGCGCCGACCTGCTCACCATATGTATTGCCATCGAGGAACTGGCCAAGGTATGCACGAACACCAGCCTCATACTGGGAGTATGCAAGCTGGGGTCGCAGCCGATAATGCTGGCCGCCAGCGACGAGCAGCTCAAGAAGTACATCCCGCCCCTGGCGCGGGGCGAGAAGCAGTGCGCCTTCGGCCTCACCGAGCCCGGCGCCGGTTCCGACGCGGCGGCCATGAGCAGCCGGGCGGTGAAGAAAAACGGAGTATACGTCATCAATGGAGGGAAGTGCTTCATCACCAACGGCGGCATCGCCGATATATATTCCGTTTTCGCGAAGACCGACGACAGCGCCGGCGTCAAGGGCATCTCCGGCTTCATCGTCGAGAAGGACTTCCCCGGCTTTGGTATCGGCAAGATCGAGCACAAGATGGGGATCAGGGGCTCCCAGACCTGCGAGCTCGTCTTTGACGACATGGAGGTGCCGGAAGAGAACCTACTGGGCAAGGAGGGCGACGGCTTCAAGATAGCCATGATGACCCTGGACCGCACCCGTCCCTCCATCGGTGCGCAGGCGGTTGGTATCGCCGCGGGAGCACTGGAACATGCCGCCGCTTACATGAAGGAAAGGGTGCAGTTCGGCGGACCCATAGCCCGCCTGCAGGGCCTCCAGTTCATGCTGGCGGACATGGCCATGCAGGTAGAGGCCGCGCGGCACCTGGTCTACCATTCGGCGCACATGATCGAGACGGTGGGGCGCGAGGCCTCGGCGGTGTCGGCCATGGCCAAGTGCTTCGCATCGGACGTGGCCATGAAGGTGACCGTGGATGCGGTGCAGATACTGGGGGGATACGGCTACATGGTCGAGTATCCGCTGGAGCGCATGATGCGCGACGCCAAGATAACCCAGATCTACGAGGGCACCAACCAGATCCAGCGTGTGGTCATCGCCAGGCACCTGACAAGATAAAAGGCCCGAGCGGCGCCTGGCCGCACGGTGGACGACCGCCGGCATCCACGGGCGCATGAGAGGAACAGATGGGACGCGGCGTGCCGCGTCCCATCTTTCTGTCGCGTTGCGGGAAGCAACTTCGAAAGACCCCGTTGAAGTGCCCCTTATCACCCAGCTGTAGCCCGTTTATCGCATAATCAACCGATGCGTTGCGGGAAGCAACTTCGAAAGACCCCGTTGAAGTGCCCCTTATCACCCAGC
>CAZGWK010000009.1:58423-77703 GCA_964529285.1 uncultured Actinomycetota bacterium
TGTAGACCGTTTATCGCATAATCAACCGATATCTCGCGTTCCTCGTATCCCCGAAGCACAAGGTAAGGATGAAAAGAGGGATGCGAAAATGGATACTACCCGAAAAAAAACGAGATCAATCAAGGTGACAATAACGCTGATGACTCTCGTCTTGACCTGCGCGGCAACTCCGCTTATCTACCCTAGCGAGGTGGCTCTGGGAGAGGCGACACCGGATGAGCGCCTGCTTGTCGCCTGGGATCAGGAGAGGTCAGCCGTGGAAAGCCTGCTCTCCAAGGCAAGGCAGGATCCTCACGTCGCGGGTTTAATGGACGCGGTGCCGGGTCTGTTCGAGCAGCTCAAGGCGGGAAGTTGGCCGGCGCCATCGCTACAGGCCATATCAATACCCCGGGGCGTGATGCGGGACGCGTCGATCAGGGCGATAGCTGCCCTGCCGGGAGTGCGTTACGTGGAGGAAAATGCTCGGGTGAGCTCCGGAGAGGTCTCCTGCGATCCCTACTATGCGGACCAATGGCACCTTCCGCGTATCGGGGCTGCGAGGGCATGGGATGCGTCGACGGGAGACCCGGGGGTGGTGGTGGCCGTCGTAGACACTGGCGTCGATGCAGAGCATCAGGAACTGGCGGGGCGCGTGCTGAAAGGATATGATTTCGTGGAGGGCGATAGTGATACTTCGGACGCGAACGGGCACGGAACTCACGTGGCAGGGATCGCCGCCGCCTCGGGAGACAATGGTGTGGGAGTTGCGGGCGTGGCGTGGAGAGCGAGTATCCTGCCGGTGAAGGTTCTGGATGAAAGCGGCTACGGCTATTACTCCGACGTTATCGCGGGCATCCGTTACGCCGCCGATCAGGGTGCGGACGTGATCAATCTCAGCCTGGGCGGATCCGCATGCTCCCTGGCCCTGCAGGAAGCCGTGGACTATGCCCACGGAAGGGGCAGTATCGTCGTCGCCGCGGCGGGAAACGAAGGGCTGGATTCGCTGAGCTACCCCGCCGCATGCCAGTACGTGATCGGGGTAGGGGCTTCCGACCAGGATGACCTGCCCGCCTCCTTCTCTAGCCGGGGCAAGGACCTGGACCTGCTGGCTCCGGGGACAGCGATCTATTCCACGTACCCGGCCAGCCGCTATATAAAGATGAGCGGAACCTCTATGGCGGCTCCGCAGGTGGCGGGAGCACTGGCATTGCTGCTCTCCGTTAGGCCGGGCTTGAACCCCCAAGATGCCGAAAGTGCGTTGACCCAGAGCGCCAGCGATATCGGCCCCAAGGGCCGCGATGACTTCAGCGGCTGGGGGCTTTTGAGGGTGGACGAGGCTTTGGGTCTCGACGAACCCGCTATGGAGAGTGCCGGCGGCGAACTCTATTTCGCCGAGGGATATACCGGACCTGGTTTCGATACCTACATACTGCTCTCGAATCCGGACTCTCAGGCGCAGAAAGCGGAGATCAAGCTCTTCGGCGCCCAGGGCCCGCTGTATTCAGCTGCCATGGACGTGGCGCCGCGCTCCCGATACACCCTGCACCTCAACGACCTGGTGCCTCCGGGAGATGTCGCGGCGGAGATCGGACTCGAGGACGGTTCGCAGCTTAAAGCCCAGCGGTCGATGTATTTCGACTATCACGGGTTGAAAGGCGGCCATACCACTCAGGCGTCCACGGCGGCGCATGAATGGTATTTCGCCGAGGGATTCACGGGAGCTGGATTCGATACCTACGTACTGGTCTTCAACCCACAGGCTTCCGTGGCACACGTCAACCTGCGCATGATGACGCCGGAAAGCAGCAGGGAACAATACCTGGAGGTCGCGCCTCTCAGCCGCTGTACCGTGAGTTTGAACGATATCCTGCCGGGAGCGGAGATCGCTACCGTTCTGGCAGCCGATGTGCCGGTGGTGGCGGAGAGAGCGATGTACTTTGACAAGGATGGAGCACAAGGTGGTTCAGTGGTAATGGGAGCGGGGTCCCCAGCGGAGGAGCTTTATTTCGCCGAGGGATTCACGGGTGGGGGATTCGACGATTGGTTGCTGCTTTCCAATCCCTCGGACGATATGGTGACGGCCAGCACCTCATTCCAGCGCAGCGATGGCGTTACCATCGAGCGCGAAACGATCCTCCAGCCCCGCTCCCGGGCCACTATCCACGTGGACGAGGTGCCGGGACTGGAGAACGCGGAGGTCTCCGCGCAGGTTACAGCCGCCTATCCGGGCGTGGTGGCGGAGAGAGCGATGTATTTCATTTATTCCGGTAGCATGGGCTCGGTAACGGGAGGCCATGCTGCCGTGGGGGCCAGGAAGCCGTCCTCGAACTGGCTCGTACCCGAAGGATATACGGGAGCGGGTTTCGAGAGCTGGCTCCTCGTATACAATCTCGAGGAAGAGGCGGTCACCATACGCGTGGACCTGCTCGGTGAGAGCGGCAACACCGTAAGCAGGGAATTCCAGGTAGGCCCTCATTCCCGCTATACGATCAAGGAGAACTCGCTGCTCAGCGGCGAAGGCGTGAGCGCGGAGGTCACCGCCCCTGATGGCACCCGGCTGATCGTGGAGGGCGCTTTTTACTTCCGTTTCCATGACGACGTAGACGGCGGGAGCACATAACTCGACTGGCCCCTGGGTCAGGGCGGGGGATTGTACTGGAAGTAGATGGGGCGCTCGCAGGTAACCGGAGTTGTCGATTCCACCATGGTGGAGAACTCCACCCCGACGCCGACATAGGGGTTGACGAAAACCGTCGTGCGGGACAATGGGGGAAGGGAGAGGTAGTGCTCGCTGGGGGGCAATGAGTTGTAGAAAAAAGTAATCTTAACTCCGACCTCGTCGTGCGCGCTGTTTCCGAAACACAGCCACACCTGGAAACCCGAGCCGGCATATCCCTCGGCGAAAAAACAGTCGTATGTGTAAGGAGGCAGGGAGTCGAGCTCGTTGCCCATGGCGATGCGCGCCTCCTCCCAGGTGGATACGTCCTTGCTCCAGGAGGTTGGATCTCCCTCCGCGTCACCGAAAGCGGAGGGCACCATGGCCGTCACCAGCTCATCCACGAGATCTCCGCAGCCGCGCTGGGTAAGCAACCACATATACTCGAAGTCCTGTGCTCCCCGCCGCCAGGACTTGAGGCGCATGGATTCCACCGGTCCGTTGATCCCGCGCGGGGTGCCCGGGTAGAAGAGGGTGCCGTCCCCGTTCCCCCAGTCCGGCCAGGTGGTGCCGGAGCGGCGCTGGTCGTAGGTGATCGGGTCCGTCCACACGTCGTTGTCCCAGCAACCGTTGTATATGTCCTTGAAATAACAGACGTCCCAGAGCAGCCAGCACTCGACCCCGTAGCGCCGTGAGATCCAGGACCAGGAACGCGGTCCGAGCCCGGAGGTGTCGATGACCTGGCTCCCGGAATAGGGCTCGCCGCCATTATAGGTCCAGGCCCGCTCGCCCGCGGCCTGCCTCTCGTGCATGAGATCCGGCCATGCGTCGCCGCCGGCACACCAGATATCCACCGCTCCCACCAGGCTTCCCCACGATGGCTCTTGGGGGACCGGGCTTTCCGTGACCATGAGCGGGAAGCCGGTACCCGAGCGGTTTACGAGCCCCCCGTAATAACGCACGAGGTCGTAGGCGTCGGAATCGTTGGGCTCATCGACGATGTAGAGGAACGAACGTTCGAACCAGCCCCGCTGTTGGAAATGGTCGCGGAACTGCTGCAGCATAGCCAGGAACGTATCCTCGAACTCGGGACTTCCCAGCCCCCCGTGGTCCGCCGGATCGGGATAGTCCTGGGAGATGGGGAGGGCATACAGGCAGGCGCCATTGCCGTCGGGAAAGATCGTGCCGTCAAGGTACCGTTCGGCTAATGCGTCGTGCCACGAGTCCCATATCAGGACCGTGTCTTTACCGCTTCCTGAGTATTCGGGGTATACGGAGGTCGAGATGTTGCAGCGGTGCAGACGCGCCGCTCTTGCGTAGTCCGCTTCGATCGCCAGGTATTCATCGCCGTATTTTGATACCCCATGCGCTTCAGAGAGCTGCCCCGGCTGGTATATGAAGAAGGAATCCATATGTGTCTCCTGCGGAAGGTCGAAACCCCATACCAGCAGCTCGAGCGGAAGCGAACGGGAGGGTGCACTCGTGGAGGAAATGGTGACCGTCCCGCTGTAGGTACCTGCGGGAGTGCCTGGAGGGACGTAGATATCTACCCATATCCCCTGATTGTCACCGCTACTCACGTCGCAGGGCATCCCGCCTTCGGGAGCGTCCGACGGCACCAGCGGGTCGGGATACCAGCCCGGGCCGGTGGTCGACAGCTCGCCGTACATGGAGGTGGATGGCTCGGTGACGTTCAGGTAGTGCTCGCGAAAGATACGCACGTTGTCCGCGGGTATAGTGCCCCCCTGTCGGGAAAGAGCGCTGCAGCCGACGTCGACCCTGTACAGGTCGCTGCCGCCGGCCGTCACCATAACCTGGAAAGCGACGTACTCATTGCGGGCGGCGTGCAGTACCACCTTGCCTGTCTCCCTGGACCATACGGCCGAGGCATCCCACGGCGCTTCTCCGCGCAGCACCTTAGCGCAGTCCGATACCGCCCATACAGTCATGGAAGCAGGCTGGCCCAGCGCCGGGAAGCCGCATGCGAACGGTACGCCCAACATCAGGGACAGGAAAAGGGCGAACGCCTTGATCGCCGCGAATCTTGCAGTTGCAGGCATGAACATGTGCAGTCCCTCGCCAGCTATAGCGCAAAGTTTTACTCTATTATTCTCGGTTTCAAATGCTTATGTGATAACCCGTTCGGCCGTGCGGTTTTTTCTTCGTAACGGGCTCTTGACCCGGTAGGGGGAGCGTGATACTATCGACCGAATGGTCGGTCGATAAGGAGTTGGCTGATGGCCCCGCGTGAAAACCCCTTCAAGGAGATCCGCGAGAAACAGATAAAAGAGGCTGCCCTTATGCTCTTCTCCGAAAAGGGCTTCCACAATACGACCGTAACCCAGATAGCGGAGGCTGCCGACCTGGGAAAGGGCACTATCTACTGGTACTGGAAGTCCAAGGAAGACCTGGCCTTCTCCCTCGTGTCCGATATGCTCAGGGATTTCCTCGCACTCATCGAGGAAGCGAAGAATGGCGAGGGAATGGTTATCGAGAGGTTCGCCGGCATGGTGTCCAAGGTGGCCGATCTGTACTACAAGGAGACGGATTACCTGCGCCTTCTCTGGAAGTTCAGGGTCGACCGCAGCTATATCTTCAGCGAGGAGTACACCGAAAAAGTCGCGAGCTATTACACACGTATGAGGAAAGCGCTGGGGGACATGATCGAGGAGGGCATAGGCAATGGCGAGCTGAAGGAGGTGGACCCCAAGCGTACGGCGTTCATCCTCCTGGGCATAGCGGAAGGCCTGGAGCTGGAGTGGTTGGAAAACGAGGAAGAGCTGTCCATGCGAGACGCCCTGGTCGAGGTCATGGGCATGGTTATGGCGGCCATCGCAAAGTAAAGGGCTTCCGCAGGCCAAACACTATTTAAACGGGCAATACGCGAGGAAAGGAGAGTCGGATGAGGGTTATAGCACTGGGAGGGGCAGGGGTGATGGGGCGCTTCGGCGTCAAGGACCTTGCCTCCAAGGAGATCGTGGAAGACCTCTTGATAGCTGACTACGACCAGGCAGAGGCCGAAGCCCTGGCGAACGAGCTGGGAAGCAAGTGCCGCGCTCAGAAGATCGACGCCAACGATCACGACGGCATGGTGGAAGCCATAAGAGGATTCGACGTGGCCATGGGGACGATAGGACCTTTCTACAAATACGAGAAGAAGGTGGCCAGTGCGTGCATAGATGCCGGTGTGAACTACGTGAGTATCTGCGACGACTACGATGCATGCGCGGAGTTCATGGAACTGGACGGGGAGGCAAAAAAAACCGGGGTGACAGCCATAACCGGCGTAGGGTGGACCCCGGGGATCACCAATGTCTTCGCACGCCTGGGTGCGGACCAGCTAGACGAGGTGGAGGAGATCGCTACCGCATGGGCCTGCGATCCCGCGGATACCGCCGGCAAGGCCGTGACCCTGCATTACATTCACGCGGTCACGGGCATGATCCCATCATATATCGACGGCAGGATGCAGAACATCAAGGCGGGTTCCGGGCTCGAGCAGTTGACCTTCCCCCCGACGGTGGGTCCTGTGGGGGTATTCCATGCCGGGCATCCGGAGCCGGTCACCATCCCCCGCTACATCGACTGCAGGACGGTAACCCTGAAGGGAGGGCTCACGGACAAGATGCTGGTCGTTCTGACCAACATGATCGTTGCCGCCGGGCTGACCAATACGGTACGTAAAAAGGACATTATCGGCGGGATATTCAACTACCTGCTGCCCTACCTCGAGAACATCGGCAAGCCGCCTGAGACCTGCTCTGCATGCCGCACAGATATCACGGGCAAGAAAAACGGCAAGTGGGTCCACCTGGCCTACGGCGCAGCCGCTCACATGGATATGCTCACCTGTTTGCCTTCGTCGGTGGCGGTGCAGATGGTAGGAGAGGGCCTGGTGACTGAAAAAGGTGCCCTCGCACCCGAGGGATGCCTGCCGCCGCGGGAGTTCCTCAAGAGGCTGGACGAAGGCGGGGTGCGCCTGTACGAGGGCAACGCCATGACCACTCCCCTGGAGCTCTAGAGGTTGTTGAAGCCGGAGGGGCTTGGAGGGCCGAGCCCCTCCTTGCAAAGCCTGAGCAGGGCGAACGGCAGGTGCATCTGATGGATACCGGATGATCTCTCTTAGAGCGCAGCAGCGCTGGCGACGGGAGGTTCGCGGAAAGGAGCAGAGCATGATCGTCGATGCCCATACCCACATGCATACCGCCATATACGGCGTCACCACCGATCCCGGGCGCAGGAAGATGACCCGGCTGTTGATGTGGAACTACGAGCTGCTGGGGTTCAACAATCCCTTGTGGAGTGGATCGCCTCCGGAGTGGGGGCGTATCATCATCGCCATGGAAGGCCAGTTGCGCATCTCCCAGGGATGCAGGGAGAACCTCCTGCGCTACATGGACAGGAACGGTATAGACAGGAGCGTCGTCTGCCCCGTTGCCCCCTTCGCCACTCCCGGGGAATGCCTGGACACCTGCGCGGGTGAGTCCCGGCTCATCCCCTTCACCTGCGCGCACCCCTCCCAGGAATGGGAGAGAGGGCTGAAGGATGCCATGCGGGGTGGGTGCAAGGGGCTCAAGATACATAACATCCTGCAGCGCGTCCCCCCGGAGGATCCTTTCTGGTTCGACGTACTGGAGGCCTTCGCGCCCTACGGCAGACCGGTGCAGATGCATTCCGGGGAATTCGACTACTATATCGTGAAGGACGGCTATGCGCCCTATGGAGATACGCTGCGTTTCGAGAAGCTGATCGCAACCTTCCCGCAGGTGCCGTTCATACTCGTACATTCAGGACTGTATTTCCCCGCTAAGGCGCTGGAGCTGGCCAGACGATACGAGAACGTCTATCTGGAGACCTCCTTCCAGCCTCAGCGGGTGGTGAGGAAGGCGCTGTCCATAGCCGGGCGGGACCGGGTGATGTTCGGCTCCGACTGGCCGGAGAGCGACTCCAAGTATGCGCTGAGGATAGCGCGCAGGGTGGCGGGGGAGGATGACGCGTTACTGGACAAGCTAACAGGCGGGAACATCCTGGCCCTCGTGTCCTGAGGGGGCCCGGCGGGGGGGCTGATAACTTAGAAAGGGGACCTCGCGCCGGAGCATTGCCTGCCTCCGTGGGCATGGAGCGTTGCCACAATATCGGCAACGCCAAGAATCGGGGTTAATCATGGAAGTTCTTTTTGTTCAGCGGCACTCTGCGGCATACATTGGTGACGCTGTGAGAATGTCGCAACGGCGATCGAATGCCCGCTTGTTGGTGAGACGAATTACTTAATAACCGACCACGTCGTGGCCGCCCTGGCTGGTGCCGAAGGAGCCCATGTAGCTGAAATACATCGCCCTCTCTGCCAGCAGCGTGGGCGATCCGTCTTTGGATGACACCCGTATGGAGAACTCCAGGGATTCCCGATCGAGCACCTGGTTGGCGTAGACCGTAGAGCGGGAATTGGGAGGCAGCTCCAGCTCCTGGGTGATCACGTCGCCGCTGAAGAGGATGTAGTCGATGATCGCCGTCTTCGCCTCGGGCGCGGTGTTCTGGACAAGCACCCAGGTCTCGAATTGTGAACCGGGATTGCCGGTGTAACCTTCCGCGAAATAGAAATTCGACGCGGGTACCGTGGCTCCCAGGCAGTTGTGGCCGCCCTCCCAGGCATCGCGATAGGAGAAATACATGGCCCGCTCTACCACCACGGGCACGTCTGAGTGGATGTGCGCGCTGACCATCTGCCCCTGCCCCACCTCGGCGTCGGCGCTCACGGTCATACGGCTTCTTGCGGCCGCTACGTGCTCCACAGCGCGCGTACTGCCGTCCGGGAACATGTAGGTCACGGTGACCGCGGCGGGCTGCTCGTTCTCGTTGGCCACGAGTATCCACTCGTCGAACTGGCTGCCCTCCCAGCCGGTGTAACCCTCGGCGAGGTACCAGTCGTTGCGGGCACCCGTGGCCGCCATGCCGTTATGGCCTCCCGGCCATACGCCGTTGTAGACGAAATACATGGCCCGCTCCGCGACTACCGGGAGCTCGGAACGGATGCGGGCGCTCACCTCTCGGCCCTCGCCAACCTCGGTGTCGACGTTGATCGAGATACGGCGGCGTCCCGGCACCAGGTAATCCTTACGCATGGTCTCACCGCCGGGGAACAGGTAGTCGATAGTGACCAGGGATGCCTCGGACTGGGGATTGAGCAGCAGCAGCCACTCCTCGAAAGGACTCTCCGGGGTTCCGGTGAAACCTTCCGCGAAGAAGAGATCGATGCTGGGAGCATTGGCCCCGATGACGTCGTCGCCCCCGTTGATGCCGTTGTGTTGATAGTACATGGAGCGTTCGCAGATGAGGCCGTCCTCACCCGTGATGATGGCGGCTATCCCGTTCTCGGCGGGCATCTCGGCGTTGACGTAGACCGTGCGCCGGCTGTGCGCCGGCACCAGGTGCTGCGTCTCCTTCTCCGTGCCGCCTTCCGTCAGATAGGTTACGGTGACGGCCATTTCACCGCTACCCATGTTGGAGAGGAGGATGTATTCATCGAAGCCGGGCTGCGTGCTTCCTTCCGCGAAATACCACGTTGACGGAAGTTGCGCCGAGGAACTGTTCGCGCAGCTCGCCTCCACGGGAGGCACTCCGTCCGCCTCGCCGGCGGCGGTGTTGCGCAGCGTGGCTCCCAGGGGCAGGTCGTTTCCCACCTGCACCATGAAGGTGACCACGGCCTCCTCGCCCGGGGCGATCACACCTGCAGCCTCGCCGGGCGAGTTCACCGCCATGCCAGATACCAGGGGAGAGGAGCCGCCGGTGTCGGGGACGCGCTCTCCGTTCAGGGTGGTAGTATGGGTCACGTAGCTGGTGTACGCAGGAACGGAGTCGCTCATGCTGGCGCTGCTCGCGGCCGCTCCTCCGTCGTTGCTCAGGCGCAAGGTATAGGATATCACCTGGCCGCGGGTGACCGTACCCGGCGGGTTCGCCGTCTTGACCAGGTTCAAGACGGCGGGGCTCTCCCCGATTTCCAGGGTGAACTGCTTGAAGTCGCCCTGCTGGGCGTCGGCCGCCTCGATGGTGAAGGCGGAGCTCCCCGCGGTGGTGGGGGTTCCCGACAGCGTTCCCCCGGGCGAGAGCGAAAGCCCGGGCGGAAGCGTCTCCGCGTATACGAACCAGGTATAGGGGGCCGTCCCCCCTGCGGCCTCCAGATCGACGGAGTATGGACTGCCCGCGGCTCCCGCCGGCAGAGGGGAGGATGTGGTTATCTGGACGGCGGAGAGTGGCGGGGTGCCGCCGTAGGGTGCGTTCAGGTAAGGCCTCCAGTCCAGGTTTCCGGAGAAGGTTTCCCCGTAGGTTATCCCGCCGTAGCTGGGTCCGTGGGGGCTGTTCCAGTAGCACCACACGGCGTCCAGCGTAGACGCTGACTGGTTGTCCACGGCATGGGTCGTATTGCCGCCGAAGCTGTTGTAGCGCAGGCTGGTCACCTCGGCGGCGCTGCCGACCAGGACGCCCACCCCGCAGCCGCTGATATCGTTCGCGGTGATGGTGTTGTCGCCGGGAAAGACCATGTTGACCCCGGCGGTGGAAGCGCCGCTGATGGTGTTGCCGTCTATGAGGATGGGGGCGTAGGAGCTGCCCCAGTCGTCCCAGGTGTCGATCCCGTATTCATCCGTGTCCGTGATGGTGTTGTCCTGAACGGTCACGCCGTTCATATCGCTCTGCATGCCCACCCCGGCATCACGACCGTTGGGGGAGGAGACGTCGTGGATGTAGCAGTCATGGATGTTGATGTTGGTGGCGTATTTCCCCGGACCGTTGCCCCAGATGGAGATGCCGTGCGCCCAGGTGGTGCCGGTGTGCCCGTGGTGGATATTGTAGATCTCGCAGTTATCCACCTCCACGTCGCTGCACTGCCCGATGTTTATGCCCACCGTGCCGTAGGTGACGGGGGAACGGGTCGGCGTTCCGATGTCGTGCACGATGCAATCCGCGATGCGCACGTCGGAGGTGGTCGCGTATTCCGATACGATGATGCCCGAGGCGTCGGAGCCGCCCGCATATTCCGGATTGGTGACCGTGAAACCCTCGAAGGTGATGCCGCTGGTACGCAGCCTGACCACGTAGGGCCAGGTGTCCAGCCCGTCGATGATGGTACTTGCTGCACCCGAGGTCGACCTCACGGTAAGGGCCTTGTTGACGTAGAGCTGCTCGTTGTAGGTGCCGGGGTCCACCTCGATGATGTCACCGGGAAAGGCAGCGTCCAGGGCGGACTGTATGGTGGTGTACTTGCGCGTCGGGCCCACGGGTATGATGTTGGTGCGCTCGGCGTAGCCGACGGCGTAGTTGGTGGAGGGGGTGTTGGTCCTGCCCGAGAACCACATCTTTAGAACCTTGTCGCCACCGTGGCCGTCGAAGCCGGTGGCGCTGTAGAGAACGGACGGCGTGTAGGTGCGGACGTCTCTCCAGGGGATGCCGTCGTCCTTGCTCAACTGGGGGTTGTCGGGGTCCCTGGTCCAGTTGATGCCGTCCGGGGAGGTGGCGTAGCCGATCCCCTCGTTGCCTCCGCCGGAGGGGCCGCTTCCCGAGTACCACATGTGCCACTCGCCGTTGACGTCGGGTATCACCGTGCCGTTGGTCGCGTAATCGCTGTCCCAATCACCGGGGTTGCCGTGGTCGAGAACGGGATCGTTGCCGTACCTGGTCCAGTGATTGCCGTCCGCGCTGTATCCCAGGCCGATTACCTCGAGCCCGCCCGTAGTGCCGTCGTAATACATGGAGAAGGTATAATCGAAGGGGTTGCTGCCGGTATTGGTGGCGGAGGGGTTGTAGAGCACGGAGACCGGGCCGTACGAGCCGCGGTTCCAGTCCGGACTCACCCCGGTGACCAGGGGATAGGTAGCGTCCTGGGTAAGAGCCTGGTCGTTGACCCAGTTCACCCCGTCTGTGGAATCGGCCGTGCGTATAGCGTTGATGCTGTAGATGAACGAGGGATCCCAGTACCACATCTTATAATAATAGGTACCAGCCCCGTAACCTGCGGGAACGTAGACCACCTTGGCGTGGTAGCCGCTCGCGGATATCCCCTGCATCTCCACGGGGGCGGTCCAGTTGGTCCCGTCGTTGGAGTACGTGACGGCCTCGTTATGGGTAGCGCCTGGCTCGGAGGAATATCCCCCGTACCACATCTTGTAGTAATACGAAGCGCCTTGGCCGGAGAACTGGTCGGCGTCATACAGTAAGCAGGGGTAGTAGGCACGGTGGTTCGCTGGATCGTAGACGGGATTAGCGGGGTCCTCCACCCAGGTAACCTCGGAAGCCAGCGCCACTCCGCTGCCCAGCGAAATCAGTGAGGCGGCCAGGAGCAGTGCTGCCGCCAATCCCACGTAGCCTTTCAAAAAGCGAAAACGAGACATCTGTCTTCTCCTCCGCGCGAGGCGCATATTCTTCGCCCGCCGCAAAAACGATTGCATTATATGTCAACTATCTAATTAATAATACGTAATAATTCCGCCCCCCATTGCAATAATTTGGCGAAAGGCACCATTCAGGGGGGGAGTGGACGTTATGAAGCTTGAATGACGCACCTAAAACACCCCCGTTGCACGGGAATTCCACGCCTGAAAGCGCCAGGGGACCTTTGGTCCAGGGAGAAACCGAGGTGACCAGGCGCGCAGTGGAACCTTGGCGCCGGCGGCAAGCGATGCCCCAGATGAACGCGACGCCGGAACTTCCTCCTGCCTGGTACTGGCGGGGGTATAGTAGAATAACCTCAAAGCCGGAACGGGGTCGCGGGACAATTGGGCCGCAGAAGGAAGGAGTGGAGCAGGTGAAAAAGGGAATGCCGCTGGCAGCAGTCATCATCTTCTCGATCCTTCTATCCCCGCTCTGCATGGGGATATCGGGAGTAAAGGCAGCAACCAAACTGCCGGATACCTGGTATTTCGCGGAGGGGACGACCAGGGAGGGCTTCTTCGAATACATCTCCCTGCAGAACCCCTCGGCCGAGACGACCCGGGCGACCATCAACTATATGACCAACGAGGGCCCCATAGGGCCTTACGTCTACGATATCCCGCCGGTTTCCCGCGCAACGGTGTATGTCAACGGCTACCTTGACCCGGGCCTGGATGTATCGGCGAAAGTCGAGAGCAGCCTGGGCCTGGTGGCGGAACGCCCCATGTACTTCTCTTACAAGGGTATGTGGGAGGGCGGTCACGTCGTGGAGGGGGTCACCTCGACCGGCACGGAGTGGTATTTTGCCGAAGGCACCACGCGGCCGGGGTTCGAGGAATGGCTGTGTATCCAGAACCCGCAGGAAGATGACGTCGCAGTGACCGTCAGCTTTTTCACCCCGTCCGTGGTGGAGGTGGAGGATTACGTGGTTCCAGCCCTGCACCGCCGCACGCTGGACGTCAACCTCGAGGTGGCGAAGCTGTGGCCCGACGAGCCCTACCAGGACGTGAGCGTCCGGGTGGAGGCTGCGCAGGGGATCATCGTCGAGCGTCCCATGTACTTTTTATACGAGGACGACTGGGAAGGCGGCCACGCCGTGGTGGGAGAGACCCAGCCGGGCACGGAATGGTATCTTGCGGAGGGATACTGCGAATGGAATTTCGACACCTGGCTCTGTTTCCTCAACCCTAACCTGGAGACCGCAAACATCACCATCAACTACCGGCGCAGCGACGGAGCGCCCCTGCCGCCGCAGAAGGAAAAGGTATCGGGGCTCTCGCGCCATACGGTCTTCGTCAACGACGTGGTGGGAAAGGGAGAGTTCTCCTTCCATATAACGTCCGATCAGCCCATCGTGGTCGAAAGGCCCATGTATTTCTCTTACAGGTACATCTGGGAGGGAGGACACGACAATATGGCCGTCGACCGCACCTCCGGGGAATGGTACCTGGCCGAGGGAGCGACCTGGAAGGGCCTGGAGACCTACTTGACCATATTGAACCCGCTGGAAGTGGACCAGACGGTGATCGTCGAGTACCTCATGGAGGACAGCGGGTACGAGCAAGTGGTGTTCGTGGTCTCCGGCCATTCGCGGTATACACGCAATGTGAACGCCGACGTGGGTCCGGGACACGACGTCTCCTTTCGCGTGATAGCAACACAGAACACTGAACCGGTGAGGCCGGGGGAGATAGTTGTAGAACGCCCCATGTATTTTCTCTACCAGGGCACGCTGCCCGGGGGCCACGTGGCCTCGGGTTACCCGGCCGATTAAACCTTTTCCGGCCCGGGGCCTCCAGGTAGCCCGAGCCTTGGGGTAATGGTCTCGTTCCGCTAACACGCTCCGCTCCGACCAACCCCATAGTCTCGGGCAGGCTCGGCTCATATACCGCAACGAAGCTCCAGATAATGTCTCGCTTAGCTGCGAGCGAACCGGTAGTTCCCCGTCCTTGTGTCGGCAAATACGTTTATATATTACTCTCACGTTAATGACTCAATTTGCTTCACCTCGGGATTTGGGATAATATTTCTTGTCGTAACGGAGGGATGAGGAGCATCGGAGGATGTTATGGGTATAATCGACGAGGCGGTGGCCAGAGGGCAAAAAGCGCTTTCTGAATACGAAGCGAAGAAGTTCCTGAGTGAGCGCAAGATCCCGGTGACCAGTGAAGAGCTCGTAGTGGGCGAGGACGAGGCGGTAGCGGCCGCCGAAAGACTGGGTTTTCCCGTCGTCCTTAAGGCAAACGGACCCGATATTGCGCACAAGACCGAGCGGAACCTCGTACAGGTGGGGCTGGACAGCCCGGACGAGGTGAGGAAGGCATATAAGACGATAGTCGAGAACCTCGGCGACGATACCTACGACGGTATCCTGGTGCAGGAGATGATCAAGGGTGAACGCGAACTGGTGGTCGGCCTGGTAAGAGACCCACAGTTCGGGCCCTGCGTCATGTTCGGGCTGGGAGGAATCTTCACGGAAGTGCTCAAGGACACCTCTTTCAGGGTGGCGCCCATCGAGAAATACGACGCCCTGCAGATGATGGAAGAGATCAAGAGCAAGGCGATACTGGGACCCTTCCGCGGCAAGGAGGAGGTCAACCGCGACCACCTTGCGGATATCCTTATCGCCATCGGCGATATCGGTATGGAATACGATGCCGTAAAGGAGATCGATATGAACCCGGTGATCATCCAGGGGTCGGACCCAGTCGTCGTCGACTCGCTGATCGTGCTCGGAAACGGCGACAAAGAATAACCCCACTAAGAAAAGGACGCGTTTCCGCGCCTTTCTTGCCCACGAAGGCTATTCTCCCAGCTTTTTTCACTATTACCTACGTACGCGTGCCAGGCCCCCACATTCGGAAATGTGGAGGCGCTGGGACACCGCCGCGTCACCCTTCGGGTGCCGCTGTCGCTTACGCGATGCAACCTGGAGTTGCCGGCTAAGAAGAAAAGGACGCGTTTCACGCGCCTTTCTTGCCCACGAAGGCTATTCTCCCAGCTTTTTTCACTATTACCTACGTACGCGTGCCAGGCCCCCACATTCGGAAATGTGGAGGCGCTGGGACACCGCCGCGTCACCCTTCGGGTGCCGCTGTCGCTTACGCGATGCAACCTGGAGTTGCCGGCTAAGAAGAAAAGGACGCGTTTCACGCGTCCTTTTCTTAGTGGTTTAAGGGTTATCGGCCGATGATATAGTGGTTGGGATCGACTTCCTCGCGCAGGATACGCAGTTCTTCAGCCGTCGGCTCCGGAGTCTCGACAATTTTCGGAGCCTTGAGGAGTTCGAAACCGGTGTTCTCCTGCACGTCCTCGAAGCTGAAGCCCTTGTGGATGGATTCAGCCCTCATGCGCTTTGTCTCGGGATCGTAGCCCATAACGGCCATGTTAGTGATCACTTTATGGGGGCCGGTGTTAATCGCCAGGCCGGCCTCCTCACGAGCACCCGGTCCATCCAGGTATCCAGGGGTGGTCACGAAGTTGACCCTCTCGACGAAGCGGCGGGAGTCCTGCGGAGTTATGACCATTATCTTCCAGGCCATAGAGCCGAAATCGTTTGCTCCACCGGATCCAGGAAAGCGTACCTTGGGCTTCTCCCAGTCACCGATGACGGTGGAGTTGATGTTCCCGTACATGTCGATCTGGGCGCCGCCCAGGAAGCAATAGTCGACCATGCCGCGGCAGAGGGTCTCCATGACGTCGCACATGCCGCTGGCCATTACAGCCTTGTGGAAGGTGCGCGAATCGCCGACCGAGATGGGCATGGTGGGCAGCAGGGGAGCAATTCCTCCCGCTTCGAAGATGATCACCAGGTTGGGGGCGTAAGCCTTCTGGGCCAGCATGGAGGCGGCGCAAGGCGCTCCGGTCCCTACCGCCACGGCGGCTCCGTCCTCGAGGTTGCGGGCGGCGGCGCAGATCATCAGTTCCATGGTGTTGTATTCGCTCATGATCAACCTCCTCCGTTGAGGTCGATGAGGTTTTCGATGGCACGCAGCTGGTTGATGCGCTCTATTCCGCCGCACAACTCGAGATACTGATTGAAGTCCCTCGTGCGGTAGATGAATTTGTCAAGAAACTTGCTGAACTCCTCCGGGTCTTTCTCCACGTTAAGCCACAACCTGAGATGATCCTCATCGGAGAAGTATTCATAGGGCATGTTGCCGGGATAGCTGCCATACGGCACCTCGCACACCGCGTCGACAACGTAGTAGGGGATGGCGGTGGCGGAGGGGTCGGAACGGATCTCGTCGTTGGAGATGAGCCTTTCGGTGGTGATGATAAGCGTCTTCGAAGCCCTGGCCAGCTCCAGGTCAGTGATGGAGATGCCCCTTATGCGGCAGTTCCCGTAGACGTCGGCTTCGTGCACGTGTATGGCGGATACGTCGGGCCAGAGGGCCGGGTACAGGACGTATTTCTCGCCCGTGAAAGGGCACTCAGCAACCTTGGCTGCACTGTGTTTGAAGGTATCTGTACCCAGGATGTTGCGGGCGGGCATGAATGATACTCCGGCCACGGCCGCATTTAGGCGTACTGCCATGGCGTAGTTGGTCCATTCGCAACACTGCACCTTTCCGCTCTCCATGTAGCGGCGGGCATTGGGGGAGAGGCCGCGAGCCTCCAGGCCTATGATATAGGCGATATCGCAGCGGTCGAAGACCTCTCCGGCGGCGAGTATCTGAAAATCATGGGTGGAGGTGTGGCCCGCGAAGGCCATGTTTCGCTTACGCTGCCGCACTATCTCGTGGCAGACGGCGGTGGGAATACGGTTCGCCCCGAATCCTCCGATGGCCAGGTATTCGCCGTCATGGACGTACTTGCCCACCGCCTCGCTGACGGTCATCACCTTGCTCACCATCGCCCTTTTCTTGGTGTGGAAGAACTCCCGTGCCTTGTCGGCGTCAGGATCCATGAAAAGGGGTCCATCGCCTTCTGCTATTACTTCGAACATGCTCTTTTCCCTCCCTTGTTCTGATGCACGGTAATCATCGCGCAAGCCGATAAGTAGGATAACATTTAGCAAAAGTGGTGGCAAACTATTAAGGAATACTTGTCATTTTATCGTGTGGAGTGTTAAATGTAACCCAAGCAGGGATACTATACTTTGCGGATTCATATTCTACATCGGGGCTAAATCACAGCAAATAATAAAGCATCGCAGAAGTCTTTCGTCTGGTCTGCAATGGAAAGGGGGAACCAAAGTGAGCGAGGTCGTATGGAAGCCATACGGAGACTACATCGAGAAGTCGAACATCACCCGGTTCATGCGCAAGCACGGAATAAAGGACTACGATGAACTGGTGAGCAGGAGCTGCGACGAACTGGAATGGTTCTGGGACGCCATCATGGAGGACCTCGACATCCAGTGGTACAAGCCTTACGAGAAAGTACTCGACGCCTCCGGCGGCATGCCTTGGTGCAAGTGGTATGTGGGAGGAAAGACCAATGTGGTCCTCAACTGCCTGGATAAACACATGACCACGCCGGTGAAGGACAAACTGGCTTTCATCTGGGAGGGTGACGATGGGGCGGTTAGAAGGTACACGTATAAGGACGTGTATCGCGAGGTCTGCAAGATGGCCAATGCTCTCAAGAACCTGAAGGTGAAAAAGGGCGATACGGTCGGTATCTATATGCCCATGAGCCCCCAGATCATTTTCTCCCTCCTCGCCTGCCTGAAGATCGGTGCCCTGGCCATTCCTGTCTTCTCCGGTTTTGGGCCCGTACCGGTGTCCGCGCGCCTCAGGGACGCCGAAGTGGAGGTGCTGATCACCGCGGACGGCTCGATGCGCAGGGGCAAGGTATTCCCCATCAAGGAGCATGCCGACGAGGCCGTGGACATGGTGCCCTCCATTAAACACGTGGTCGTCTACCGCAGGGTGGGCATAGACGTCCCCTGGCACGCGACCCGCGATATATGGATGCACCAGCTGGTGCAGGGCATGCCGGAGGAATGCCCCACGGAGGAGATGGACTCAGAGGATTACGCAATAATGATCTACACCTCCGGGACCACGGGCAAGCCCAAGGGGGCGGTGCATACGCACGGAGGCTGCCTGGCACAGATATGCAAGGAGCTCGGCTACTACTTCGACGTGAAGGAAGACGACGTCTTCTTCTGGCTCACCGATATCGGCTGGATGATGGGGCCCTGGATGATAATAGGGGTCATGAACTTCGGCGGCACTTTCGTCATCTTCGAGGGCGTCCCCGATTATCCGGAGCCGGACCGCCTGTGGGAGCTTGTGGACAGGCACGCTATTACCACTTTCGGAATATCACCCACCGCTATCCGCATGCTCATGCGCTTCGAGGAGGGGTGGATAAACAAACATGACACTTCCAGCCTGCGCCTGCTGGGCTCCACGGGAGAGCCTTGGGACCCCGAATCGTGGATGTGGTTTTTCGAGAAAGTAGGCAAGGAGAAACTGCCCATCATCAATATCAGCGGCGGCACGGAGATCGTGGGCTGCTTCCTCTCGCCCCTGCCCATTACCGCGCTCAAGCCCATGACCTTGCGCGGCCCCGGATTGGGCATGTGTATAGACGTATACGACGATGATGGAAAGCCGGTGCGCGGAGAAAAGGGACACCTGGTTGCGACCAAGCCCGCTCCCTCGATGACCAGAGGTTTCTGGAAAGACCCGGACCGTTACATTGAGACATACTGGTCGCGCTGGCCCGATATCTGGTACCACGGGGACTGGGCGTCCGTTGACGAAGACGGCTTCTGGTTCCTGCACGGCCGTTCCGACGATACCATCAAGGTGTCCGGACGCCGCACCGGTCCTGCGGAGATCGAGGCAGCGCTGATAGAGCACGAAGCGGTCTCGGAGGCTGCGGTCGTCGGCGTGCACCACGATATCAAGGGCGAGGCGGTGGTCTGTTTCGTGGTGTTGCGTAACGAGTTTAAACCTTCAGACGATCTGAACGAGTCCATCAAAGACAAGGTGGCGGAGATACTGGGCAAGGTGGGACGCCCGGACGAGGTGCATTTCGTCGCGGCCCTCCCCAAGACGCGCTCCGCAAAGATCGTGCGCCGCCTCATCAAGTCGAAGTACCTGGGCGAGGAGTTGGGCGATCTGGCATCGGTGGAGAATCCACAGGCCCTGGACGAGATACCGGTCAAAAGGGAGTAGGTTCATTTGTGCGCCCGGGGCTGGGGGTAGCGGGTTATCGTTCCCGAGCCCTGAGGCAGGCCCTTGCTCCTCACTCGCAGGTCGCATAT
>CAZGWK010000010.1:0-50386 GCA_964529285.1 uncultured Actinomycetota bacterium
CCTGACCCCAAAATGTTGACTTGTGGTTTCTTAGTCAGGCGCGGAAGGTAAGGCGCGTGCCCGCCATGTTCAGGATGAACTCCTCGGGCATGGCACCCTCGAAGGCCATCGTGGCCTTGCGGCCAGTGCAGTGGGTGGGCACCACGAAATCGGGATCGAACGCCTGCAGGCCCTCGATGGTCTTGCCGATGATGGGCTCGAAGGCAGGCCCGGTGAGGTGGAATCCGCCCATGATAACGTGAACCCTATCCACGCCGGTCACCTTGCGGGCGTAAGCCACCGTGTTCACGATGCCGGAATGGGAACAGCCGGAGAGCACAACCAGGCCTTTGCCGCGCACGTTCACGACGATGCCGCTGTCCTCCTCTATGGGGTCCCAATGCTCCTCGCCGTCTTTCTCGAAATAGGCGGTGGGCATGCCCTTCTCGAAATCCGTGAGGCGCTCGACCTCACCCAGGAAGAGCACCGTGCCATCCGCGAGCAGCGTCGGCCCCCGACTCTCGATTATTTCCGCACCCGCCTTCTCCCATGCGGCCCGGTCAGCGGGAGGGAACTTTATCCTGATATCGCCGATCTTGAGAAAACGGTTCTCCTTGAAAGCGGATGGGTGCACGTAGAAGGGCAAGGGCTTCGTGGGGATGGCCTCTACTATGGGAACCAGCGCACCGAAATGGTCCATGTGGCCGTGGGAGAGCACCGCGGCCTCCACGCCGGAGATATCAACCCCGAGCGAATTCACGTTGTAGGGAACGGCCACGTCCGAGAGTCCGAAGTCGAAGAACAACTCGTGCGTCTCCTCCCCGGAGGCGGTCTTTATCACGGCGGAGAAACCGTGCTCGGCCAGGATGGAGCCTTTTACCTCCATGTCCTTCACCGGTACCGCCCTCGTCACGATCTCGTTGGAATCCATGGAGACGAGATCGTTATAGTTGTCGGACAGGGAGAGTATCTCTACCTGGTCTACTTCCTTAAGCTCGACTCGATCGCTCATGCCTCATCCTCCTTTTGCCTCGTCGTCTATCCCTCCAGGCTCGTTTATTAGCATATACTCATTTGACCCGCGAAGGAAAACCAGGATCCACTCGCATGCGGTAAGGCATGACAGGCAACGGCGTATGCATTGTTGTTCAGCCTCACCGCCTAAGCGGAATATGTCGAGGATCGATCATTCTCATAGCAACGCATAGGAGAGAAGGACCAGCGATGCTACGCATTGATAGGAAAAAACGCGACCTGTGCCGTAATTGCGTGGACATCTGCCATATCATTCGCATGTCTCCCCTGTTTGATTGACACGGGGATTTGTTCTATCGTGAGCTTGACGATCATGGAGGCGCCTGCCTCGTCATGGAAAGCGTCCTTGCGATAAGGCCAGCTTTCCGGCATGGGCGGAATGGGGCGTGGAGATGGCAAGAGAGAAGAGGGGCGAGATGGCATGACCGGCGAGACCTACAAGTGCGCTTACTGCGAGAAAAAGATACGTTCCGGCGCGGAGGTCTACGGCCTCGGCGTGAAGTTGAAGGAAGGCTTGGAATACCCCGGGGCAGTGGGGAGGACGATGGCTGTCAAGCTCCCCGTAGGGGGGAAGGAGTTCGAGTGCATGGTGACCGCGGACGGCTCGCAGGCCAAGCTGGAGGGCTGGGACCTCATCTTCGTGGTCTGCAGCGAAAAGTGCGGAGCGGAGCTGAAGTCAATCCTGGAAGAGGAGGAAGAGCTCTTCGAGGAGATAATGTAGAGCTGACGGAAGGGGGCAACCATGTCGCCGGGGGAAGAGCCGGAAGAGCGGGAAGACAATGAAGGGATAAACCTCGAGCTTACGCCGGAGCAGATGTTGGTGCAGGCCTCGACTGCTGAGTTCGTAGACCGGGAGATAATCCCCCGCATAGGCGAACTGGACCAGTCGCATACCCTGGATATGGACATTCTCAAGGGCATGGGGAAGCAGGGCATGCTGGGGGCTCCTATCCCGGAGGAATACGGCGGAGGGGGCCTGGACTTCGTCTCCACGGCGCTTATCTGCGAGGAGATAGAGAGGGGAGACGGCGGTTTTCGCACCCTTCTCTCCGTGCATCTCGGCCTCAACTCCCTGACCCTGCTCGAGTTCGGCAGCGAGGAGCAGAAGCAGAGGTACCTCGTACCGCAGGCGAGGGGAGACAGCATAGCCTGCTTCGGGCTCACCGAGCCCGGCGCCGGCTCGGATGTGGCGTCCATGCAGAGCACCGCCCGCCGCGACGGCGACCGCTACACCCTAAACGGCCAGAAGGAATGGATCTCCTACGCCCACCCCGCCGATCACTTCATGGTCTTCGCCAAGACGGACAAGGGCGCTGGACATAGAGGCATCACCGCCTTTCTGCTGGACCGCTCCATGCCGGGCATAGAGACCAGGGATATAGAGCACAAGATGGGGGTATGGGCCGGCTCTACCGGGGAGATATTCCTCTCCGACGTCGAGGTCCCGGTCGAGAACCGTCTGGGCGAGGAGGGAAAGGGCTTCAAAATCGCCATGTACGCCCTGGACATGGGACGCTTCACGGTGGCCGCGGGAGCCGTAGGTACCATCCGCGCCGCCCTGGATGCCTCCGTGAAGTATGCCAACGAGAGGATGACTTTCGGCCATCCCATCGGCCGCTACCAGTTCATCCAGGAGATGATCGCGGAGATGGTCAGGGGGTTCGAGACCTCCCGCTTGCTGGTGCTGCAGGCGGCCTGGTGTAAGAACAGGGGCGGGCGCAACACGCGGGAGACATCCCTTGCTAAGTGGCATGCCACCGAGTGCGCTTTCAAGGCCGCCCACATGGCGGTGCAGATACACGGCGCTTACGGCTACTCGGCAGAGTACCCGGTGGAGAGGCTTTTCCGCAACGCCCGTGCGCCCTTGCTCTACGAGGGCACGACTGAGATACACAAGATGATGCAGGCCGAACACGCTCTGGGGTACCGCAAGCTCAACGGATGAGGACCATTCATGGAAGGCGGCAGGCAGCGTTACGCTGCGGATGGATTTTCCTTCAAGAAATGATACTTGACGGAGGAGGGGGATCATGGACTTCGAGGACATCATCTACGGGGGCGAAGGCGGCATCGCCAGGATAACCATCAACCGCCCCGAACGGCACAATTCCTTCCGCTCTCAGACCCTGGACGAGCTCACCGCCGCCTTCGAGATGGCGGAGGAGGATTGCGCCGTCGGTGTGGTCATCCTCAGCGGCGCCGGTGACAGGGCTTTCTGCGCCGGCGGGGACATATCGGAGATGGGCGAGCTGGACCCCATGGTGGGCAGGAAGTTCCTGGGCAAGTGCCTGAAGCTCTCCAATGCCATGAGGGCCATGTCGAAGCCCATCATCGCCGCGGTCAACGGGTACTGCCTGGGGGGCGGGCACGAGATCAACGCCATGTGCGACCTGACCATCGCATCCGACAAGGCGGTATTCGGGCAGACCGGCCCCTCCGTGGGCAGCGCTCCCGTCTGGGGAGGTACGCAGCTGCTGCCGCGCATCATAGGCGAGAAAAAAGCCCGGGAGATGGCCTTCCTCTGCTACCGCTATTCAGCCGAGGAGGCCGAGAGGATGGGGCTGGTCAACAAGGTGGTGCCTCCGCAGGAGCTCATGGACGCAGCCGAGGAATGGGCCGACCGCATACTGGATATGAGCCCGCAGTCCATAAAGCTCACCCGCACTTCCATGAACTTTGCATCGGATATGCTCTACCCCTCCTTCATGCACGGGAGGGAGATGCTCTCCCTGGTATACGGCTCCGAGGAGCTCACCGAGGGTATGAAGTGCTTCGAGGAGAAGAGAAAACCGGAATTCCGCAAGTTCCGCAAGGAGTAGAGGGACAGCGCAAGCGTAATCGGCCACGTCCGTCTCGGGGAGGAAGATAGTCATGGATATTGACAGAGTACTCGTAGTCGGGGCGGGCGTGATGGGGAGCGGCATCGCCCAGGCCTTCGCCCAGTGCGGATACGAGGTATTCATGCTCGAACGTTCGCCGGACCTGGTTGCAAAGGGGTTGGCGAGCGTTGAGAAAGGCCTGGACAAGTCGGTAGAGAAGGGAGCGATCGGCGAGGAGGACAAGCACGCGGCGCTGGCGGGGATAACCGCCACCACAGATTGGGAGTCCGCCCGGGAGGCCGACTTCGTCGTAGAGGCGGTGTTCGAGGACATAGAGGTGAAGAAGGAGGTCTTCAGGGAGCTGGACGGCATATGCCGGCCCGAGATCATACTCGCCTCCAACACCTCCTCCCTGCCCGTCACCCCCATGGCGGCGGTGACCTCCAGGCCCGAGAGGTTCATCGGGATGCACTTCTTCAATCCCGTCCCGGCCATGAAACTGGTGGAGGTCATCCGCGGCTACCTCACCAGCGACGAGACCAATCACGCGGTGGTGGAGCTGGCCAGGAAGCTGGGGAAGACGCCGGTCGAGGTGAACGATGCCCCTGGCTTCGCCATGAGCCGCGTATTCATCGTCATGATCAACGAGGCGATCCAATGCCTATACGAGGGAGTGGGGACGCCCCGGGCCATCGATGAGGTGATGAAACTGGGGGCGGGCCATCCCATGGGTCCCCTGGAGGTGGCCGACCTGCTGGGCCTGGACATCGTCCTGCACATCATGGACGTACTGTACGGCGAGTTCCACGACTCCAAGTACCGGGCCTGCCCGCTGCTGCGCAAGATGGTGGCGGCGGGAGAGCTGGGGCGCAAGAGCGGCCGCGGTTTTTACAGCTATGCATGAACAAAGGGTCTGAAAGGAGCCGCCTTGGGTGAGCCGATGCTCTGGGACGCAGCCACCCTGGAGGAAGAGGAGAGATACAAGAGGATCATCGAGGACAGGGTCAGGCACTCTCCCTTCTACGAACTGATGGGCATGGAGGTGACAAAGCTCGCCCCTGGCATGGCCGAGCTCAGGATAGAGGCGGGACTGCATCATTGCGACGAGGGCGGAAAAGTCCATCCCGGCGTCGTCTTCGCCCTGGCGGATGCCTCCTCCGGCGTGGCCATGGCCACCCTCGTACCTTACGGCTCCCGGCGGGTGGTGACCGTGGAGATGAAGGCCAACTTCATCGCGCCCGCGGGCGAGGGTATGCTTACGGGCAGCGGCCAAGTCCTCCAGTCGGGTGAGGATATCGCGGTATCCGAGGCGGAGGTCCGCGACGGGGGCGGGAGGCTTGTGGCCAGGAGCATGGCCACCTTCATGAAAGTAACCCGCTAGGCAGGGCGTCTCGGCTTCTGCTCCTATCTTCCCGTACTATTTGGGAACGGATGCCGCCGGAGAAGCGTCTATACATATGTAAGTAAGAAGCTCCCTCTTGAGACGGGCCGGGTAAGACCCGGCCCGGACTCTTTTGTGGATTTATAACAGAGAACGCTAGGTTTGCCTATCCATCCCTGAAAAGAGGAATGCAGGATTCGAAGCGATAATCACGGGAACTACAAGTCCAGCCCCACGAGATCGCTGTAGTACAGCCTCATCTCGGGGCAAACGATCACCTCAAGGCTGAAGCCGAAGCTCTCGTAGATGGTCCTCCCTCTAAAATGACAGGCTGACGTTATATACCCCTCACTCTGCCGCCGCCTTGAAGGCGTATACCCTTCCGTCCGCCTGCACGGTGAAAAGGGTGCCGTCGTCTCCTATGGGCGGGGGCGTGAGGTTATTTGAACGGCTCATGCCCTCGAGCCAGGGCGCCCCCGAGTCGTAGCGCCATTTTTCCGTGCCGTCCGGGTTTAGGCAGAACATCTTCCCGCTAGTCGTCGCGGCGTAAAGGAGCCCGTCCTTGCCGATGGAGGGGCTGAAGACGCTGGGGCAGACGGTCTGGCCTTCGCCGGTATTGAACTCCCATATGAGCTGACCGTCCGGGCCTATGGCCAGTACCCTCCAGTGGGACGTCCCGGCATAGAGGGTGCCGTCCTTTGCGATGCTGGGGGTATGGATGTTGAAGTAGGTGCATTCCTGGTAAGAGCATTCGTATCTCCATATAACCTCTCCGCGGGGGGATACGGCGTAGAGTTTGCCCATGGTGGGAATGGCGTAGTCCGGTATCATCTGTCCCGTCGAGGTTACTCCCGGATAAGGAAAGGATCCCACGTAGATAGTTCCGTCATCCGCGATGGAGGCGTAGTCAAGGGTGTTGGCCCATTCCGTCATGCCTTCGTAGAGGGGCAGGTCTCCCTCGGGCCTGGCCTCCCATAGTGAGCCGCCTTCCTTGTCGAAGGCGTAGAGGACGAGTGGGGACGCCCCGCAGTAGAGGGCTTCCCTGCCGATGGTGGGGGTGCGTATGTCTCCGTTCACCGTCGCATCCCATGTGAGTTCTCCGTCCGCGGACAAGGCCACCAGCCTTCCGCCCACGCTGCCCGCGTAGACGGTCCCGTCCAGGTCGACCGCCGGCTCGTCGGCCTCGCCGCCCACATCGTAGGACCATTTCTGCGCACCATCGGGGGATAAGGCATATACTTTGCTGCCGGCGCTGGCATAGACGCTGCCGTCGCCGCCGACGCAGCAGGAAGTGGCCCTGTCCTGCCCGGTCGAGAACTCCCAGCGCAGATTTCCGCTCTCAGCGTCTACACATACGACCTTGCCCATGAAACCGCAGATGACGTCGCCGTCTTTGCCCAGTACCGCCCAGGACCACGTCTCGCTTCCCGTCTCGTATATCCATGCGACCTCCGCGGTGGAGGGTCCGCTGGCCGCGCTCCTGCCGGTGTGACGGCCGTCGCGGTAGATGGTGGGCCAGGTGAGAGGGGCAACCTTGCCGTTCTCGCCATCCCGGATCTGATCGCCGTCAGAGGCCGTATCACCGTTACCGCAGCCCACAGCAAGTGTGGAGAACAGGATAAGGGTAAGACCCAAGGTCATGAAAGCGATGAACTTCCTTCCGTCTCGCCTGCGAGACATCTTTCACCAACTCCTTTCTTTGAAGTGCCTTTTTATCTGCCGTTGTAAGCTATTATGTCTTCATTGTTCTTATCTTCGGAAAGTCATCGGCCCGTTCTTTAACCATTCACTTTCCCACATGCTTTCATGTCGGCTGCGAAGTTTAAGAAATCGTTATGGAGAGGTTACGGGGATATGGATTTCCATGCCTTTCGGTTACAGGTTTCGCATAAACCCCTCGAGCAACTGAGCCGAGAATAGAGATGAACCTACCGATTGCCTGTACTGGAAAGGAACGGGGTGAGGTGCTTGGATATTTTCGAGGGTAAGACGGCCGTCATAACCGGCGGGGCATCGGGTATCGGAAGGGCGCTCGGAGAGGAACTGGCGAAACGCGGTGCTCTGCTCACTCTGGCCGATATAAACGCTCCGCTCGTCGATGAAGCAGCCGGTTCCTTGACCGCGCAAGGCTACAAGGTCAAGGGAGCAGTGCTCGACGTCACCGACTTTCTAGCGGTCAAGGCGCTCGTGGATGACACGGTGGCGGAACACGGGCGCCTCGATTACATGTTCAACAACGCCGGCATCGCCATATTCGGCGAGACCCAGGATTTCTCCTACGCCGACTGGCACAGCGTGATAGACATCAACCTCTACGGCGTGGTGCACGGCATCGCCGCCGCATACCCCGTCATGGTCGCACAGGGGTCGGGTCATATCGTGAACACCGCCTCCCTCGCAGGACTCGTTGCGGCCGCGGGCGAGATATCCTATACCGCGAGCAAGTTCGCTATCGTGGGGATGTCCGATACCCTGCGTGCGGAAGGTAAGAAATACGGAGTCAAGAGCTCCGTTATCTGCCCGGGATTTATCCGCACGCCGATCTATGAGAACTGCAAGCTGATCGATCTCGACCGGGAGGAGATCATCAAGCAAGCCCCCAAGGGGATGGACCCCGGGAGGTGCGCACGCATAGTATTGCGGGGCGTCGAGCGCGACAAAGCATTCATAATAGTGACTTTACCCGCCAGGGTCCTCTGGTACATACAGCGGCTCAGCCCGGGACTCGCGCGGGCAATATGCGGTGAGACAATCATCAACGCCTTCCGGAAGTCCAAAGTGAAGCGCTGAGTTTCGGAATGCCGCCAATGGAGACGGGGGCGATAAAGGTCCTCGGAATATCATGGGCCGGCGGTATCGGCAACAGGTGGAAAAGAGAGGGCTGACCTGCCCGGTCAGCCCTCTTTGTATAGATCTTCCGCGGCCGGCGCTTATTCCACCGTGACGCTCTCGGGAAGCTTCTTGGACAGGATATCCGCTGCCTCCTCGACCATGTCTGCAAGCACCTCGGCTGCGGGCTTGATCTCCTTGATGATGCCCGAGATCTGCCCCGCGAAACCGCCGATGTACTCATCGCGGTTGTCCTTGATGAATGCGCCCAGAAGTGACGAGGCGATGAGCATCTGCAGGGGGAAGGGCAGCGGCTGCAGCCCCGACTCCTCCCACATCGCTATGAACTGGCTGTAGATGGAGCGCAGGGTCTTGCCCGTGAACATGGTGCTCACCCGGGTGTCCTCGTCGGTGGCCTCCACGATATGCCGCTTGATGGCATCCGGAGCGCCGCCCTCGTCGGTGGCCAGGAAGCGCGTACCCACCCAGACGCCCACGCAGCCCATGGCCAGCGCGCCGGCAAGTCCGCGGCCGTCCCCGATGCCGCCGGCGGCCAGCACGGGCACGGGGTAGGCGGCGTCGATGCAGCCAGGCACGAGCGCCATGGTGCCGATCCTGCCAGTATGTCCCCCGGCTTCGTGGCCCTGGGCCACCAGCAGGTCTATGCCGGAGTCGGCCATGCGTTTGGCGTTCTTGATGTTTCCCGTTATGGCCAGGACCTTTATGCCGGCTGCATGGGCGTCCTCGACTATGAAGCCGGGATCGCCGAGGCCGGCACAGAAGAGAGGGATCTCCTCCTCGATGCATACCTTCGCCGCCTCGTGGGGCATCATGGTCGTGGAGTTCATGTTCACCATTACCTCCACGTCCGGCAGGTTCATGTCCGCCTTCACCTTGGCGATGAAGTCCTGGTGGGACTGGGGCAGGTTCTTGAGCAGTTCCTCCAGGGGGACCTGACCCGGGGCCCCCGTGTCCGGCAGCTCGGTGAGGTTCTTGGGCAGCAGCAGATCCACGCCGAAGGGCTTATCCGTGCGGGATTTAATCTCGCGGATGGCATCGCGCATCTCGTCGATGGAATAGCCGCTTGCTCCCAGTACTCCCAGGCCGCCTGCCTCCGACACGGCGACGACCAGGTCCACCGGGGCGCCCGTCTCCTCGCCGAGCAGGTTAGGCCCCATACCCGCGCTGAGGACGGGATATTCGATACCGAGCATTTCGCACATCTTCGTTCTGAGCACTCGCTTACCCATAGTTACCCCTTTCATCCGAACAGACAGGATCACACCGTTGAGAAAACAGTCATGCGCTTTTCCGCCCTCACGACCCGTTTCCACCTAATTATAGACTCGAACGCACTCTACCTGAAGTCAGTACTCCTTGAGCACATGGCCTGTGCGGATATTGGCAGGTTACAAGGGGTTTCGGTTAGAATTGATCTTACTGACATTTGCGTCGAGCGGGATGGATGTATCTGCCGTATAGCTGGCGACGCCATAGCTACGGGCCGCTCAATCTCACGGGGTCTGGGCAAGGTAGATAATAAAATCAAAGCCGGCATGCTGTTTACCTGGTGTCGATTGAAGGGGGTTGTGACCATGCAAGAGGAACGTCCGTATTGGAACATGGAGGTAGAGCCCAAGCTCAACACGCCCGAGATGAAGGAGCTGCAGCTCCAGAAGCTCAAGGCGATGCTGCGCCGCCTGTACGAAAACGCGCATTTCTATAAGAAGCAGTTCGACAAACTCGGTGTGGTGCCGGAAAAAATCGCGAGCTTCGCCGATTTCTCGAAAGCCGTCCCGCTCTTCGACAAGGAGGGGCTGCGCAGCATGGTGATGGAGTACGGAGGGGATATCCTCGCTGTGCTCGACCAGATAATGCCTGTGCGCGTTGACGACCTCAACATCATGTCCACCACCACCGGCACCACCGGCATCCCTACCCCTTACCCCATGACAACCCACGATATGGAGGACGTATGGGGGGAGGCCATGGTGAGGGGGATGTGGAGAGCGGGGGTGCGCGCGCAGGACCGTATCCTTTTCTGCTTCGCGCTATCCATGGTCATCGCGGGCATCCCTACCATGATGGGCTGCCACCGTCTGGGGGCCATGGCCATCCCGGTGGGAGCGGAGGTGGGGACGGACCGCATCCTGCTCATGCAGACCCTTTTCCGCGGAACCGTCTATTCCGGCACTCCTTCCCTGGCCGAATACCTCATCGAGAAATGCAAGGAGCAGGGACGAGACCCCAAGGACCTGGGGCTGCGCGTCCTCACCTGCGGCGGGGAGCCGGGGGCCGGTATTCCCGAGGTGCGCAAGAGGCTGGAGGAAGCCTACGGAGCACAATTGTTTGACGCCGGCGCCGGTTTCGGATTCTCCTGCGACTACCCGGAATACCAGGGCATGCACTGGACCGCCGACGACCTCGCTTTCTACGAGCTGGTGGACCCGGAGACCAAGGAACCCGTCCCCCTCGAGGACGGTGCGGAGGGGGAGGCCCTCTTCACCTCGATGGAGGGCGACGGCATGGCCTGGCTGAGGGTGAGCCTCGGCGACATCCACCAGGTGTTCGTCTCGCCCTGCCCTTGCGGGAAGAGCGGCTTCCGCTACAAGGTGATCGGGCGCACCGACGATATGCTCAAGGTGAAGGGAGCCATCGTATATCCGACCATGGTGGAGGGTGTAATATTCTCTTTCGTGCCCAGGGTCACCGGTGAGTTCCGCATCGTGCTTACCGAGAAACCACCGCGGGTAGTACCGCCCCTGAAGATAAAGGTCGAACGCGGGGAGGACTATCCGGCGGATAAGCTCGCCGACCTGGAGAAAGAGATGAAGAGCGAGTTCCATACCCGCTGCAAGTTCACCCCGGAGATCATCTGGATCGAGGCGGGGGAGCTGGAGCGTTCCACCTATAAAGGGCAGACCTTCGAGAAACTGTACGAGCAGTAGCCGGGACGGTTTTCGCCGGCCGATATAGGTGTATGTTGACGTGTATAATAAGAACTCAGGCGGTCTCAAAGCGATAAGGGTAAAAGGTAAGGCATGAAAAAACTTGATGGCAAGAGAGTCGTGATCACGGGAGCCGCCTCCGGGCTGGGGAGAGCACTGGCGCTGTCCCTGGCGCGCAAGGGGTGCCGCATCGGTATCGTGGACATCGATATGGAAGGCGCCGAGGAGACCCTGGAGATGGTTGCCCGCTACGGGGGGAGCGGAGAGGTCTACAGGCTGGACGTGAGGGTGGAAGCGGACTGGGAAGCCATGACCGAATACTTCTTCCGCAGCTGGGGCGGAGTTGACGTGCTCGTCAACAACGCGGGCGTTGTTTCGACTGGACACGTCGGGGATATCCCCCTGGAGGACTGGGAATGGATATTCGCCATCAACTTCTGGGGTATGGTCTACGGATGCCATACCTTTGTCCCGCGCATGAAGGCGCAGGGAGGAGGCCATATCGTCAACGTGGCTTCGGCGGCCGGTATCCTGTGCCTGCTGGAGATGGCCCCCTACAACACCACCAAGGCTGCGGTGATCGCGCTCAGCGAGACGCTGCGCAGCGAACTGGCGCCCGCGAAGATCGGGGTCACCGTGGCTTGTCCCATGTTCTTCAATACCCACCTGCTGGACGATATGCGTTACACGGATGAATTCGAGACCGAGTTCGCCCATACCACCTTCGAGAACGCCAGGATGAGCGCCGACGGGGTGGCGGAGGCCATAATCAGGGGAGTGGAAAGAAAGAGGCTGTACGTCATACCCCAGCGATCAGGCAGGGTCTTCTGGGCCGTTAAACGCATGCATCCCGACAGTTATCACCGGTCACTGGCGTTTCTGAACCGCACCAGTGCCGGGCGCCGCCTTTTCATGTGGATGGCGCGCAAGGGATTGGTGCAGTAAGGTCAGATTTATTGGCACCGGCCCTTATAGATGCCCGCATTTGCTGCTAAAGTAGCAGGCCACTGCGCTCCTCGGGCTACGAGCCTGTCACCATCACCGAACTCCTTTTACCGCAAGACTAATAACGGCTGTCCACCAGGAAGGTTTTTACCTGATATAAATAATGCCAATATCCTACTATTGACATTATGCTTATAGAGATAAACAATCAATACAGAAAACAAGTCAAATCAAAGCT
The DNA here is from genome assembly GCA_964529285.1 of uncultured Actinomycetota bacterium. Lineage (GTDB taxonomy): Bacteria > Actinomycetota > Geothermincolia > Geothermincolales > RBG-13-55-18 > SURF-21. The sequence goes on from CAZGWK010000010.1 coordinate 12,175, forward strand.
GTAAGGAGGATGAGAAGGATGTTCTCGAGAAATGCACATGAAGGAGAAGGAGCGGAAGGCCGCGGCAGCAATCTTAACCACCCGAGGATGACGCACCGCGGGCGCACGACCGGCGGCATACCCATCGATATCCCCGGTTTCGGTCACGACAACACCAGGCGGTTCCTGCGGCCGGTGGTGATGCTGTTGCTGGCGGAGCAACCCATGCATGGATACGAGCTCATGGGAAGGCTCAAGGATTTCGGGATCGGCCAGGGAGGGATGGACCCCTCCCTCCTCTACCGGCTGTTACGCATCCTCGAGAGGGCGGGGCTGGCCGAGAGTTCCCTGGACGACTCGGGATCGGGACCCGCGCGCAAGGTATATAAACTGACGCCCGAGGGGATGGAGGTCCTCGATATGTGGGCCGCGAACCTCGATGAGGTCTCCGAATTGCTGGACAGGTTCAAGGAAAGACACACCGATCTCTCCCGCTAGGTATTGCCGGACGCCGCCTGCGGGCACGGATACACGTTTTCCCTTTGCTCCTTCGGGCATTGCGTACAGCGGATCTAATACTGGGTGAACATTATGGTGGAGAAATAGATTCGAAACAGGATCCCGTAAATATCCGTATAATAAAGAACGTCGCACAACACCATGAGGGAGGTATACATGTCCGAGAACGTCTGGACGAAGACGGCAAACGTAATGGTCGCAGCCGGGCAGGTTCCCATGCCCGTAACCGAAACGCTGCTCGAACTGCTGCAGACCATCATGGACGAGAAGGAAGCCAGCTTTATCCACATATTCACCAAGCCTTCGCTGAATATGGAGGAGATAAAGGAGCGATGCGGTCTGGACGGCGCTCCCCTGCAAGCCATGCTGGACGGCCTGTTGCATAAGGGAGCCATAATGGTCACCACCAGCAGAAGTACGGGGATAGAGGTGTACACACTCATGCCGCCGTTCCCCGGTCTTTTCGAATTGACCATGGTGCGGGGAGAGACAGGTGAAAAGGAAAAGAAACTCGCGGTCCTGTTCGAAGAGTTGTTTGAGGAATTTACACAGCTGATACAGACAAACTATGACAATGTCGTCGAACTGTTCAAGACCGCACCCCCCATGACGCGGGTGGTCCCCGTCGAGTGTGAGGTCGATATGAAACTGGACAGTGTCATGCCGTACGAAGACGCCCACAAAATCGTCGATAAATTCGATACCTTCGCCGTCAGTTACTGCTATTGCCGCCACCACAAGGATCTCCTGGGCGAGTCCTGCAAGGTGACTGACGAAAAGGTCAACTGCCTTACTTTCGGACGCTCGGCAAAGTTCATGATCGATTATGGATTCGGGAAAGAGATCTCCAGGGAAGAGACCAAGAGGATCCTGAAGGAATGCGAGGAAGCGGGCCTGGTTCACAAGTTCTTTCACGAAAAGAATGACCTGGAGAGGAGCGAGTTCGCCATCTGCAACTGCTGCAAGTGCTGTTGCGCTACCTTTGACCTCTACTATCGTGGAGCGGCCCCCATGCAGACCTACACTTCGCATAGGGCCAGAACTGACGAGGAGCTGTGCAACGGTTGCGGGGTGTGCGTCGATATGTGCCCGATGGAGGCCATCGAGCTGAGAGAAGATATCGCCCGCATCGACGACGAGAAATGCATCGGCTGCGGCGTTTGCGCTTATCACTGTCCGAGTGCGGCCATGATGCTGGAACGAACCGGGATCCGGGAGGTTTTCGTTCCCCCTCCACGCATAGGATAAGCTGGCGGTAAAGCCAGATTGCAATATAATGATGAGGTGCCTGGAACAAGGTCGCGAAGTAAGGATAGATCGCAATGCCGGCCATATCCATCAGGGACCTGAGGAAATATTACGGAGACGTCAAGGCCGTAGACGGGATCTCCCTGGAGGTCGAAGACGGGGAGATCTTCGGCATTCTGGGACCCAACGGCGCGGGCAAGACCACCACCCTGGAGATGGTTGAAACCCTGAGGAAGCCCGATGGAGGCGGCATCGAGGTATTGGGCATCGACGTACGCGAGAATGCCAAGGCCATCAAGGAGATCATCGGCGTACAGTTGCAGACCACCGTCTTCTTCGACAACCTGAAGGTGAAGGAGACTATCGACCTCTTCTGTTCTTTCTATCCCAGAACGCTGGGAGTGGACGAGCTCCTCGATATCGCTTCACTGAGCGAGAAGGGAAGCGCCATGGTCAGCGAGCTGTCCGGCGGCCAGCACAAGCGCCTGTCCATCGCCCTGGCCCTGGTGAACGACCCCAGGGTGGTGTTCCTGGACGAGCCCACCACCGGCCTGGACCCACAGGCCAGGCGGCGCATCTGGGAGATAGTGGAAGGTCTGAGGGGTGAGGACAAGACCGTGGTCATCACCACGCATTATATCGAGGAAGCGGAGTACCTGTGCGACCGCGTCGCGGTCATGGACCACGGCAAGATCATCGCCCTGGGAACGCCTCGGCAACTGATAAACGAGTACGTTTCGGACAGCATCATCACCTTCCAGCTCGACCCTCCGCTTGGAGAGGAGAATATCGAGGGGCTTCACGGGGTGAACAGCGTGCAGGCGGATGACGGCGAATACAGGGTGACCACGCCCGTTCCGCAGCAGACCCTTATGGCCATCGTTGCCATGGCCCACGAGCAGGGAGTCAGGGCCGACGACATCAATATGAAGAGGGCGACCCTGGAGGACGTCTTCCTCAAGATAACCGGGAGGAGGATCAGGGAGTGATGAACTACTCCAAGATGTTCCTCTACGAGCTGAAGATGACCTACCGGGAGCGTGAGGTCATCTTCTGGATGCTCATCTTCCCCGTAGCCCTCATGCTCATACTGGGCTTCGTATTCGGTAGTACCGGTGATATCAGGATAAGCATAGGCGTGGTGGATCTCGACGGCTCTCCGTTGAGCCGGGCCATCGTCGAGACCCTGGAGGACATCGAGGCCATAGACGTCAAGATGGGAAGCGAGGAAGAAGAGAGAGCCGAGCTCAAGGACGATGACCGCAACGCCCTGATCATTATCGGTGAAGGCTTCGGCGAAGAGATCCTGCAGGGCGGTGCGGGGGAGATAACCATGATCGTCAACCGCTCGGACGTGACCACGGCGCAGATAACCGAGAGCACCGTACGCGGGATCATCTCCGAGATCGGCCGGGAGATGGGCAAGGTGCAGGAGGGGGCTGACGCCGGGGAAGCGATAGCGCTAAACGTGGAGGAAGAGGAGGATGTAGAGGATTTTCAGTACGTCGATTTCATGGTGCCGGGCGTCCTGGCCATCGTGATCATGTTCGGCGGGATAATGGGCTTCAGCGAGGAGGTTGCGGTACGCCGGGAGAAGGGCATCCTGCGCCGGGTCAAGGTATCCCCGGTATCCTTGCCCGTCTTCCTTGCGGCCGGCATGACCATGGTGGTGATAACGGCACTGATCCAGGCGGTCATCCTGCTGGTCGTGGGCTCCCTGGTCTTCTCCATCAGGATAAACGGCAACTATCTCTACATGGCGGTCGTGGTCGTAATAGGCACTCTCAGCTTCGTTGCCCTGGGGTTCATGATCTCCTCCCTGGCCAGGAACAGCAAGAGTGCCACGCTGGCCGGTAACGCGGTGGCAATGCCCATGATGTTTCTGAGCGGCGTCTTTTTCTCCATAGCCTGGGTGCCGGCGGCCTTAGGTGTGATAGCGCGCATGCTGCCCCTGTACTACTTGGGAGACGGCCTCCGCGAGGTGATGATAAACTCGGCCAGCCTGGTCGATATATGGGTAGACCTGGTAGTGCTCGTCGCCTTCGGCTTGGTCTGTTTCGGCGTGGCGGTGAAGTTCTTTCGCTGGGAGTAGGTGGGAGGTAATGGGAAGAAGGCCCAACGCCCTGGTTATCCACGCTTCGGATAACGTTGCGGTAACCCTGGAAGATGTCAAAAGAGGAGAGACAGTACACCTCGCGGACGGCCGCGAGATCGCAGCTGTTGAAGATATCCCATACAGCCACAAGATCGCCCTGCGAGATCTCTCCCCCGGCGAGGACATCCTCAAGTACGGGGAGATCATCGGACAGGCCAAGGATGCCGTCCTGGCGGTTGATCCCCGCCTTCTTGGTGTTGAAAATGGAGGGCTGACCCCATCTTACCAGGTTGACCGCAAGAGAGAACCCCGTCCCTGTTCAGGGGATACACAGGGGTTGGGACGGGGTCTCTACGTAGGCTTCAGCTCGTCTTGTGCCTCTTTTTATTGGGATTATAGGAAAATATCATCCCGGCTGCGGCGTTGCTCCGTCCGGGCCTCGATAACAAGACCGGTAAGATGGACCTGAGCGCGCTCGGCCGCCTCAAGCTGGGATTGACGAATATCTCGTTCTCGCGGCTCTTGTTCAACTCTCCTCCAAACCTCGTCTCTTCTCATGGTTTAAGACGTGCAGGAGGAGAAAAGGTTCATGCCTGGATTGACACTCGTCAACCTCGCGCCGTGGTCTATAACTCCTCGGGGATCATGTGGAAAGCTGCGAAAGGTCCGCCCATATCGCGGCGGCATGTGATATGAGCTGTATTCGTTCCTCGCCCGGGATACGGGGATGTGTGGGAACCGGTGACCTCAAAGGCTGGCCACCTTTTTTATGCGGGTACCCTCGCCCTTTTCGTCGCTGCCGTACCTGCTGGAAGGGGGAAGCACTCCGTCGCAGCGGTCATAAGGGATGTCCCGGATCTCCTCCTGGTCCTGGCAATGCTGAAAACCCCGCAGCAAGGTCTTCAGGAGGCCGGTCCGGCGGTACGAGGAATTGATGAAGAGGCCCTTTGTGCGTTTCTTTTGCATCCTTCCCTCCCCTTTGCAAGTAATAAGTTTTGTATCCCATACACTTAGACGACTAATGTATCGGCATACAAGGCTGACCGGTTTAGTATGGTCAGGTAATCGTAACAGCATATATACGATTTAGTAACAGCTTCGAAACACCCCCCCCTTCGCATGCGGAAAACCCCACAGATAGCTTCGCGCTATCGAGTTAAATTATCTGGGCTTGACGGGTCAATTGAACGGTTGAGCCCATTTTTTAGACAGGATCCTGGGGGCATCGTGCGAAAACATATACAAAAAGATCTTGATGGTATAGTATGTCCGGGATTGTCACGGATACAGCAGAACAAGCATCAGGGTGATGACATGACGAGACCTATAAAACCGCTGCTGGCGGCCTTGATAACGCTGGTCCTTGTCCTGCCCTTAGCCACACCCGCAACGACTCGCGAGGCGGCAGCGGCGACGGGTCCCAAGGCACTGCTGGTATTGTCCTTCGCGCCCGGTGAGAGCCTGAGAACGTCCTCCGTCTCGGACCTGCAGTCTACGGTATCTAAGCTCTGGGAATACGGATTCGAGGTATCCATCCTCGACGCCTACAACGAGGCGGGGGTTATGGAGCCGTACCCCCATCACCAGCTGCATCAACACGTGGACGGAAACGCATATAACCTGGTTGTTTATTACGGTCACGGGAACGCCAGCCGTTGGGCGTTCTGCCTTCCCCAGGATACCGCGTGGGCAAGCCAGACCAGCACGCCCCAGGGTTGGGACGAGGCAAGGGAGTTCGGTGACCATCGCGCCCACTGGCAGGAAGAGGTCAGGCTGGCGAGCGATGCCATGGTTGTGATGCGCCATACCTGTTACGCACAGGGATTGCAGGCATCGGATATGTGGAATGGAGCCCCGCTGCTGTCCGCGAGCGAAGTGGTGCGGCGCATAAACGAATATTCCTATACCTTCCTGCACCCAGCGACCGCGGCCGGCTCTTATACGGCCATGAACGTCGTCGGCAGCACGCCCTCTTACCTGGAGAACCTCTTCAATAACTACGACGTCCCCATCGGCGAGCTCAGCGTGCCCGACCTTTCTTCGTCCTACCAGGCGGGAAGCGGTTACGCGCTCGTCTGTGGTGAGCATCATTACCTGGGGGGTTCTGGCATACTCTACCGTAAGAACCGCTTGCCGGGGAGTACGAACACCGCTGTCTGGGGCTCCCATGCATGGGCGGGCGACGCCGGGCTGACCGCGAGGGACGTGTGCGGGGGAGTACCCGGAGACGAGAACGGCGATGGGGACAACACAGACCTGGGAGAGCCGAACTTTCCCCACGACAGCAGGGACGTTTTCGCTTCCGGGGATACATCCTATAATTTCTTTCCCTTCGTCTGTATCGCCAACCCCAATGCCGCCGGCACCTGGGCCGAAGTGACCTTTTATGACCAAAACGGCGAGTACCTGACGCTCTATCGCGAGGTACCGGGCGATACGCGCATCACGCTGGACTGCAATGCCAATCGCTATTTGAGGGACAGAAACCTCTCCGTGAGGGTGCGTTCGGTCGACGGCACTTCCCTCCTGGTCGAGAGGCCCATGTATTTCCGCTATCAGGGTTGGATGGATGGAGGATCGGACGCTTTCGGCTCCATCAGCCCGGCCGCATCGTGGTATTTTGCCGAGGGCTACGCATCGGAGTCCCAGCCGTTCAGGGAATATATCTGCCTGGGAAATTTCGGCACCCAGGCTTCCCGGGGGACTATGACCCTCATCCCGGAGGACGGCATAGCGGTGGAGATCGATATCGCGGTCGAAGCGGGGGCCCGCAGGACCTACTACCTTAATTCCTATATCCAGGGAGAGGTCTCGGTGAAGGTCGAGACGGATGGACCGGTGGTCGCCGAGCGCTCCGTCTATTTTCGTTATAACTCACCCAACGGGGGCTTCACCGCGGACGGTGGGCACACCAAGCCGGGCTTGAATTCTCTCTCCACGCACTGGTATTTCGCCGAGGGCCACGTCAGCGGGGACTTCGATGAGTGGATCTCCATGGTCAACCTCGATGATGGGCCTGCATCGGTTGCCGTCACCTATATCACCCCGGCGGGTAAGGCTGGTACGCTCGAACTCGACGTACCGCCCGAGGCCCGCAGGACGGTTTTCGTAAACGAGGCATTCGCGGCCGCCACGGACGTATCGGTGGTCGTAGACTCGGATCGGCCCATAGCCTGCGAAAGGGTCATGTACTTCGACTACAACGGTTCCTGGGACGACGGACACGTTTCGCCCGGCAACGTAAGACCGTCGCTGGAATGGCGATTCGCCGAGGGCTCGACGTTCCCGGGTTTCAACGAGTACATCCTGATCGTAAACCCGGGAGACAGAGAGGCAATGGTAAGGGCCACCTATCTTCTGGGACCCGGCGAAGGGGCCCACAACGCGACCTATACCATCGGGCCGGGCTCCAGGGCAACGGTATACGTGAACGCCGAACTCTCCGCGCGGGGAAGCCCCTCCCAGGTAGCCCTGGAATTATCCTCCGACCAGCCCATAGTGGCCGAACGCGCCATGTATTTCGATATCGGCAGGGGAGGGGGCGGGAAAGAGCTTATCCGGGGCGGTCATGTATCCCTGGGGGTGCAGGCAGCGGCCCGGGAATGGTATTTCGCCGAGATGTATACGGGTAAATGATTGACGCGTGCAGGACCGCATTCAAGGGATTGAGAAACTGAATACGGACCCGCCGCCCTCGCGGGGTTCGTACCATATCGTTCCGCCGTGCGAGCGCACGATCTCACTCGCGATATACAGACCCAACCCCATACCCGAAGCCGAGTGGTGGCGCGAGTCCTCCAGCTGGTAGAAACGCTCGAATATGCTCACGCGGTCCTTTTCCGGGACGCCCGAGCCGCGGTCCAGTACCGAGAAAACCGCTCCGCCGTCCCCTGGCCCGACCTCGATCTGTATGTCCGAAGCGGCGGGAGAGTAATTAACGGCGTTGTCCAGGAGTATAAGCAGGGCATCGACGAGTTTTTCCGCATCCGCCTCGACCTCGCTAACTCCCTCAGCCAACGTTATGCTGAAATCGTTGCCGGACCCCTTTTCCCGCATCTGGCTCACCGCGGTGCGGATAAGGTGCTGCAATTCCACCGTGCCTTTTTCGACGGTGAAGTGGCCTCTCTCGATGCGCGAGAGGTCGAGGAGGTCGTTGATGGTCTTGGCCATCTTGTCGGCCTTGGCGTTGATGATCCTCATCTTATCCAGCTGCAGGTCGCTCATCTCCATGAGGTCTCCGAACTGGAAGGCGTCCGCGTAGCCCTTGATGATGGAGAGAGGGGTCCGCAGCTCGTGGGAGGCTATGTCCACGAAGTGGCGAATGCTCTCCTCGTGGGACAGGCGTTCCTCCTCGATGGTAAGGGCCCTGGAGAGCATCCCCATGAAGTGCATGTCCTCCTGGTCAAACGCCCCCGGCCCCCGGCCGTAAAGGCAGAGCGAGCCTACCGTCTTTCCGCCCAGGCGCGTCGGATATGCTAGAAACGATCGGGACCCCGTGGCGGCCGCGAACGGGTCATTTGCGTAGCCCTCCTCGTCGATCTCGGTGATCATGCAGGCGGACTCCTCTCCCGAGCGGATCAGCCCGTAGCTTATGTAGTCCTCGGGATTATCCTGGATTACGAACCCCTGCCCTGGCCGCTCGGGCGAGAAGACGTACAGCCTCCCCTTGTCCAGCCGGGCGTAGAGCAGGCCGTGACCTTCCATGATATCCGCACCCGCTAGCGCGATGTTCCTGATATTCTCCAGGGGATCGGGACCGAGCTCCAGCATGCAGCGGTTGAACCTGTCCAGGCGCAGTTCCGCTCTCTTGCTCTCGGTTATATCCCGCGCCACGTTGGTGAATGCGATTATCTTTCCTTCCCGGTTATAGAGGGGAGCGCCGGTAATGTCACCGATGGCAACACTGCCGTCCTTCCTGACAAAGCGGAGCTCGTCGTTTACTACTTCACCCCCGTGCAGCCTCTGGATATCCTGCAGCGTACGCTCGTAGTCATCCGGGTGCAGGATGTTGAGCTCGAGGATGTTGCGCCCCAGTATCTCTTGTTCCTCGTAACCGATCAATTCGCACGCCCTCTTGTTCACGCCGATAAGGTTGAAGCCGGTGTCGTAGGTGTAGATGGCCTCGCCCGTGAAATCGTAGATGAGGCGGTATTTCTCCTCGGATTCCCGCACCGCCTCCTCCCACTGTTTGCGCTCGGTCACGTCGCGCGTATGGACCACTATCCCCTGCACGACGGGGTTATCCAGGAGGTTATTGGCGGCGGCTTCGTAGTAGTGCCACGTTCCGTCCCTGTGCTGCATGCGAAACTCCGCATACCTGGTCACGCCCTCTCTCTGCAGGGCATATGCGAAGGACTCCTCGCTGCCGCTTACATCGTCGGGATGGGCTAAATCCAAGAGCTTTTTTCCGACTATCTCCTCCGGCCGGTAACCGGCCGCCCGCTCCACGGAGGGACTGACGTAGAGTATGTTGCCGTCAGCGTCCAGGACGGTGATGATGTCGGAGGTGCTCTCGGTGAGGGAGCGGAAGTACTCCTCGCTGCGCTGCAGCTCCTCCTCCAGCTCCTTCTTTTCGCTTATGTCCCGCGCGTTGATGATGATGCCCTTGACCACCGGGTCTTGCAGCAGGTTACTGCCGATGGCCTCCATGTCGTGCCACGAGCCGTCCTGGTGGCGAACCCGGAAGTAGGTATAGCGGGAGAAACCCTCGCGGTCCACGCGCGAATAGTAAAAGTCCAGTGCGCGGTTCATATCCTCGGGATGGACGTAATCGAAAACCCTTGTCCCCAGGACCTCGGAGGGTTTATATCCGAGCATACGTTCGGCGGAGGGGCTGACGTAAAGGATCATTCCGCCGCGGTCGACCAGGAGGATGAGATCGAAGGAGAATTCGATGAGGTAGCGGGCGAGCGTTCCGCCGAGCGACGTTTCTATCTCAGGCCTGGCCGCTGCATTTCGCCGCGGAGCAGGGTCATCCTCACGCGCGGAAGGCGGTGATCTGCGGAACCAACCCCGCTTCTCTCTACTATCCTTCATGTAATACCCCGTGAGCTTTCAGGGCCAACTCCCCGTCCGTGGAAAGCCGTCCAGGTAATATTTACTATTTACGCTGCTGTTGCCGAAACGCGACCAGGGCATGGCGCTGCCCGGACGACCGTCAGTAAGGGTACCAATCGGGGGGCTCTATGCCGGTGCCGAAATCCACGCCGTACCAGCCGCTGGGGCCCTTCTTCATAATGACGTAAGGGCTTTCGAGCGTTTCACTGGTGCAGACCGCTCTTCCCGCTGCTTCGTTTCCGTTGATAACGATGTTCTCGATCTTGAACTCCAGGCCGGGAGCCGAGTTCTGCTTAACGAAGGCGAGCATGGCTTCTTCCACCACCACCGTCTCGTCGATCTCGCCTTCTTTCTCCTCTACGGCGTCCTCGTAACCGTCCTCGTAACCCTCCAGGTATCCCTCCTCGTAACCTGCCGCGTAGTCTTCATTCCAGTTTTTTTCCACGTCCGGTTCGGGATCGTAGGACCCGTCCCGTCCGTCGGCATAACCCCGGTCGTATCCTTGCGCGTATCCTTCCACCAGCCCTACGTCGTAGTCGGTCTGCGTGACGCCGCCGTCATCCCCGTTTCCGTTCTCCCCGTCTCCTTGCGAGCCGCCGCAGCCGACGCAACAGACAAGCAGTACCAGAATCGCCACAAGGAGCGTCAACGTGGCCGTCTTTCTCATCACAGCCTCCCTTATTGTGCGGGACCAGACTCGCTTACAACCATATTCTACTCCTGGCTCGTGGTTACTTGACACCCGCAGTTACGGCCAGCCGCGACCGGCGCCGCGTCCGCTGATGCCGCGCCACCTTCACAGCCGCATATAGAGCCTGAACATCCCGGGGGTATTGAACAGACTCATGAATTCTTCGTCCGTGTTTTCCTCTACGATCACGAAGCCCGCTTTCTCGTAGGCCCTCCGCGCCGGCGTGTTGCCGATGAGCATGTTGAGCTCGGCATGGTCGTAACCGGCCTCACGCCCCCGCTGGAGGATCTCCTCGAGCAGGGAAGTGATGACACCCCCGCCGCGGTAGTCGGGGAACACGGCGACGTGCTCTATGACCCAGGAGTCCTCGTAGTGCCTGGGGTTGACGCGGTGGAAAGGCTGCATCCTCGCATACATGGCCTTGCCCTCGGCGCGGTCAGTGCCTATCTCTATGAACGCATCGCGCAGTTTCGCACCGCCCGACTCGAGGTCGTTGAAGCCGCACAGGGAGCCCGCCACGCTCCCGCCCACCTCGCATACCAGGTAGTGCGAATGGTGATACCACGAACGCGGCCTGGCGGTGAAGAGCGACGCAAGCTTGCGCAGCCTTTCCTCCATGCTTCCCGGGAACATGAGATCGTATATGCAGGTCTCTACGTGGCTCTTGCCGGCCAGGTACATCAGTTCGGCAACCGCGGATGCATCTTGCGGCGCCGCCGGCCTTATGGCTGTATCCAATCTCTCAAGCTCCTTTCCGGGAGATCGCATCTGCTTCAGGGCATAGGTAGTTTGCCGCTCATGCCTTGAGCGGGCTCGCCCTTCTCATGATACCGTCTACGGCAGCGGCGTGTACTCTTCATGCTCAAAACCCGGACGGGTCCCCGATCTGTACCGATGTGCCGTCGGTCGTGAAATAGATGTAAGCCTCGCTGACGGGTTCACCGCTGCAGCGCTCCCAGGCCTCCGCGTACAGCCGCACCTGGCCCGCGTAGCTTTGCGCGATATCCTGGTGGGTTCTTCCATGCGGGCGGTCCGTCTTGTAGTCCACCAGCACCCAGCCTCCTTCCTCACGGAAAACGAGGTCGATGGCGCCGCGCAGAATGGTGGGGGGTGCGCCATCCTCCTCCTGCACTATCTGGAAAGGGACCTCTACGAAGCGGGCCTTGCTGCTTGCGGCCCTGCGCCACATATCGGAATCCATGACGGAGCGCGCGAGGCCCGCCGCCTGCGGGGCAAGCGAGACGTCCAGGCCGGCATCAGCGAGGGCCGCCGCCGCCAGCCTTTCCATGTCCGTGCCCGGTTCGACCATCCCCGCCTCGAGCAGAAGATGGACGACCTCGCCCCACTCGACGCCGTGTTCGCCCGCAGCGGGGGGAGAAACCGGGGCTTCGCCGCTTTCCATCACGGCGACCTCCGGGAGCGCGGAGGTGGCGGGAAGCGAAAGGGCGTATTCCTTGGCGCCGCGCGCACCGTAGGTGGGCGTCCCGGCAAGGTCCAGGCGGGATGAGATAGCGGCGATCTCCCCGGCGATATCGGCCGGGCTGACAGTTTCCGTTTCCCGCTCGGGCGGCTCCTGCGGGCCGGGGTCGGGAAGGTCTTCGTCCTGACCAAGGAAGGGGTCGAAATGGCACCATGGATTGCGGCTGTTCTGCTTGCAGCGCTGAGTGACGATGGTGGCGGCGCCGGCGCGTGTCGCGGCCACGTAGCGCAGGCGCAGAGCCTCCGCCTTGGCGAACTCCCTTTCCCTCTCCGCTATGGTCTCCCAATCCGCTGGATGTGCCAGCAGCTTGCCCTTGCCGTATTGCGTCTCTCCACGATATATGGCCAGATAACCGAGGATCCTTCCGCCGGAGCGGTCGATGTGCCTCTCCACCTCGTGCTCGTATTCCCCGGAGGGATCGGCCAGGAAGACAACGGCAGCCTCCAGCCCCTTGACCTTGTGCAGGTTCATGATGCGCACGGCGGGAAGAGACCCGGAGAGTGCCGAGATGCCATCGTATTTCTCCTCGCGCTGGACGAGCCTGCCCAGGTGCTCGACGAGTTGCGCCGCGCTCCATATGTCCGGCTGCAGCGAGCGCAGCAGCTCGACGGCCTTGCCCAGGCTGCCCGCCTGGACGTCACCACCGGGTCTCGCCGCCGCCTGGGCGAAGAGGCCGAGGTCTGCGGCTATGCCCTCGCAGGCGGCCGCGAAGGGCAGGCGGGCGAGCCGCAGCGAGTAATCGCGCAAGCGAGCGAATGAATCCTGCAGGTTTTCGCGGTCTGCCGCCCCCAGGCGATGCGGCACTCCTGCGTTGTAGTTGAAAGTGCCGCCTGCTTTCTTGCAGGCGTAGAGAGCGGCGTCGCTGACCCCGAATAGCTCGCTGCGCAGCGCCGCCACCAGGGCGGCGGGGTCGTCGGGGTGGGCTACCGCTCTCAGGCAGGTGTACAGGAGCGCGAGTTCCTCCAACTCATTGAGCGCCCATCCTCCCGTTACCCGGTGGGGTATGCCGTAACGCTGCAGAGCCCGAGCGTATATGCTGAGCTTCCCGGTATTGCGCGTAACGATCATGAAATCATCGGGCCTGGCTTCGCTTCCCATACCCTCGCCCAACTGTTTGTTGGTGCGGGGCACGGTAACCCCCCTGTCCAGGGCGCCGCGGATGGTGCGGGCGATGATATCGGCCTCCTCTTCCACGGCCTGCTCCATGCGGCTGCAGCGCTCCGGTATGCAGAGCCGGTAGATGCCGCAGAGCTCTCCGCCCGCACCTTCCTCCCTGCCCGCTTCGAGGCGTACGTAGGAAGGGGACTCCGGCGCGTCTGCAGGCGGGAAACGCAGAAGCGCCCTGCCGGAAGCGTCGCAGGACGGGTCGCCCGGCGCGAAAATCTCGTTGACCCAGGCGATGATGGGCGCCGCGGCGCGGAAATTGGCCGAGAGGTTGACCACCTCGCCGCCGCCGGCCACGACGGTCTGCTTGGCCTCGTTGTAAGTGACGATGTCGGCGCGGCGGAAACGGTATATGGACTGCTTCGGGTCACCCACCAGAAACAGGGAACCGGGCCTGGGCTTGCATTTCCGCCAGTCGGACTCCCCGGGGTCCGAGGATACCAGCAGGAAGATGACCTCCGCCTGGATGGGGTCGGTGTCCTGGAACTCGTCCACCAGGAGGTGTGAGAAGCGGGATTGGAAATAACCCCTGACGGCGGGGTTCTCCCGCAGCAGCGCGGCTGACCTCATCAGAAGGTCCTGGAAATTGAGCTGACCCCGCTCGCGGCGCAGTTCGTCGTACCGTTCGCGGGCGGCGGTCATCAGGCGCATGACCGTTCTGTAACGCAGTTCGCGCCACGCCGCGAGGGCCGGCCTGGCCACGCCGTCGCGGAACCTCTCCCACGCTGCCTGCTCCTCCCTGGCGTCGTCAGCGCTGAAACGGCCCGTCTTTTTCCATTCCTTCAGGACCACCTTGGCCCCTTTGTCGAAAAACTCCAGCACCTCCATGAGTTGGTCGGGCCGGTCCAGGCGCTCGTAATGGGAGACGATACGCGGCATGCGTTTCAGCTGCGGGATAAGGGTGTCGTTTCCCGCCTCCCAGGGCAGCATGGGCGCGAGCGCGTTAATGCGCTCGAGGTACCTGTCGAGTTCCGAGCGGGCCCACTCGCAGTCCGGATGCACGTCCGCCGGGGGCAGGGGCCACTCCTGTACGTCGGGGAAATCCGCGAAATCCTCGAAGGCGCTCCTCAGGTCGGCGATCCTGAGACCGAGGCGGTCCAGGTCATCCAGGAAAGCGTGAGGATCGTCGGCTACCAGTCCCGACGCGAAGGCGTCCCAGGCTTCGGCACGCAGGCGGCGGTCGGCTTCCTCGTCTATCTCCTCAAAGGACAGGTCTACTCCCGCCTCTACCGGTCTCTCCCTCAGGAGGCGCGCGCAGAAGGAGTGGATGGTGCCGATGAAGCACTGTTCGACGCGGGCCAGGGCCGCCTCCAGGCGCTCTTTCTCGCTGCCTTCCGTCTGCCTGCCCGCCCTCTCCAGCGCCACCTGGAAGCGGCTGCGCAGCTCCGCGGCGGCCTTGCGGGTGAAGGTTACCGCGGCCATATTGCGGACGTTCGCGCATTTCCCCGTGCGCAGCAGGGCGAGCATCCTCTCGACCATGCTCGTGGTCTTGCCCGTCCCGGCGGCGGCCTCGACCAGGATACAGCGGTCGAGTTCACGCGTTATCAGATCGCGCTGCGGCTGGTCGGGAGGTGTGGAGCGCGCCAGGTCGTTACCGTTCATGACCTCGTTCTCCATATCCCCTGAGCTCGCGGAAAAAAGCCAGGACCTCGTTTTGTGGATTGCACAACTTCCTCTTGACCGCCTCCACGTTCGCGCCGATATCGCCGAAATAGTCGCGGAAATCGCTTATGGAGACGTCCGAAGCGTCGTCCGTGAACGGAAAGCACCCGCGGGATAGCATCTCGCAGAGATTCTCGAGGACGGCAATACCTTCTGCAAGGGCTGCGGAACCCCATTCTATGCGTTCTCCGTGCTCCCGCGCGGAAGGGAAAAAATACTGGAACGAATCGACCTCGGCGCCGGGATGGCAGTCCGCGAGCCGGGACTGTGCCTGCATCATGTAGATGAGGTTCTGTATGCGGCGGCCCTGGCGGAAAGGATCTTCGCGCTTGTAGCCGTAACTCGAACCGGTTTTGTAGTCGCACACGGCAAAGCGGAGGCTGCCCGGCTCGCCGAGCTCGTCAATGCGGTCTATGTAACCGCGCGTGTGTATGGCCTTTCCTCCCGGCAGCTCGATCACGACGGGCTCCGGGGAATCTACCTGGTTACCCCCTGCGTCCGATTGCATGCCGATGGCCACCTCGAAATAGAGCGGCCGCCGCCCGCGGCAGTGCTTCTCTTCCTCCTGCAGGAAGATCCGCACCGAACGCCGCAGATCGTCCACTTCTCTTGTGAATGCGTCACGGCTGGGCGGGGGCTTGCGGTGCACCCAGGCAGCGATCTCGTCTGCGAGGATATCCTGGAGGGCATCCCAGTCGTCTGCGAAGACGGGCGGGCGTTCTTTTACGAGCAGGCGCCGGTGGAAACACTGGAATGCGGAATGCAGCAGGCTGCCTTTCTCGGTGGGCTCGAGCCACCTGGAGGGGTCGAGGAGGTATTCCTCCGGCGGCTTGATGCCGAGGATGTAGGCGAAGAAATATTCAAGCGGACAGCGGCCCAGGGTCTCCAGCCGGCTGGCGGAGAGTACCGGGCCTCCCGGCGCGGTGGGATCTAAGTCCGCTCCCGCCTCCGGCACGTAGCCGTCGAATATCGTGAAGAGGTCTCCCTCCCGCGCGAGGCGCGCGTCCATGCCGCGGCCCAGGTGCGGGAAGGCTGCGGCGACAGTCCCCTCCGGGTCCTCCAGCCCCGGACGTCCGCACAGGCGGCAGAGCCACCATTCTGCGTCATTGAGACAGAATCCGGGATCTTGCGGGGCGAAGGCGGACGGGTCTTTCATCCCGGCCATAAGGTCGTCCTGTACGGCCTCGCGTTGGCCGCTTACGATGCGGTGCGCTGCGAGCAGGACCGGGCTGGGAAACATGTCGCGATCGTCCGTCAAGCTGCGGCAGCAATAGCCCAGAACTACCTTGCCTCTTAGGCGGGCGGCGAGGCGGGAGAAGTCTTCGAGGCTTTCGGCCAGGCGGCCCGCGGCGGTGGGAAGGTCTTCGGATATGGCCGCCCTCTCGGAGTCCAGGAGAAGAGGGTCCTGCAGCCCGGCTGCGGGGAAACGCCCGTCGTCGAGGCCGATGATGAAGGTGTACAGGCGCCCGGAGTGTCCGCCCGCCGCAAGCGGCGCTGCGTAGAGGCAACCGGGACGCGGGCCCTTGCCCTCGATGCGGGCGGTACTCGCCAGCTCCGCGAGCCAGCCCCACATGTCGAGCGAGCTGAAAGAAGTGTCGCCCTCGTCGATGCAGGAAGAGATCTCCCTTATGTCGTCGAGCAGGCGCATGCGGCCGTATTCGTCGAGTTCGCCGATGCCCCTTACCCGGCTGGTGAGAAATTCCTCGGCGCCGCGCAGGAGTTCGACGTGGCCTGGCCCGCGTCGCGGGATTGGCTCCAGCACGCCGGCAACCACCTCGCGCAGGGATCGCAGCATCTCCATGCGTAGTTCGAGACGGGCGGCTCGCTCGCCATTCCCGCTGCCGTTATCCTGGAATTCCGGATGGCAGATGCGCCAGGCGAGAGATTCCAGCTCCGCGTCTATCGCCGGCAGGTAGCGATCGCGCCCCTTGCCGATGGGCAGGGCTCGCAGTGCCGCGCCAAGGCGTGAAAAACTCCACGCCTCCACGGCGGGCCCCACGTGCAGCAGTCCGTCCTGCACCATGCGCACCAGCACCGCTTGCGGGAAATCCTCCGCTATCCATGAGAGCCAGGCCGCGAGTGCCCGGCCCGGACGGGAGTAGCGGACGGGTATCCCTTCGAGAAAGGTGGCGGGAACGCCGGAGCCGGGCTCGCTCGAGAGCAGCGCGCAGGTCTCGTAGATAAGCGGCACATAAGTGGAGGAATCGCTATATAGTATCTCCACCTCGTCGAAGGGGATCCCGGCGCTGGCGCAGCGGCGCAGGACCTCGTGCACCTCGTTTATCTCTCCTACGGCACGGAACATCTCGACGCTGCCGTCACCCGGGGGCTCGGGGGCGTCCCCCGGCCGCGACGTCCAGGCAAGCAGGGCCGAGTCGCATGCGCCGCCGGGACGTTCCCCTGCGGGGCTGTCCACCTCCAGAACCACGCGGCTGCCTGCCGGCACGGCCTCCCAGAGGGCCAGTTCGAGGCCTCGCATATCCTCCAGCATATCCTCGGGCACGGCGACTATTGAGCTGGGCGGCAGCGCCCCGGCGTCCGCCCTCAGCCGCTGCGCAGCGAGGTGCAGCGCCCCGGCGAGATCGACGAGGCCGCGGGACGCGAGCTCTTTCTCGTATGCCCGGAGCAGCGATATTATCTCCTCCCCCTTTGCTGGCACCTCGAACATGCCGGGCGAGAGGTCCCCCGCGTCGATACCCGCAAGGCGCAGTTCGCGCAGGCTCGCAGCGGCCGCGCGTACCAGTCCAGGACCGGACTCGAGGCGGTTGAAATACCCCCCCTTGCGCCGCTGGCCGGCCAGGACCGTATCCACGAGGAGCTCTGCCCGTATGCCGCGCAGCAGGGACATACCGCGCCTCTCCATATCAGGCGCGGCCAGCTCCAGGCCCATGCGGGTGATGGTCTTTACGCGCGCGTTGAGCACGGGCCGGCCGGACCGCGTCACGGCATCCAGCCATTGAAAGCCCGTGCGCAGGGAGGGCGCGAGCAGCCACTTCTCCTCCAGGACATGTTCTTTGAGTAGCTCGCTTATAGCGTATACGAGCTTGTTCTGCACCATGGCAGCAGCCTCGATATTTTCACCCATCCATCAATCTCCTGAGCCGTTCCTGCCGGCGATCCTTTACAGCATATCGCGGTGCAGAGACAGCCGTGAGCCGGCTTTTTGCACTCCGGTACGTGTTGCTGTCACCCTGGTGATGGGGGAAAGTTTGCCGGGAGGGCAACGCGAGAGAATCGCCGGAGACATGGGATATGCAGCTGGAATTACCGCGAAGATGAACATATACTATGACCACGCGATGTTCGGAGTCTCATCGTCCACGCGGGAGGGGTACCGGTTTGGGGGAGGGCAGCATGGCTAAGAGAGAGGTACTCATCTACGGCGGGGGCATGAGCGGGATGGTCGCCGCCATCAACCTGGCGCGCGAAGGCCACCGCGTGGTGGTCAGGGAGTCGGAGGATTCCTACGGCGGCTCCAGGATATACAACCCTTCCACTCACGTCACTCCCATAGACGTGGAGAAGACCTCGCAATATATCGGCATCGACGTCAGGCCCGTATTCCACAAAGTGATACAGTGCCCCGCGTACTTCCACGACACCAGGACGCTCTGGCCTGTATACGAGGTCCACGGCGTGGAGAGGGGAGACAGGCAGGGCAGCCTGGATACCCTTCTCTACAGGGAGTGCCTCGACCTCGGCGTGGAGTTCGAGTTCTCGACGCCACTCAGGGCCGAGGACCTGCCCAACCTCGCGCCGGGCACCATCATCGCCTGCGGTCTTATCCCCGGGGCCTACAAGATGCTGGACGTGCCCTTCCTGCAGGTACACATGTGGCTCTCGCGCGGGGAGATCGGATTCAGCGATTACGCCTGGCTGTGGTTCGACGAGAGCATAACCGAGTACGGCTACCTCTCCGCGGTGAACAACTACTACTTCGACCTCCTCTTCTCCTTCGACAGGCGCGTGGGCGAGGACGCCCTGGAGAAATACAAGGACTTCATGGTGCGCAACGAGGGGGTCGAGCACGATGAATGGGATTACCAGGTGGGCGCCGTTCCCCTGGCCAGGCCGGATAACTACCGCCTCCTCCGCGACGGCTTTATAATGTGCGGCACCATGTCCGGCGCCATCGACCCCTTTATGGGCTTCGGGATAAGCGGAGCCCTGGTGACCGGCAAGGTCGCCGCCATGGCCGTATCCGACCCCGCAGCGGCCCAGGTGGAGTTCGACCGCTTCCTGGCCGGCTTCCGCCGCAGTTTCAATATCAAGAAGATGTGGAAGCGCTTCGTCCGCCCCAACGTCAGCCTCCTGGAGTGGCAGATACGCCTGGCCGGGGTGGACAGGGTTAACCGGCTGATGAAGCTCAGCGAGCGGGAGAAGCCGTTGTTTCCGTTGCCCTTCGCCACACCCGGCTTCGGCCACGCCAATATTTACAAAACCTGAGGGGACAAAAGTGTCCCGATGATGGGGTCAGCCCCGGACATGGGACATGTTCTGTATATTCCCAATAGGGATGGGATCCTCACATAAGGTCAGCCGTTCAATCGACACATGGGGCCGTCTGTTCACAAAAGGCCCTGTACGATCCCTTCCGTCCTTGCTGCCGTATCCTGTATCCGTCAGTGCAAGCTCATTGATTCCGATACAATAATATCGGGTCCAAAGAGAAACATGAGCGCGCAGAGACAAAGTCGGGAGACGGGATGAAAAGATACGACATCATCTTAGTCGGGGCTGGCCCCGGCGGGAGCACTGCCTCCCTCACGGCCGCCGAGGAGGGGATGGAGGTGTTGGTGCTGGAGCGCTCGCGCTACCCGGCGGAGAAAAACGCCGGGGGGTTCGCCCTTTCCTCCAAGGCCTGGCGGGACTTCCCTTTCCTCCGGGACATGGAGCTCCCCTCCATGCGCCGGGGCACACAGTGCGCGGCCCACTTCCTCTCCCCCCCGCCGGAGATGGAGGAGAGGTTCTGCATCGCCTCAGGCGTGTCCCGCCGTGCTGGCTATCCCGAGGCACGCGAGTTCTTCACTGTGACCATGCTGCGCCGGGAGTTCGATCGCTTCCTTGCAGACAAAGCGGTGGAGGCGGGGGCGGATATCAGGTTCACCTCGCTGGTCACCGGGCTGGTGCGGGAAGAGGAAAGGATAGCGGGAGTTGTCCTGGAGGGTGGGGAGGAGTATCGTGCGCCCGTGGTCATCGGGGCGGACGGGGTGATGTCCATGACGGCACGCCTGGCGGGCCTGCGCGAGAAGTGGCGGTCCGACGAGGTCATCAGCGCCTGCGCCGTGGACTACTCCGCTTCCCGCGAGCGCCTGGACGACGTGGTGCACGAGGCCAACTTCCAGGCCTACTTCGGGCCCGGCATGGGAGGCAATTACCTCATGAGCTACGCCGACGGCGTACACATCGGAGGTCCCGGGGTGACTAACAGCCTCATATCGCGTGTGTCCCGCACGCGCATCAAGCCGGCCCGGGAGCTCCTGGAAACCATCCAGGCTCCGCCGGTGCAGCGGCTGCTGCGGGCGGTGGACGCGGTGCCCCGCGAGTTCCACGCGCACTGCGTCCCCTGGAAAGACAGCATGTGCAACGATATCTATACCGGGGGGCTGATGCTGGTGGGGGATGCCGCCGGCCTGCCCGAGCCGCTGTGGGCGGAGGGGGTGTGGCAGGCCATGTATTCCGGGCGCTTGGCCGCCCAGGTTGCTATGGAGGCTATCGGCGAGGGCGACGTCTCGGCCGCCTCACTCGCGTGCTACCTGGATCGCCTGCGGGAGAGCCCGGTGGCCCAGGAGTTCGCCGGAGGGACACATCTGCGCCAGCTTTTCGAGATCCTAGGTGACCCCCGGGCTGCGGGTGAGATGACGGAGATGATGGTGGACCTCACCGTTAACCTTTTCATGTCGGGGCAGGAACCCAAGACACGGACGGTGGCCCGCGCCATGCCCGTACTCATGGAGAACCTGCCGGTGCTCGTTAAGCTGCTGGGCATCTATCTCCCCATGATCCAGGAAGGGGGCGGGGAATTGCCCCCTCAGCTGGCGGCTTTGGGAGGGATGGACGCTCTGTTCGGAGCCGCTGAGGGAGAGGAGCCGCAAACATGAGCGCAGGGAAGAAGGCCGGCGAGGTGGACAGATTCGCCTTGAGCGAGGTAATCCCGGCCACGCGCGACTTCATCCGCCTGGTTGAGGAACGCTGCACAGGATGCGGCAACTGCGTTGTCGTATGCCCCATGGACCTCTGGGAACTGCGCGGTGAGAAGGCCGTCCTCGCCGGGGACTACAACGATAAGTGCACCGAGTGCGGCAGCTGCTTCGTCGCTTGCGAGGAGGACGCCATCGACTTCACCTACCCGCCCGGCGGCACCGGCGTGTCGTTCAAGTTCAGCTGAACTGTCAGGCGATAAGCTGGGCCGAGAGCACCAGGCGCTGGATCTGGTTGGTCCCCTCCACGATCTGCAGTATCTTGGCGTCGCGGAAGAACTTCTCCACCAGGTATTCCTTCATGTAGCCGTAGCCGCCGTGGATCTGCACCGCGTCGGTGCATACCTCCATGGCCACGTCGGTCCCCACGAACTTGGCCATGGACGATTCCTTGACGGCATCGATGCCCTGGTCCAGCATCCAGGCTGCCCGGTAGCAGAGCAGGCGCGCGTAGTCCACCTTGGTGGCCATGTCCGCGAGCATGAAGCCGATGGCCTGCTGGCGGCAGATAGGCCGCCCGAACTGCACCCGCTGCTTGGAGTAGGCAAGGGCCTCCTCGAAGGCGGCCCGCGCCAGCCCGACGCCGATGGCGCCCACACCCGGGCGGGAGGTGTCCAGGGTCTCCATGGCCACGTAGAACCCTTGCCCCTCGCCGCGCAGGACGTTCACCGCCGGCACGCGTACGTCCTCCAGGATGAGCTCGGCGGTCTGCGAGGCGCGCATGCCCATCTTGTGCTCTATCTTGCCTATGGAAAAGCCGGGGGTGTCTCCCTCGATGATGAAGGCGGTGATGCCCTGGTACTTTTTTTCGGGATCGACGGTGGCAAAGATAGTGTAGAAATCGGAGACCCCGCCGTTGGTTATGAAACACTTGTTTCCGTTGATGACGTAATCGTCGCCGTCACGCACCGCCCTGGTCTTGAGGGAGGCCGCATCTGAACCCGCCTCCGGCTCGGTAAGTCCGAAGGCGCAGAGGATAGGGTTATCGGGATCGGTCAAGCGGCCGAGGTACTCCTTTTTCTGGTCCTCGGTCCCCGCCTGCAGGATGGGGAGGATGGCGATCTGGTTAAGGGCGATGCAGGCCGCTACCCCCATGCATCCCCACCCCAATTCCTCGATGACGATGACGTTGTCCAGCATGCTCAGCCCGGGCCCGCCGTACTCCTCGGGCACGCCCGAGAAGGTGAGCTCCAGCTTGGCCGCCTTACGCACCACTTCCCAATCGAAATCGCCCTTCTCGTCCAGTTCCATGGATACTGGCCTGATCTCGTTTTCCGCAAACTCGTGCACTGTCTGCTTCAGGGCTTTCTGTTCGTCGTTGAGTGCGAAGTCCATCTTTTTCTCCCTCCTTGCCGGGACTCGTGGTACGGAACATATTTCTCCGATCCACCTATCCGTAAACGTGCCTCCACAATTATCGTCCAGCGCGGGTGTGGCTTCAACTTAACTGGGGTCAGCCCCGGACATGGGACATTTTCAGCGAATAAAACGTGATAAATCACAAGGCTATCAGGAAATGTCCCATGTCCGGGGCTGACCCCATAATCGGGACATTATTGCGTGATGGCGTCCTTGAGAAAGGAGGGAAAAACGAACAGGGCAACCGACATGGCCGCACAGACGATCCCGCCAAGAAGGAGCACGAAGGGAGCGGAAACGCGGTCGGCCAGCAGGCCCATGACGATCCCACCAACTGGCAACAATCCCTGGAAGACCAGGATATAGAGGCTCATGATGCGGCCCCGCATGTTACGTTCCACCCGGGCCTGCAGCACGGTATTGACCGCAGCCGAGAGCATAAGGAAACTTATCCCCAGCCCCGCGCTGAGCAGCAGGGAAAGCCAGAAGATCCTGGAAAGGGAGAAGCCGGCCAGGAGGAGGCCCGATGCCAACGCGGAGACCTTGATGATCTCGCTCTCCTTGTAACGGCGGTTGAGCCAGGTGACGAAGGGCGCGGCAACGACTGCACCCAGCCCGACGAAGCCCAGGAGCAGGCCGTAGCCACCAGCGTCGCTGTGCAGCACGTCCTTGGCCATCCCGGGCAGGAGGACTATGAAAGGCAGACCGAAGATCGAGGCCACGCCGAGCACGACCAGTATGTTGAAGGCCCAGCGGTTATGCCAGGCGTAGACCAGGATCTCCTGGACGTGCCTGATGGTCCCCTGCGGGGGAGGGGGGCTCTTCGGCGTCTTCGTCCTGATCAGCGTCAGGGCGAAGATTATGGTGAGGAAACTCACCGCGTTGACGTAGAATGCGATGCTTACGCTCCATCGCGAGACGATGAACCCGCCGATCCAGGGTCCGATGAAGCGCGCCATGTTGAACTCGGCGGCGTCGAGAGCCACGGCATTGAGGATATCCTTCGGCTGCACGAGGTCGGTAATGATGGCCCGCCAGGCGGGGAAGTTGAAGGTGAAGGCGGTGCCCATGACGGTGGTGATGATCATGATGACCGCGAGGCTGGAAGCATCCAGCGAGGTGAATACGCCCAGGGCCAGCGCGCCCAGCATCATGACCGATTGGGTGACGATGATCAGGACCTTGCGGTTGAGGACGTCCGCCATGGACCCCGCGAAGAGCACGAGGAAGAAGACGGGAAAGAAGTTGGCCACCGTGACCAGCCCCACCCAGGCATCGGAGCCGGTTATCTCCTTCACGTACCAGAAGAGGGCGCTCATGTGCACCCAGGTGCCGACGTTCGATAGAAGTGCGCCCGACCAGATAATGGAGAAGTCGCGGTAGCCGAAGGCGGAGAGGACTCCTCCCCGCAGCAGCGTCCTCTCGCCCGTGTCCGCGGGTGGGGGTGAGGGGGAGAGGCCCGTTTCTCCCTCGCCCAGACAGAATACCTCGCGCTCCTGCTCAGTTTCTTCGATATCGCGTTCCCGCATATCCCATACCCTATTCCCTGGAGAGGTGATTGCGCAATATTGCGTATCAGACGGAAGACCTCGGGTAGGAACAGCTTTAAGAGGGCTTGATGCAGGGATCGTAATGCCTCCACTCAACTCGTCGGCCGAGCCGGGATATGATCAGAGGGCTGGAACGCCGGTTCCCCGTCCCGCGCTGCCTAGGAGATCTCCACCCGGTAGGTCTTCTTCGAGGGGATCTGCGGGAAGGCTTTAAGCGCGACGTTCGTGAGCATGCGCAGGGAACGGCGCTGGGCGGGATGGTTGGGCGTCTCCCCCGTGGCCTCCTTGAGGTACTCCAGCAGGTGGCGCAGGGGCTGCAGGGTGGGGAACAGCCAGCGGTACATGGTCATGGTGGTGAGGCAGGCGGTACAGTAGACGGCCATCTCTTTCGCTCCCGTCTTCTGCGCTTCCCACAACTCTTTTATGCTGGCCAGCACCATGTCGACGGGACTGTAGCGGTTGCAGCCTGCGGCGAAGCCGCAGCAGTAGCCCTCCTCGCGGTTGTGCTCCATCTCGCGCATCTCCAGGCCCATGAGGGAGTAGAGGCCGCGCGCCGTGTCCATGACCTCACTCCCCAGGATCCTGGCGTGGCATGAATCGTGCACGGCTACCGAACGCGGCAGCTTGCGCTTGATCTCGATCTCGCCCGACTCCACCTTCTCCAGCAGCCAGGTGCCAAGGTACTTCTTCTCGAAATCGAACTCGGCACCGAACTGGCCCGGCAGGACGTTGCGGAACATGTTCAGCCCCGCGGGGCAGGAGAAGAGCATGGTGCCGATATCCCGGCCGCGGTAGTAGGCGGTGAGCTTCTCCGCCACCCGCTCCACCACGTCGAAGAGGCCCTGGCGGAAGTACATCTCGCCGCAGCAGAGGTCGAAGTCCCCGGATATCTTCACGCCCCTCATGAAGGACGCGTCCAGCAGGTGAGGGAGGGTGAGCGCGCTGCACCCAGGGTAGAGGACCACCTCGCCCTCGGGCGGAGTCTCCTTCCACCGGCGCAGTAGTTCCCTCTCCCGCGCGTTCAAGCGCTTTACGATGTCGGTGCGGAAGTTGGGGGAGGAGGCGGGCATGAGGTAGGAGGCCCGCACCGGCAGTCCTTTTTCGCGGTAGCGCTGATACCAGGTATTGAGGATGAGCTCGTAGGGGCGGCAGTCGCGTGGACAGAAGGCGTCGCAGGCGTAGCAGCTGATGCATTTATCGTGCACAAACCGCGTAGGCTCGCCGTTTATAAGGCGCTTCATCTCCTCTATCGCCTCGGCGCGGGTGAGGTCCATGTACTGGCACCGCACCAGGCAGTCGCCGCAGAGGTCGCAGTCCTCGTAGCGGAAGAAGTCGTATTTGCTTTGTTCCTTCACCGTTCAGCCTTTCCTCGCGTAGCGAACCCTATCTATCCTCACTTCTCGACCCGGCCCTGATCTTAAGTAATGGGAAATAGGGTCAGGTTGAAACCCGACCCCAACGGTCATAAGCGGATACAGCTGTCTTGAAGCCCCACGAGGTGAGCGCTCTCACGGGACGGTTCTGGACTATGGGACTGTGGAAGAGCGCGGCCAGCGCTTTCAGGCGCAGGCGGTCGGCCGCAGGTAGCCCGGGCAGCCGCTCAATCCCGGGCGGGATATAGGCGGGCTGGAAATCCCTTCTGTGGCTGGGAAAGAGGGCATATTTCAACAGGTGGTTGGATATGACCGCCATGATGTCCCACGCCCGCTCCTCGTGGCGGTGGGCCGGATGCCCGCCCGCCGCCATCTCCACCAGCTCGACGGGATGGTAGAAGGGTATGGCGCAGTTCGCCATCTCCTTGATCACCGAGAGGATGAAGAGGCAGGCCGGGCAGTAGATGACCGCCGCGTCCGCCCCGGTGGCCTCGATCTCCTTCAGCCTGCGGTAGCCCGAGGACATGATGTCCATCACCCTGAAGTGGGAGGCCGCCGCGCCGAAACCGCAGCACATGGAGTGCTCGCCGTGGTGCTCCATCTCCACGATATCGCAGCCGGTGCGTCCGACGATGTCCCGGTTGACCTCCTGCAGCCTCCCGTCCTGCATCTTCGACAGGCAGTTGTCGTGGATGGTCACCTTCAAGCCGAGCTCTTTGCCCAGCGCGATCTCTCCCGACCGCAGCTTCTCCAGCAGCCAATCGTCCAGTTGCACGACCTCGAAATCGAAGTCCGCTCCGAACCGGCGCGGCAGGATCTCAGAGAGCACCATACCCTCGGCGCTCATGGAACAGACCACCCGTTTCACGCCCATCTCGCCGAATACATGCTCCAGGCGGCGTGTTATCTGCTCCACCATGTCGAAGCGCCCGGTCTTATAGATATCACCGGCGCACCCGAAGAGGGCCTCGGATCCCACTATCTTGGGCAGCCCCGCGAGCACTTGAGACTGCAGGATGTAGGGCACGACGTTGGTGTAAAACCCGGTGAGGCAGATCTCCTCGCAGGGGCTGTAATCGTCCCAGGAGCGCAGCAGCGCCAACTCCCCCGGCAGCATCAATGCCTTCAGCGAGGACCAGATATTACAGGGCTCCGAGGGTGTCACCAGCCGTGCTGTTGTCCTGAGCCCTTCCTGCCTCCGCTCCCACCAGCGCTCCAGCACCAGCTCGTAGGGGTCGGCATCGTTGGGACAGACCACGTCGCAGGTGTGGCAGGTGTTGCACGCATCGAGCGCCCGCGAGGTGCCGCTCTCGATCAGGCTTGCGATCTCTCTCTTCGCCTCCTCGCGCGGCAGCTCAAGGTAGGGGCAGGCGACGAAGCAGTCGCCGCAGCGGTCGCATAGGTCCTCGCGGAAGAAGCGGAAATCCTCTGTCTTTACGTGCATCTTCCCAGCACCCCCTTATGCCCCGGCCGAGGGCGGCACCACCGGTATCTCCGGGATGCGGTACCTCTGCCTGGAGAGGGTGAGCGGCGCCTGATGGCGCAGCACGCCCGCCAGGAAAGCTCGCGTTCTCCATCCCATGGGATGCCGCGGCTCCTCGCCCAAGGCTTCGGACAGAAGCTCGAGGACATGGTATGCGGGGCCTGCGACAGGGAAGAGCAGGCGGCCGACGGAGAGCATCTGCAGGCAGCCGGCGCAGTACCCCACGGTGTAATCGGCCCCGGTATTACGGGCCTCCCAGAGGCTCTTCAAGGTGGCGAGGGTGACGTCCATGATGTGGTAACCGGAGCTGGGCGGGAAGCCGCCCGCGATGCCGCAGCAGAGTGCGCAATCGCGGCTCTTCTTCTCCTCCACCACCTCCAGGCCGATGAGCTCGAGGATCCTGCGGGGGACGTCCATGTACTCCTCACCCAGCTGCTTGCCGTAGCAGGATTCCTGGATGGTCGCCGTGCCCTCCAGCTTCTTCACGAGCTCCAGCTCGCCCGACTCCAGTTTCTCGAGGATCACCGGGAGGTAGGGCCGCACCTCGAAGTCGAAATCCACCCCGTAGTTGGGAAGGACGTTCATGAACATGTTGCAGCCCGCGGTACACAGGAGGTTCACGCGCTTCACGCCCAGGGTCTTGAAGTATCTCTCCAGGCGGCGGGCTACCTTCTGTACCTCGTCGAACAGGCCCATGCGGTAATAGGTCTCGCCGCAGCAGTAGTCCAGGGTGCCGCGGATATCCATGCCGTCCAGCGCCTTGGTCTGGGTGACGAAGGGAGCGGTGATGATGTTGCATCCCGGGTATAGTACCTCCTCCGCAGGGGAATGGTCTGCCCACTTGCGCAGTATCTCCCTCTCCTCGGCAGGCATCCTGGCCGCCACGTAGGTGCGGAAGTTGAGCTCCTCGTGGGGGGAGTAGTACCTGGCGCGCAGGGGAAGCCCCTCGCGCTCGTATTGCTCGTGCCAGCGCTGCAGGATGAGTTCGGTGGGGTTGCAGCCCTCGGGGCAGATATGGTCGCAAGCGAAACAGCTGGCGCACTTACGCAGGACGTGCCTCGTGGGTTCCCCCGCAATGAGCCTCTTTATCTCCTCCCGGGCCGTCTTCACCGGCAGACCCATCACTGGGCACTCGCTGAAGCACAGGCCGCAGCGGGTACAAGCTTCCTCCACGAACTGCTTTACGGGTTTGAGCGACTCCATCCGAAACCTCCTCGCTTGGGCGCAGGTCTTCCGCCGTCAGTGTGTATAGTAACAGGATCCAGGCCTAGGGGTCAGGCCCGGCTTTCGGCCTGAGAGAGCATGTCATTGTAGAGAGGAATCCGCGGCGACGAGGCAATCTCCCCTGGCACCAGAACTCATAGCAAACTACTAGTCTTTCGTAATCAGGCTTTGTTGCATAACCAATAATCGCTGCAGGACATGAAAAGATTCAAAGCAAGCAAGGTATTGATTGTCCTTCGCATCTACTTCTCTTGGCCTCAACCGGAAGAGCTGAAAGGAGGTTGTTCGTGAAGCTCAAGGCCGAAAGCCGGGCCTGACCCCTAGGCCTGACCTTCGTAGACGGGCTTTCCGTTCACGCAAGTCAGGTCCACGAAGCCGTCGAGCTTGCCCAGCTCCAGCTCGTGGGTGAGCAGGAACCACCAGGAGCTCACCTTGAGCGGGCTGGTGTTCCAGATGACGAAGTCGGCGCTTTTCCCCTTCTCCAGGGAGCCGATTTCATCCTCCATCTTGAGCGCCCGCGCGGAGTCGATGGTCCAGTGCCTGACGGCGTTCTCGATGTCGATCTTCTCCTCCGGCCCCCAGTCGGTCTTGCCTTTGTAGTTCATGCGCGTGGTCGCGAGAAGCAGGCCGTAGAAGGGATTGAGGGGGCTGTTGCACCAGTCGCTGCCGAAGGAGACGGTTATCCCCGCCTTCTCCAGGCTGCGCCAGGGATCGTAACGCTGCATCCTCTGCGGCCCCATGAACCTCTCGGTCACCTCGTCGCCGAAGAAATGCGCCGGCTGCATGGCCGCCTGCATCCCCAGCCGCGCCATCCTCTCGCGGTCCTCGGGGATAGGGAACTCGCAGTGTTCGAGGCGGTGGCGCGAATCCCATTCTCCATTGATAAAACGAGCCCGCTCGCAGGAGTTTATAACGCGCCGTATGCCTGCATCCCCAACGGCGTGGGTGCAGGCCTGGAGCTGCATGCTGTCCGCTATCTCGATCACGCGGTCAAAGTCCTCCTGCGTCCAGTCCGGCCTGCCGTAATAGGAGGGGTCGTCCCCGTAGGGCTCCAGGAAGAAGGCGGTGCGGTTGCCCAGGGTACCGTCGATGTAGAATTTCAGCGATTGACCGAGTACCAGGCGCCGGTCCGATTTTCTGCCCATATCCTTCCACCAGGTCAGGTCGCCGAGCAGCTTGCCTTTGTCCTCCAGGTCATGAGGATCGACGTACAAAGAGCCGCGCAGGCGCACCTTGTCGAAGATGCCGCGTTCGCGGTACGCGAGCACATAGGGAATGAAGGGGCGGTAGAACTGCACGTCGTCCATGGCCGTGACCCCTACCGATACGGCCTCGTCCATGACCGCCGCTATGGTCTCCGGCACGGCGGACTCGAAGACGGGAGCTATCTCCTCTTGCGTGAAGAAGTCGAGGGGGGAGAAGGAGTGGAAGTGGTCCAGGGCGCCCATGCAGACGCCTGAGGTGTCGCGCCTGGGCGCCAGGCGCCGCAGGGCCTGGGGGTTCCTCTCCTCGAGCAGCTCGACGGCGCGGGTATTGAGCCATCCGCACTGGCCGCAGATGGACATGAGCAGGACGGGCCGGTCCGCGACCACAGCGTCCAGCACCTCGCGGTCGGGGGCACCTCCTGGGGCGTACTCGAACCTCCAGCCCACACCGGAAACGTAGGGGAGGTCGGGGTTTGCACGGGACTGGTCCAGGACCATCTGCAGCATCTCGTCCAGGTTGGCAGCCTGCATGAGCCGCGTGGTCATGATGGCCGTCATGCCGCCTATCCACACCACGTGGCAGTGGTTGTCGATGAAACCCGGGGTGAGGGCCCTGCCCTTGGCGTCGATGACCCCTGTGTCCGGCCCCACGTGGACCGCTGCCCCTCGGTCGTCGCCCACGTATACGATGCGCCCGTCCTTCACGGCGATGGCGCTGGCTCGTGGGTTGGCGCTATCGGAGGTGAAGATATCCGCGTGGGCCACCACCATGTCGGCCGGGTCCGCACCGTCCCGCTTGTAGGGCGATGCGAACAACGCCCATTTCATGCGATCCAGAAACATCGTGCACCTCCAGGTATAGGTGTGGGCCTGTTGCAAAGGTCAGCCTTGTGTCATCTTTCTTGTCTTGTCGGTACTCTCGACAGTGCCCTTGAGATAGAGGTCAGAGGGAAGGGCGCATAGCTGTTGTCATTAAGGATTGGCCACCCTATTAAGCGGTGATTAACCTGCACAGCGGCATTCGCCGCGCCGAATGCTATTTACTGGGAGTGACCAGTATCTCCAGGTTGCGCTCCAGTGGGATCAGTCCAAATGTTATATCGATCCGGGGAAAGGCCTGACAGCCGGCAACCGTATTTTTTCAAACTCCGAAAAGGCAGGCCCGATATCAACTCCAGGAGGGTTCAGGAGGAACCCCCCCCTCACTTGCGCCCTTTGAGGATCCTGCCCACTCCCCTGAGTATCTGCTTTTTCTCCACGATCTCCACCCCCAACGTCTCGATCGCGCCCTCGAGGTCGTATGCGAAGTAAGCGGGGACGTAGACGTTCTCGTAGCGCGAGAGCATGAAGCGTATGAACAGCTTATGGATGATGTCCTGCGGGATCTCGTAATCCACGATCATGATGGTACCACCGGGAGTGGTCACCCTGACCAGTTCTTCCAGGACTTTCTCGCGCATCGGGCCCGGCATGTCGTGCAGGGCAAAGGATATTACGGAGACGTCGAAGCTGCCGTCCTCGAAAGGCATGTCCGAGGCATCGGCGCTTAAAAAGGAAACCCTGCCGCAGCCGTCCTTGCTGCGCGCCAGTGCGATCATCTCCTCGGAGAGGTCTATGCCGGTGGCCTCGCAACCCGCACTCGCGAAAGCAAGCGCCTGGCTTCCTGTGCCCGTGGCAACGTCGAGCACCCTGGCGCCTCGCGCCGCCGCCGCCATCTCCACCACTCGCGGCCTTACGTTCCCGAGCAGGAACTCCAGGCGGTCGTAGGTGGGAGCCATGCGGTCGAACCACTCTTTGAGGTAGGTGGTGGCTTCCTCGCTCATCACTTTCTCCGTCGTGCAGTCGATGGGGTCACATCTTTATTTATGAATTTTATCCCATAAAATGCCAGGA
This sequence comes from uncultured Actinomycetota bacterium, assembly GCA_964529285.1. GTDB lineage: Bacteria > Actinomycetota > Geothermincolia > Geothermincolales > RBG-13-55-18 > SURF-21. The sequence goes on from CAZGWK010000010.1 coordinate 43,357, forward strand.
GATTCAAGAATAAAGATACGACCCTATTTGCTCACGCCTTCTGGTAACATCTGACGGGCTTGTCGGCGATCGTGGCCGCGAAGCACTTGTTGCAGGAGATGCAGGACGCCTCCTCCTTGCCCTCCTCGAACTTCTTCACGAGGTCAGGTTCCCGGATCAAGGGTCGGGAGAGGGAGATGAAGTCGGCATATCCATTCTCCAGGACCTCCTCCATGTGGGAGGCGCGGCGCATGCCGCCCACCAGTATGAGGGGGACTTCGCCGAGGGCGGGCTTAACCACCTTGGCGGCCGCCAGGTTGTATCCTTCCTCGAGGTCGAATTTCCCCTGCATCCCCTTGAGCAGGAACCACGCGGCCGGCCTCTTCCAGGCCGCCTGGGATTCCAGCATCTCCTTCACGGGTATACCTCCGCGCATGACGTTCATCATGCCGTAGATGGAGCCCTGGCTGACCTCCACGCCGTCAATGCCCAGTTGCTGCAGCCACCCCGCGTACTTGGCGGCCAGGGGCGGCGTGACGCCGTCGGTGGGGGTGAAATCGTTGGTGTTCAGTTTGACCATCACGGCCATCTCCGACGGCAGGTTGGCCTTCACTTCTTTGTAGGTCTCCGCCAGGAAGCGGAAGCGGTTCTCGTTGGAGCCGCCCCAGCGGTCGCTTCTGACGTTGAAGAAGGGGGAGAGGAACTGGTTGATCAGGTAACCGTGGGCTGCATGTATCTGCACCCCATCGGCCCCGGCCTCGGCAGCCCGTCCCGCGGCCCTGCCGAAGGCGCGGATGGTCTCCCGGATATCCTCCTCGCTCATCTCCCGGGGCTTCACAAGGTATGCGGGGTCCCTCTTGTATGCGGAGGGTCCTATGGGCTGCTGGCCGATGATGGCTTTGACCGTCTGCCTTCCCGCGTGGTTCAGCTGGAATGCGATCTTTCCGCCCTCGGCGTGCACCGCCTCAACCAGGCTGCGCAAGCCTGGTATCATGTCATCGCTGTGGATGCCCGTGGCCAGCCTGAAATGCCTTCCCGAGGGCTGTACGTACATTGCCCCCGGCATGATCAGACCCACACCTCCCTTGGCCAGGTTCTCGTAACGCTTGCTCAGCGCTTCCGTCACCTCGCCGCTCTCCAGCGCCATGGACTCGGTGGTGCCGGAATGGGCGAAGCGGTTCTTTACCTCGAGGTCTCCCAATCGCGCCGGGCTGAAGAGTAGTGGCATGATAATCCCCCTATCGCAGCATACGCAGACTTACGGCCTCTCTTTAAAGGAGCACGGTGTTAGTTAGCTTGCCTTGGAAGCCCCCCATGAAAGTATAGGCAGGGTAAATATGGGGTGTCAAAACCGGGGCGATCTCAGTCCTCGGTGTTGCTTGCATATCGCTGCAGTATATCTCGCCAGCAGAGTTATTGTACGCGTGGAAGGCAGCATGGATCTGGCAAGGCAAAGGAGCTGTTGGCAGCACCATGGATTTGGCAAGGCAAGAAAGTTGTACTATTTTAGATGTGCGGCAATATCCGTAGATTTCGCAGTCTCGAGTCGGGGCATTTTGCCAACCACCATGCGAGCCTTTCATGAACTTGGATTCATGGGAAGAGAGCGCTGCAATCGCACTCGCCAAACGCTTTAGAGGAGGTCATCGTGATCAAGGAACTCATCCAGAAGGTAAGTTATCATATCGTCAAGAACCGCTGGGGGTACACCCCGGAACAGCTGGAACGGGCCAAGGGGACCGGCCTGGTGGATGCGGTCGAGCTCAAGGACATGAGCTACTGGATCAAGATCGAGCCCGTGTGCTCAAACCACTGCATGGGCACCAACTACGAGGGGAGAGCATTCTACCTTGATGCCATGGGCGGGTTGATCCGCCATAAGTGCCCTCCATCGATATGTATACACGCCCTCTCCCAGCTCTCGCCGCTGGCGTACTCATATTACGATCACATGCTGCAGAAGAAAGACCCCAACGGCATGATCTTCGACACCTTCGCCTGCACCGACCCGGGGCTCGACTACGGCGGACTGGGGGCCTGCACCTTCCGCGTCACGCGCGAGAAGATGCCCATCCTGGAGCAGCTGCGCTCCATGCTGGCCCTCGCGCCCTACATGTTCCTTTGGAACCGCAGGCAGGTCGGCGCTTGCCGTGCCGTGCAGGAGGCACCCGCGAGCGGCGGCCCGGAACCCACCCAGTTCATGCGCAGCCTTCCCCTGGGAGGGGAGGACCTGGAGGCGTTCCTGGCTGCCCCCAAGCGCGCCATGCGGCTGCGCGGCCTCGAGGACTTCCAGGACTACCGCATCGTCATCAAGGTCGTTGAATCGCAAGCCTGCCTGGCGGGCCATGCCACGGGCGACGAGTTCGTCCTCGACCCCATGGGGCGCGTGGTCCTTTCCGAGAACGACGGGGATATCTGCATCATGGCCCTGAACAAGGCATGGTACCGCGTCATGCTGCTGCTGGAGAGGATGGCCGAAGGAGCCGGAGGGGACGCTTCCTTCCACGGCGATCTGCTGGACATCCCCATCAGCTGCTACGGCGGAGCATGGCCCCTGGGCGCCTGCGGCAGGATCATGATGAAGGTCGAAGCCCGCAAGATACCTGGGGTCAGCCCTCCATTTTCAACATCGGGGGTCAGGCCTCCACAAAGTTGAGTATGAGGCCAACAGGTCGCGCCCGGGTCTAATAAAAAAGGGCAAGACGACTGCGCTTTATTTCCATTGCACGGTAAGGCCGCAGATGGCACAGCATTATAGATAAATGAATATCTCACCTGTACCGAGAATATTATAAATGAACGATTTTGCTGTCATGCCGGCAAAGCGAGCAAACAATATGGTCGGTATGGATTCGGGGTACTTGAAGATGGCATCATCCCCTGCAATATTCCTCGCACATCACGGCGGTCGAGAACAAAATGGGCCTGCCTGCTTTTTCAGCTTTAAGCTTTCGCCTCAAACAAATCGGAGGATATAACCATGAAGCGCGTCTCGCTAACGGTGCTGGTCGTAGTGATCTCCACCCTCGTATGCCTGTCCGGCGCGGGGCTTGCCGTCGGCGCAGCCGAGGACTACTGGGCGTGGGAGAACCCAACCCCCACGGGCAACGACCTGAGCGACGTCTCCTGCCTGGACGCGGACCACGCCTGGGCGGTGGGCGCCGGGGGCACCATACTCTTCTACGACGGCGCGAGGTGGAACCCGCAGATCAGCCCCACCACCAACAACATCAACGGCGTGTGGGCTGTAGGCGCGAGCGACGTATGGGCGGTGGGAGAGGCAGGCACCGTTCTGCATTATGATGGCATATCCTGGAAGATTGACAGCGTGGCTGAAGGTAAGGCCGAGGGCAAGAATCTGCACGCGGTATCGGCTTCCAGTACGTCCAACGTGATAGCGGTGGGGGACAGCGGCACCGCCCTCCACTACAACGGCAGCGCTTGGGCCAAGCACAGCATACCCGACGGCCACAACCAGTACTGCGTTGATGTGCTCGATGCCGGCAACGCCTGGAGCGGAGGCACATACGGAGATATCTACCATTACAACGGCTCGTCCTGGAGCAAAGAGCACAAGGTGGGAGGCCTGAGCGGCGATTTCGACGCCATACACGGCATAAGCGCAAAGGCGACGGACCTGGTATGGGCCGTCGGGGACATGGGCACCATCGCGAACAAGGGACCCACCGGCTGGGAGGACAAGACCGGCTTCTTCGAACACATCATCCATGCCAAGAACCTGTACGATGTCGAGGTGCTGGGCACCTCCGACCTCTTCATCACCGGCCAGGACGGGAATATATTCCGCGGCGAGATCCCCGTACTCGAGGTTATAAAAGTCCCCAGCGGCACGGGCAATTCCCTGCACGGCGCGTCCATACACAGCCTGCTCGCCGGATGGGCGGTGGGCGACAACGGCACGGTCCTCTTCCATGACGGCATCTCCTGGAACCACCAGGACAGCAACGTCAACGTGGACCTCTCCGGGGTGTCGGCCCTGTCCGCCGACAGCGCCTGGGCTGCGGGTGACTACGGCGCCATACTCCACTACGACGGAACCTTGTGGGTCCCCCAGGACAGCGGCACGCGCAAGCACCTCTACGACGTTTACGCGCTGGATTCCACCCACGTTTGGGCGGTGGGAGAAGAGACTATTCTATTCTATGACGGAACTACCTGGAGTGAGGCCGAACACACCCTGCTCTCTCCCAGGAGCATATCCGGCACCAGCAGTGATTTCGTGCTCGCGGTGGGCGGTTTCGAGATCCACCGCTTCAACGGCGACAGGTGGGTGCACGAACATACCACATCGCACCGGCTCAACGGCGTCTATGCTTTTACCTATAGCGGCAACAACTGTGCCTGGGCGGTGGGTGACAACGGTCACGCCCTCTACTATGACGGCACCTCGTGGTCCGATCATCCCACCGGAGACACCTACGGCAGGAACCTGCTGGATGTGGTGGCTTTCGGCCCCAACGAGACCTGGGCGGTGGGGCAGAAGGGCGCTATCTACAGGTATACCGGCGTCTGGATCGATGAGACCTGGAGCGAAGAGGTCACGCTGAACAGCATCAGCGCGCTTTCGCACAACGATATGTGGACGGTGGGGGACGACGAGACGATACTCTATTACAACAGCCTGAGCGGTTGGGAGAAACAGCATCACGGCTCCACTCACCTGGGTGGCATCTACGCCGCAGGCGGCAACGCCTTATGGGCGGTGGGCGATGACGAGAAGGTCCTTTTCCTCGACGATTACCACAGCAGTTCCTGGAAGGACGCATCTCCCTCCCACATCACGGCGAAGCTCTACGGGGTCTCCGCCGCGGACGACGCCAGCGTGTGGGCAGTGGGAGAGAAGGGCACCATCCTCCATTACGACGGTACCGTCTGGCTGGCCCAGGACAGCGGCACCACCAAGGACCTGCACGGGGTGTCGGCCTTCGACGCCAGTCACGTGTGGGCGGTGGGAGACGGCGGCACCATACTCTATTACAACGGCTTCAACTGGCAGGCCCAGAACAGCGGCACCACCAAGAAGATCTACGGCGTGGCGGCCATGGCCGAGAACGGAGCCTGCGCCGTGGGGGACGACTACGCCTATTTCTTCAGCAGCGCGGGTTGGAAGGCCGTCAAGGGCGGCTTCAACGGCAAGGGCGTGGCGGGGACGGACATGAACCACCTGTGGGCGGTATGCGGCAACCACGACGTGTGGAGCTACAACGCGGGCACGGAGACCTGGACCAAGCACGAGAAGGTCACGGACAAGAACCTCTACGGTATCACCGCCGTGGCGGTTTCCGGTCACTCCCCCCACATCTGGGCGGTGGGGGATGACGGCCGCATCATATTCTCGGACAACGGGGGGAGCGACTGGTCGCAGGAGACCTGCAATACCAGCGAGAATCTCAAATGCGTGTCCGCCCTCGATAAAGACAACGTCTGGGCGGTAGGACAGAAGGGTACCATCCTACGTCACGGTTCGGGCTGGCAAGCCCAGGTGAGCACCACCCAGCTGGACCTCTACGGCGTGTCGGCACTGGCTTCACACAGCGTATGGGCGGTGGGGGACAAGGGACAGTGCGATACCGTCCTCGCCGCCTATCCCGGCATCGAGTCCTGCAGCCCGCAGACGGCGCCCAGGGGACACAAGCTCGAGGTGGAGATTAGGGGCGGCAACACCAACTTCAGGCAGTTCGATTCGACCGTCGCCTTCAGCGGCGGCGGTATCACCGTGGACTGGGTCGAGGTTACAGGCGCCCGCAACCTTAGGGCGAAGATCACCATAGCTGCGGATGCCGACCTCACCGCGAGGGATCTGAACGTGATCACGGGGGGAGAGGAGCCCTATGCTTTGACGGGGGCCCTGACCGTATACGATATGAGCATCAGCGAGATAACGCCGACGGCGGGAGTGTGGGGTGAAACCGGTCTAGACGTGCACATTCAAGGCAACGGCACCGCCTTCGACGAGACCTCTTACGCGGAGTTCAAGCCGCAGACCGGGCTTTTCGACGACATCACCGTGAACAGCACCACATACGTGAGCCCGACGGAGGTCATCTCCAATATCGACATCGCCGCGGGGGCCAGCGAGAGGTTGTACAACGTACACGTGAAGACCCCGGGGGAGCAGTTCGAGCCCCTGCCGCTCGACGGCGCTTTCACCATCTGCGACGCGAAGATACACAGCGTGGACCCCTCCTCCTTCGCCCGCGGACATAGCGTGGACGTGGACATCACCGGCTACGAGACGCAGTTCATCGACGATCCCCAGACCGCAGTTGTGTTCGAACCCTCCGGCGGCATCACCGTCAACTCGATCAGCGTGACCGGCGCCACCCACGCCACGGCCAACATCACCATCGCCGCGGGGGCGCCGGCGACGTACAGAAAGGTGAACGTGACCAACCCCGCCGTTCCGGATCCTCATCCCCTGAAGAGGGCCTTCAAGGTGCGCAATCCGGTGATCGATTCGGCGCACCCTTCCCAGGGCGTGCAGGGACAGAGCCTGGTCATAGAGGTAGAGGGGCTGGAGACCGCCTTCGTCGACGGGCAGTCCTACGCTACCTTCGACCCCCCGGACGGCATATACAATATCTACACCGTGGTATGGAGCGAACATTTCGCCAGCGTGATCTTTGATATCGACTTGGCGGCTCCCATCGTGCCCCGGGACGTGAACATAATCACCCCCTGTTCCGGTGTACCGGCCGAGGAGACCCCGCAGCCGCTCGCGGGAGGCCTGAACATCATCTCCGCCGCGCCCCATATAGACCTTATATCGGCAGACGGAGCGGTGGGAGACGAGATCCTCATCCAGGGTTATAACTTCGGTTTCCTGCAGGGCAGCTCCTACGTCACCGTGGGTGGGGTGGACGCCACGGAATACACCCACTGGTCTACGGGTGAGATAAAGGTCGAGGTGCCGGCCGGCGCTACCACCGGACCGCTCACGGTGACCACCACCTACGGCACCAGCAATGCCATGGACTTCACCGTCACCCCCGCGATAGACGGACTCGATCCCACCCTGGGAGCGGTGGGA
>CAZGWK010000010.1:50486-76844 GCA_964529285.1 uncultured Actinomycetota bacterium
CTTCACCGTCACCCCCGCGATAGACGGACTCGATCCCACCCTGGGAGCGGTGGGAACGCAGGTGACGGTTACCGGCACCACCTTCGGGGATACGCAAGGTACCTCCTGCGTGGAGTTCAACGGCACCCAGGCGGCCGACTATGCCTCCTGGGCCGACGGGGAGATCGTGGTCTCCGTGCCGCCGGGAGCCACCTCCGGACCGGTGACCCTGACCACAACCGACGGCACCAGCAACGGGGTGGACTTCACCGTCACCCCCGCGATAGACGGACTCGATCCCGCCCTGGGAGCGGTGGGAACGCAGGTGACGGTTTCCGGCACCACCTTCGGGGATACGCAAGGTACCTCCTGCGTGGAGTTCAACGGCACCCAGGCGGCCGACTATGCCTCCTGGGCCGACGGGGAGATCGTGGTCTCCGTGCCGCCGGGGGCCACCTCCGGCCCGGTGACCGTGACCACGACGGACGGGGAGAGCAACGCGGCGGGCTTCACCGTCACCCATTCCACCTGGTACTTCGCCGAGGGTTGCACCACGGGCGGTCTGGAGACCTGGATACTGGTGGAGAACCCCAATCCCGCCCCGGTGAACGTCTACCTGTCCTTCTATACCATGGAAGGTCTTTTCGAGCCAGCGGCCCTGCAGGGCTGGGAGGTCCCGGCAGAGACCCGCATCTCCTTCAATGTCGGGGCCTATATACAGGCTACCCACCTCTCGACGGTGGTCTCCTCGGAGGGTGGGCAGGTCTTCTGCGAGCGCTCCATGTACGGCGGCGGCCGCACCTGGGGGCACAACTCCATCGGCGCCACCTTCCCCGCCTCCGAATGGTACCTGGCCGAGGGCTGCAGCGAGGGGGGCATGGAGACCTGGATACTGGTGCAGAACCCCAGCGCCGAGCCGGTGGAGGTCGCGCTGGAGTTCCAGACGGAGAATGGAGAGGTGCAGGGCCCCGTGGAGACCCTGCCCGGTCATACCCGCCGCAGCTTCAACGCCGCGGAATACGTGCAGAGCTACGATTTATCCACCCTGGTAACCGCCTCGGGCGGAGTGGTATGCGAGCGCTCCATGTACGGCGGCGACCGCACCTGGGGCCATAACTCCATCGGGACGAGCATGCCTTCGGAGACCTGGTACCTGCCCGAGGGCTGCAGCGAGGGGGGCATGGAGACCTGGGTCCTGGTACAGAACCCCGGAGACGAAGAGGTGGAGGCGCAGCTCACCTTCCATACCGGAGGGGGAGAGGTGGAGGGGCCATCCGGCGCCATACCTCCCCGCTCGCGGCAGTCCTTCCGGGTCAACGACTTCGTGGATTCCTTCCACGTCTCCACCCTGGTAACCGCCTCGGGAGACGTGGTCTGCGAGCGCTCCATGTACGGCGGCGGCCGCACCTGGGCCCACAACTCCATCGGCGTCATTGCGCCGGACGATGCATGGCACCTGGTCGAGGGCTGCACCGAAGGGGGCATGGAGACCTGGGTCCTGGTACAGAACCCCGGTGACAGCGAGGTGGAGGCGGAGATAATCTTCAGGACCGGGGCGGGAGATGTGCAGGGCCCAGAGGCGGTCATACCCGCCCATTCCCGCTTCACCTTCAACGTGGGCGATTTCGTATCGTCGTACGACGTATCGACCATAGTCGCCGCCTCGGGCGGAGTGGTGTGCGAGCGCTCCATGTACGGCGGCGGCCGCACCTGGGCCCACAATTCCGTAGCCTTCGCACCCTAGGGGTCAGGTCTTGTTTTTTGCATACCCCGGTATGTAGCTGAATAACTTACACATGCCCGCCTCCAAGCAGGCACTCTATCAATATAACCATATTATGGTATGCAAAAAACAAGACCTGACACTATTGGTCTTTCCTCTCCTCGATCCTTTCTCGCAGGTACTGGAAGCCGGGGGTTATGCTCTCGGTGATGCCCGTGGGCAGCAGGGTGCGCACCGGCAGGCCCATGTTCAGGCGGCCACCGGTCTTGAAGAGGTCCTCCATTACCAAGGGAAGCAGGCTGCCGGGCATACCGACGGCTATCTCGTAATCGTAGGTGCCTGAGAAAGCGCGGTCGCCCATGCCCGGGATGACCACCTGGGGGATAGCGGTGATGAAAGGGATGAGGCCGCCTTTCATGCATGATTCCCCGAACCCCGCGAAGGTAGAAGTGGGAAAATTATCGCCTCTGTAGGACAGGGCGTGGATGATGTGGGTTACGTTCTCAGCGTTGCCATACACCAGCACCGTGTCGGGGATTACCTGCGTGGAGGGCAGCGGCGAGCTGATGAACCCGATATATTCTGACGCCCTCTCCAGGTTTTTCTCACCCATCATCTCCAATTCGAAGGCGCAGCGCTTCCTCTCCGCCTCCTCGCTTGAATGCCATCCCTGTCGTATCTGGCTCTGTACGAACTCCTCCCAGGGAACGTCCACCCAGCGGTGCCATACCGTTGACGGGACGCAGAAGTTATCCTCCTCGGCCATACCCACGGTCGCACCCCAGCGGCGGGAATACGTGAAGGCCTGGCACAGGCTCAGCTGCTGCCCGTTCGCAGACGGTCGCATGACGCCTTGCCCGAACTCCGAAGGGTCCTTCACGTACTTTATCGCCACCGGGTATGTGGCCAGGTGGAGACAGTCGAAGAGTTCCCGCCCCGCCTTCCTGTAGTTCTCAATGTCCTCCATTGGATAGCATCCTCCTTTTCTCCGCTAGCGCTTCAATCTAATTCTATCAGCTTGGGGTCAAATCTCTACTCTTGAACTAGTTGCCATATATTACCACTGCATTTAAATATTAAGATGTGACCCCATTAGGTATACTACTGGTAGAGCGAGCGCGTTATTTGAAACGTTGTCTTTGAACGGGGGGGATGATGAAGGATCTGCGGGACAAGGTGGTTCTGATCACGGGGGCGGCACGCGGCATGGGAAGGATGGATGCCCTGGCCTTCGCGCGAGAGGGATGCAGGGTAGTGATGACGGATGTAGATCTCAAGGGACTCGAGGAAACGACGCGCGAGATGGCGAACGACGGATACGAGGCCTGTCCTTTCGGGTTGGACGTCTCCGACCGCGACGCTTGCTTCCGCCTGGTGGAGAAAGTGGGGCGGGAGATCGGCCCCATAGAGGTACTGGTGAACAACGCCGGTGTCATGGAATGCGGCGAGTTCACGGGCATGTCCGAGCACCACTGGCGCAGGACCATGGAGGTGAACTTCCTGGGACAGGTGTGGATGATGCAGGCGGTTCTCCCGGGCATGCTGGCGCGCGGCGGGGGGCATATCGTCAACATGGCATCCCAGGCGGGAGTGATCGGGGGTGCTAAGATGAGCTCCTACTCCGCCAGCAAGCACGCGATCATGGGCTTGACCGATTCCGTACGCCTGGAGCTGCGCGGTAGCGGGGTCAGGTTCACCGACGTCATCCCTGGCTTCGTGGATACCGGTATGGCCAGCGGTGCCGAGCCGCCGTTCATCTCCCCCTGGGTGGACCCCGCCAGGGTCTCGGAAGCGATAGTCGATGCGGTGAAGAAGGGCCGTGAGGAGATCTGCAAACCAGCTTTTTCGGTACGCCTCTCAGCTTTCCTGCGCGGGCTGGGCTCTCCCAGACTTCTGGACGGCATCTACCGCATGTTAGGAGGGCACAAGGTCTTCGACACCTGGCGCAAGGACCCCGACCGCCCCTTCTAATGGGGTCAGCCCCGGACATGGGACATACGCCGGAAGTAAACATGCTTTAAAACCGACAAATCTTTAATATGTCCCATGTCCGGGGCTGACCCCATAATCGGGACACATCGTTCAGTCGATGTCTACGGGGATGCCGCAGCCGCGGCAGCGCCTGGCGCCGCGGAAGAGGACGTAGCCGCACTCGGGACAGTGGTAGCGCCCCTCCTCCATCTCCACCCACTTCTCGGTGCCGTGCTCCCTGCGGGTGGGGATGGCGCGCATCATCACCTTCTTGCCCACCGCATAGCCGAAGTCTTCTATGTATCCGCAGGGCCAGTCGTCGCATTGGTGGCAGCCCTCGATACCCTTCTCGGCGCAGCATTTACGGATGGGGCATGCTTCGCACAGGATAAAGCGGTCGTCGGAAAGGCATCCCTTGCATCTCACCTGTTCCGTCGAGCTCAAGCCGTAGACCCCGAGGAGTTTGTTCTTGAACTTCTCGTTGTCGTCGCGGTCAGCGATGAGCACGGCGCAGACCCCGCAGTAGAGCCCGCAGGGGGCCAGCCAATCCTTCTCGATCTCCATCTTCAATCATCCCCTTCAACATCGTCGCTCACACCCAGTTCCTCCAGGCGGGGGGCCAGGAAGGCGGCCAGTTCTGGTTGCTTTGCGATGAATTCCCTGATCGTCTTCGCCGGGTCCAGCGAGATGTAGAACCCGGCATCGCTCACATCGTCGGGATCGAAGTTCTGCTTCACCTCGCGCAGCCGGTGGTGGTAGCCGCCGATGATGGGCCCGAAGAGCTCGGCACCGATGCTTCCGAGGGCGAAACCCAGGCCGGGTCCCAGGTTGTGATCGACCGTCGCCGCGAACGTCCCGGCGAGGTACTCGGTTGCACTCGCCATCATCTCCGGGCTGCGCGGATCGTAGAGATACAGTTCCTCCTGGTGCCCGAAGCAGGTGCTGCCCTCGTAGATGCCTCCCCAGGAGTTGTCGGCCAGGTCGTCTATCAGCTTGCCCTGGTCGATGAAATCCTGCTTCAGCTCCGATGCCACCCTGGCTTGCAGTACCGGGTGGTCCCAGGCCTCCAGGGCGCCGAATGAGGTACCGAAGCTGCCGCCGCGCCGGAAGACGAGCGGCGGCAGGGAAGTCCGGACGAAACCCCACCACATGAAGGAGTGCAGGGAGGGCATGGCGCTGAGATCAATGCACAGGCCGCCGGTCTCCACGACGATCTTTTTCAGCACCTCCTCCTGGTAGTCGAACTCCTCGCGCGAGCCCGCGGCGATGAGGAACTGGAACATGTGCTGCTGCGAGCGCACCCCCGCCTTCAGCGACGGGTGCATCACTATCTTGTCCATCAATCTGGGCGCCATCACTGAGAGGAAGGCGCCAATGGAGTTCTTACAGTGCATGTACCCGATCTCGGCGTTGCCTATCCTGTAGGAGGCCTCGGCGAAGGCCTCGAAGGAGGGGAAGACGCATATATAGAGCTTGCTGGTCTCGGGCACCTCGACGCGGGCGTCCATGAGCACGCCGTCCACGGCGGGCTCGGCCGGTCCCGGCCAGGGGAAGAGTTTTACCGCGCAGGAGGTGAACACGCCAAGACCGCCGCAGTTGCCGATGTAGCCCCTTGCGATTCCGCGCAGGCTGGGACCGGGGCCGTCGCCGCAGAACCACTCGAGCCCCGATCCCATGGTCCCGATCCTCAGCAGCTCGCCGTCCGGGAGCACCCACTCCGTGGCCAGCAGGGTGCGGGCGCTGTAGGAGGTGGTGAGTCCCGACCAGCCGTAGCCGCAGAGAGATGTGGCGCTGGCCAGGGGAGAGGTGCCGGAGCCTGCCCCGATGATATGGCAGTTCAGGCCGACCTTCATCGCCTCCGCCTGCAACTGGGCGCAGATGGCGTAGGGCTCCACCACGGCGAACATGTTCTTCTCGTCGATCTCGAGGATGCGGTCCATGCGGCGCAGGTCTATCTGGACCACGGCCTCGCCGCTCACCATGTTCCAGACCCCCCAGCCGGTGCACATGGCCTTGAACTGCAGGCCGCGTGCGTTGCAGATACGCACCACCGCCTGTACCTCGGCCGTGCTCCCGGGCAAGGCGACCGCGACGGGGCGCTGGGGGCACCATCCGCTGGTCTGTCCCACTACTTCCGTGAAGGCCTGCCAGGCGTAGCCGTCCAGCACCGCGGGTTCGCGGGAGACGTTGTCGGGACCGAGGGCCTCCTCAAGTTCTGCATAAGCATCATCCGTGAGCATTCGCCCCACCTCCCCTGGATGATAACCGGTAAATGGTCCGCGGCACGCTCTCCTTTGCTCGCATCTAGCGTCAAAGCCAGGATCAGCGCGGACTAAATCGCTTCTTCGCCTGCGGGCGCCCCCGCCTCCTTGCCGAAGAGCTCGGCTATACCGCCGATACTCCCCAGTATGCCGGATACCTCCAGGGGCAGGAATATCTTGCTGGCTTTGCCGTTGGCGACACGCGCCAGTGTATCGAGGTACCTTATGGCTATGAGGTCGTTGGTCGGGTCCCCTTCGTGGATGGCGCCGAAGACCGTCTTTATGGCCCCGGCCTCTCCCTCCGCCACCTCGATCAGTTCGTACCTGCGGGCGTCAGCCACCTTCCGGATGGCCTCGGCCTGTCCCACCGCCCTCTGTATGTCGGCGTCCCGGTCGCCCTCGGCGCGCAGGATCTTGGCCTGCTTTTCCCCTTCGGATTCCAGGATGATGGCCCTGCGGTCGCGCTCGGCTTTCATCTGGCGGTGCATGGCCTCGGTCACGTCCTTGGGCGGCTCTATCCTCTGGATCTCGACCCGGCTGACCCTGGTCCCCCACTTGTCGGTGGCGTCGTCCAGTATCTCCCGCAGCTTGGTGTTGATGAGCTCGCGCGAGGTCAGGGCGTCATCCAGGTCCAGGTCGCCGATGAGGTTACGCAGGGAGGTCTGGGCCAGCTTGGTGATGGCGGTATAGTAATCCGCCACGTTGTATGCGAACTTGTAAGGATCGGTGACCTCGTAATAGACTACCGCGTCCACGGAGACCACCACGTTGTCCTTGCAGATGACCCCCTGCGGCGGAACGTCCTCCACCTGCTCCCTGATGTCTATCTTGGTGATTATCTCGAAAAAGGGGATGATGAAGGTGAGGCCGCTGTCGGCGGTGCGCTGGTACTTACCGAGCCTTTCCACCAGGCCCTTCTGGTAGGGCCGGATGATCCTTATACCCACGAACGCGACGATGAAGAGAACCCCCGCCACCGCCGCCAGGGCTACTATGAGGCCGGTCATGCACTACTCCTTTCTCACGATAAGGCGGGTACCCTCGATGCTTTCCACTATTATCCAGTCGCCTCTCTCGATGACCTCTCCGTCCGCGGACTCCGCCCGCCATTCCTCGCCCTCCACCTTGACCAGCCCCTTGGTCTCGGCGTTGTCGATATCCACCAGGACCACCCCCTTCTTGCCCAGCAGCCTCTCGGCGCCGGCTTTGTAGGGAGGTTCCTTGGTGATCCTCTCGGAGAAGCGGCGGGAGCCGAGCACGCATACGAGGGTCACGGAGACGAATACAATCCACTGCCAGTAGGACGGAACGTCGAAGGCGGCGACGAGCGCGGCGGCACCGGCCCCGATGCCGAACCAGAAGATGAAGAAACCGTGGGTGAATACCTCGGCGATGATGAACACCGCCGCGAAGATGAGCCAGATCACCCACGGGTTCAAGTTATCCATGTTCCACCCCCCACAGCGCTGAAGCCCCATGCAACTGATAAACGACGCTTCGGCATGGAACTCGATTAGCTGCCGGACCTGCGTTTCACCCAGCCATTTACCGTTGCTGATATTCTACCATCCCGCGGTGGGCGGAGGCAGACGTTGAGCGGCCCGGGACAGCCGCCTCCTGGTAGAATAAGTAGATCGAGAGGCGAGGCGAATGCGAGGAGGGCGGCGATGGCAGTAAGCGATAGCGATGTGGTGATCGTTGGCGCCGGCACGTCCGGTACTTACCTGGCCTGGAGGCTGGCCGAGGCGGGCTTCTCGTGCCTGGTTCTGGAGAGGGAGCCCCTGCAAGAACTGGGGACGCGCATAGGCCCCTTCCACATGGAGGAGGCAGCGTTCGAGAAGTTCGGGATACCCCTTCCCGAAGAGGACATACTACTGCACCGCCTGGAGACGATAACCATGTGGTCGCCCGACCACAGCAGGAAGGTCACCGCCCCCTTGACCACCCTGGACATGGACAAGCCGCGCTTCATGCGCAGGATGCACGGGTACGCCACCGGTGCGGGAGCGGAACTGCTGGAGCGTAGCGAGTTCAGGGAAGTCGTGATGGAGAGAGGTGTTCCCGCGGGGATCAAAGCGGCTGGGCCGGAGGGCGAGTTCGAGGTCCGCTGCCGCCTGGTCGTGGACGCGTCCGGCATAGGCGGTGTGGTGAGGACGAGCGTTCCCGCTACTCCCTGGTTCGAAAGCGATCCCATCGCCGATATGGACACTCTCGTCGTCTACATGGAGTCGTGGGGGGGACTGCAGGGGGAGGTCGGTGCGGATATCAATTCCTACCTGCATTTCCAGGGATGGTACGCGCCAAGCTACGGGGACGAGCTCATCGTCGGCGTGGGGATGCCCACGAGCCCCGAGGGCGCGAGGAACAGGCAACGGGCCTTCGCTGCCACCCTCCCCTTCAGCGGTGAAGCGGTAAGCTCAACCAGCGGCAGGGTGCCCTACCGGCGTCCTCCGTTCTCCCTGGTCGATAACGGGTTGATGGTGGTCGGGGACGCGGCCTTCATGAATAAGCCCTTCAACGGCGAGGGCGTCACCTCCGCCTTTACGGCCTGCGCCATCGCCGCTGAGGTCGCGGCGGAGGCCCTCGGCCGCGACGACCTCACCAGGGAGGCACTCTGGCCCTGCAACGTGCGCTATTTCCGTGACCAGGGGGCGAAGTTCGCCTTTCTCGCCGCCGCGATGCCCGCCGTCGTATCGCTCTCGCCAGCGGAGATCGATTTTCTCTTCACCGTCCCGGGCATCTTCACGGAGGAGGGCACGCAGGCACTCAACCTCGAGTACGAGCTGCAGTCCGACCCCGCCGCTTCGGTGCGGGGTATTCCTACGTTGCTCGCGGGCATCGCCTCGGGGAAACTGCGCCTTGCTTCCGTGGCCAAAATCGCGAAGATGGCGGCGGCGGCTGGCAGGATAAAGAAACTGTACGAGCGCTATCCCGAGCACCCGGCAGGTTTCGGAACGTGGGTCGACAGGGTAAGACCTCTGTGGAGCAAGGCTGAAAAGGCAAAGCACGGTTATTTCGAGCGGCTGCTGCGGGAATGGGCATAGCCTGGTGAGATGACCGTTCGGATTGAAAGGAGTGCCCACGTGAAGAACCTGCGTAAGCTCGTGCTCGTCAGCTGGACCAGGAACGGTGAGATATGCTGCATGAGCCTGATGAAGGCCGATGGACTGGTGGAGATGGTGAAAGACAAACTGGGGCCTCTCATGGCGGAGGTTCTATAGATCGCATGGAGGCGGGGAAAGTGAAGGAGAAGGACGTAAAGAAGATAGTGCGCGAGGGATACGGCACAATCGCCGGCAAGGGCGGCTCGTGCTGTGGCCCGGCGGGGCCGTGCTGCTGTGGAGCGAGCAAGGCTGATGAGATCAGCTCGCGGATAGGGTACGGCATGGAGGAACTGAAATCGGTGCCGGAGGGAGCTAACCTGGGCTTGGGTTGCGGCAACCCCGTGGCCCTGGTATCCCTGCAGGAGGGAGAGACCGTAGTCGACCTCGGTTCCGGCCCGGGCCTGGACTCTTTCCTGGCCGCCAACGCGGTGGGCGAGACCGGAAAGGTCATCGGCGTGGACATGACCCACGAGATGCTGGAGAAGGCGCGGGAGAACGCACGCAAGGACGGCTACGAAAACGTGGAGTTCAGGCTGGGCGAGATCGAGAACCTTCCCATCGCCGACGCCTCCGCGGATGCGATTATCTCGAACTGCGTCATCAACCTTTCTCCCGACAAGAGACGCGTCTTCCAGGAGGCCTTCCGCGTCCTCAGGCCGGGCGGCCGCCTCGTGGTATCCGATATCGTCCTGGAGGGAGAGCTGCCGCAGCGTATACGGGAATCCGCCGCTGCTTACGTAGGGTGCGTCTCAGGCGCCGTGCTCAGGGCGGATTACTTCCGCATGCTCGAGGAGGCGGGCTTCGAGGAGATAGAGGTGGAGAGCGCCGAATATCCCCTTAAGATGATGTTCGATACAGCCGAGGCTATCACGGCAGGCCTCCACCTCTCGCCCGAGGAGATGGAGGGGCTCGAACGCCTGGTTGTAAGCGCGAAGATAAGAGCGGTAAAGCCCGCCTAGATAAGCTTAGATAAGAATACAGGATACCGGGAAGGCCATTGTGTGATCCATTACCGGCTGATCGATAATCGTTCTGCAGCCGCAGTCTCCAGGTGACACTGCCCGCAAGAGACGCAAAATTTCAGCTCTGCCGCGTGCCCCACTATTGCCGGCGGAGAATCGGCATGTACCGCCCCGCCATCTTTTATGCACGTTTTCCAGCCGTCATTTTTTTCTATGGGGTCATGTACGGAGAATGAAGAGTTCAGCATCATGCCCGGCAGGCATTTATCGATGCCCATGAAAGAGTAACCCGAATCGGCGAAGTCGAGAAGCGGGAGTCCTTACAAGTATAATTAGCTGCGGAGACCCTGGGGATCACAGCTGAGACGGTCGCAACCGCAAAGGAAGGTGGATAGTGGACGAGCCCCTGGTACAGAACCCGGTGGCAATATTCCTGACCATCGTGGCGGTCATACTCCTGGCGCCGATGCTGTTTGAGCGCTTCCGGCTGCCTGGGATCGTGGGGTTGATCATCGGGGGCATAATCATCGGGCCCCACGTCCTGCACCTGCTCTCCGCCGATTTCACCATGGAGACCCTGGGCATGATCGGCCTCGTCTACCTGATGTTCAGCGTGGGGCTGGAGATAGAGTTCAAGCAGTTCAGGAGGGTCCGCAACGAAGCCCTGGTGCTCGGGATTTTCACCTTCATGGTTCCGGAGATAGTCGGTATTATCACCGGACGCTGGCTGGGATTCAGCTGGAACAGCTCCGTCCTGCTGGGCGCGGTGGTGGCTTCTCACGCCCTGATAAACTATCCCCTGCTGAACCGGCTGGGTATTCTGCGCAACGACGCAGTCGCGGCAACCATGGGGGCCACCGTCTTTACGGACCTTCTGGCGCTGTTGGTGCTGGCCTACGTAGTGCGTGTGAGTGGGGGGGATTTTACGCCCTGGGGCATATTCCTGCTCATCGTCTCCATGTTAGCTTACATCTCGGTGGTTCTCGTCGCTTTGCCGCGGCTGGGGAAGCTGTTCTTCCGGCGTTTCACGGGGCGCTCGGTGGAGTTCCAGTTCATCCTGCTCATCCTTTTTTTCTCCGCACTGGTCGCGGAATTGGTGGGGCTGCACGTCATCATAGGAGCCTTCCTTGCCGGGCTGGCCATCAACTCCACCCTGCCGTCGCGCAGCCCGGTGGTCAACAGGGTGCTCTTCCTCGGAGAATCCCTCTTCATACCCATCTTCCTTATCTATGTCGGTATGATACTCGATCCCGGTGTGCTCTTCACCGAACCAAGCTCGCTCCTGGCCGGGGGGATTCTTTTATCCATCGTCTATCTGAGCAAGCTGGTACCAGCTTGGGCGGCATCGGGCATTTTCGGGTACAACCGCGACGAATTGATAACCATATGGGGCATCACCCAGGCCCAGGCCACTACCACCCTGGCGGTTCTACTGGTGGGCACGGATATGGAGTTGATCACCTCGACTTTCTTCAACGGCGGGATCATGATGGTCATGGTTACCTGCATCACGTCATCGATAATCGTGCAGCGCTTCGGCTCCCGCCTCCTCCCCTCCAAGGTTCCGCGGGATGAAGGCAAGCTCTTCGAGCGCATACTGGTGGCGACCGCAAACCCCAGCACCCACGAGTACCTGCTCGGACTGGCCGGCGTGCTGGCGCGCACTGCGGACGGCGAGCTCCTGCCCCTTTACGTTACTCTGCACAACATGGGCGAGTGCCTCTGGGAAGAGGACCTCGGCGAGAGGCTGGAGGGTACCGAGGAGCTGGACGACCCCGAGACGAAAACGGAGTTGATCCACCGCGTTGACACCTCGGTGCCCGACGGCATAATGCATGCGGCCATGGAAAGAAAAGCCACCATGATCGTCATGGGTTGGCATGGGGAGAAAGCGTTTCGCTACAGCGCCTTCGGCACGGTGGTCGACCAGGTACTGCTCAACGCGGAGATACCGGTGCTGGTGGGCCGCATGATCACTTCCGTAAACGCCCTCAAGCGCTTAGTTCTCGTAGTGCCCGCGGGGAGCGTCATGATCGGATCGCTGCAGGAGGTGATGGACGTCATCTCGGCCCTGGCATCCGCGATAAACGTGCCCCTGGTCGTCCTCAGTGACGAAGATTATCTCTCCGCGATACGGGGGCTGGCCGAGCAAATGAGCCTGGAGCCGCAGCCCAAGGTATTCAAGCTCGGACGCAACGCGGTTAGAGATGCGGCATCGCGCACCAGCCACTCGGACCTGATCGTGGTGACCACGATAATCTCGCGCTTGCGCTTCGGTTCCAGCCTTGGCCGCATACCGGAGCAGCTAGCCGACGAAAGCGATGCTTCCCTTGCGGTTGTCGTCTTTCCATCCTAGGCACCAACACTTATGTTCAAGGCTACTGTGATAAAATCCGGCTTTGCAGGCAACTGATTCAAAACAAATACGACCGACGCTGCACGGCATGCATATCGCGGCAGTAAGAAAAGATCCTGATGGGGATCTCGGAAATCACTCGCAGCCCTTGAAATGCTATAATGCTGACGGTATGTCAGATTTAAAGGGGGTTGATTGCATGGCAGCAGAACCGGTAATCGATGAATGGTCGGGGCCGGGTGAGAAAGACGGCATCATCGTACCCATCACCGCCGCGGAGAACGCCGTCAACCGCGCGGCAAGCAAGAGCAAGTTCTACGGCGAATGGTGGTACTTCGACGCGCGCCTGGAGGACGGCCACGTGGTGGTGGGCTTCCTGCAGGCCTCGGAGCTGATGACGCGCAAGCCGGGGATAGAGATACACGTCTACAAGCCGTCGGGGGAGAAGGTATCGGTGGTGAAAAAATTTTCCGCGCCCGAGCTGCGCACCTCCGAGGAGAAATGCGACGTATGGGTGGGCAAGAACCACTGCTGGGTGGAATGGCCGCAGGAGGGCGACCTGCCCACGCACCATGTACATATCTCCGAGGACGGCATGGAACTCGACCTCACCTTCGTAAGCGAGGTCCCGGGATGGAAGCCGGGCAAGGGCAAGACCAGGTACGGCGACCGCGGCTTCTTCAGCTGGGTGGTGCCCATACCACGCGCGCGGGTGGAGGGGACGGTGAAGTACGAGGGCAGGACCCTGCAGGCCGCAGGCATCGGATATCACGACCACAACGTGATCACCACCGACGCGCGGCGCATCATCTCCTGGTGGTATTGGGGCCGCCTGTACACGGACGACTTCACCCTGCTCTACGCCTACGTACGCACGCAGAAACGTTTCGGCAACGTAGCCTCCAAGCCGCTCATGCTCGCCTACAAGGACAAGGTCATCATCAGCTCCGGGGAGATGGAGGTAAGGGAGAGGGACGTAACCTTCAACGAAGTGGCCAACCGCACCTACCCGGCCGTGCTGGAGCTGGAGATACCTGACCAGTTGTACCTGCGCTTCGACGTCAAGCGCATCATCGACTGCCAGGACTTCCTGAAGGAGCTCAACCCCATGCTCATGAACGCGGCCGTGAGATGGCTGGTTAACAGGTTCATGCGCCCGGGCTGGTTCCGCTTCGAGTCCGACTTCACGCTGCGCGTACAGCACGACGGCCGCACCTTCGAGGAAACCGGCACCACCCTGCACGAGATGGTCGCGCTGCAGTAGGAGGTCAGGTGCATATCTCCACCACCAGGTCGTAGAGGAACTTCGGGCCATCCCTGACGTCCTGCACGGGGATCCTCTCGTCCACGCCGTGGATGCGGGCCAGGTCCGCCAGGCCCAGATGGGCGGGGATGATGCCGTAGCAGGGAATGCCCCTGGCGCGGAAGAAACGCGAGTCGGAGAGCCCGGAGAGCATGAAGGGAGTGGTCACGGCGTCGGGATAATCGGCCTGGATGACCTTCTCTATGCAGCGGAAGAAATCGCTGTCGATGGGGGAAGCCGGCGCCTTCTCCATGTCCATAAACACGTCGACCTCCAATGCGGGATCGTCCAGCGCATCCTTTATGAATGCGAGGAACTCGTCCCCCTCGGTCTCCGGCAGCAGCCTGCAGTCCAGGAACGCCTCCGCCTCGTCGGGGATGACGTTTATCTTAACCCCGGCGTTGAGCATGTTCAGGCTCACGGTGTCCCTGACCACCGCGCTCAGGGCCGGAAGAGCCGTGAGGTTGTTCTCGACGATCAACTTCTCCAGGGTCTGGAGGCTTCCGTCCTCTGCGTAGGGGGATAATATCTCCCAGTGACCGGCAAGGCGGGAGAAGAAGGCCTGCATGGTGGGGTTGACCTGCATGGGACGCTTGTTCTCCAGCAGCCTTGCGAGGGCCGGGACCATGAGGTCCAGGGCTCCCTGGCCCGTGGGCATGGAGCCGTGACCTCCCACGCCGCTCCTCGTGAGGCGCAGCCAGTAGCCGTATTTCTCGGCGTTGGCGATCATGAAGAAGGGCCTGCCCTCGATGAGGTCGAGGGTGGCATAGCCTCCCTCGTTGATCACAATGTCCGCGTCCAGTTCATCGGGGTAGTTCATGAGCAGCATCCTGGCCCCGGAATAACCCCCGGCTTCCTCGTCGGCGACGGCCAGGAAGACCACGTCCCGCTTGAGCTCGAGACCGTCCCGCGCCGCGGCGATGAACGCCATGAGCTCCATGATCCCCATGCCCTTCATGTCCAGCGCGCCTCTCCCCCAGACGAAGCCGTCCGCTATCTCTCCCGAGAAGGGGTGCACTTGCCAGTTATCGGGGTTGGCGGGGACTACGTCTATGTGGTTGAGCAGGATGAGCGGTTTGCCCCCGCCCTTGCCCTCCAGGCGGGCCAGGAGGGAAGAGCGCCCCGGCGCGCTCTCGTAGAGCTTGAAGTCTATGCCCTCATCTTTGAGCAAGCCCCCCAGGAACTCCGCCCCCGGGGCCTCGTTGCCGGGCGGGTTGGTGGTGTCGATGCGCAGGTACTCGCTGAGCACGGTTACCGCATCGTCTCCTAATTTATCCCAGTCCATATGCTCCTCCCTCGTATGAAGTCTTATTCCTTGAACCTGTAGACGATCACGCAGGTGTCGGCGCCCTCGGTGAGGTTCTGTTCGCAGACCGTCTCGTACCTTTCGGGGTTGTAACCGCGCATGATGGCGGCGTCTATCTCGCGGCAGAAGTACTTGCCGTACTCCTCCAGGCCCCACTCCTGGCAGGCGGCCGCGAAGGGGCAGTAGGATATGGTTACCCGCACCTCGCCCTCGCCGATCTCCGGCACCATCTGATGGTAAGAAGTGTCCAGATCCGAGAGAACCAGGAAGCTGGCGAAATCCGCCTCCCGCTTTTCCGCCGCCGCCCGCTCCGCCATCTTTTTCCCCCGCCCCTCACCGAACTCCCTCACCGCCGCGATCACGGCATCGCGACCCTCTTCCCCAAAGCGTTCTATGACCTGTCTGGCCAGGGTGGCGAAGGCCTTCGCCTGCATGGACAGGGGGGCGTCGATATAGCCTTCCTTTTTCTCGGCCCTCTCCGCCAGGGCGGGGCCCAGTGTCTCCAGGTCGAAATCCTTCCTCTCCTCGGCCATATCCTTCACCTCTTTCTTTAAGTGCTTTCGCACCACAGGTCACGGATCACTTCATCCCGGTTGACCGGCTCCAGGACGATATCCCCCTCCACCGGTGTCTCGCACGCCAGGACCACCTTGCCGTTCACGCGCATGGTGCAGCGCTGGCAGAAGCCCAGCCTGCAGTTGACGAAAAAGGCCAGGCCCGGGTCCAGGTGTTCCCTTATATGGCGCAGGCAGTCGAGCACCGACATCTCCCCGTCCTCCAGCGGGACCTCGTAGTCCTGGAAGCGCGGCTCGGTATCCGTCCCCGGGTCGTAGCGGAAGCAGCGCACGTTGATGGTGGGATGGCTCATCTCACTCCACCTCCCCGCGCTTGAGGGAGGCGGTCCCCGAGGCCACCGCCTCCTCGAAACTCAAGGTGCCCGTGGGAAGCGGGATGGTGGTAACCACCGGTTCCTCCATGCGCAAGGCCGGTTCTCCGTCCCGGTTGGAGATGACCGTGTTCACGCAGAAGCGGTCGTTGTCGGTGAAGGGGAAGTCGCGGCGGTAGAAGCCGCCCCGGCTCTCCTCCCGCCTCAGCGAGGCCAGGACGCTCATCTCCAGGCACAGCAGCATGTTCTGCAGTTCCAGGCAGAGCTGCCGCTCGTAGTTGAGCTTCCGGTTCGCGGTGGCGGAGACCCGCAGTCGGGGGGCCTCGTCCCGCCTCATCCAGGAGAGCTCGTCGTAGGCGTTCTCCATCCCCTCACCTTCCCTGATCACCCGCAGGTATTCCACGCTCAAGCCGTGCATGCGCTCGAGGAGTGCGACGGAGGAGGGGCCTTTATCTCTCTGCAGCGGCGCAAGTATCCTCGCGCGGATTGCCTCGAGCTGTTCCCTCGCGGGCTCCGCGTGCTCCACTCCCTTCACATATGCGGGGCAGACCTCGCCCGCTATACGCCCCTGGGCTCCCACCTGGGTGGTTGCCGAGGCAACCCTTACCGACCCCCACAACCCGCCCGAGCACTCGCCCGCGGCGTAGAGGCCGGGGATACCTGTCGCGGTGTTCTCGTCGACCTTGATGCCGCCCACCATGAAGTGCGCGGCGTTGCCCACCTCCAGGTCCCGGGTCTTGGACATCTCCAGCAGGTGAGGCAGCAGCTTACGGAACTCTGAGCGCTTGTCTTTGTTCTCGTCGAGGAAATCGGTGAACTTGCTCCACACGTAATCGACGCCGTCCGGCGTGAGGTGTTTGAGGGCGAAGTAAACCCCGCCGTGCGGGCTGCCGCGCCCCTCTTCCACCTCCATCTCTCCGGCGATGGCCACGATCTCCTTGGTGCTCTGCTCCAGGTTGGTGGGGTCATAGTGCTGCATGAAGCGTTCCCCGTCGCCGTTCAGGAGCTGGACGAGCGGCCCTACCTCCGTCTCCATCATGATGTAGGGCAGGATGCTCTTCCTGGCCAGGGGAGGCCACAGCATAGTGGCGGGGACGTACTGCACCATCTCCATTCCGATCATCTGCGCCCCGGCGCGGAAGGCCATTGCCTGTCCGTCCCCCGTGAGGTCGGCGGAGGCGGAGTTGAAATGGTAAGCCTGCTGCCACCCTCCCGTGCACAGCACCACCGCCCTGGCCTTGATGAGGACTATCTCCCCGCTCTTGAGGTCAAGGGCCACCGCCCCGATGACGCGGCCCTCGCGGGTGAGCAGGTCTACCACCATGGTGTCCTCGATCATGCGTATGCCCATCTCTTCCACCTTGCGGCGGAGGATGCGCACCCATCTCACACCCGAGGTGATGATGCCCCTCGCCATCTCCTCCGCGTGCACCTGCTCGAAGCGGTATACGGGCATTCCCCATTCCAGCAGATCCGCCGTGTTCTTCGCCGCGTACTCAACGTACTTCTCGATCATGCGCTGGTTTCCCAGGTGGAACCCCTCGCGCACCAGGTCCTCGAAGAAGCGCTGCGGGGAGTCACGGTCGTCGCCTGGAAGACCCAGTTCTTTAGCGCTCTGCCCGTCGAGGTTGAAATCCGCGCCGGCCATCTGGGATGCGCCGCAGCGGCTCATCTTCCCCTTACTGGCGATGAGCACGTCCAGGCCCGTACGGGCGGCGTTGATGGCGGCCGGTCCGCCCGCGCCCTCGCTGCCCACCACCAGCACGTCGCAGGCCAATTCCCTGTCGTAAAGTTCCTCGGCCATGTTCCCCCCTAGATATGATCGCTCTGCTCACGACCTCTCGATTAATAGATATCATAAACGCCTTCGCGACAAACCCTTTCCGCGAGGTCGATTGAAAGGAGGATCGCTAGCTTTTATCGCCTTTGCTCGCAACGGCGTCGATGACGGCTTTCGCCGCCTGTATAGCTTCTTGCGCGTCCTTATCGTTGAAGGCTTCCGAGGGGATCCCGCCGGGGAGACCGTTGGGATAACGCGTAGGGATATATAAGCGGTCGAGGAAGGAACCCGTTTCCTTCAAGCCCTCGAAGCCTGCATCCGCTCCGCTGGCGTCATCCGCAAGTTCGGCTACGGAATGTCCCCATACCAACTGGTTGCCCTGAAGGTATAGGTAGGCTTTGAGCGCTTTTTCTGCCGCCTGCTGGCAAAGGAAGCAGGCAAGGTTGTATCTTCCGCCCTCCGCGCTGTAACGCGCATCGTCGAGGTCGATCTCTGCCTGTTTCAGCCACCGCCGGTATTCCTTTTCCGCATCAAGCCGCATACAGTACCCTCCCCTTTTCAAGGGCATGGCTCAAGAACGAACTCGTCTCGTACAGTTCTTCTATTTCGTCTGGCGAATAGACGAGGATGTCCATGGCCACAGTAGGGTTAATCCTGCCGTAGACTTTTTTCAGACGGTCGAGAAAGCGTTCCTCCGTCTGCATGACCACGATGAGGTCGATGTCACTGCACGGCCCCGTATCGCCATCGGCCATGGAGCCTATAAGGATGATACGCTCGGCCCCCATGGATTTGAGCTCATCGACAGCTCTTGCAAGCTCTTTTTGCAGCTTCTGCCGTCTCCTCTCGAGCTCCTCGCGCGAGACTAACAACCCTACCACCTCCACGCCACGATTATATCACCCGTTGATAGCGGCGGGCGTGAACAGCAGTTCCTGCCCGTATAGTGACTGTCCTGCTAGGCGTCTTCCTTCCAGGCCTGCTTCATAACCGGGTTCCTCTCCAGGTACGCGTCCATTGCCTCCCTGGGAACGCGGTTGAGGGGACAGGAGAAGTTAACGCACCTGGGGCAGACGTATACGAAAAGAACCGTGAAGAAGGAAAGGCCGGAGACGAGAGTAGCTGCCGCGATGCAGATCATCCCCAGCAGCGCCGCCTGGCCGAACGCGGCGTAGTTCGCGGCCATATGGTAAACGCCGTATAAATTTGCGAACACCGGGAAGCCGCCCAGGAATGCGAAACCCACCATCAGGCTTACTCTCTCGAAGCGGTTCATGGGCCCTGGACGGTATTTCCACAGCTTCATGGCTCCGTGGTTCGCGAGGCATCTCAGGGTGAACCCGCTGTCGCCACCGTAGAAAGGGCAGTGGCTGCACAGTATCCTGATCTCGAAGAACCCGAAGAAGAATATATAGAACGCTCCGTTGGCGACCAGATACCACCACGCGCCCGAGACCTTGGCCACGATGGCCATGCCGAACCAGCTGCATACCATGAAGGGGGAATAGGCCATCAGGAAGGCGAGCAGGAGCCTGCCGTCCCACCTGCAGTTGAGCTGATAGCGGTCGGGACAGGACTCGCAGCCTGCGTCCTCCTCCCACGTGCACAGCCCGTGCGGATTGCCGACTTTTACCGCCATCGTCTACTTCCTTCTTTACCTACTGCTCATCGGTCCAGAAATCGCGGGCCAGCGAGCGGCGCTGCTGCCACAGGTCGCCCTTGGCCGCGAAGCCCACCACGCCGGCTCCCTGGTCGGCATCCTGTATCTGCCACATTCCGTTTACCGCCGCGGTCAAGGCTCCCGAGAAAGCCTCGAAACCCTGGGCGGTGTATAGGTCGCATTCCACGCCGCGGTTTATCATGTACTTGAACTGCCGCAGGCCCTGCTGGTTCTTGGACCGCAGTACTTCCAGCAGCCTCTCCACCTCCTCCTCCAGCCCGCCTGTGGGGACCACGCGGTTCCAGAGGCCGTACTCCACGGCACGCCTGGCGGTATGCAGCGCACCCAGCATGTTGATCTCCTTGGTCCTGCGCCGCCCGATGAGCCGGGCCATGCGCGTGGTACCTCCCCATCCGGGTGTTATCCCCACGTCCACCTCGGGCATACCCCACTTGGCGCGTGCAGTGGCGATGACGAAGTCGCAGGCCATGGTGATCTCCAGGCCCCCGCCCACCGCGTAGCCGTCCACGGCCGAGATGGTCATCTTGTCAAGTTCCTCGAGGTGGTTGGCCATGTTCTGGTAATGGCGGGCGCGCCGCATCACGTCGTTGGCGTCGCCCCAGAGGTGCATCTCCCTTATGTCGTCCCCGGCGCAGAAATGCTCTCCCGCGCCGCTGATGACCAGGAACTTGAGACTGGTGCTGTCCAGCACCCTGCGCACGGCGTCGAAGAGCTCGTCCGACATCCTCATGCTCAGCGCGTTTCTCACCTCGGGGCGGTTGAGTACGATACGGGCGGTATCGCCTTCCTCCCGGTAGATGATGTGTTCGTAGGGCGTCTCATCTTTCATCGCTTTCCTCCTTTTTCATTACCGGTAAGAATCGTGGCCTGGCCTGCCTGAAATGCCTGACTCCGTGCCGACCTGGAAGGGTGGGTTAACCCGCTACGCATGAACGGGCAGGCTGCACGGGCGAAAGCCGTCAATCCAGCTGGTGCAGGTATTCCGCTATGCCGTACCCGACCCTTTCGCCCCAGCGGTACTCGGCGAGAGCCTCGTTGACCAGGGTGCGGTGCTCGCCGGATTCCAGGTGCAGGGGGATGACGGTGAGCACGTCTCCCGTGACCTCGATAGTCGTGCCGCCCGTGTCCTCGAGGCGGAAAGCGATGCTGCTCTGAGTCATGCCGTCCTCCTCGAACTGCGTGACCAGTTCCACCCTGCGCACGGGGTGATTGACGCCGTCCCTGGTTACGAAGCCGTTATAGATATCCAGGCTGTCGATGGCAACGCGGCTGAGATTGAAGGCGAGCTCCTCGCCGAATTGGCAGGTGAGCCAGGTCCACAGTCGCGGTGCGGCCCAGTCGCGCACCCCCCAGGAATGGTCGCGGTGGCCGCTGCCCGCGAACGATATCTCGCGGTTGCCTATCTTTATGATCCCGCTGGCGCGCATCACCTGCTCGTAATGTTCGCTGGAGACCTTGGAGACCTTGCGCACGTCGCCCAGGCGGGTCTTCGCTTTCACCAGCATCTCCGCCAGGGCGCGCGGGTCGGAGTTCTTGAAATCGAAACAGGGGGCTATGCCCTCTACCTCCAGGTCCACCTCCACCCGCTGGGTGGTGAGGACCTCCGGCTTGAGCTCGGGAAGCTTTCTGGAGTTCTCGATGTCCATCATCTCGCCCTGGAATGAAAGGCGCCATCTGCGCAGAGGCTCGAGGCGGCGGTAAGAGAGGGCGCCGAAGCGGAGTTCGTCACCCTCGAACTCGGCCCTGCCGGTCTGAAGGGCGGCAAGGATACGGCTGCCACCTGCATAGAGCATCATGGCGCCCATGTCGGAGTCCTGGTTGGGCAGGATGCCTATCCTCGTCCACCCGCCCACCTGGCGCTTGGGGTCGGTAAAATTGAAGTAGAAACTGTCGTTCCAGTTATAGTCCTCGAAGGGTGTATGGAGATACTCCACATCGGCTTCGAGAGGGATCCCTATCTTCTTGAGCTTCTTGAGGACGGCGTAGGAGCCGCTCAGACACCAGACCTTGAGGGTCTTGCCGGCTCCCATCCTGCCTGCCGCAGACTCCACTCTCCACACCTCCTAGCTGGCACGACCCACCGCGCGCGGCGGTATAGCCGGACTAAGTAATAACTCCGCTCTATATACCCTCCGCGCATTATTTCTCGACTGGATGCAGGTATACCTTTCCGCGACTGCCGTCCACGGTGATCACCTGGCCGGTATGGATGAGGCGGGTAGCCTCGCCGGCGTTGACCACGCATGGTATGCCGAACTCCCGGGCCACTATGGAGCCGTGGGAGAGAGGGCCGCCCACGTCCACCACGGTGGCGGCCGCGGTGACGAAGAGCGGTGTCCAGGCGGCGTCGGTCACCGGCGCCACCAGTATCTCGCCCGGCTTTATCTCCGCGTTGCGGCGGGGGTCGGTGATAACCCGCGCCTTGCCCGTCACCTTACCCGGACTCACCCCTGTTCCCGTCAGGGTCTCGGTGTCCGCACCCGGCCCCAGCTCTCCAGGAGTCAGCGGCACGGGACGGCCCATACTGTAGGTGGGCAGGATCACGCTCGCGTTGCGCTCGTATTCCTTCCTGCGCCGGGAGACCAGCTCCTCGACGGGCAGCTCGCCGCCCTCGGCCAGCCTGGTTATCTCCTGCCGGGTGAGGAAGTATATATCCTCCGGTGCCGCGATGATGCCGTCCTCGCCGTATCTCCTGCCCAGGAAGCGGTAGACCTTCTTGGCGTGAGCGATGCCTTTGATGAGGTAGGATTTCATGTACTCGCGCAGCGAGATGAATTCCTGAGCCTGCTTCAGCACGTATTTCAACGCGGCCAGCTTGACTCCCTTGAGCCTTTCTCCCAGCTCGCGCAGGGCTTCCTCACGCTCCCGGTCCTGGCGTGCCGCCATTTCGCGCGGGCTGTGAGCATCGTCTGTCTCCAGGTAGTTGAGGATCATGGAGAATACGTAGCCGGGGTCCTCGCCCCAGCTCGGTACGCTGGTCTCCGTCTCGAAGACGCCGCGGTAACCGTACTCGGACAGAAAGGATCGCAGTGATGCGAGGAAAGCCCCTGTTTCCGCGGAGCCGCCCACCTCGAGCGCTGCGAGGATATCTCCGGGCGCGTTTCCTCGGCAGATGCTCCCGAGCTCATCGCTGCCTGACACCATGCGAGAGAGGTCCCAGATGAGGGCGCTGGGCCTAGCGCTCTCCAGGCTCTGCAGGCCGGTCATGAGGCGGGAGGCGAGCATGCCCTCGCCGTCACCGAGCCATTCCCGCGTCAGGCGGCTGAGGATGAGGTGGTACATGAGCGCGAACTGAGAGATGGTGATGTGCATGGCCGTGATCTCGTAAAGATGGCCGCGGCTCTCCTCCAGCCTCCGTATGATCTCCCGGTAAGGCATGCTCTCGAGGTCGTACCGTTCCGACTCGGCGAGCCTGGCGTCCATCTCCCTCGCCAATGCTTCCGCTTCCCCGGGCGTGGATCTCCCCTTGGAGACGATCTTCCACAGCAGCCCCGGCAGGGCCGCGAGGTTGCGCGGGGTGGGACGCCATTTTTCTGGCGCCTGCTCCTCACCGGATTCCCGGCGCTCGAACTCGCTCGCCGAACCGCCGGGCACCCTGGCCGCGGCGGCCTTGATCACCGAGAGGTTGAGGTGGCAGCGGTTGTAGAAGAGTCCCAGGAAGTTCATCTCGCTGCGGGGATTTATCCCTCTCATCATGCCGAAGTCCCTGTTGGCCCTGGTGAAGCCGTAGTCGAGGGAGTCGAGGTCGGACATGGTCAGGGGAGTGAGGACACCCGGAAGGACCTCGCTGATGTTGGTGAGGGTGTATTCCGGGTAGGCTGGATCGATGCTGGTATCGAACTCCGATATCCACCCTCCTCCGGCGGGGACTGCAGGTCCTTCTTCTCCTGAGCCGGCTGAAGGGTGGAGGTACACTTTACCGTGGTCGCCGTCCACGGTTATCACCTGGCCGGTGCGGATGGAGCGGGTGCCCTTCCCGACGTTGAGCACCCCCGGGATGCCGTATTCCCGCGCCACTATGGAGCCGTGCGAGAGCGGCCCGCCGACGTCCACGACGATGGCTCCCGCGGTGACGAAGAGGGGGGTCCAGGCGGCGTCGGTCACCGGAGCCACCAGTATCTCGCCCGGCTTTATCTCCGCGTCGCAACGCGGATCGGTGATGACGCGCGCCCTGCCGGTGACCCGGCCCGGGCTCACCGCGATCCCGCTCAGGACCTCTACGTCCTCGTGCGTCTCCAGCTCCCCGGGGGATAAGGGCCTGGGACGGCCCCTGGTATGTTCGGGCAGCACCACATTGAGGTTCATCTCGTACTCATGCCTGCGCCCCTCCACCAGCTCGCTGATGGGTAGATGGCCACCCTGGCCCAGGGCGAGCGCACGGATCTCGTCCCTGGTCAGGAAGAAGAGGTCGTCGGGCTCCGTGACGATGCCCTCCGCCGCGAACCTGCGGCTGAGAGCATGGTAGATGGTCTTACCCTGGGAGAGGAGTTTGACCAGCACCGCCTTCATGTACTCGCGCATGTAGATGAAGTCCTGGGACTGCTTGATGAAGTAGCGGAGGAGCGGCCGCCTGGCCGCGTTGAGGCGCTCCAGGGCATGCCGGGTGGCTTCTTCCCGCTCCCTCTCCTGCCGGGCGGCGTGCTCGCGGGGATCGCATGAGGGGTCGGCGTCGAGGTAGTTGACGATCATGCTGAAGATATAGCTGGGGTCCTCTTCCCAGCAGGGCAGCATGGCTTCGGACTCGAAGACGCCGCGGTAGCCGAACTCGCCTAAGAAAGCGCGCAGGGACGACAGAAAACCCCGGGCTTGCGCTGAGGGATCGGACTCCAGCCGCCCGAGTACCTCCCCGGGCGGCGTGGCGGTGAAGAGCTCCCTCAGCTCCCCGGACGATGCGACCTCACGCGAGAGATCCCAGATATGGACGTTGGGCCTGGCGCTCTCCAGGGTATGCAGGCCGGTGACCAGCCGCGAGGCGAGTATCCCGCCCTCGTCATCCAGCCACTTGGCGGCCAGCTTGCAGAGGAAATCGTAGTAGTTGGCGGCCAGTTCCGAGACGACGATGTGCTGCGCCATGACCCCCCTGATGAAGGCACGGCTCTCGCCCAGCCACTCCATTATGGGCCCGTAAGGAGAGTGTTCCAGGTCCATGCGCCCGGCCTTTGCCAGCAGGATGTCGTTCTCGCGCCCCAGCCTCGCCACCTCCGACGGCGCACGCGCAGCCCCGCGCAGCAGCCCCAGCACTATGCCGGGAAGGGTGCGGATGTTCTCCAGCGTAGGACGCCATCTAACTTCCGCAAGCCCGCTCTCCTCCGGGCTCCTGCGGTCGAACTCGTGGGTGGTCCCCCCCGGTGCCCTGGCCACCATCTCCCTGACCACGGAGAGGTTGAGGTGGGCCCTCCCGTAGAAGAGGCCCAGGAAGATCATCTCGCTCCTGGGCTCGATGCCCTTCATCAGCCCGAAATCGCTGTTGGCCTTGACGAAGCCGTAATCGAGGGAGTCGATATCGGACATGCTCAAGGGGGTGAGCACGCCCGGGAGCACCTCGCTGATGTTGGAAAGGGTGTAGAGGTCGTAAGCGGGGTCTACGGTGGTGTCGAACTCGCACACCCATTCTTCCGTTGCTTTCTCCTTCACGGCGGCCGCCTCCTCGAGCCCGGTTATGCGCCTCGCCTGCAGTATGAACAGCTCGCCCGCGCTGAAAGCCCACTCGACGTCCTGGGGACAGCCGTAGGTGTCCTCGACGGCCCTGGCCGTCGCCACCAGCTCCGCGAGTTGCCTGCTGGAGAGGGAGGGCTTCTTTCGTTCCTCGGCGTCCAGTTCCACCCTGGTGTTGCCCCCGCCCCTTACGGCATCTAATACTATCTTGAACTCCTTGTCGGCGATGCGCTCTTCCAGGACCTCGCCCGAGGACGCGTCCACCACGAAATGGTCGCTTTCCACCTGGCCGGACACTACGGCTTCCCCGAGGCCCAGGCAGGAGTTGACGACCATCTGGTCGCGCCTGCCGTTCAGAGGATTGGCGGTGAAGACGACCCCGGCGCACTCCGAGGCGACCATCGCCTGCACTACCGGCGCTACGAAGACGTCGAAATGGTCTATACCCCGGGCGTGGCGGCTGACCAGGGCACGGTAGCTGAAAGCCGAGGCCCAGCACTCCCTCACCTTCTCGATCACCTCTTCCTCACTGCGCAGGTTGTGGTAGGTGTCCATCTGGCCCGGGAAGGAGGTCACGCTCATGTCCTTAGTGCCCACGGAGGAACGCACCGCCACCAGGTTTCCGCCCGTCTCGGCCATGAGCTCCTGGTAAGCGGAGCCTATCTCCTTCACGATAGGGCCGGGCAAGGGGATCGAGACCATGGCCTCCCTGATCCTCGCGCCGGCCATCTCCACGTCCATGGGGTCGAAGAAATAGACTTCCGAGAGCAGAAAAGCGATGCGGTCTTTGAGGTCCGGCGTCTCGAGCACCACGTCGTAGGCGTTCGCCGGGATACAGAACCCGAGCGGGACGGAAAACCCCGCCCGCAGCAGATGGCCCAGGTTGGCCCCCTTGCCTCCAGCCTGCCCCAGGTCGCCGAGGTCGATCTCGGAGAGAGAAACGGTAAAACGTCCCAAACAGCACCACCCTTGCCTTGGTCTATTATTATACAACCTTGTTTGTCCTCATTATCGTTGCAGCGGCGTGTACGTGGACTATCGAACTTCGAGAAGCAATGGGCATCCACGCCGCGGCCTGACTCCCATCACGGCGCGAACAGTGGTCATCTACGGCATGGACAGGCAAGGATACGACTCACTGGTAGCAGCGAAGGGGTTTCTTGTGCACGATCGCCGCGAAGCACCTGTTGCACGGCGCGCATGAAGATTCATCGGCCGTGCCCCTTCGTGGACCACCCGGGCGAGCTCACTCAAGCCCGGGATCATGTCGTCGCCCTCGTAGCCCATGACGTGGGTCTCGCGCACGAACACGTTCTCGAAGAGGATCTTGGCGGCGTGGCAGGCGCGCTGGCCCATTTTCTTCTCCACCCTGGGAACGCTGAACCCCTGCA
>CAZGWK010000011.1:0-36605 GCA_964529285.1 uncultured Actinomycetota bacterium
CCGACTTCATATACGGCGCTTACGTCGGCCTGAAAGCCTCGGATCTTTCCATACTATGGACCTACCCGCTGGACGCCAATTCCTCGGCCTCGGGCTCTCCGGGCGTTGATGACGCGGGCAACCGCCTCTACCTGCCCCAGTCCGCGGCCTTCGGTTTCTCGCCCAACGGGAAGGTGCACTGTATCGACGTGTCGACGGCAACACCCGCGAAGAAGTGGGAATACGGCACCTCCTACGACGTGGCCGCATCGATCGCCTGCGACCAGGGTGATATCTATTTCAGCGACTTCGCCTACGGCGGCCCCATCAGCAACTTCTACTGCCTCCAGGACGAGGGGAACCAGGCCGGCCTGGAATGGAGCCAGCCCATGTGGGGTTCCTCGGGCTTTCCGCTGGTAGATACCAACCGCAACACGGTCTACGTATGCGGCAACGACTACTCCGTGGGCGGGAACCATTTTTACTCCTTCGACATGCCCAGCGGCGGTCTGGTATGGGACAACCCCAACTGGGGGGCCTACAACGGAGACTGCGCGCTCTCCCCGACCACCGGATACCTCTACGCGGGCAGCTTCGATACCGGCATGTGGGCACACAACAAGGGCATGGCGGCGATGGACCCCGCCAGCGGCGGCGAGCTCTGGTACGTGCAGCAGAAAGCGGGAGGCGATCCCGTGGTCTCCGGGGGCCTGGTGTACTCCACGGCAGACGGCCGCCTCTACGCCTACGAGGAATTCATGCCCTCCACCTTTGACTGGTATTTCGCCGAGGGCTATACCGGCACCGGCTTCGAGGAGTGGCTGTGCCTGGCCAATCCCGGTGCTCCCGGAGAAGACGCCACGGCGAGCGTCACCTACCTCTTCAACGGCGAGAGGGACCCCCTCAGCGTGGATTACCCCGTGCCCGCGGGGACGCGCAACACCATCGACGTGAAGACGGCCGTGGGTGCCGATATGGAGGTGTCCATAAAGGTGGTGTCGGACAAACCCATCGTGGCCGAGCGCCCCATCTACTTCGACTACGCGGGCATGGGGAGCCACGGCTGGACCGGGGGCCACTGCGTGGTGGGAACGGACGAGCCCCTTAACGAATGGTATTTCGCCGAGGGCTACACGGGCACGGGATTCGAGGAGTGGCTGTGCCTGGCCAACTTCGGGGACGGGCTGGCAACGGTCACCGTCGACTACCTCTACCCCGACGGCGCTCCCCTGCAAAAGGAGTATTACATCCCGGGAAACCGGCGGGTGACCTTCAGCGTCAACGAGGAAGCGGGGTACGGCAGGGACGTATCCATCGCGATAGACTCGAACCGGCCCGTCGTCGCCGAACGGCCCATGTATTTCGACTACGCGGGCATGGGAAGCCACGGCTGGACCGGGGGGCACTGCGTGATGGGGTCCGAGCGCACCAGCGAGCAGTGGTATTTCGCCGAGGGCTATACCGGACCCGGCTTCGAGGAGTGGCTGTGCCTTGCCAACCCCAACGATAGCGCTGCAGAAGTCGATATAACCTATCTCTATCAGGCAGAGGATGCCGTGACCGAGACCTTCACGGTGGCGGCCGATGCCAGGCTTACCATCAGCATCAACCAGGCCGCGGGAAGCGGCAAGGAGCTGGGGATGGCGGTGCGTTCCGACCTTCCCATCCTGGCCGAGCG
Organism: uncultured Actinomycetota bacterium; assembly: GCA_964529285.1. GTDB lineage: Bacteria > Actinomycetota > Geothermincolia > Geothermincolales > RBG-13-55-18 > SURF-21. The sequence continues at coordinate 1,658 of CAZGWK010000011.1, forward strand.
ACCCATGTATTTCGACTACGGCGGGGCATGGGACGGCGGCCACTGCGTTATGGGAGCCGCCCTCCCCAGCAACTACTGGTGCCTTGCCGAGGGCTTTACATCCCCCGATTTCGACGAGTACATCTGTATCTCCAACCCGGGCAAGGAGGACGCGGTGGTCAACGTCAGGCCGCTTTTAGGCGCCGGAGACGGTGCGGGAACAGATTACGACGTCCCGGCCGGCCAGCGCTTCACCATAACCCTGCAGAGCGGCGAGCCCGTTGAGCGCGCCTACGCCATCTCCTCGGACCGCGGCGTGGTGGTCGAGCGGGCCATGTACTTCGATTACATGGGCCTGGGGGGTCACGGCTGGACGGGAGGACACTGCACCATGGGCGCTACGCTCAAGGACATATATTAGGCGGAATCCATGAGGGCTGTAATAGAGAATGACCGCCGCGCCGCGCGATAAACGGAAGAAGCGGCGCAAGAGTGCATAAAAGGCGTAAGGGGCTCACGGGCCCTTAACGGATCAGCGGTTGACCCAGGCCGGCACCAGCCGGCGGAGGTAGGGGGGCGGCGGCGCCTCCCTACCTGTCTTGCCCTGATCCGTATGCACGGCGGCGGCTGCAGAGAAGGCGAAACGAAGATGCTGAAGGCGGGAAGGGGATGGAGGAACGCATGGTGGTACGCGGCGGCGGCGGCGCTTGTCGCGGCCGTCGTCTTCTTCGCCGTGCGAGGATGCGCCTTCATGCCCTGGAACCAGGACAAGGAGACGGTGCCCGTAAGGGTGACGGTAACACGGGACTTCGGGGGCGATGTCCTGAAGGACGAGAGCCTGGCGGTGAGGGAAGGCTCCAGCGCCATGCGGGCTTTGCAGGAGGTGGCTGAAGTGGAGACGTCATACGGCGGAGGCTTCATCCACGCGGTGGACGGACTGGCCTCGGGCTACGGCGGTGAGGGCTCCCGCAAGGTGGACTGGTTCTATTACCTCAACGGGCAGATGGCGGACGCCGGAGCCGAGGAGCTGGAGGTGAACGGCGGGGACTGGCTCGTTTTCGACTACCACTCATGGGAGTACTCGACCTTCACGCCCGCCCTTGCCGGGTGCTTCCCCGAGCCCTTCGTGCATGGATACCGCGAGCCGCCGCGGCAATGCTCGGTGGTATACGCGGCTGGGTGGAAGGAGGAGGGCGGGGAGTTCGCGGTCCTGCTGCGGGAGGCGGGAGCGCCCTCGTGTACCCTGGAGGAGTTGAGCCCCGGCTGGAGGCCCCGGAAGGGCGAGTATTCCGTCGTCATCGGGGCATGCGGCGAGCTCGTGGAGAACGATTTCCTGGCGGATGCCAACGCCAATGCGAGGCGGCTGGGGCTCAGAGTATATCTCGCCGGCGATGATATGCTGATCGTGGGCGAGAACGGAGAGGTGAGCGGACGGCTGTCCGCCGGCACGGGCCTGGTGGAGGCCGTCGGCCCGCGGCTCGGCGAGGATGGTTCCGCCCTCATGGTGACCGGGACCGACCCGGATGGAGTGCGGGCCGCCCTGTCGCTTCTTCTCGATTGGGACAACGCCCGGTCCGGCCCGGTAATGGTGCTACTCGCGCGCGCGGCGGAGGGTGGGACCTAGGTCCTGCCGGGATAGGAGTATATGTTGCTTCCGGTCTACAGGTACAAGGACACGCTGCTGCATGGGTTGAATCCCATGACCTCCCTGCTCATGGTCGCCACCCTTGCCAGCTCGGCCATCCTCCTCGAAAACCCTTTGTACGTAGCGGTGATATGCGCGGAGACTATCGCGCTTATCTACTCAGCGGAGGCGTGGGGTGAGTGCAAGGCTTTTCTGCGCATCGGACTTATGGTGGCGCTGTTTATCGCCGCTTTGAACCCGATAATCAACAACCAGGGTACCCATGTCCTCATCTACGGACCGAGGATCCCGCTCTGGGGCCACCTGGACATAACCCTGGAAGCCGTCCTCTACGGCTTATCGTCGGCCTTGAGGGTGTTCAGCGTGATCATGGTCTTCGGTCTCGCAAGCGCGATCATCAATCCCGATGACTTGCTGGGGATGTTTTCCAGATTCTCCAGCCGCTCCTCGCTCTCGGCAGCATTGGCGGTGCGCCTCTATCCCAGCATGGTCAGCGAGGCGAGGGAGATCAGGGAAGTGCAGCTGATCAGGGGCGAGCGCCTTAAGGAGGGCAGGAGGTGGTCGCGGGCTAAGGCCCACCTGCCCATGCTCCTGTCCCTTTTCCAGGGCTCCCTGGACCGTGCGGCGTCCATCGCCGAGTCCATGAGCGCGCGCGGTTTCGGGAGCGGCAGGCGTACGCGGCTCAAGCGCCATCTTTTCCGAGCCCGCGACGCCATCCTGGGCGCGATATGCCTCGTCATGCTCGGCGTGGTCCTGGCGGTGGTGATCTCTGGCAGGAGCGCCTATGCGTTTTTCCCCACGCTCTCCAATCCCTGGAGTGCGCTGAGCCCGGTGGGCTGGATAACCATGGCCGTGATTTTCTCGTCCATGATCGCGATGATCGGGAGTTGGAAGAGATGGCATTGGTTGAGATCGAGGATCTGACCTACTGGTATCCCCGGGCGGAGAGGCCCGCCCTGGAGGACATAAACCTCCAGGTGGAGAAGGGGGAATTCATCCTGTTGACCGGGCCGACGGGATGCGGCAAGACCTCCCTTATGCGCCTGTTCAACGGTCTCATCCCCCATTTTCACGGCGGAAGGATGCGGGGGATGGTAAAGGTGGGGGGGCGTGATACGACAGATGTGAAGCCGCGGGAACTGGCCTTGCAGGTGGGCATGGTATTTCAGGACGCGGAGGACCAGCTGGTAAGCACGACGGTTGAGAGGGAGATAACCTTCGGGCTGGAGAACGCCGGGCTCCCCGCATCCACCATCGCCAAGCGGTTGGAGGAGATGCTGGCCGGCCTGGGCCTCTCACGCCTGCGGCGCTCCTTTATCCCGGAGCTCTCCGGCGGCGAGACCCAGAAGGTCGTGCTCGCATCCATACTCGCCCTGCACCCGAGGCTTCTGGTCCTGGACGAACCTACTTCGCAACTGGACCCGCTGAGCGCGGAGGACCTGCTGACAGTGGTCAGGCGCATACACGAGGAGACGGGGACCACCGTGGTGATGTCAGAGCACCGGCTGGAGAGGTGCTATCACTATGCTACGCGGGTGGTTTACATGGAGTCGGGAAGGATACTCTTCGACGGCAAACCGGAGGCGGCGGCCCGCTGGTGCGGGGAACGCGACAAGGCTTTTATTCCCCCGGTGTCCAGGGTGTTTGTAAAGGCGGGATGGCGGGAGATCCCCCTTACCGTCAACCAGGCCAGGATGATGCTGCGGGAGAACGTCAGCGCCAACGGCGGCCCCAGAAAAAAAGGCGCCGTGCATCGCGGAAGACGCGATCGGGGCGGCGAGATAGTCGGTGCGGACGGATTGTGGTACGTATATCCGCACGGCCCTGAGGCCCTGAAGGACGTCGACCTCTCCCTCGGGGGCGGCTGCGGCCTGGCCGTGATGGGGGAGAACGGAGCGGGCAAGAGCACCCTGTTACGTTGCCTCTTGGGCATATTGCAGCCGTCCCGCGGCAAGGCCGCACTTTTCGGGAACGCTCCCACCCTCGACGGCCTTTCAGGCATGGCCCGGAGGTTGGGCTACTGTCCGCAGAACCCGAGCACCTACTTCGTGCGCTCCACGGTGCGTGACGAACTCCTCTATACCATGCGCTTGAGGGGATACGCAGGAGGGGAGGCCGAGGAGGCCGTCAGCCGTAATCTGGCCAGGTTCGGCTTGGAGGAGATGGCCGACCGCAATCCCAGGGATGTGAGCAGCGGGGAGAGGGAAAAGGTCGTGGTTGCGGCGGCATTGCTCCCGCCCGTCCCCGATCTCGTCGTAATGGACGAGCCGACGCGCGGTCTGGACTACGAGAACAAAGGCCTGATTATCGACGAACTCAAAGAAAGCGAAAAGGGCGGGAGCTCGCTTCTGGTCGTAACGCACGACGTCGAGTTCGCCTCCGCCCTGGCAGACCGCGTGGCCATCATGGGAGACGGCGGGATGGTGGCCGAGGGCCCGGCGGCGGAGGTCTTGAGCGACTCCCTCTTCTTCTCGCCCCAGGTAAACAGGCTGCTCGGCGACGGCTATGAAGGGGTGATTCATGAAGAGGAGGCGATTTCCATTCTGCGGGAGGTCAGGTCGAGATGCGGTTCGTAAGATACGCCCTGGTGGCAGTCGCCGCCCTGCTGGTCTACCTGGGGATCGCGGGCATTCCGCCTTTCGATAACTGGTCGATGAACTCGCTCTTCCTGGCGGTCATCGCCCTGGCCGTGCTTTTTCTCCGTTTCGAGGAAGGGGAATACGGTTCACGCGAGGTAGCCGTGGTAGGAGCCCTGGCGGCGGTGGGAGCGGCGGGACGGGTGCTCTTCGCCGCTGTGCCGGGGGTGCAGCCGGCTACCTTCATCGCCATCCTCGCCGGTTACGTCTTCGGGGCCGAGCCGGGATTCATGGTGGGGGCCCTGACGGCGCTGCTCAGCAACATCTTTCTGGGACAGGGGCCGTGGACGCCCTGGCAGATGCTGGCCTGGGGGCTGGCCGGAACCAGCGGGGCATGGCTTGCGGCGATGACGAGGAGGCGCATCAAGGTATTCCCCATCGCCGCTCTCTGCGCCGTCTGGGGATTTCTCTTCGGATGGATAATGAACTTCTGGTTCTGGCTCTCCTTCATGTATCCATTGACCCTCAAATCTTTTATGACGGCAAACCTGACCAGTTTCTGGTTCGACTTTTTCCATGCCGCCGGCAACCTTCTCTTTGCCGTCTTCCTAACCGTGCCGGTGGCAACGATGCTCTTGCGTTTCCGGGAGCGTTTCGCCGTCGAATACGTGGTGGAGGGCAAGCCGGACGCGCATGAAGCTTTGCTTTCCAAACCAGGTGGTGATGACATTGTCGAAGCTTAAGGCGACCGGCGCAGCCGTTTTTCTCTCGCTGGGCCTGCTGGCCGCGCTCCCCGGATTCCCGGCAGCGGCCGGCACGGGTGAGGGGATTGGGTTTATAGAACAGCATCAGATGCCCGATGGAGGTTTCGCGGAACCGGGAAGGACCAGCGGGGCTGACGCGACTACGGCATGGTGCATAATGGCCCTGAAGGCGGGCGGCGCCGACCCGCGCCAGGTTAAGAACGGCGGCCGCTCTCCCGTTGACTTCCTCGCCTCACAAGCGGGAAGCTGGCGCAGCGTCACCGATTACGAACGCACCCTGCTCGCCGCCGCTGCGGCAGGCGAGGACCCGAGATCGTTCGGGGGCGTCGATCTCGTTGCCAAGGTGCAGTCCTATCAGAAAGCGGGAGGCAATATAGGGGATGCGATAAACTCCAACGCCTTCGGCATGCTTTCCTACAAGGCGGCCGGGGTGGCGGTGCCGACCGGAGCGGTGGACTGGCACGTGAGAAACCAGAACGGTGACGGCGGGTGGGGCAACAATCCCGGCGGCGCCAGCAACCCGGACATGACCGCTGCCTCAGTAATGGCCTTGAGGGCGGCGGGGGCCAGCGAGGGAGACCCATCCATACAGTCCGCGTTCTCATACCTCCGCTCCATCCAGAACGATGACGGCGGCTTCTCTTTCCAGCCGGGCTCCTCCGACGTCTCCTCCACCGCCTGGTGCGTACAGGCCATAGTGGCGGCGGGCCAGGACCCCGCCGGTGCCGCCTGGTCGAAGAACGGCAATACGCCCTACAGCTTCGTGGCCTCCATGCAGGCACCTGACGGGCGTTTCTACTGGATGGAGGGAGCGGACAAGAACCCGGTATGGACGACAGCCTATGCGGTCTGCGCTCTCGCAGGAAAACCTTACCCTGTCGGCGTCTCATATTCCGGTTCTCCCGGCGGGCAGGGAAGCGGCGGAAGCGACGGCGCCGCCGGGAGCGAGCCTGCTCCGCCCGCACAGGGAGGCAGCGAGCAGCAGGATGAGAGGGCGTCTGAAGCCGAAGAGGAGACGCAGGAGGACACAGGCGAAAGTGAAACGGACGAGACCCGGGAGTCCGGGAACGAGAAAACAGAAGACGCAGAGAACGTGAAAGATACCGGGGCTGATTCCAAGGATAGGACTTCGAGAGAGCGCAACGGTGAAGAGCCCTCGAAAGGGACCTCCTTCCTGGTCTGGCTTATACCCGTGGTGGTGGCGGTACCCCTGTTAGGGCTGGGCGGCTGGCGCCTGTATGTAAGGCATAGATAAGGGATTGTGCCCGGTCATTGCATGTGGCGGGGCACTTCCGTATTTGGTGCAAACCTGTCTCAGTTTTCAGGACGGATGTCCTGAAGATCTTGAAATGCGCGGCGTAGGTCCGTGCTGAACAGGCATTTCGAACAATATCCCGGCGTACGTCGCGAGCATCTTCAATGCTTGCTGTATCATGGAGTCTGGCCTTCCGGCGAGCCCTTAGCGGTTGTCCTTGCGGGGCGAGGCGGCAGGAAGGACTCCGGCAGGCGGAGAATGACTATATGCGGGAGGACGGAGATTGACCAGGACACAGTTAAGCCGGCTCAAGCGCCAGCAGGCGAGACGCCAGGCCATCTTCCTCTTGGTGGGATGCGCCCTGGTGGTCGGCGTGGTCTTCGCCGTCTTCACGCTTACATTTGAGCGCTACCCGGGTGAGAACCGCGGCGATCAGTCCTACGTACAGACGGCGGGCGAGATGGTGGAGAACTCGCAAGGGCAAGTGGAGAACGAGCCGCAGGCATTACGCGACTTCGCCGCCTCGCCGCTAAGTCTCGGTGTGGGCGGAGACGTGACCTTCGGCCTGGCGGTAAAGGACGTTGTCGAGCGGGAAGGTTCCGGCTATCCCTGGGAAGAGATAGCGGTTCTCTTGGGCGGTTACGACCTCACGGTGGTCAATCTCGAGGGGCCGCTGTGCCGCGGCAGCGAGCCCAACCCCGAACAGTCATCCGTCCTCCTGCGGGGGGACTCCTCCTGTGCGGCCCCCATGGCGACTGCCGGCGTCGATGCTGTCTGTCTCGCAAACGATCACATCATGGATTACGGCAGCGCGGGCCTGCAGGAGACATTGAGCATCCTGCGCGGCAACGATCTCGAAACATTCGGAGCCGGATCGAATGACCGGGCAGCGGAAAAGCCCCTCGTCCTTGAGGCTGGTAACGGGGCGAGCGTAGCCCTGCTCTCTTTCTGCGACGTGGCTCCGGCGACCTACAGCGCGGGCGAGGACACGCCCGGTATCTCGGCCCCGTCACGGGAACGCCTGGGGGAGATGGTGAAGGAGGCAGAGGAAGATGCGTCCTACGTCGTGGCATTCCTGCACTGGGGTGAGGTCGGGTCGGCGGAGATAACGCCCCGGCAGAGGGAGCTCGCCTGGGTATGCGTCGAGGCGGGAGCGGATCTCGTGGTGGGCTGCCACCCCCACGTCGTACAGGGGATCGAGGTACTGCAAGGGGTCCCGGTGATCTATTCCCTGGGCAACCTGGTGTTTTCCTCCGAGAGCGAGGAGGGTAAGACCGGCATATTCGCCGCTTGCCGGTTCAGCGGGGGAGTGCTGGAGGACCTGGAGATATTTCCCCTGCGTGTCGAGGGCGCGAGACCGTTACGACTCGTTGGAGAAGAGGCGGAGAGGGTCCTGTTCGAGCTCGGCGAGGCCTCTCCAGGCATCCAACTGGAGATCTCTCCGGTCACCGGCACGGCCGTACTAAGGATGTAGGGAGGGTCAGGTAAACGCCAGGGGTCAGCTCTCCACAAGCCATGTAATCACCTGCGAATATGAGCAGATGAGACCTCGCCGGACCAAGTTGAACGGGGAGGGCTGATCACTTCGGTCCCACATAGCCGTTATGGCTTCGATCTCATCGACTTCGACGCTGGCACTATTTTTCTCTCCTTGTCCCTCCCCGGATGGATGTGTGGATGTCGGGTTAATATCCGGATGCATTATATTAGTGGTATGAGATGGGAGAGAGAGCGGTTCACCGTTATCGCCAGGGTCAGAGATACCCTGCGCCGCTGGCCCATGTTCGGGCGGGGGGAGGTGGTTCTGGCAGCGGTATCCGGAGGAGCGGACTCACTTGTACTCCTGGACGTTCTAATGCAGCTGGCTGAGGAAGAAGGCATATCCCTGCGCGTAGTCCACGTCGATCACGGGGTGCGCCGGGATGCGGCCGATGATGCGACATACGTACGGCGCGTCGCCGAGCATTACGGTCTGGATTGCAGCGTGCGGCGTGTAGAGGTTCAGCGGGGCGCGGGAACGAGCCCCGAGGAGGGACTGCGGGAAGCACGTTACGGAGCTTTCCGCGAGGAACTGGAGAGCAGTGGGGCGGAGCGGCTCGCCACCGGCCATACCGCCGACGATCGCGTAGAGACTTTGCTCTTGCGCGTGATAAGCGGCGCCGGGCCGCGCGGCCTGGGCTCCATACCACCGCTGCGCCCCCCCTTCGTACGGCCCCTCATCCGTGTGTGGAGAAGCGAGGTGGACGAGTACGCTCGCTTTCTCCCCTTCGCTCCACGCCTCGATCATACCAACCTGGACACATCCATCCCCCGCAACCGCATCCGCCACCGGCTTCTGCCGCTGCTGGAAGAGGAATACAACCCCTCCGTAAAACGGGTGCTTCTGGGCGAGGCGGAGATGCTGGCATCCCTGGCGGAGGTCATAGACGAGCTCACGAGTCAAAGTGAGGAAACGGACGTAACGGCGAAGGCACGGGGAGAAGAGATCGACGTGGAGGGACTGCGGTCCCGGCCGCTGGCGGTGCGGCGCGAGGTGATCGCGGCATGCTTGCGCCGGCTGGGCCTGGAACCCCGTTTCGGCCTGGTGGAGGATATCCGCTCCAAACTCCTGGACATAGAGGGATGCTCCCGTCTCGACCTGGGGCAGGATCACTCCGCGAGGCGCGTATATGACCGCATCGTGCTCGGGCCGAGGCCCCCGCGTGTAGCCGTCCCGGAGATACATATCCAGGGCGAGGGCACGTATCCCGTGCCGGGGACCGGCCTGCGGCTGGAGGTAAGCGTGCGTAAGAGCGGCGGTGAGGATCCCCGCAAGGCCGTGGAAAGTCCCCGCGAGGCGTGGCTGGATGCCGATCGTCTCTCTTTCCCCCTGCTGGCCAGGGGTGTCCGCCCGGGAGACCGTTTTCATCCACTGGGCGCACCCGGAGGGCGTAAGCTGCAGGATTTCCTGGTGGATGAGAAAGTCCCCCGTGAGGAGAGGCCGGGGATCATGGTCATCGAATGCAAGGGTGAGATCGCATGGGTAGTGGGTATGCGCATCGACGATAGGTTCAAGTTGCGCGGGGATACCAGGCGCGTAGCGGTACTGAAGGTAACGGGGCATTGAGAAGCCGGGAAGGGCCGCGGGTATGGGGATTCAGACGTGGAGAGAGAAGGACGATAAGTTAATAGCGACCGCACGTTACGGAGCATTCTGGCTCGAGAAGGGGCCGTCATGGCGACGCATGGGGCCTTATGGTAAGGTGATGGCCGGAGCTGCGTAGGTAAAGGTAAAAAGGGGTGCAGAATGATCGCCATAATTGAGATCAATCAGGCGACCGCAGCTCCCGCAGGAGGATAAGGGCGACATGGATGGAGAGAGGGCGGCACCGCTTATCGGCCGGGAGGAGATAGAGACCCGGATATCTGAGATCGCGCAGGAGATATCCAGGGATTACAGGGATCGGGACCTGGTCATGATCGGTGTGCTCAAGGGCGCGTTCGTGTTCCTGGCCGACCTGGCACGCCAGCTCGAACTGCCGCTGGAGATAGATTTCGTCGCCGTCTCGAGTTACGGGACGGATACCGAATCATCTGGAGTCGTGAAGATAGTGAAGGACGTAGACCTGGAGATCGCGGGCAAGGACGTACTGCTGGTCGAGGACATCGTGGACACGGGCCTGACCCTCAAATACCTCTCTGGAATGCTGCGGGACAAGGGTCCGGCATCGGTGGAGATATGTACCTTGCTTAACAAACCTGACGCGCGTAAGGTGGATATATACGTCAAGTACTGCGGTTTTAACGTACCCCCCAGGTTCGTGGTCGGCTATGGGCTGGACTACGCGGAGAGGTACCGGCAACTGCCATACGTAGGGGTGCTGGGGGATGAGGAAGGAAGTGACGGGACCGGTTGAATATGGGAAATAAGAGGCTGTGGAGAACGGCGATCTTCTACCTGATCATAGTGTTCGTGGTTATCCTGGTATGGACCAAATCCCCGAGCCTTTTTGGAGACGATAAGAGTAAGGACCTCAGCTGGTTCGAGGACAGGCTGGCGACCGGCGAGATAGCAACCGTAACCATCAAGGACAAGGATAACGTCGTCGAGGGTACCCTGGTTTCGGGCGACGAGTACGAGGCGAGTTACCCGGAGGAATACACGACCGCGCTTACGGAGAAGATACTCGAGTACCGCGAACTGGGGGAATCGGATGACCCGGAGACGGCCCAGAAATACGCCGCGTACAAAGGGCTGGAATTGAAGGTAGACAACCAGGGGGGGTTCGACTTCCTGGGGATCGTCCTCAATCTCCTGCCGTTCATCCTTATCATCGTGCTCTTTTTCTTCCTCTTTCAGCAGATGCAGGGTGGAGGAAGCAAGGTGATGTCCTTCGGTAAGAGCAAGGCCAAGGTAATGACCAAGGAGCAGACGCGGGTCACTTTCAAGGACGTCGCCGGCGTGGAGGAGGCGGTTGAAGAACTTGAGGAGATAAGGGACTTCCTGTCCAGTCCGTCCAAGTTCCAGGCCCTGGGAGCAAAGATACCTAAAGGCGTGCTGCTCTACGGACCGCCCGGTTCCGGCAAGACACTCCTGGCGCGCGCGGTGGCCGGAGAGGCCGGAGTCCCCTTCTTCTCCATATCCGGGTCCGATTTCGTGGAGATGTTCGTGGGTGTAGGGGCCTCGCGTGTGCGCGACCTCTTCGAGCAGGCGAAATCATCCGCCCCCGCCATCATCTTCATGGACGAGATAGACGCAGTAGGCAGGCACCGCGGGGCGGGCCTGGGCGGAGGGCATGACGAGCGCGAACAGACACTCAACCAGCTGTTGGTGGAGATGGACGGTTTCGACATGAAAACCGGCGTGATCCTCATCGCCGCGACCAACCGCCCGGACATACTGGACCCGGCGTTGCTGAGGCCGGGGCGGTTCGATCGTCAGATCGTGGTCGACCGCCCCGATCTGAACGGGCGCGCGGAGATCCTCAAGGTACACACGCGGGACAAGCCCCTGTCGGATGATGTCGATCTGGAGGTGCTGGCGCGGCGTACCCCGGGCTTTACGGGCGCCGACCTGGCCAACCTGGTGAACGAGGCCGCGCTCCTCTCCGCCCGTCACAGCAAGAAGAAGCTGGACATGGAGGAGATGGAGGAGTCCATCGACCGCGTCATAGCGGGTCCCGAGCGCCGCACCCGCCTCATAAGCCAGAAGGAAAAGGAGATCATAGCCTACCACGAGACCGGCCATGCCATGGTAGCGCACGAGCTGCCCAACGCCGACCCCGTGCACAAGATATCCATTATCCCCCGCGGCCAGGCCCTCGGATATACGCTCACCCTGCCTATGGAGGACAAGTACCTGGTCACCAAGGGCGAGCTGGTGGACGAACTGGCCATGCTGCTCGGAGGAAGGGTGGCGGAGGAAATGATCTTCTCGGAGATCACGACGGGCGACCAGAACGACATCGAGAAGGCCACCAAGCTGGCGCGCAAGATGGTCTGCGAATTCGGGATGAGCGAGAAGCTGGGCCCGCTTACCCTGGGGCAGAAACAGGGAGAGGTGTTCCTGGGCAGGGACTTCACCACCCACCAGGACTACAGCGACCAGATCGCTTACCAGATCGACCAGGAGGTAAGGAGGCTGGTGGACGAGGCATACGAGCGGGCCGAAACTATCCTGAAGAACCATCGGGAAAGGCTCGATATCATCGCCAGGGCACTCATCGATCACGAGACCCTTGAGAAAGAAGAGCTTCTTGCCCTCCTCGAGGGAAAGAAGATCGAGGCAGCCGTGGAGCCCCGTAAGGCGGCGAAGCAGGAGGATTCTCCCGACAAAGAGCAGGAGGAAGTAAGGGCGCCCTCTCCCATCAAAGGAAGGCCCCTCCCCCAACCGGAGTAAGGGGTCGGCCCTCCACATTCCAATAATCTATTGAAGATCTCCTCTGACCACCTACATGGACGATTATGTGAAATGTGGAGGGCTGACCCCGGATGTTGATAATGGAGGGCTGACCCCAGGCTGATTTCTTGCGATATAATATGCGGGAAACTCGGGAAGGAGGATTGAAGTGGATAAGGAGAAGATAAAACAGGGCGTAAGCCTGATCCTCGAGGCTGTCGGTGAGGACCTGTCGCGGGAGGGTCTGGTGGATACCCCCGAGCGTGTCGCCAAGATGTACGAGGAGATATTGAGCGGCATGGATATTGATCCCCTGGACGTCATCCAGGCGATGTTCATGGAGGAGCACGAGGAGATGATCGTGGTCAAGGACATCCCGCTTTATTCCATATGTGAACACCACCTGGTGCCCTTCCTGGGAAAGGCGCACGTGGCCTACATCCCCGGTCCCGAGGGACAGATCACGGGCATCAGCAAACTGGCACGCGTAGTCGACATTCTCTCCAAACGGCTGCAGGTACAGGAGAGGCTGACCACTGATGTTGCCGATACGCTGGTAAAAGCATTGCGCCCCCGCGGCGTCCTCGTCGTCGTCGAGGCGGAACACCTGTGCATGTCCATGCGCGGAGTAAAAAAACCCGGCACGCTGACCATAACCTCCGCGGTACGGGGTACCTTCCATACCAATGCGGCGTCGCGTGCGGAAGCGATGTCCCTGATCCGCCAGAAGAGCTGAGGGGCGGCATGAGGTTCAACCCTCGTTTCCTGGACGTGGACGATCTGGACGAGGCGTATGCCCGCCTGGATGAGGTGAGGCCCAGCGAGCAGGGAAGGGCGATAATGGCGCCGAAGATGGTCAGCAGGGTCGTACGCGTGGACAACGTGGACACCAAGGCCGCTAACATCTTGAAGCAGAACATGCTCTCCATCGGGGGAGAGGTTTCGCTGCCGCGCGAGGTCTTCGACTACGGGGGCGTAAAAGTATCGGCGTTGATATCCGGAAACCTCAAACATTTCAAGCAGTTGATAGCGAAATTGAAGAGGCAGCCGTTCGGCCTCAAGGCGCTGTCGGCGGAGCTGGAAGTCCTGCTGCGCCCGGAGATGGTCGAGAGCCGGCGCAGGCTCAGCCTGGGAGGCAGGGAATATGACCTGGAACGGCGCACGCTGGTGATGGGGGTGGTCAACGTCACGCCCGACTCGTTCTCCGACGGCGGACGTTTTTTCGATGCCGGCACGGCCATAGACCACGCCCTGCGGCTGGAGGAGGACGGCGCGGATATCCTGGATATCGGAGGCGAATCGACCCGCCCCGGATCGGATTTCATAACCCTGGACGAGGAATTGCGCCGAGTGATGCCGGTCATCGAAGGTATCGCGGGCAAGGCCGGAGTGCCGGTTTCCATAGATACAACCAAGTCGGAGGTGGCGCGCCGCGCCCTGCAGGCCGGATGCGCCATGGTTAACGAGATCAGCGCCATGCGGCTGGACGCGGAGATGCTTCCCCTGTTGGTGGACAAGGGAGTGCCCTTCTGTCTCATGCACATGCAGGGCATGCCCAAGGACATGCAGGTGGAGCCCCGCTACGACGACGTCATCGGAGAGATAGCGGCATTTCTGCGGGAGCGGGCGCAGGAAGCGATCGATGCGGGAGCCGATCCGTCCAACATAATGGTGGACCCCGGCATAGGTTTCGGTAAGACGCTGGAACATAACCTGGAGATCGTCCGCCGCCTCAATGAGTTCAAATCACTGGGGTACGTGCTGGTGCTCGGGACCTCGCGCAAGAGCTTCATCGGCAGGATACTTGACCTGCCGGAGGACGAGAGGGTGGAGGGGACGGCGGCCAGCGTGTCCGCGGGCATAGCCAACGGTGCGGACATCGTGCGCGTGCACGACGTTAAGGAGATGGTACGAGTAGCCCGGTTGGCGGATGCCATCGTGGGCAAAGGGTAAGGAGCAATGCATTGGGTAAGGCCCAGAAACTGAAGCAGCAGCGCAAGGTGGAGCAGGAGAAGCGACAGCAGGAGGAGAGAAAAAAGGTCCGCCGCCGCGCGTTCATAATAACCGTCTCCCTCCTGACCGTTGCCGTCACCGTTGGCCTCATATTCCTGGTCAACTACATGAAGAAGGAGGAGGAGAAGAAAGAGTCGGAACCGCAGGTAACCGCGGAAATGGTTATGGAGACCACCGAGGGAGAGATCGTGGTCGGCCTTTACGGCGATGACACCCCCCAGACCGTTCAGCATATAACCAACCTGGTGAACGAGGGCTTCTACGACGGCCTCCTCTGGTACCGGGTGGAGGATTTCGTGGTACAGACCGGGAGTCATTACCAGTCGTTGCTCGCGGAGTCCGGCGGATCGGAACCGGACGAGGTGAAGATGCAGGAAGCCCTCGCGCAAGACCAGGGGGTCGGCGTGGTCATCGATGAGACGGGCGGGTCCAACCTCAGGGGTGCGATAGGAATGGCCAAGCCCTCAGATCCGGAGACGCAGCTTCCCATGGCAAACTCCGCCACCACCGATTTCTATATTCTTAAGCAGGATACTACGCAGCTCGACCAGTATTTCACTATCTTCGGGAAAGTGATATCCGGCATGGACGTAGTAGACGCACTCGAATCTACCGACGTTCTGATCAAGGCCACCATAAGAGAGAAATAGCATGGCCGCCGTCGCGAAGATCGTCATCTCCGGCATCGAGGCCTTCGCCTATCATGGCTGCACGGCGCGGGAGAAGGAGGAGGGACAGGTTTTCTCCGTAGATATAGAACTGCAATACGACGCAACGCAGGCGGTAGCCGGCGACGACCTGGCGGCGGCCGTCGACTACGACCTCCTGGCGTCGCACGTGTACGAGCTGGCGACGCGGGAGAGGTACGAACTTATCGAAACCCTGGCATCGCGCATAGGCGAACATATCATGCGGACTACCCCCGCCTCTTCGCTGGTGGTGAGGGTGCACAAACCGGAAGCTCCCATGCAGCGGGAGGTAGAGGAAGTCATGGTGGAGGTGGCCTTCGATCGAGATGGCCGGTAAGGAGGAACACGAAGCCTTCCTGGGTATGGGCAGCAACCTCGGGGACCGCAGGGAGAACCTGCTCTCGGCACTGCGCATGCTGGAGGCCATGGAGGGCATACGGGTCCTCGAGGTATCTTCGGTATACGAGACGGCTCCCTGGGGGGTCGTGGATCAGCCGGAATTCCTCAACCTGGTGGCCCGGGTGTCGACCTCCCGCGACCCCCGCGGCATGCTCGCTGCCTGCAGGGACATAGAGGCAAAGCTGGGAAGGGTGCGAGGGGAAAGATGGGGCCCCAGGGTCATCGACGTAGACATATTGCTCTTTGACGACTTACAGTTGGAGGAAAAGGACCTGATCATACCCCATCCCCGTATGCTGGAGAGGGAGTTCGTCATGGTACCGCTGCTGGAGCTGTTGCCGGACGGTCCGCCCCCGGGGGGATGGGCGCCGCGTCTTGACAACGCCGGAGGCCGTGACAGGGTGCGGATGGCCTTCCGCTACGACAAGGAGGAATGGCATGGCTAAGAGAGTGGACCGGTTCGTGATAATAGGAGGCGGCAGGGTCGGCACGGCGGTGGGCCGGATCCTGCAGCACAAGGGCGAAAGGGTGACCGCTGTAGCCACCCGCAGCGAAGAATCCCTCAAGCAGGTGGCAAAGCATATAAGCGAAGCCGTGTTCACATCCGACGTAGTGAAGGCGGGGAAGAAGGGGAACGCGATAATCATCACCACCCCCGACGACCTCATCGCCGATACCTGCCTCAGCCTGGTGAGCGGACAGGCGGTCAGGAAAGGAGATCATCTCGTACATATGAGCGGGGCTCTCGGCCTCGATATCCTGGAGCCGGCGGAGGAGCTGGGCGCCGATACGGCATGCATACATCCCCTGCAGACCTTCGCGGACATACGCGGGGCGATAAAGTCCATCCCCGGCTCTGTCTTCGCCGTGACCACCAGGAACGAGGCTACCCAGGTTTGGGCGGAGGAACTGGTGCACAAGCTGGGCGGAGAACCGGTGCTCCTGGAGGAGAAAGACAAGACCCTCTACCATATCGGGGCCGTTTTGGCGAGCAACCTGCTCGTGGCCCTCGAACATGCAGCCGAGCTCGTTTACCAGGACATAGGCATGCGCCACGAAAGGGCCTTAAAGGCGCTCATCCCCCTCATCGAGGGCACGGTCGGCAACCTTAAGAGGCTGGGAACCGAGAAGGCCCTCACCGGGCCCGTGGCACGAGGGGATATCGGCGTCCTGCGGCGTCACCTGGAATTCCTCGAAAGCGAGGCAAAGGAGCAGCTGCTCAAGGTGTATACCTCTCTCTCGATGTTCGCCCTCGATCTCGCGGAGGCGGAGGTCAGCAAATCGCGCTGCGAGGAGATAGAGGAGCTCCTGCTGCACTATTCTTGATACGTAGAACTCGAGGTAGCCGGATGTAGCTTGGAGATGTGGCATGAGGATCGTTACGGCCGCGGGAGAGATGAGGAGAACGGTCGAGGAACGGAAATGCGGCGGCGAAACCGTCGGGCTGGTTCCCACCATGGGTTTTTTTCACCAGGGTCACATATCTCTGATGCGCGCCGCCCGGGAGGAATGCGCTTTCGTAGTGGTAAGCCTCTTCGTCAATCCCACCCAGTTCGGCACCGGCGAGGACCTCGAGCATTATCCGCGCGACCTCGCGCGGGATGTCGAGATGGCGACGCAAGCCGGGGTAGACTGCATATTCCATCCCCGCGCAGAGGATATGTACCCCGAACCCCACCTGACCTACGTGACGGTCGAAGGAATAACGGACCGGCTGTGCGGCCCGGTTCGACCCGGGCATTTCCGTGGCGTAGCCACGATCGTGGCCAAACTCTTCAACATAATCCCCGCCGACCGCGCCTATTTCGGCCTCAAGGACGCCCAGCAGGTACAGGTCATCCGCAGGATGGCGCGGGATCTGAATTTCGACGTCGAGATCATTGCCTGCCCGACTCTGCGCGAGCGCGACGGCCTGGCCATGAGCTCGCGCAACGTTTACCTGGAACCGCATGAGAGAGAGGCGGCGACCGTTCTCTACCGCTCGCTGCAGCTCGCACGGCGACTGGTGGCCGAAGGGGAGAGGGACCCGGAAAAGGTGACGGAAGCCATGCTCGCCCTTATCGCACAGGAACCCCTGGTACAGCCCGAGTACGTGGAGGCGGTGGAGTGGGACCTGCTTTCACCTCCCGCGACGCTGCGGGGGGAGGTGCTTTTCGCCCTCGCCGCCCGGGTGGGGAAGGCGCGCTTGATAGACAACATCCTGTTGGAGATAGAACCCTGATGGCGACGGTCTACGGGATACTCTGGCGCTGCGCATAACCGGGTTTAGGGATCGATTTGGACTATAAGGTATTTATTGCTATATTTTTATTGAGGAGGAAGCGAATAAAACTGGCTACAGAGCGCACGAAGAGCCCTGAGAGCTTGATGGAGAAGGCGCGGGTATGCAGCGGATAATGCTCAAGAGCAAAATACACAGAGCGGTGGTGACCGACGCGGACCTTCATTACGTCGGGAGCATCACCATTGACGAGGAACTCGTGGAGGCGGCAGACCTTCTCCCCTACGAGAAAGTCATGGTCGTGGATATAGACAACGGCAACCGTCTCGAGACCTATGTGATCAGCGGGGAGCCGGGATCGGGAATAATCGCCATGAACGGCGCCGCAGCCCGCCTTATCCACAAAGGCGATACCATTATCATCTTCTCATTCAGCGTCGTGGAAGAGGAAGAGGCCCATACCATGCGCCCTCGGGTCGTCCATGTCGATCAGTTCAACCGCATCACTCATGTCGACGATCATGTCACGGCGGATGATATCTGTTGAGTGAGAGCCCCGGCTGGGTCGACCTTAACCCCGACAGCTATCCCTGCTTCGCAGGCAATGACCCCTGCCGGAGGCGAGCCTTTCCATAATCAAAGCAAGGGATTACTGTACAATATAGTTAAAGGGAACGATCAGATATGCGAGCGGCCGCGACCTGTTTATGCGGCGGCTCACGAAGCACGATGGTGGAGAGCCGAACGGCTTCAACCCGGGGGGTGCAAGTATAGCCCATGGACATTGAGGCGGATTTGCTCGCAAGTATAGGGCGGTTGCGAGACGAGCGAAATGCGGTCATCCTCGCCCATAATTATCAGAGGCCGGAGATACAGGATCTGGCGGACTTCACGGGCGATTCCCTGGGCCTTGCCCGCAAAGCCTCGAGCGTAGAAGCCGAGGTGATCGTGTTCTGCGGCGTCCATTTCATGGCCGAGACTTCTGCTATCGTAAACCCGGAAAAGATAACGCTGCTGCCCGAACCCGATGCCGGCTGTCCTCTCGCCGATACCATCACACCGGAGGGATTGATCGCTCTCAAGAAGCTGCATCCTCAAGCTCTGGTGGTCACTTACGTCAACTCCACCGCCGCCGTGAAGGCGGAGAGTGACTATTGTTGTACTTCCGGGAATGCGGTGGAAGTCGTGCGCGCGATAGGCGCAGGCGAGATAATCTTCACCCCCGACAAGAACCTGGGACGGTACGTGCAAAAGGTCACCGGAAAAGAGTTGATCATCTGGGAGGGCTGCTGCCCCGTCCACGACAACATCACCGTGGAGATGGTGATGGAACAGAAACGCCTGCACCCCGGGGCGCTGGTGGTCGCACACCCGGAGTGCGGTGAAGATGTACTGGACCTGGCCGACGAGGTTGCCAGCACCTCTGGGATGTTCAAGGTGGTCGAGAAAAGCGGGAAAGAAGAGGTGATAGTCCTGACCGAAGCGGGCATGGGCCACCCGCTGGGCAAGAGATTCCCCACTAAGAGGTTCTTCTTTCCCAGCGAGGAGCCATTGTGCCGGGACATGAAGCTGATCACGCTCGCTAAGGTGGAGAAGTCCATGCGGGATCTTGCGCCCAGGGTCGAGATACCTGAGGACATACGCCTCAATGCCCTGCTGGCCGTGGAGAGGATGTTGGAGATAGGGTAGCGTCCGTGACCTCGAAAGGTGCACCGTGATACCACGCTATCTCGTTGATTTCGACCTGGAAGACATGCCGGGTTTGGCATTTGACCTGATCGTGGTGGGAAGCGGCGTGGCAGGCCTTTCCACGGCTTTACGAGCGGCCCGGCGCTTCCGGGTTGCCCTGCTGACCAAGACCACCCTCACCGTCACCGCGACGAGGATCGCCCAGGGCGGCATTGCATCCGCGTTGGGGGCGGACGACAGCTCCGAGCTGCATTTTCAGGATACTATCCAGGCAGGGAAGGGGCTGTGCGAGGAGGAGGCGGTATGGACGCTGGTACGCGAGGGGCCCATGCGCATAACCGAACTCATCGAGGAGGTAGGCGCCCATTTCGATACCGTTGACGGCCATCTCGATCTGACCATTGAAGGAGGCCACTCCAGGCGCAGGGTCGCCCATGCGCAGGGAGACGCCACCGGGAGTGAACTCGAGGCCAGCCTGACGCGCCGGCTCCTGTATAACAAACGTCTCGATGTCTTCGAGAACTACTACGTGATCGATATCCTGACCGTGGACGGCCGCTGCGCCGGGGTCCTGGGCATGGACGCCGAGGAGGGGACGATCGATTATTTTCGTGCACCCGCCGTGGTGCTGGCCATGGGCGGCATGGGCCAGCTGTACCCGATTACCACCAACCCCGAGATATGCACAGGGGACGGGGTACCCATGGCTTTGCGTGCCGGGGCGGAGGTGTCGGACCTCGAGTTCCTGCAGTTTCATCCCACTGCGCTGCACCTGCCCGAGACGCCGCGCTGGTTGATCAGCGAGGCCTTACGGGGAGAAGGGGCGTTGATCGTCGACCACACCGGCAGAAGGATAATGGAAGGCGTCCATCCCCTGAAAGACCTGGCGCCGCGGGATACGGTTGTCAACGAGATGGTGCGGGTGATGAAGAAGCTCGAAAGGGACCATCTTTTTCTTGACGCCACCCACATCCCCGCCGCTAAGCTCAAGGAACGCTTCCCAACCATCTACAGGCATTGCCTGGAGGCCGGGATCGATATCACCCAGGTGCCCATACCGGTATCCCCTGCAGCGCATTACATGAGTGGCGGTGTAGTGACCGACTTGCGCGGCGAGACGCGGGTGAGAGGGCTCTACGCCTGCGGCGAGGTCGCTTGCACGGGCGTACATGGAGCGAACCGGCTGGCCTCGAACTCATTGCTTGAGGGCCTGGTCTTCAGCTGGCGCATAATGCAGGACCTGCCGCGCATGATAGAGGAAGGCACGGGGGACCTGGAAAAGGTCTGCGACCTCAAGCATAAAATCAGGAGAAGCCGCTTGCCGCTAGAGGTAAACCTCCTGCGCCCCTTCCTGCAGCAGATGATGATGGATTGCGTGGGCTTCCGGAGGAGCAAAGAGGGGCTCAGCGAGGCCTGGCAATTTCTGACAAAGAACCTCGAGGTGCTTCAGGTCGAGTACGCGAGCTCCCAGGGGTTCGAGCTCCAGAACATGATCACCCTGGCCACATTGATGGTAAAGGCGGCGCTCCTGCGCGAGGAGAGCCGGGGCTGTCATTTCCGCGTGGACTTTCCGGGCCAGGCCGAGTACTGGCGCAAGCATATCGTCTTCGGCATGGACGCAGGGCGGATAAAACGCGAGCTCAGGCCCGTGGGCGAACTGACCGATTGGCGATACGATTGGTCACAGGCCGCAGCGAAGGAACGATGATCATGGAAGAAGAGTTCAGGCGCATGTGCATGGAGGCAGTGCAGAGGGCCCTCGACGAGGACCTGCAGAGCTCGGGGGACGTTACCTCGCGGGCGCTCATCTCTTCCGGCGCCAGGGGCAGGGGCCGGATCGTTATGCGGGAGGAGGGGGTAATAGCAGGTTTGCCCCTCGCCTCCATGGTCTTCAGGCTGCTTGACACGAAAGCGCATTTCCAGTCCCTGGTGAGCGATGGGGACCGCCTTCCCGCCGCGAGCGAGATAGCCGTGATAGAAGGCTCCGCGTTGACCATTCTGGAGGGCGAAAGGACGGCCCTCAATTTCCTGCAGCGTCTTTCCGGGATAGCCACCCTTACGTCTCGGTTCGTCGCGGCGGCCGCGCCCTTCGGCGCGGACATAATGGATACGCGCAAGACCACGCCGGGCCTGCGCATCCTGGAGAAATATGCCGTAAGGGCGGGGGGAGGCAAGAACCACCGTTTCGGGTTGTACGATGCGGTTTTGATCAAAGACAATCACGTAGCGGCCGTTGGCGGAGTGGGCAGGGCAGTCGAGTCAGCACGCGCCGCGCTGGAGGCACCCCTTTGCATAGAAGTAGAGGTGCAGCGCCTGGCGGAACTGCAGGAGGCCATCCAGGCTGGAGCCGATATCGTAATGCTGGACAATATGAGCGTGGAAGAAGTGGAAGAGGCCGTACAGGAAGCGCGCGGCCTGGTAAAACTGGAGGCCTCCGGAGGCATAAACCTGGAGAATGTCGCCGCATATGCGGCGACGGGGGTCGATCGTATCTCCGTGGGGGCCATAACCCACAGCGCAAGAGCCCTGGACATCGCACTGGACCTGGAACCAGGACATTAACACCAGCGGTGATTCTGTTACCTGACTCCCATTTCCCATTGCCTGAGATCGACTCTGGGTATAGGAACAACAATCGGTTAATATGAATGGGCTGGGAAAAATCGAAAAGCGGGAGGGATAACCGTGCTTCTTGCCATAGACGTAGGCAACACGCAGACGGTGATCGGAGCCTATCGGGGATCGGACCTGGTAGGCCACTGGCGCATATCCACCGACTCCAACCAGACCGGCGATGAGCTTGCCCTTTATTACCAGGGATTTCTCATGCTCAAAGGTCTTTCATTCTCCGGCTTCGATGCCGTTATCATTTCGTCCGTTGTTCCTTCTGCGACCTTGTCCCTTCAGCACATGACCAGCGAATACTGGGACTTCAAGCCGCTTATCGTAGGGAAGAACATCGATGCGGGGGTCCGTGTACTCGTCGAAAACCCCGGGGAAGTAGGCCCGGACCGGCTGGTAAACGCGGTGGCCGCATACGAAAGATACGGCGGTCCCAGTATCGTGGTGGACTTCGGCACGGCTACGACCCTCGATGCGGTTTCGGGCGGAGGCGATTACCTGGGAGGGGTGATAGCGCCGGGTATCGAGATATCCTCTCAGGCCCTGTTCGCGGCGGCGGCCCGACTTACACGTATCGATATGTATCGCCCACCCGCGGTGATAGGCAAGAACACCGTATGGAGCCTGCAGTCCGGCATCATCTTCGGGTTCGCCGGCCAGGTGGACCGCCTGGTGGAGCTCATACAGGAGGAGTTGGGAGAAGAGGTCACGGTGGTTGCTACGGGAGGGCTGGCCGAGGTAATAGTGGATGAATGCCGCAGCGTGCAATTCCACGATCCACTTCTCACCCTCCACGGCCTGCGCTTGATCTACGAGAGAGAGAAAAGGAGGCTGGACAGCGCGAAACCCGATTAATACTGGGGATTTATTGACATGTTTTAACCCCGCATATATTATGTTACGGGATTGATAGAACGTCAGTTTTCGCGAGCCCAAAAGCCGTTTTAAAGGAAGAAAAGAAGACCGGCCAGAGTCGAAGCAAGAGGTCGAAACAGCATGGCAGGATCGAAGGAAAAGGCAAAGAAAGAAGAGACCGCTGGGGCGCGTAAGAAGAAAAAAGACAAGCATATATCCGACCAGCTGGAAGAGAAATTCATAGGAGCCCGGACAGAGGTTTTCAGCCGCATCTCCGCCAAAGAAATGGAGATCCGCAATAAGACAAATGCCGAAAAGGCCAAGGCCGATCGGCTCGTCGAAGATGCCAAGGGACAAGCTGCCGCCATCAGGCGTAAAGCCACGCTGGAAGAGATAGGAAAGGACGTTCGCTCCAAGGTAATCGCAGGTGCCCACGCAGAGGCTGAAGAGATCGAGAATTCCACCGCTAAGGAAATCGCCGAGGTCGAGAAACTAGGCGAAAAAAACCTTGACAAGGCGGTGGAGTTTATTATCGGGGCGGTTATTGCCGGCGGGAGCGGAAAGGCGTGATGCACGCTTGAAGCCACCGTTGCGGTAATGCCGTTGAAGCAGCAGAGCATTGCGGCGAGGGCCGTGGAAGAATAATCGCCAAACATTGAACGATTAAAGGGAGACAGCGATGCTATTGACGATGTCGAAGGTGGAGATCGTAGGGGTCAAAACCCTCTTCTTCCAGGTACTGGAGACCCTGCAGGACCTGGGTACCCTGCATCTCGAGGACATCACCAAGAAGAAGGGTCCCCGTTACGCTGACCTCGTCCCCATGGAGATGGACCCGGCCATGGAGGAAGAGCGCACCCTGCTCCAGAATCTTGCATTGCGCAACAAAGCCATACTCTCCGAGCTGGCTCCGCCGAGGGATAATCCGAACCGCGCAGCCCTGGAGAAGAAATATCAATCATTCCAGGGCAAGACCCTGGGAGAGATCTCGGCCATGGTTGACGAGGAGGAGAGAGCCACGCGCGAACTCATCAACTACAAAAACGAGCTGGAAGTGGAACTGTCCCGCCTCTCAAAATACGAGCCCATCATCAAGAAGGTATACCCCCTGGCCAGCAAGGTGACAGCCAGCGAGCAGTATACTTCTATCGCCCTGCTTATCGAGGAGCGCTATAAACAGGTGCTCGATTACATCGAAGGGGAGCTGAACAAGATCACCGGCGGGCAGTGCGATGTCTTCTCGGCCCGCGTGGACGAGAACACACATGCTGCTATCCTGGTCTTCCACAAGCGATTCTCGGAGCAGGTGCACAATTTCCTGGCCACGGAGAATGTGAACCAGGTGCGCCTGCCGACGGAGCTGGCGGACAAGCCTTACGACGAGGCATTGAAAGAGATCGAGGCCCGTTATGAGGAGATACCGCCCAAGCTGGCGAAGGTCAGGGAAGAACTGGATAATTTATCCGAAGAATGGTACGGCACCCTGATAGCCCTCAAGGAATACCTGGCCGACCGTATCGAGTCCCTCGATGCTATCCCCAAGTTCGGCCAGAGCGGCCACGTCTTCGTCATTACCGGATGGATGCCCTCGGATAAGGTCGCTGAAACCCGCGATCTTCTGCAGGAGAAGTTCGAGGGCAAAGTCGAGCTCACCGAGGAGATGCCCACCCACGAGGAGATGGAGGAAGCCCCGGTCGCGTTGCAGAACAAGCCGGCGGTAAAGCCCTTCGAGTTTATCTACATGCTCATCAACCCGCCGAAGTACGGCCACATGGATCCGACCTTCCTGGTGGCTATCTTCTTCCCCATCCTCTTCGGCTTCATGCTGGGGGACATGGGGTACGCCCTGGTATTGATAGGGCTATCCTTCCTGCTCAAACGCATAATGAGGAAGAGGGAGACTAAAAGCATGTTCTTCGAGCTCTACGCCAACGTGCTTTTGATATCGGCCATATCGACTTTCGTCTTCGGCCTGCTCTATTTCGAGTTCTTCGGGGACCTGCTCTTCCGCCTCTTCGGGTGGAAGGATGCTGCGGGGCATCTCGAGGTACAGTGGGTGTGGGGCTACACGTCCAACGGCGAGCCCTGGGGCTGGCCCCTGGAGCGCATCGCACAGGCCAACGAAGACCTATTTATACTCCTGCTCATCGTGGTCATCATTATCGGCATCCTGCACATGAGCGGTGGCCTGATCATCGGCTTGATAGACGGCATAAGGCATCACGACCGCAAGCACGCGGTGGAGAAGGCGGGCTATCTAGCGTTCTTACTCGGCCTGGTGCTGATATTCGGTTCCCTGTGGGGCTTCCAGGGCATCAAGGGAGTGGGAGTTCCCCTGGGGGCGGTGGTGGCAGTAGCGGGCGTTGTTATGGCCGGCTGGGGCGGCGGCTTCGGGGGTGGACTGGAGGCGGCCTTGACCTTCGGCAACCTCCTCTCCTACGCCCGTCTCTACGGCATCGGGTTGGCGTCGGTCATCCTGGCGGAGGTCGCCAACGAACTGGGGGCGGAGTTCGGGAGCGGGGCCATGATCATCCTGGGCGTCGTCGTCGCTGCCCTCCTGCACACCTTGAACATCGCGCTGGGGGTGCTAAGCCCTTCCATTCAATCATTGCGTCTCAACCTGGTGGAGACGTTCACGAAATTCTACCAGGCAACGGATACCGTGTATAAGCCTTTCAAACGATCTGGAGGTGAATAGTTTGGAACTTGGTATCATAGCCCTGGCTGCCGCCCTGGCCGTGAGCTTGCCCGCGATAGCCACCGCCTGGTCACAGTCGAAGATAGGGGCTGCCATGGCGGGAGCTCTGGCGGAGAAGCCGGAACTGGCCGGTAATGCAATCATCATGATAGCCATCCCCGAGACCATGGTGGTGCTGGGGTTCGTTATCGGCTTCCTCATCACGGGTATGGGGTCGGAGTAGGAGTAGTGATCCTGCCGGGTAGTGTACGATCGATCCATTCTCTATATGTACAATGAGCGGGAAGTGAGGGTATGTCTCTAGAGGACATCCTGCAGGAATTGGACGAACAGTGCCGCCAGGAATGCCAGGCGATCTTCAACCGGGCTCAAGAGGAGACAAAAGAGCTCCTCGAGAAAGCCGATGAAGAGGCACGGGAGATACGCGATGCTCGCTTGGGCAAAGTAAAGGCCGAGGCGGAGAGCGAGGCCATCTCCCTCACCTACGCTTCAACGCTGCGATCGAGGAACGCCGTCATCGAGAGCAAGGACCGCATCTCCGAGGAGGCCCTGCGCGCGGCGGAGGAAAAGCTCGCGGCGTTGAGGCCTGGGGACGCTTACCCGTCCATCCTGGAGAGGCTGCTCGCGGAAGCCCTGGCGCGATTCAACGGCAAGGTCATCGTTAGAATCGACCCCCGGGACAGGGAGCTGGCGGAGGGCCTGCTGCGCAAGCACGGCGGGGAATACGAGCTCGCATGCGATATCGAGACATCGGGGGGGCTGATCGTCTCCGACCCGGAGAAAAAGGTAATGATAATCAATACGGTCGAAGAAAGGTTGAACCGCGCGCGCCAGAGATTGCGCATGCAGGTCCACGACATCCTCTTCGGTGAGGAGGGAAAAGCCGCAACCGGAGGGGGTTAGACCCCCTCTTTCGCTTCATGGTCGGAGGGGTTTTACGAAAATGGTTCAGGTACCGCTTAAGGATTATGGTTACGCCAACGCCAGGGTCAAAGCCATGAAGTCGAGGCTGATTGACAGGCATACCTTCGACGAGCTGCTGGCGGCGGACGATTACCGGCGCGCCCTGGGAATACTGGAAGTTACCGAATACGCCAGCGATATCGAAGAAGTCGTGCTGCAGGGCCTCAGGCCCACGGACATCGACCGTGCGTTCAACAACAACCTGATCAGGAACTTCAGCAAGATAAAGGATTTCATCACGGGAAGGCCGGGCGAGTTGATCGATGCCCTGCTCGGCCGCTGGGATCTGTACAACCTGAAGACGCTTCTGCGGGGAAAAAGGGCCCTGATTCCCAAGGCGGAGATAACGCGCAACCTGGTGCCGATCGGGAACCTGGACTTGCCGGTGCTTGAGGAGATCATAAGTCAGCCCGACCTGCGCGCTTCCCTTGACGCAATCGTCATGTTCAGTCCGCAATGGAAGATATCCTACGGCCGGGCGGTGACGGACTCTCTTGCAGAATATATCAAGGAACGCGATCTCTCCGTCGTCGAAATAAATCTCGACAAGCTCCACTACAGCGAAGTATCGGAGGTGGTGAAAGGTCTGGATAATAATTCCAGGCTGGCCCGGCAGGTAGTCGAGCTGGAAGTTGATGTCATGAACATCGAGACCCTGCTGCGCCTGTGTGGCCTTCAGATGGGTGGGAGCAAAGCGCAGACCTATTACGTGCCGGGCGGCAGTATGAGCCGCGACGATTTCGAGCAATACTCCCACCTGGGACAGCTCGAGGACCTTGTGGACCTGTTGTCGCGCGAGACGCCTTTCGGCGAGGCGCTGCAGAGGGCAATGAGGACATACGAGGAGAAGGGCGATGCGGTTTTCCAGGACGAACTGGAGCAGCACGTCATCAGAAAATGCATCAACATATCACAGGATCCGCTGGGGCTGGGGGTCATCATCGAATATATGTGGAAAAAATACCTGGAAATCACCAACCTGCGTATAATTATCCGTGGAAAGAACATCAGCATGATCGAATCCCAGATTCGCAAAGAGCTTTTCATGTGGAACGAAGGAGAAGGGCAGAGATGAGCGGGACAGAGGTGAGGGCGGTTGTATAAAGCCATTGTGGTCACCGATCCCGAGACGGCGGACGGTTTTCGCCTCGCCGGTGTCAGCGTGGTGGAGGTGGAAGAACCCGAGCAGGCGTTGGAGCAGATAAAGCTGCTCCTGGACAACCCGGAAACGGGGATCCTGGCCGTCAACGAGAGTTTCTACGATGCCATCGACGAGAAGACGAAACAGAAGATAGACGCTATATACAGGCCTATTGTCATCCCGCTGCCGGTGAAGGAGGCGGTTGAGATGGTAGGGGAGCGCAGGGCGTACCTGGCACGCCTCATCCACCGCGCCATCGGCTTCGATATAACCCTGCGGGCAGGCGAGGGTGAATAAGCGCCACGACGTGTTGATAAAAAGCATACGGTAGTGAGATAGGACGGAAGACGGGAGAGTTTCGGTATGATCGAGGGAACAATTGCGAAGGTATCCGGGCCCGTGGTAAGCGCGGAGGGCATGTCCGGTGCCAAGATGTACGATATCACCAGGGTGGGCGAGCTCGGGCTGATCGGAGAGGTAGTCCGGCTCGATGGCGACATGGCGATCATACAGGTGTATGAGGATACATCGGGTTTATATGTAGGCGAGAAGGTGGCCTGCAGCGAGGAGCCCCTTCTCCTCGAACTAGGCCCCGGCCTTCTGGGTTCCATATATGACGGGATCCAGAGAAGGCTGGTGGATATCGCCGACGAGCACGGCGACTTCATGGTGCGAGGCGTCACTACGGCGGCCCTGCCGCGCGACCGCACCTGGACGTTCGAGCCCATGCTGGAGGAGGGCGACGAGGTAGCCGAGGGAGATATCGTGGGAGAGGTGCAGGAGACCAACCACATAGCCCACCGCATCATGGTCCCGCCCGGAATGTCCGGGAAGATCGCCGAGATAAGGGAAGGCGAGTTTGCCGTGCATGAAGTTGTCGCCGTCCTGGACGGCGGCGGGGAGATAAGGCTGCACCAGACCTGGCCCGCCCGCGTGCCCCGGCCGGTGTTAAGAAAAGAGAATCCCACCGTGCCCTTCATCACCGGCACACGCATCCTCGATACCTTCTTCCCCATCGCCCAGGGCGGATACAGCATCATCCCCGGCGGCTTCGGCACCGGTAAGACGGTCACCGAGACCACCCTGGCCAAGTGGGCCGATGCCGATATCGTGATCTACATCGGTTGCGGCGAGAGGGGAAACGAGATCACCGAGGTGCTGGCGGAGTTCCCGAGCCTCATAGACCCCAAGACGGGGGCACCCCTCATGCAGCGCACCATCCTGGTCGCCAATACCTCCAACATGCCCGTGGCCGCCCGCGAGGCATCCATCTATACCGGTATAACTCTGGCTGAATACTATAGGGATATGGGCTACAACGTAGCGCTGATGGCCGATTCCACCTCGCGTTGGGGGGAAGCGCTGCGCGAGGTATCGGGGCGCCTTGAGGAGATGCCCGGAGAGGAGGGTTACCCGGCGTACCTTGCAACCCGCCTGGCCGACTTCTACGAACGATGCGGCCGTGCGGTCTGCCTGGGCAGCGACGAACGCATGGGTTCCATAACCGCCATCGGGGCGGTATCGCCTCCCGGAGGCGACTTCTCGGAGCCCATGACCCAGAACTCGCTGCGCATAACCGGCGCTTTCTGGGCGCTTGACACCTCGCTGGCCTACCGCCGCCACTTCCCGGCCATAAGCTGGACGAAGAGCTACACCCTCTATCTCGACCAGGTGCAGGAATGGTATCTCAAGAACGTGGCCGATGACTGGAGGGCCTTGCGCGACAAAGCCATGAGCCTGCTGCAGAAAGAGGTGGAGCTGCAGGAGATAGTGCAGCTGGTGGGCCCGGATGCTCTGCCAGATTTCGCCAAGGCGGTACTGGAGACCACGCGTATGCTGCGGGAGGATTATCTGCAGCAGTTCGCTTTCTCCGATACCGACGCATTCTGTTCCCTTCGCAAACAGCATCTTATGCTCAAGGCCATCCTCACATACTACGATTGTCTGGAGGAGGTGCTGGTGCAGGGGGTGCCGCTGCGGCAGGCGACCGAGAATCCCATAAAAACGGAGATAGCGCGCATGAAGGATGTTACGTCCGAAGAGGCGGAGGAGAAGATAACGGAGCTCATGGACAGGATCCAGCGGGAAATGCGGTCCTTGAGCGAATGGTAATGGATAGAAAGCGGGAGAGATAAGATGTCGAACGGAAGTGTTTCCCTGGCCACGACTGAGTACCGTACGGTGGGGGAAGTCGCCGGCCCCCTGCTTTTTGTGAGCAAAGTCAAGGGCGCGGCCTATAACGAGATGGTGGAGATACACAGCGCGGACGGTAGCACCAAGTACGGCCAGGTGATAGAGCTCGCGGGCGAACTGGCCGTGGTGCAGGTCTTCGGCCCCACGGCCGGACTGGACGTGGACAAGACCAGCGTACGTTTCCGGGGCGAAGTGGCCAAGATGCCTTGCTCCGTCAACCTGCTGGGGCGCATCCTCAACGGCATGGGCCTGCCTATCGACGGGGGCCCCGATGTCTTTCCGGAGGAGGAGAGGGAGATAGGCGGCTCTCCCATCAATCCCTGGAGCCGCGAGGAACCGCGCGACTTTATCCAGACCGGAATATCCGCCATCGATGGCCTCAACACCCTGGTGCGCGGACAGAAACTCCCTATCTTCTCGGGTGCGGGTCTTCCCGGCAACGAACTCGCCGCTGCCATAGTGAGGAACGCCAGGATCATGGGGGGAGAGGAGTTCGCCATCGTCTTCGCCGCCATGGGCATCACCCGCCGCGAGGCCTCCTTCTTCCAGGACAGCTTTGCGCGATCGGGCGCCCTCGAGAGGGTGGTCTTCTTCAATAATCTCGCCGACGACCCCGCCGTTGAGAGGTTGCTGACTCCTCGCTGCGCCCTCACCGTAGCCGAGTTTCTCGCCTTCGAGCATGACATGCAGGTGCTGGTGATCCTCACCGACATGACCAACTATTGTGAGGCACTGCGTGAGATCTCCACCGCGCGCGAGGAGGTACCCGGACGCCGCGGCTATCCCGGTTACATGTACACCGACCTGGCCTCGCTTTACGAGCGTGCCGGGCGCATCAAGGGCAAGCCTGGTTCCGTCACCCAGGTGCCCATCCTGGCCATGCCCGACGACGATATCACCCATCCTATACCGGACCTCACCGGGTATATCACCGAGGGACAGATCGTGCTCTCGCGCCAGCTGCACCGCCGGGGTATCTTCCCCTGTATCGACGTGCTTCCCTGCCTCTCGCGTCTTATGAACCTGGGCATCGGAGAGGGTCGCACCAGGGGGGATCACCGCGGCGTCGCCGACCAGCTCTACGCCTACTACGCGGAGGGTGTGGACCTGCGCCGCCTGGTTGCTATCGTAGGCGAGGAGGCATTGACGGACATGGACCGTATGGCTTTGAAGTTCGCCGATGCCTTCGAGCAGAATTATCTCGACCAGAAGGACGAGAACCGACAGCTGGAGCAGACGTTGGAGCTGGGATGGAAGCTTATAAGCATGATGCCGAAGGACACTATCAAGCGCATCAACATGGACTTCGTGGAAAAATACTACGATCCCGATATGACTGCGGATCTCGCCGTGAGCGAAGAATGATCCCGGCGGCGTGACTTAGGACAGGAGCCAGATGGAGCAGGTCCACCCGACTAGGAGCGAACTTCTCAAGCGCAAGGCCAACCGTGCCCTTGCGGACCAGGGAATGAACCTGCTCAAGCGCAAGCGCGATGCCCTGCTGGCTGAGTTCATGCCGATAATCGACGAGACCATGCGTCTTTCCCTGCGCCTGGAACGTGTAACCGCGGATGCCCAGTTCGACCTGGCCATGGCCAAAGCCAAGGACGGCGGCCCGAAGGTGCGCTCGGCATCTTACGCGTCACAGGGCGAGGTGCTGGTGGATATCACCGGTACTCACGTCATGGGAGTGCCCATTCCGGTGATCCGCAAGGGGCAGAGCACCATGCGCAACGTCCTCAAGCGTGGCTACGGCATAACGGGGGTATCGAGCAGGGTCGATAGCGCGGCGGAGAAGTTCGAGGAGATCATCGACGTCATCATCGAATCCGCGGACATCGAAACGCGCCTGCGGCGCCTGGGGGAGGAGTTACGCAAGACCAACCGCCGCGTCAATGCCCTGGAGAACATCGTCATCCCCGACTACGACGAACAGATAAAGTTCATCCAGATGAGCCTGGAGGAACGCGCGCGAGAGGATATCTTCCGCCTCAAGAAAGTCAAGAAAGCCCTGGAGCGCAAGGAAGCCGAGCGCTTCGAACGCATGCACTCATAGACCCGGGGTCAGCCCTCCATTTTCAACATCGGGGGTCAGGCCTCAACATACGGGAATGTAAGGCGATTGGCACCGTCGCGCCAAAGACGTAAATGTCGCTTACGCGATTCAGGCTGTCGGGGGAGATTGCGCAGATGGTATCATTTCCGTTATGGAGAACAGCAAGTTCGTTATCGTGGGAGGCAATCCCCTATGGGGAGAGGTGCGGGTCGGAGGGGCCAAGAACTCCGTGCTCAAACTGATGGCGGCAAGCCTGCTTACCCCTGAGGAATGCATCATACATAACGTGCCCCATATCACCGACGTCGAGATAATGGTGGAGGTACTGCGCCGCCTCGGAGTGGAGGTGACGTGGGAGAAGGGAAGCTTGAGGATAAGATCGGGCGAGTTCTCGTCTCGTGAGGCTCCCTACCAGCTCGTTCGCCGCATGAGGGCGTCCATAATCGTCCTCGGCCCCCTGGTTGCACGTTGGGGAGAGGCTTCGGTGGCCATTCCGGGAGGCTGCAATATCGGCTCGCGCAAGATCGATATGCACCTCAAGGGCCTTGCGGAGCTGGGAGCTGAGATCAGCACCGAGCACGGCTACGTGCACGCGCGCGCTTCGCGCCTCAAGGGGACGCATATCGTCCTCGACTTTCCCAGCGTTGGCGCCACCGAAAACCTGATCATGGCCGCCGTAGGAGCCGATGGGCGTACGCTCATCGAAAACGCCGCCTGTGAGCCGGAGATACAGGACTTAGCGGCTTTCCTGGGATCCATGGGCGCGCGGATAGACGGAGCCGGTACGCCGCTCATCGAGATAGAAGGACCCCGCGAGCTGCATGGCATCGAGCACGCCGCCATAGGTGACCGGATCGAAGCCGGCACTCTCGCCGTTGCCGCGGCGGCAGCGGGTGGGGAAGTCGAGATCACGGGGATCGACCCGGGACACCTGGGCCTGCCCATGGAGAAACTGCGCGAGGTGGGCGTGGAGGTCGAGGAAAGGGAAGACAGCCTGCTGGTGCGCGGTGGAGAAGAGTACAGGCCCGCGGACCTCGCCACCCTTCCTTTCCCGGGTTTTCCCACCGACCTGCAGCCCCAGATGATGGTGCTGCTCAGCCTGGCCGCTGGCACTAGCGTGATCACCGAGAATGTCTTCGAGAGCCGTTTCATGTTCGTCGACGAATTGAACCGCATGGGATGCGATATCAGCATCGAGGGCCATCACGCCATAGTCAAAGGAGTGGGCGAGTTGAGCGGTGCGGCGGTATGCGCTCCAGACCTGCGCGCCGGGGCGGCCCTGGTACTTGCGGGGCTGGCGGCGGAAGGGGAGACGCACCTTCTGGACGTGTACCACGTAGACCGGGGGTACGAGGACCTCGAGGCCAAGCTCTCCCGCCTCGGGGCACGGATAACGCGCGTTAAAGTGGCTGAAGAACCCATTCTCTGAGCTGCGGCGAAAAACCTTTGAGTTCGGCATGTCGGCCTGCCGATAAATACCTTGAGCCTACTGCCGCCCTTGACCGCGATCAATGGATCGGGGTAAGGACGGCAGCTATACTCGGAGAACAAAGGAGCCGATATGAGCTCTGTCCAATCAGGTCATGGGCGGAAGCGGGGATAGACGGTTCATGGTGCCCGCTGGATGAGAAGCCGAGGAACAGGCATAAGTTCAGAGGTGGAAGAAGGGCGTCAGTGGAGGCGGTGGATTGCTCAGCAGGATAGATACACGCAGAAGGGCGCTTTGTAGCCTGGCCATCGCCGTGCTGGCGGTGTTTCTCTGCCTGGGCTTTCCTGTCTCCGGAGGAGGCGACGAAGCGGCCGCCGCGGGCTTGAGCACGGCAAAAAGCCTGTTGATGCAGCGTCTCAGCGCGGCACGGTATCCGCCGGGCAGCTACCTCGAGGGAGAGGTAGTGGTCGTTCTCGAGCAGTCAGCGCCCGGGGATCTGGACAGGCTCATGGGCGAGTTCGACGGCATTCTCGGGGATAATGCGCGCGAGACCCTCTCCTCGTCTGCCGCGAGTCCTGCGCGGAAGGCTCTACGGCTGCGTCTCAGGCCGGGACTTGACGAGTTGGATGCCGCGCGCCAGCTCCTGACATCGCCCCTGGTAAAATCGGCCGAGCCCAATATGGTCTTCCGCTGTGCAACCACTCACCCGGACGATCCTCTCTACGTTCAGCAGTGGAACCTGCAGGATGCCTACGGAGTGGGGGCGAACGAGGCTTGGGACGTCCAGAGGGGCTCTTCGAGCCTTACCCTGGCGGTTATAGACACGGGCATGGATTACGGCCACCCGGACCTGGCCGGCCGCCGCAGCGGAGGCTGGGATTACTACAACGGCGATTCCGATCCCTGGGACGACAGCGGACATGGAACCATGGTCACCGGCATGGCCTGCGCCAACACCAACAACAACACGGGCCTGGCGGGCGTGGACTGGAATGCTCGCGTGATGCCCCTCAAGGCCCTGGGGGCGAATGGCGAGGGTTACCTGGACTGCGTGATCAATTCGATCTACCATGCCGTCAACTACGGGGCTGACGTGATCAACATGAGCTTCACGTCCCACACCTATTCCCAGGAGCTCATGGACGCGGTGGAGTATGCTCATTCCCAGGGATGCATCCTGGTGGCGGCCAGCGGTAACGAAGGGGATACGCGCATAAACTACCCCGCCGGGCTGACCTACGTCATCGGTGTGGGCTCCATTGACGGTGACGGCAGCCGCTCCTGGTTCTCCAACCACAATTCCTCCGTGGACCTGGTGGCGCCGGGAAGCAGGATCATCGGACCCTCACCCGGCAACAGGTACGAAGCAGGCTCGGGCACATCCGAGGCGACCCCGCATGTCTCGGCCGCGGCCATGCTCGTACTGGCCGAATACCCGGGCTGCACGCCCGAGCAAGTATGGCGCAGGCTGAAAGACGGTGCCAGGGATCTGGGCAACCCGGGTTACGATGAGGACTTTGGATGGGGCCTCCTTAACGTCAACGCTGCTTTGAGGGTGCCCCTGGTGACGGTGACAAGCCCCCAGGAATTCGCTTATCCCGCCGCGGGCAATGTCTCCGCCTCCGCGAGCATTGCCAATACCTCAATCGAATACCTCGAGCTCTGGCTCGATGGAGAACTGATAGAGAGCCACCGCTTCACGGTTCCCGGCGGTAACGCAAGTTATACTTTCAACTCCTGGGACCTCGGACAGCTTGCGGAAGGTACCCACGAGATCACCGCCAGGGCCATAAGCGTGTCGGGATCGTGGCAGGGCGAGCACGCCATCACCGTCTACCACAACACCAGCCAGCCCCGCCCCGCCCGGGACTGGTACCTGGCCG